>NZ_JAPDCH010000004.1:0-321247 GCF_027705925.1 Aeromonas sp. Y289-2
GGTGCGTCCTAGTGGATTCGAACCACCGACCCCCACCATGTCAAGGTGATGCTCTAACCAGCTGAGCTAAGGACGCATAATCAGTGTTCTGTAATGGTGCGTCCTAGTGGATTCGAACCACCGACCCCCACCATGTCAAGGTGGTGCTCTAACCAGCTGAGCTAAGGACGCATCACAGAAAAAGTGGTGGGTTTAATTGGATTCGAACCAACGACCCCTACCATGTCAAGGTAGTGCTCTAACCAACTGAGCTATAAACCCACTTTCTCTTGCTTCACTACGCCAGCGCTGCTGACGTGGTCGGCATACTACCCATGCCCCCCAAGGCTGTCAACAGGCCATATGCACAAAGGAGACTGTTTGCCCAGTTCTTGCGCAGCCTGTTGATTTTGCAGGCGAGTTGTCGCTCGCCAAGCCCTGTTACTGAGATCGCGACAGGGTAGTGCAGGCTTCCGGAGTGGCAAAACGGCCGTAGATGTAGCGCAATCTCGCCCCCAGCATCAGGGCCGCACTGGTGAGGCCGACGATAAAGCCGATCCAGAAGCCCTGCGGCCCCATCCGCGGCACCAGCCAGTCGGTCAGACCCAGGATCATGCCGGTGGGCAGCCCCAGTCCCCAGTAGGCGACGATGGTGACGTAGAAGATCGCCTGGGTATCCTTGTAACCGCGTAGTGCGGCGGCCGCGACCACCTGCACCGAGTCGGAGATTTGATAGATGGCGGCGAAGAACAGCAAAATGGCCGCCAGGACGATCACCTGCTGATCATCGGTATAGATGGAGGCGATCTGCTCGCGCAGCAGTACCGTCATGGCGGCAGTGGCAGCAGCGATGGCCATCCCCAGCATCAAGCCGGTGCGAGCCGCCACCCGGGCGTGATGGGGTTGCCCTTCGCCGATGCTGTGACCGACCCGGATGGTGACACCCACCCCGATGGAGAGGGGCAGCATAAAGACCAGGCTGGAGAAGTTCAGCGCAATCTGGTGGCTCGCCACCGTCTCGGCGCCGAATGGGGCCAGCATCAGGGCCACCACGGTAAACAGGGTCACCTCGCAGAAGATCGCCATGGCGATGGGGAACCCTAAGCGGAACAAGCGCCAGATCCGGCTGCCGTTGGGGCGAGCCAGCTGGGAGAAGAGGCGGATCTCGGTGAAGTGACGGGAGAGCTTCACATAGAGGATCATCGCCAGCAGCATGGCCCACAGCACGATGGCGGTAGCGACGCCACAGCCGACACCGCCGAGCTTGGGCATGCCGAAGTGGCCGTGAATGAAGATGTAGTTGGCGGGAATATTGACCGCCAGCCCGACAAAGCCGATCACCATGGTAGGCATGGTGTGGGAGAGCCCCTCACTGAAGTTGCGCAGCACCTGGAACAGCACGAACGCGGGCAGACCCCACAGGATGGCGTGCAGGTAACCAGTGGTCTTGGCGGCCATCACCGGCTCCACATCCATGAACTGCAACGCCAGCGGGCTGTAATAAAGCGCAATCATCGCCAGCGGGGTGACGATCAGTGCCAGCCAGAAGCCCTGATGAACGGCCGGACGGATTGCCTCCCGTTTACGGGCGCCATTGAGCTGTGAGACGATTGGGGTGAGCGCCATGATGATCCCCTGCACCAGCAGGATCACCGGTAGCCAGAAGCTGGACGCCACCGACACGGCTGCCAGATCGACTGCACTCACCTGTCCCGCCATCACGGTATCGACGAAGTTCATGGCGACCTGGGCGACCTGGGCGACCAGTATGGGGCTGGCTAGACGGACGAGCTGCTTCGCCTCGGACCAATAACGTTGCACTGACACCTCCGAGTGGATCAGATAAGAGTAAAAAAGAGCGGAAATCGGGAAGAGCCTTTGCACTTTCGGACGAAAGTGCAAAGGGTGGGGGAGGCATTCTAGCCTGAAATTCAGCCAAGACGAAATAGTTGCCACCCCGAGGGGCAGGATCAGGCGTCTTCGTGATCGCTGATCAGCAGGTTGGCAGCGGCATAGGCTGCCTGTTCGCGCAGCTCGGCGGGTACCCGCTCATCGGCGGCGACCGCGTTGAGGGCTCGGATGGTGGCGGCGATGGCGTTTGGCACATAGCCCTGCTCGCCGGAGCCAATCTGGTTATAGGCGATACGGATCGCTTCACAGCACTCATAAACCATCATGATTTGCTTCCTTGAAAGTAAAAAGGCGAGCAAATATAGCGGTTTTGCTCCCATTTTGTCAGTCTCGCGGTTGTAATTTACGGCAAGCCCGTTAGTTTGGTTACCCCCTTTTCCTGTTTCGGCCTCTTTGATGCTGTTCTCTTCGCGCAACTCACTGGCGATCTTTCTGACGCTGTTTGCACTTCTCGCCCTGACGCTTAAGGATGGCGCAGACAAATATCTGGTACTCCATGGCTACTCCGTGATGGAGATGGTCTGGTTTCGCTTCTTTGTTCCTTTCCTCGGTCTGCTGCTGTTGTTGCCAAGGCGCACCATGTCGGCGCTGCTGGCGGTGGATCGCTGGCTATTGTTGCGCTCGCTGCTGTTTCTGGTCTGTGCGCTGGTCTCGGTGATTGCGCTGGCCCATGTACCGCTCAACGTCTACACCATCATTTGCCAGCTTGGTTCGCTGGCTTTCGTGGTGGCGGGCGTGATCTTTTTCAGGGAGCGTCTGACCCGGGCCAAGGTGGCGGCCGTGCTGTTGGGGTTGTTTGGCGTGCTGGTGGTGACCCATCCTGACGGGGGCGACGCAAACCTCTACTATCTGCTGCCACTGGTCATTGTACTGGCCAACACCGGCTACAACCTCATCACCAAGCTGGTGGATCCACGTCTGACCCCCCTCGATATCCTGATCGTCACCTGCTTCATGCTGGGGATGGTGGCAATGGTCGCACTCTGCTGGCAGCCTGCACTGTGGCGCAACCCTGGGCTTGCCGACTTGCCCTATCTGCTGGCGCTACCGGTGGTGACCCTGCTCTCCCAATATTGCCTTATCAAGGCGATGCAGTATGCGCAGGCCTCTACTCTGGCACCCTTCTTCTACTTCCAGATCTTTTTTTCTACCCTCTGCGGCTATCTGATGTTTGGTGAAATGCCGACCCTCAGTAGTATGGCGGGGTGTCTACTCATCGTGCTGGCTGGCATAGTGGTCATCCATTCCCAGCGCCGGGCTCGAGTGCTGGCGCGGTCTGAGGCGGCGGAGCAGGTGTGACAGTTTGTACGAAACGAATTGTGTAAAAACGGATTATGTAAAAGAAGCGGCCACAGGCCGCGATAAAAAACAGAGCGTGTTACCAGAAACAAAGAGGTGATGATGTTTACCGGAATTGTGCAAGGTGTGGCCGAGCTGGTCGCCATCGAAGAGAGAGCTTCATTTCGTACCCACGTGATCCGCATGCCAAGCTCGGCGTGGGGGGAAGGGCTGGCCCTCGGCGCCTCGGTCGCCCACAACGGCTGCTGCTTGACCGTCACCCGGGTCGAGGGGGATCTGGTCAGCTTCGATCTGATGCAGGAGACCCTGCGTCTCACCAACCTCGGCCTGTTAAAGGTGGGGGACAAGGTCAATGTGGAGCGGGCTGCCCGCTTTGGCGACGAGATCGGCGGTCATGCCATGTCTGGCCATATCATCGGCATGGCAGAGGTTACCTCGGTGATCGACACACCCAACAACCGTCAGGTGTGGTATCGCCTCGCCCCCGAGCTGATGAAATATGTGCTGACCAAGGGGTATATCGGCATCGACGGCATCAGCCTGACCATCGGCGAGGTGCGCGAGCGGGAGTTCTGCGTTCACCTGATCCCCGAGACCCTGGCTCGCACCAACCTGGGTTGGGTCAAGGCTGGCTGGCAGACCAATATCGAGATCGATCCCCAGACCCAGGCCATCGTCGATACGGTGGAGCGGGTACTGGCGTCACGCGGGGGTCACTGAAAGGAAACGGCTCGGTGTTAATCGCCTCATAAGCAAGGGCCTGTAGTGTGCAGGCCCTTGTTATTTACATGGTGAAAATATCTACTCAACTTTTTATGACTCGCAGTCACAACATCTGCTCAGCTCTTTGCGACTTGCAGGCAAAACAGCTGTTCGGCCTTTTGTGACTCGTAATCAAAACAGTTGCTCGTCGTCTGCATCCACAAACAACTGCAAACAGTCGCGGGCTTCGTCGCGGTGAAGCCGCAGGTGGATCGGATTGCAACAGGCCATGCAATCTTCGTAAAACTCCTGATCACCCTGACTGGCATCCAGCTCGACCCGGGTATGGTGGCCACAGTGAGGGCAGACGATGCGCTTGCTGGTGTACTCGATCATGATAACCTCCTCGGGCCCTGGGGCCGCCTATCTACCCTGATTCTAGTCGGGCTGCAGGGGGTTAACCGCGAGCAAACGCACGTTTATGACAGAGATCAAGCCTGAGCGATGGCAAGGTGCAACCGGCTGGAGTGGTCGTGTGCGAGAAGAACAATCTGGTTGTGAATGACGAGTGAAAAGGAGGGGATTGCCAATAGTTGTTTGGCAATAACAGGGGGCCAGCTGCCCCCTGCGAGTAGGAGATGGGGTGCGTAACTAGGCGTTACGCGACCCAGCTGGCCAACATGTCGGCATTCAGCTCGGCCAGCGAGCTTAGCTGGTAGTTGGCGATGGCCAAACGTGGGTCACCCACTAAAGCGGGATCCGGCACGATCAGCGCAGTCATGGAGGCCGCCTTGGCCGCCAGCAGACCGGTGAAGCTGTCTTCGATGGCAAGGCAGTGCACCGGCTCAACCCCCAGTTTCTCGGCGGCGTGGATATAGACATCCGGGTGCGGTTTGCCGAAACGCTCCACCTCGGCCGAGTGAACCGCGATAAAGCGATCGCGAATGCCGAGTTTGCCGAGCACAGCTTCTACCATCGTAAAGGGGGAGGAGGTGGCCAGACCCACTTTCATGCCGCGGGCCTCGATAAGGTCGAGCGCCTCCATCACACCGGCTTTGGCCTGACCTTCGGAGAGGATCAGGGCGTTGACCTGATCCAGAATGCGCTGCACCACCTCGTCCTGGCTCGGGCCGCTCCACGGGCGCAGGCGATACCAGTGGGCGACCAGCTGATCGATGCGCACGCCGATGGTCGACTCACAATCCTCGACGGTGTGGGGGTGACCCAGTTCGGAGAAAACGGCGATTTGGGCCCGTTGCCAAAAGGGTTCCGAGTCGATCAGAACACCATCCATATCGAAGATCACGGCAGCTAACATCTTGTACTCCTGACAAATTTGAAGAGGGGATTATAAGCCTGACGGGGAAATGCAAAAGGGGCATTGCCATGCCCCTTGCGCCCGATCACATCGGCAAACGTTTGTTTTGCTGTGGCAAAAAAGCCCTTAGAACAGCACCTCGACCTTGGCGGCCACGGCTTTGGCTTTTTCCACCGCATCCTGGCAATCCGCTGCGCGGGCCAGCGCCACGCCAAGACGGCGGCGACCGGCGATCTCCGGCTTGCCAAACAGCCGCAGCTGGGCGCCCGGCACCAGAGCCAATGCCTCACCAATTCCCTGATAGCGAATATCCTGGCTGTGCCCTTCGCGCAGTACCACGGCAGAGGCACTCGGCCCGTACTGGGTGATGGTGCCGACCGGCAGCCCCAGAATGGCGCGCACATGCAGGGCGAACTCGGAGAGATCCTGCGAGATCAGGGTCACCATGCCGGTATCGTGGGGACGCGGTGAGACTTCGCTGAACCACACTTCATCGCCTTTTATAAAGAGCTCGACTCCGAACAGGCCGTAACCACCGAGGGCCTCGACTACCTTGGCCGCTACCTCTTTGGAGCGGGCCAGCGCCAGCTCGCTCATCACCTGCGGCTGCCAGGATTCGCGGTAGTCGCCATCTTCCTGACGGTGGCCGATCGGCTCGCAGAAGTGAATGCCATCGACGGCGCGTACCGTGAGCAGGGTGATCTCGTACTCAAAGGGAACGAAGCCCTCGACGATCACCTTGCCACGACCGGCGCGGCCACCCTCCTGGGCGTAGGTCCAGCTCTCATCTAGCTTGGCGAGATCGCGCAGTACGCTCTGCCCCTTGCCGGACGAACTCATCACAGGTTTCACCACGCAGGGCAGGCCGATGGCTTCAACTGCGGCGACAAACTCCTCCTTGCTCTGGGCAAAGCGGTAGGGTGAGGTGGGCAGACCCAGGGTCTCGGCGGCGAGGCGGCGGATCCCTTCCCGGTTCATGGTGAGCTGGGTAGCGCGGGCGTTGGGCACTACCTTGACCCCTTCTTGCTCAAGGGCAGCAAGGGTATCGGTGGCAATCGCTTCAATCTCGGGGATGATGAGGTCGGGTTTAACCTCGGCGACCAGGGCACGCAGGGCGTTGCCATCGAGCATGTCCAGCACGTGGGCTGCGTGGGCCACCTGCATGGCGGGGGCATTGGGGTAGCGGTCGGCGGCGATCACTTCGATCCCGAACCGTTGCAACTCGATGGCGACCTCCTTGCCAAGTTCGCCGGAGCCCAGCAGCAGGGCACGGGTGGCGCCGGGGCGGGTTGCGGTTCCAAACATACGATCTCTCCTGATGTCGATGGTCATTGTTGATGATCGCTATTACACAAATAGCGGACAAAAAAAGAGGCACGCATGGCGTACCTCAGGAAACGGGTTTGTGAGCGCGCTGCTCCAGATGGGTCAGCAAGGTAATGGCGCCAATGATGATGGCGGCGCCAAGCCACAGACGGCCGGGGGGCGCCCAGCCAAATACCAGCCAGCCCGCCAGCACGTTCATCGGCAGCTTGGCAAAATCGAAAGGTTGTACGAAGGAGGCCTCCGCCACGCTGTAAGCGCGAGCAATGGACATCTGGGCCAGTGCCGTCAGCACGCCGGAAGCGGCTACCAGCAGCCACTGGTTCTCATTTGGCCACTGCCACTCCGGCAGGGCCAGCATGACGTTGAACGGGGTACTGAAGATAAGCAGATACACCACTATGGTGTGGGATGATTCGTTGGCTGCCTGATAGCGCACCATCAGGGAGTAGCCGGCCCAGAACAGCGCCGCTGCCACCGGCAGCAGGGAGGCCCAGTTGAATTCGTCAGTCCAGGGGGCGAGGATCTGCATGGCGCCGGCAAAGCCCGCCAGGGTGGCCAGAATGCGGGCGCGGCTCACCTGCTCCTTGAGCAGCAGGGCGGAACCCAGGGTGGCAAACAGCGGCGAGGTCATCAGCAGGGCGATCCCCTGCCAGATGGGGACGGGGTACGCCAGCGCCCAGAGCCAGAGCTGGATGCCGATCACCGCCAGCAATACCCGCAACAGGTGCAGCCGGAACTGATTGGTCATCAGGGATTGGCGCAAGCCATGACGAACCAGCCAGGGCAACAGGCAGATCAGGGCGATCAGGTATTGATGGAAGGCGACCTGGGTAGAGGCAAGGCCGAGTTTGAAGCTGACATACTGGCTCAGGCTGTTGACGGCGGCGAAGCAGAGTCCTGCCACCATCATCCAGACTGCACCGGCCAAAGGAGAGTGCCTGCGCGAGGGTATCATGGGATCCGGGTCGCTGGAAAAAAGTGCGGCGGATCATAACGGCAATCGTTTGTTCTGCCAAGGGTTGAAGCGCGGTCGCGGGGCTGGCTGGCGAGGAAGTGGCCTTGCATCAAAAATTTTGAATAAGTTGAGCATCTATTTTCGCTATCAGCAAATAAGCACAATGTTTAGAGTGACCTCCATCGACAGCCAAGCTGTTCAACCGACAACCAAATGGAGTTTCACCATGGCCAATATCCTCGTACTCAAATCCAGCATCCTGGGTCAATATTCCCAATCCAACGCCCTGATCGACGGTTTCCTGGCTGATCATCAGGATGATGCCGTCACTGTGCGTGATCTGGCTGCCCTCAACCTGCCGGTGCTGGATGGCGAGCTGGCCTCCGGCCTGCGCGGTGGTGACAACCTCAATGAACGTCAACTGGCGGTGATCGCCCAGTCCGACGAGCTGATCGCCGAGCTCAAAGCAAGCGACTTGGTGGTGATTGCGGCCCCCATGTACAACTTCAACATCCCGACCCAGCTGAAAAACTGGATCGATCTGGTGGCTCGTGCTGGCGTCACCTTCCGCTACACCGAGACCGGTCCGGTGGGTATGGTTGAAAATACCCGTGCGCTGGTGATCAGCCCTCGCGGCGGCATGCACGTCGGCAGCGCTACCGATCTGGTCACTCCCTACATGCGTACCGTGCTCGGTTTCATCGGTATCAAAGAGGTGGATTTCATCTACGCAGAGGGGATGGGGATGGGCCCGGATGCCCAGAGCAAGGGGATGGAAGCGGCCAAAGCGCAGCTTGAGGCTCTGGCTATCTAAGGGCTCTCTCTATAAGGGCTCTCTATCCCGTCAGGGGTTATCTCTTCAAGGCCAGATACAAGAACGCAGCCATCAGGCTGCGTTTGTTTTTGGGCTCGATACGATTGCGACAGACGTTGCTGCTACAGAGAGTATCGCGGCAAGTGGTTGGTATAGACGTTCCGGCGGAGTCACTACTCCATCATAAAGCGGCGACAACCGCGCACCAGCAGCAATGCCACCGCGACCAGCAGGCCAAGCAAGAGGGTGGTCAGCCACTGTTCGGTACTTTGCGGCAAGTGGGGCGTGAAGAGGCTGGTCATCAACAGGGTACAGAGCGTGATCAACAGGCTCTGTCGGGTCATCAATATCATGGGGTCATCCTTGGTTTGCTCACCTGAAACGATTTTAATGCCCTCTTGTGACAGGGTGATGTATCCGTGCATCACCCTGTTGGGGCTCTTCAGACCATATCAGGTTTTTACCGCAGAGCCAGCGCCATCACTGGCGCTGTGATCCCGATCCCGCTAGCTCTCTTTATCTGAACTGTTTCTGCGCTGGCTGGTAGTGAAAATCGCCGCTGGCGAGCCGCGCTTCCAGTGCTGCCTGATCGATCTCCTGCGTCTTGCAGAGATCATCCAGATCGTCATAGCGATCACGCAGCTGCATATTGACGACGCTCAGCAGCATGTTGATGTCCATGGTGGCGAACTTTTTCAAATCCATGATTATTTCTCCCGATCCAGTGATTGCAACTGCTCGATGGCGGCGCTGACGCTGTGCAGATGCTGGCGGATCGCCTCGCGGGATTCGCTCGGCAGATAGTCGGTCAGGGTATGTTGCCAGCTGCCAGCTTCACTCTTGAGCTGCAGGAAGAGGGCGAGCCCGGCATTGGTGAGGGAGACCAGGCTGATGCGTTTATCCTGCTCGCTGCTCTCGGTAAAGATGATCCCTTTTTCGACCAGACGGCGGATCTCGCGGGAGATGCGCACCTTGTCCATGCCGCTCGCCTCGACCAGCTCTTTCTGGCTGATGGGGTAGTTGGGGCCGAGCACCATCATCAGGCGCCATTGCGGCACGGTCAGCTGGTAGCGCTGTTCATAAAACTGTTCGAAGGTATCCCGTAGCATCTCGGCGGCATGTACCAACTGATAGGGCGGGTAGTGAGCGAGTAACGCTATGATTTTTGACATATTACACCCTGCTGTGACGGCTGCATCAGATGCAGTTTCTTTTGATACTTTGACATTGATGATACGAAACTCAAGCTGATTTGTCTGACCCGGTTGCGATGAAATGTGCGGTGGCGCACGCCCTCAAGGAAAAACCGGGTCTGACCGACGGGATTTTAAGCCAACGCTGTTCAGCCTTTACGCAACCAGATGAGGGCGTTCTGCTTGAGCCAGGCCTCGCGAGTGTGGATGGCGTAGAGTGCGGCCTCGTCGCGGCTGCCTGCTTGCCAGCTTTGCGGCTCCTGTTTGGGCAGCTTGCGCTGACCCAGCAGGCAGGCCGGAATGTGCGGGTTGGCCTCGATGGCGACCAGCAGATGGGGCTTGGCTGCCTCGGCACCCTCGGTAGCAAAGACCATCAGCGCCTTGTTATAGAGCAACCAGCTTGAGGCTTCATCGAAGCGCACCAGCAGGGCGGCCAACGCCTGCCAATCCCCTTGCAGTGCATAGAGAGTGGAGAGGTTGTAGCGGCAACCCAGCTCATCGGCCATGCAGATTGTCAGCAGCGCCAGATACTCCGCTTTGGCCTCGCCCAGTTTGCCAAGGCGCAGCAGGCAGTCGGCGCGGCCGGCTCTGGCGGCCAGCAGAGGACGCAGCTCGGGGGCACTCCAGCCGTGACCGGCGATTTGCTGCCAGAAGGCTTCATCAAAGAGCGGAGTGGCATCGGCGATGATCTTCTCGAACCAGCCGAGGCGGGCCTGATGATCGCGGCAGCTGTCGGCCAGCTCGAACCAGGTCTGCCACTGTTGGGCCTGCTCGCCATTGAGTGCCACATCAGCGCTGGGGGCGGCCTGATACTGGTCGAGGTTGAGCAACTGGTTGAGGGCGGTTTTCATATTCTGGCGCTGTCGTTTGCAGAACTCGACAAAGGGGAGTTCGCTGGCGGCTGCGCTATAGAGCATCTGGGCCATCTGCTTGTCGCGAAACAGGCTCAGCTCGGCGGCCAGACTGAAGCGGTACTGGGTGGTCGGGTCGTTCAAATCCTTCGGCTTGGGCCAGGTGGCAAAACCCATGCTGAAGCCATAACACCATTGACCGAGGGGGTGGCTCTGTTCGAACACCTGCTCGGGGTTATCGCTGGGCAGGCGACACTGGCTGGGTAGGGCCAGCTGGGCGTCGTCGGCTTGGGATTCCAGCTCGGCGATCAGGTGGTTGAGGGCTTCTGCGCTTTTTTCATCCAACTCGGCATCCTGTTCCAGCAAACCAGCCAGCGGGCGTTGCCAGTCAGGGCTTTCCGGCCCCACCAGACGAGCACAGAGAAAACCGTGCAGGGCCGGGTAGGTCATGTCCTGATCGCTGTGGCTCTGGATCCATTGATTAAGATGGCGGGTACGAGTGGATGGGTTCATCGACAGTTCCTCTGGATTTGAACAGCCGCGAAGTCTACCTAAAAGTGGGGTTATTTGCAGCAAATGGCCGCCTGTTTGGCGATTTAATCACCATTGGCGGATAAGATAGGGGCGAAAGGGCGGCTCGTGGTGGCTTGGGGACTAGGCCGGATCACCGCTCTTGAGGTAACATGCGCGCCCATAGGGGCCATGTTCAGTTGGCCCATCCGGGTAATGAAAAAAGAGAGCACCATGATACAGATTGGCAAGATGAACACCCTCACCGTTGTTGAACTCGAAGACCGTGGCGCCTGGCTTGCGGCCGATGAGTACGGTGAACTGCTGCTGCCCAAACGTCAACTGCCGGAAGGGGTGAAAGAGGGGGATAGCGTGCAGGTCTTCCTCTATCTGGATGCCGATTGCGAGCCGGTGATCACCACCGACAAGCCATTTGCCATGGTGGACGAATTTGCCGGTCTGAAAGTGGTCAATGCCAACAAGATTGGTGCCTTCCTCGACTGGGGCATGAAAAAGGATCTGTTTGTGCCGAGCCGCGAGCAGAACAAGCCGATGCAGGTGGGCCACGTTTATCTGGTGCGTCTGCAACTGGATAACGAAGGGCGCATGGTCGGCACCAGCCGCATCGAGCGTTTCCTGACCCCGGCCGGCAGCAACTTCAAGGTCGGTGACGAAGTGACCGCGCTGCCGGGGGAGCACTCGCCCCTTGGCATCAAGGTGATCGTCAACGGTCAGTATCCCGGCATGCTGTTCAAGAACGAGGTGTTTGGCCGGGTGATGACCGGTCGGCCGCAAACCGCCTGGGTCAAGCAGGTGCGCGAAGATGGCAAGCTCGATCTGACCCTGCAAAAGCCGGGTCTGGCGCGGGTTGATGATGCCGGTGAACGGATTCTGAGCCGGATGAAAAAACAGGGCGGCAGTCTGGCGGTGGGTGACAAGAGCGAACCCGAGCTCATCTACAAGCTGTTCAGCATGAGCAAGGGCACCTTCAAGAAGGCGATCGGCGGCCTCTACAAGCAGGGCAAGATCGTCATCGAAGATAACGCCATCACTCTGGTGGCCACAGAGACTGACTCGGCCGTGGATAGCGAATAAGATGCCGAGTCCCTGTGTTGGCCTCTGCAAGGCGAAAGATGGGCTTTGCCTGGGTTGTGGCCGCACCCTGACCGAGATCGGCCACTGGTCGGCGATGGATAGCAAGGCCCAGTTGGCGGTGATGGCCGAGCTGAATGGCTCGAAAAGCACCCACCGCTGTCCGGGTTGTGGCGAACCGGCCTATTGCGCCGTCTCTGCCGGTCAGACCATCGCCCAGTGCTGGTGCAGCCAGTTGCCGGTATTGCCGATGCAGGAGGCCAGCGCTTGCTGGTGCCGCCGCTGTCTGGCCAAGGCCATCGCGGCGCAGGATTAGCAGAGAACTGAATTAAGTGAAAATAGAAACAAGAAAGGCGCCGATGGCGCCTTTTTTATGCCTGCTGCTGGCGATGCCAGCGCACATGCACTTGATCTTCGGTCAGCAGGCGGGGCAGCAGGAAGGTGGCGAAGATCACCTCAAACTCATCCTGATGATCCAGCAAACCGACCCACACTTCGACCCAGCGCTCCATATCGACCGGCTCACCCAGCTCGGTCGACCAGTCGGCATTGGGCAGAGTCGCCTCCACGGCGCCACGCTGCTCAAACTCCAGGGTGATGTCGACTATTTGTTCGGGGGCCAGCATATCGGCGGCCTGCTCAAGAAACTGATCATAGGCCCATTCGACCAGCTGATCCGGGGTACGCTGTTCCATGAAATCACTCCAGATACATCGAGGTTCGATACTGTAACAATTATTGGCTGTGGCGGCCAGACCAGTGCGCCGGGCGTGCCTGACCTGTCCAAGTTGCCGTTGGGGGAGTATGGTTAAGGCGCGGATCATCTGGCAGGGAGTAAGGGGATGAAGCAGCGGGGACGGCGGCAACAGATCAAGCGACGGCGCGAGGCCTGGTGGTGGCACTATCTGCCGCTTCACCGCGAGACGGTGGGCGGTCATCTGGGCCCACCGGAGAAACCCGATGAGCCCTGAGGATCAGTCTGCCTGATGCACCCGATTGAGGGTGAGCTGGCCCAGTTGACCCATTTGGCGGCGGATCCAGACCGAGCGCTTCTGCACATAGGGTGAAGGGGGCTTGACCCGATAACGCCACGGATTGGGCAGGGCGGCGGCCAGCAGGGATGACTCGTAGCGGGTCAAGCGGCTGGCCGGTTTGCCAAAGTAGGTACGGGCCGCGGCTTCGGCGCCATAGATGCCGGGGCCGAACTCCACGATATTGAGATAGACCTCGAGAATGCGGGCCTTGTCCCAACCCAGCTCCATCAGTAGGGTAAACCAGGCCTCCAGCCCCTTGCGCAGGAAGCTGCGATCACTCCACATAAAGAGGTTCTTGGCGGTCTGCTGGCTGAGGGTGCTGGCGCCGCGCACCCGTTCGCTGTGCTGGTTGTGCTTGAGTGCGGCGTTGATGGCATCCATGTCAAAGCCGTTGTGCTCGGCAAAGCGCTGATCCTCGGCGGCGATCACCGCCAGTTGCAGCTCCTTGGAGATGGACTCCAGATCCACCCACTCATGGCGTACCTGGGTGATCTTGGCGGGCGGAAAGAGGGCCCGCTCGATACGCCAGCTCCACATCGGCGGATCGATAAAACGCAGCAAGGCGACCGAGCCGACCGAGCAGAGCAGCCCGGCCAGCCCGATCTTGCCTGCCCACCTCAACACCCGGCGCCCAAGGGATGCAGATGGGCGCACGGGAGCCACGGCAGCAGGGTCAGACTCCCACTGATAGTGGCTGGGATCATCGGGATCCGGAATTATTGGGGCAGCCATTCGATGTGGCAGAACTTCTCGTCAACACGGCGGGAGAGCAGCATGCGGGCAAACAGATGCTCATACTCTTGTTCTTCATTGCCAAGGCCAACCCAGATCTCGGCATAGTCGGTGTCGCTCACGGCAAAACCCACGTCCGCCTCCCAGTCATCGGCCGGGTCGGTTTCGGCCAGCAGGCCGCGGTCGTTGAACTCCTGATTGAAACGGGCGATCTCCTGCTCCGGCAGGTTGTCAGAGGCCAGCTCCATAAAGAGTTCGAGGGCGGTATCGAGCAGTTCCTCGACGCTGTGCATTTCGTCATTCATAGACATAAGCGGTCTGTTCCAGAAAAGAGAAAAAGGTGCCGGCGCAGATCACAGCCTGCGGGGCGGCGCTATTCTAGCGGTCGGCAGACCCCTTGGCGAGATGAGGCGAGCCGCTGTGGCCTGTTTTTGTGCCAATAAAAAACCGGATCCAGTGACAGGATCCGGTCTTCATTGGGGGAAGGGGTCACGCATATGGCGTCAGCTCATCCCTTCTTGTCATCGGCGAAGGTGATGTTGAGCTCCAGTACCGACAGCTCATCACTCTTCTGATCCAGTTGGACGGTTATCTTCTCCGGATCAATGTTGACGTATTTGCGGATCACATCGAGGATATCCTGCTTGAGCTGGGGCAGGTAATCCGGCCCCCCTCTGGATGAACGCTCGTGAGCAACAATGATCTGCAACCGCTCTTTGGCCAGTTGTGCGGTGTTCTGTTTCTTGTTGGAACGAAAATAATCCAATAATGACATGTTTAACTCCCGAACAGTCGGCTAAAGAAGCCCTTCTTCTCTTCTTCCAGAAAACGAAATTCCTTGGCATCGCCCAGCAGGCGGGACACCGCATCTTCGTAGGCCTGACCGGCATCGGACTCCTTGTCCAGAATGACCGGTTCGCCGGAGTTGGAGGCGCGCAGCACCGCCTGGGACTCCGGGATCACCCCGAGCAGCGGGATGGCCAGGATCTCCTGTACATCCTGCACGCTCAGCATGTCGCCGCGGTTGACGCGGGTCGGGCAGTAGCGGGTCAGCAGCAGGTGCTCCTTGATGGGGTCTTCGCCACGCTCGGCGCGGCGGGACTTGGAGGCCAGGATGCCAAGGATGCGGTCGGAGTCACGCACGGAAGAGACTTCCGGGTTGGTGGTGACGATCGCTTCGTCGGCAAAATAGAGTGCCATCAGTGCGCCCGCCTCGATCCCCGCCGGGGAGTCGCAGACGATGTAATCGAACTTCATCTCTGCCAGCTGATCCAGGATCTTCTCGACCCCCTCACGGGTGAGGGCATCTTTGTCCCGGGTCTGGGAGGCGGGCAGGATAAACAGATTTTCAGAGCGTTTGTCTTTGATCAGCGCCTGATTGAGGTTTGCTTCCCCGTTGATGACGTTGACGAAGTCATACACCACGCGCCGCTCGCAGCCCATGATGAGATCCAGGTTTCTTAGACCGATGTCAAAGTCAATGACCACTGTCTTGTGACCACGCTGGGCTAAGCCGGTGCTCAGGGCCGCACTGGTTGTGGTCTTGCCAACGCCACCTTTACCCGATGTAACGACTATGATTCGCGCCATTCTCGCTTCCTTGTAACTCTATTTGATACGGTCTATTCGGAGTTGTTCGTTGTCCAGCCGGACGTGTACCGGTTGCTGGATCAGGCCTGCCGGCAATGCATCGCTCAGCTGGAATGTGCCCGCGATGGAGAGCAGCTCGGCCTGTAATTGCTGGCAATAGATCCGGGCCTGGGTGTTTCCCCGGGCACCGGCAATGGCTCTGCCACGCAGGGTGCCATAAATATGAATGCTGTCGTCGGCGAGCACTTCGGCTCCCGGACTGACGGACCCCAGCACCACCAGCGAGGTGCCGGCGGCGTAAATTTGCTGGCCGGAACGAACCGGTCCCACATGTACCTTGCTCGGGATCAAGGGGGCGGGTTCTGGCTCGGGAACCACCACAGGCGCGGCTGGCGCGGGGGCAGGCTCGGGTTCCGGTTCGCTCTTGCGACTCTTGCCCGAGGCCATCACTGCCAGTCCCACCGCCTTGGCGGCTGTCTTCATCTCTTCACTGCGCGCCCCCGTGATGCCGACCAGCACAAACTCTTCGGACTCCACCAGCTCCTTGAGCTGTTCGAAATCGGGAATATGTTCCAGTCGGGAAACATTGATCACCAGCGGCGCACAATTAAAAAAGTAGGGTGCCTGGGCCACTTTTTCGGCCAACAACTGACGTATCCGCTCAGGCTCGCCATCGCTGATATGCAACACAGAAATAGTGAAGGTGGTCCCTTTCAATTCGTTATCGCGCTCAACCATGAATCTTCCCCGAGGCAGAGATGCTAATCCGTTATTGTTATTCAATTCCTGATGTTATAGTTTGCCCCCATCAGAGGCAATAAACTCGTCGGATTATATCAATTTCCATGTTGTGTGCAGTCTATAAAAGTCGCAAAAAAGCCGAGACCTACCTTTTTGTTGAAAAAAGAGAGGATTTCTCCCGCGTTCCCGAGCCATTGCTGAGCGCATTCGGGCGTCCCGAGCTGGTGCTGATGACCAAGCTGGATCCGGCCAAGCCCTTGGGGCTGGCTGATGTCGGCAAGGTGATGGCCGCGCTGACCAACCAGGGCTTCTACCTGCAGGTGCCACCGCCCCCTGAGAATTTGCTGGAGCAGCACAAGGCCAGCCTGAAAAAACCATCCTGAATATCCAGCCCCGTGGTGCGTTCTGCCCAGCGGGGCTAATTCTTTGTGACTCTGCATGACGCATTCCGGCTCCGGAGAGGTGGCCTGCGATAATCCCGTGACAGGATCTGGCCAAATTAAACCCTCCCTTTGGTGATATTCACTTTTCGTTGTTTAAATAGAAAGTCAATCTGCTCCCAACACCATATCCTCAACCTTTGCTGGCGCTCACAAAAATAGCGAGTGGCGCGTACTCATATCCTCCATTTCAACGGCTATTGGCTCATTCATCGATTATTTTCAGCCTCTTCCTTGGGCGCTTTTTTGGCCTCCACTGCGTGATGAGTTGTCCATCAAAGGGCGCGTAAAGAGGGCGGTGATAACGGTGCTAAAACCAGTTTGCGCGATGCGCTGTGGCCAAAATGTTGAGCTAACCCCCTGTTTGTGTACTTGATTGTTTGCCCTGATCACGAAAGTGCCACATAGGAGGCAATCAATGTGGCGGCGTGATAATCCGCAGGGTGAGCGGTAACCGCGTCTTGCCCAACAAGTTTATGACCAAAGGGGGGATATTGAGCTGAGGGGGCATCTCGATATCGATTAGTTGTGGAATCGTGACCGGGGCAAGATAGCAGGTACAGGTTTCATGTCGGGGCGTAATGTCCTTCTCAATGCATTGAGAAGAGTGAATCAAGGTATGTAATTAGAGAGGCATTTAGACAAGGCAATCCGCATTGCGGTGGCGTAGCAGGGGTATATCAGCGACGCCCTACAGTGAAATGGTCGGTATGCCGGTATAAGTGCCCGGCATCCCATTCGGACAATAAAAAAGGCGGGATATCCCGCCTTTGTTCAGATGAGGGTCGCAACCCTTATTTATTCGCAAGCAACCTGCATCACCTTGATGGCCAGACCACCACGGGAGGTTTCACGGTACTTGGAGTCCATGTCCTTGCCGGTGATGTACATGGTCTCGATCACCTTGTCCAAGGAGACGCGCGGCTTGGAGGTACGACGCAGGGCCATACGGGAGGCGTTGACCGCTTTCATGGCTGCGATGGCGTTACGCTCGATGCAAGGCACCTGTACCTGACCGGCAACCGGATCACAGGTCAGACCCAGGTTGTGTTCCATGCCGATCTCGGCAGCTTCGCAGACGTGCTCTGGGCTACCGCCCATCAGCTCGGTCAGACCGGCAGCGGCCATGGAGCAGGAGACACCCACTTCACCCTGACAGCCCACTTCGGCGCCGGAGATGGAGGCGTTCATCTTGTAGAGGATGCCGACGGCACCGGCAGCCAGATAGAAGCGGGTGTATTCGTCGCGGCCAACCGGCTGGATGAACTTGTCGTAGTAAGCCAGTACGGCCGGGATGATACCGGCAGCGCCGTTGGTCGGGGCAGTGACCACGCGGCCACCGGCAGCGTTCTCTTCACTCACGGCCAGAGCGAACATGTTGACCCAGTCAACGATGTTCATCGGGTCGCTCGAGAGGTTCTCGTTGGTGTTGAGCTGACGGTAGAGCGGTGCGGCACGACGGGGTACGCGCAGCGGGCCGGAGAGAACGCCTTCGGTACGGCAGCCGCGCTCGATACCTTCGCGCATGGTGTTCCAGATCTTGCCGAACTTCTTGTAGATCTCTTCCGGAGTGTTGAAGCACTTCTCGTTTTCCATCATCAGAGCAGAGATGGAGAGACCGGTCTGGCTGCAATGGGCAACCAGCTCGGCGGCGCTCTTGAACGGATAGCGTACGGACATGTCGCCGCTGTCAGCCTTGCCGAAGTTCTCTTCGTCAACGATGAAACCACCACCGATGGAGTAGTAGGTCTTGCTGTAAACCACTTCATCTTCAATCAGGGCGGTCAGCTTCATGCCGTTTTCGTGCAGCGGCAGGGCTTCGTCGTGGAATACCATGGCGTCACGCGGGAAGCTGACGGTGTGGCAGTGCAGGCCGATCGGCAGGCGCTCGGTCTGCTCAACACGGGAGATAAACTCGGGGATGGCATCGATATCGACATTTTCCGGCAGGTTGCCAGCCAGGCCCATGATGATGGCGGTGTCGGTATGGTGGCCTTTGCCAGTCCAGGAGAGGGAGCCGTAGACGTCGACATTGATCCGGGTTACATCGCGGATCTTGCCGCCCGCGCGCAGCTCGTCAACAAACTGTTTGGCCGCTTTCATCGGGCCAACAGTGTGGGAAGAAGAGGGGCCTACACCGATTTTGAAGATATCAAAAACGCTGATCATGTCACTATTACCTCAGGGTAGAAGGGGGCGGCATGCCCACTCACAGAAATTTGGGAGATCCATGGAACGCGCTTGTCAGCGCAGGTCACAGAACCAGATAACCGTAGTGTAACGGCTCCAGACCTAAAAAAAGTTGAAATAGATCTATTTTTGTTGAATCTGAGGCGCGAGTATAAAATTTATTTTTGTGCTTATCCATTTTGTTAAGCGTTTGCCCATAAAAATACCCGGCGATGCCGGGCATTTAGGAACCAAATGGAGTCATTTGCCGTTTTTTAACATTCGGTAATGTTAACGGCGAGGCCGCCACGGGCCGTCTCCTTGTATTTGGTCTTCATGTCGTTGCCGGTCTCCCACATGGTCTTGATCACTTTGTCGAGCGACACCTTGTGCTCACCGGTGCCGCGCAGGGCGAGGCGGGCGGCATTGATCGCCTTGACCGCCCCCATGGCGTTGCGCTCGATGCAGGGCACCTGCACCAGTCCGCCGATGGGATCGCAGGTGAGGCCGAGATTGTGCTCCATGCCTATTTCGGCGGCGTTCTCCACCATGGCCGGGCTGCCCCCCAGCAGTTCGGTCAGCGCGCCGGCCGCCATGGAGCAGGCGACACCCACTTCCCCCTGACAGCCCACTTCGGCGCCGGAGAGGGAGGCGTTCTTCTTATATAAGATGCCGATGGCAGCCGCGGTGAGGAAGTAGCGGATCAGCGTCTCGTCATCCACCTTGTGCACGAAGCGATCGTAGTAGTGCAGCACGGCGGGGATGATGCCCGCAGCGCCATTGGTGGGGGCGGTCACCACCCGGCCACCGGCGGCGTTCTCTTCATTGACGGCCAGCGCAAACAGGTCGACCCACTCCATCACCATCAGCGGGTCCTTGTTGAAGTTGGTCTCGCAGCTTAGCTGGCGGAACAGCCCCGGGGCGCGGCGCCGAACCTTGAGGCCGCCCGGCAGCACCCCTTCGCTTTTGCAGCCTCGCTCGACGCAGCCCTGCATCGCCTGCCAGATCTTGCGCAGCCCCGCTTTTATCTGCTCATCGCTGCGAAAGACCCGCTCGTTGGCCAGGATCAGCCCCGAGATGGAGAGGCCGCTCTCCTGACAGTGGGCCAGCAGTTGGGCGCCGCTGTCGAACGGGTAGGGGACAGGGTGCTCGGCATCGGACTTGGCGGCCTCTTCCTTGGCGGTGGCAAAGTGGCTCTCTTCAATGATGAAGCCGCCCCCGATGGAGTAGTAGGTCTGGCTGAAGCGCAGGTTTTCCTCTTTATCAAAGGCTCGCAGAGTCATGCCATTGGTGTGGGCCGGCAGGGTTTTGCGGCGGTTGAAGATGATGGCACCGGTGCGGGGAAAATGGCTTGGTTGTTCGCCTGCCAGCTGCAGGTTCTGTTCCTTTTCCACTCGAGCCAGAATGGCGGGGATGGCATCGATATCGACCGATTCCGGTTCAAAGCCCGATAGCCCCAGAATGATTGCCTTGCCGGTACCGTGCCCTTTGCCGGTCTGGCCCAGCGAGCCGTAACACTCCACTTCGACCCGCGTGACAAGTGGCAGATGGCCTTGCAGCTTGAGCTGCTGGACGAAGGCATAAGAGGCACGCATGGGGCCAACGGTATGGGAAGAGGAGGGGCCAATTCCGATGGAAAACAGGTCAAACACGCTGATCATGACATCAATCCGGTGATGGTTTATGTCTGTTTATTCTAGGATTTTTGCCGTGGATGGAAAGCGGGGATGTGCGGTGCTGTGACATGGACACAGATAATGGGGCTGGGGGGAACCAAGAAGGTTGAAGGGGCGGATCCCCTTCAACCGGCCTGATCAGTCGAGAAATTCGCACAGATAGGCAGTGGGGGTTTTCACTTCCAGTTTGAAGGAGGAGTGACCGGCCACCAGGAAGGATTCCCCCTGGCTGTAGGTGTGCCACTCATCTTCATCAGCCAGCTGGATGGTGAGGGCGCCCTTGATCACTGTCATCCGTTCGGGGGCGGCGGTGTTGAACAGGTAGTCACCGGCGTTCATCACCCCGACGGTTGATTTCTCCCCTTTTTGTTCGAAACCGATGGATTTTACATTTCCGTCGAAATACTCGTTAACTTTCAGCATCTTTACATCCCTGTGTGTACGTTTGTGCAGCCAAACTAGCACAATCTTTTGCCAGTTGTCATGGGGGATGAGGTAAAAATCGCCGAGACCGCTTTGAATCTTTACTTTTTCGCAAACTTATTAATAGCCAAGGTTAATGATTTGCTGATTTAAAACAGCAATTAAATGTGAGATAACACGCGCAAACAGGGGAATGGGCAGCCGCTCATTCCCCTGTTTGGTTAATTGCACTGGGAAAAGTGTGAATTTTGCTACATAAAGGAACATATTGTGTTAACTAAAGGACTCATTAAAAACATCGGCTTCCAGGTTGTGGTCGCCATGGTACTGGGCGCAGTGGTCGGCGCGTTCATGGGTGAACAAGCCACCGTGTTTGCACCGCTCGGTACCCTGTTTATCCAGCTGATCAAGATGCTGGTGATCCCGCTGGTGGCGGTAGCCATCCTCTCCGGCGCCGCCAATCTGGGCGCAAGTCCGGCTGCGGGCAAGATCGGTGCAGCGACGCTGGCTTTCTTCCTCGTGACCTCAGCATTAGCCGTGTTGCTGGCACTGGTGATGGGGCAGATCTTCAAACCGGGTGTCGGGGTCGATTTCGCTTCCGTTGCCTCCATGTTTGGCGGTGACTATGCCGATAAAGGGGCGTTGCCGGATGCAGTCGCCACCTTGCTTGGCATGATCCCCACCAACGTCTTCAACTCCCTCAACGAAGCGAACATCCTGCAGATCCTGGTGTTCTGCATGTTCCTCGGCATTGCGCTGGCCAAACAGCCGCGCGAGCGGGCCAAGCCGCTGGTCGATGGGCTCAATACCCTGGTGGATGCCTTCGTCTGGATGATCAACAAGGTGATGATCATCGCGCCGCTCGGGGTGTTCGGTCTGATGGCGGAAGCCATCGGTACCTATGGCTTCGACGTGCTGACCCTGGTGCTCAAGCTGTTCGTGGTTTATGTGGCTGCCATCCTTATCTTCGGCTTTGTGGTCTATCCGCTGCTGGTGATGATGTTCTCCAACACGCCGGTAATGAAGTACCTCTCTGCCATGAAGAAGCCGCAGATCGTGGCCTTCTCCACCGCCTCTTCCATGGCGACCCTGCCGGTCAATATGGAGACCTGCGAGCATGATCTGAAAGTGACCAACGCGACCGCCTCCTTCGTGTTGCCGCTGGGTGCCACCATCAACATGAGCGGCAACGCCATCTATTACGGTCTGGTCGCCATCTTCTTCGCGCAGGTTTACAACATCGATCTGAGTGTCGGTGCCTGGGCAGCCATCATTGTGACCTCCACTCTGGGCGCGATCGGTCAGGCCGGTGTGCCGGGCCCAAGCTTCCTGGTGGTTGCCGTGCTGCTGGCGGCCGGGATCCCCATTGAAGGGTTGCCGCTGCTGTTCGCGCTGGATCGTCTGTTCGACATGATCCGCACCTCCCTCAATATCACCGGCGATGCGGCCTGTGCTGTCATTGTTGACCGCTTCAGCCCGGAATATGACCCAGAGCGCTGGAACAAGGCATAATTGCTTTGAGCTGGACTGAGATATAACAGCCCTAAGCTGACACTGCGTAACGCGAGCCCCTGCCATGATGGCGGGGGCTTTTTTATATCTGCCGGACAAGTATCAGAGCAAAGGTGTGCACAAGAGATTGCTGACGGATGTAGTTGTGTTGAATGGAGAGTACAGGAGGGGAAAACAACAGTTGTGGGCATGGGCCTTGTGACGGATGGCTGCCTGTGTGGCCGCCGGGGCAATGGGGTTGTCAAATGACAGGTAACAAAAAGGGGAGCCTCGCTCCCCTCGGATATGATCTGCTGCTGGTTCTACTCCATCAGGCCATATGGCTAAACCATCCTGGTTACACCCTTGTGGCGAAAGAAACAGCGTCAACGTGATGAAATCATATCTATGTTGACCATCTCGGCATTATTGCTGAAAAGCGCCAGTTGGTGGCGATTAAACAGACATGGCAAAGAGGGTCGGTCCGGATTGATGCCTCTCTATCCGGCTCAGAACTGTGACAGTGAGGGCAGAGAGACAGCAACCAGGGTGAAAAACACCGTGAAAACGGCAGTAACGACAAACTCTTTCATTTTTCTCTCCCTAAGTTGTTGGTTGATGTAGTCAAGATACCATAACAAGGGGGTAAAACAAGGTGTAAATTGATAAAATAGCTTCTTTGTGTGCGTGGTTGGTTGAGATGGCTATTTTTGTCATATTGAGCTGATTTTATCACCTTATCTGGCAGGGGAGGCATTCAAGACTCTGTCCTTATGATTATTTCATTTAAATTCAATTGGTTGGTGAGCTGCTGGTTGGCTTGGTAATGGGTTTTGCATGGGGCTTCAATGGGGTTTTATAAGTTTTCACCCTCATAATGGCGTCATTAAGGCCATGAAAAGTGTGCGAGGCAATGATTTGACGATACCTGACGTAGATAGCCCATCCAAAAGAAGTCTATGGAGAGAGTCTGGTTGCCAACCCTTGTCACACAATCACTTTATCAGTCCGGAGTCTCCGCATTTTTACAGCAATACACTGGGTTCATAGGGAGGAGAGCCGTGCATCGGGGGGATACAGAGTAGCAGCTGGCTGTTTTATCACCGCCAATTTCCCCGTTGGCCTCGGAATAGACATGGCCGCAGCAAGAGTGAGGTGCGCAATAGGCCAGAGGCGTATTCTCTGGCTGGGCTGGGCTGGGCTGGGCTGGGCTGGGCTGGGCTGGGCGCGAGTAGCGATTTGCGTAGCCGGTGCATCTGCGTGAGTCATGTGAGTGCAATACGAGCACTGCGCCGGAGCATGGTTGGGGAAGATATCTGAATCCCTTCTACAAGATTGAGATATAAAAAGCGGCGTATGACGAGGAGGCTGAACAAGCTCGTTTCAGGGGCGACAGAGCACAGTTCAACACAATCCGGTTCGCAGTGATAAAACATCCACGGCAATATCGGAACGGTATCTTTGGCTGATATCGGTTGGTGCGAGGAGGTGGACGTTAACGATCAGTCAGATGGCGCAAGGGTTGGGAATCAGGCAACCCATATGGTGAGGGCCACACAGCGTGCCGATGCACCCATTTTTGTAAGATATTAAAAAACCCTCCGATGGAGGGTTTTTGTCATCAACAGCCGGTAAAAAGCCGCGAGGCTTAGAACAGGGTGGTGGAGAGGTTGTACAGCTCCTGATCGAACGGACGCTTCATGTTCTCGATGCAGTCGATGATGTCGTGGTGTACCAGCTCGTTGCGCTGGATACCGACGCAGCGACCACCGTGACCAGCCAGCAGCTGCTCAACGGCGTAAGCACCCATACGGCTGGACATGATGCGGTCACGGGCAGTCGGGGCACCGCCACGCTGGATATGGCCCAGGATGGTAGCGCGGGTTTCACGACCGGTCAGGGCTTCGATGTCCTTGGCCAGCGCGTTCACGTCGGTAACGTGCTCGCAGATGGTGATGATGGCGTGCTTCTTGCCCTTGGCTTCGCCTTCCTTGATCTGCTTGAGCAGTTTCTCTTTGTCGAAAGCCACTTCCGGCACGATCACATACTCGGCACCACCGGCAACGGCGGCAGACATGGCCAGATCGCCACAGTGGCGGCCCATGATCTCGACCACGGAGATACGGTGGTGGGAGCTGCAGGTGTCGCGCAGGCGGTCGATGGCGTCAACCACCACGTTCAGAGCGGTATCAAAGCCGATGGTGAAGTCGGTACCGGCGATATCGTTGTCGATGGTGCCCGGCAGGCCGATGCAGGGGAAACCCTCTTCGGTCAGCTTCTTGGCACCCATGTAGGAGCCGTCACCACCGATGACGACCAGCGCATCGATACCGTGCTTTTTCAGGTTTTCGATCGCTTCGGCGCGCACTGCGGGGTCTTTGAAGGCAGGGAAACGGGCGGAGCCGAGGAAAGTACCACCACGGTTCACCACGTCGGAGACGCTGTGACGCTCCAGCTTGACGATACGATCCTGGTGCAGACCGAGGTAGCCATCATAAATACCGTAAACTTCCAGGCCATGATGCAAACCGGCGCGAACCACGGCGCGAATGGCTGCGTTCATACCCGGTGCGTCGCCACCACTGGTCAAAACACCAATACGTTTGATTTGTTTGGTCATGAGTGCCTCTGGATCTGAGTTGTCAAATACGAATGTTTAAATAGACAAGCCACTTTTACTATATCGGCTTTCATATGGGATGCGGGGCCACCATAGGAAAAGCGATACAAGAGAGGGGACGAGCCCCTCTCTTTGCCGTAATCAGCGATTACTTGGCAGCGCCAGCGATGATCTGGGAGAAGTCGTCCACTTTCAGGGACGCACCACCGACCAGGCCACCGTCGATGTCCGGCTGACCGAACAGGTCGGCTGCAGTGGCGCCAGTGACGGAACCGCCGTACAGGATCTGTACTTTGGCAGCAACGGCGGCATCAAAACCGGCCAGGTACTGACGGATGTGAGCGTGAACGGACTGAGCGATCTCCGGAGTGGCAGTCTTGCCAGTACCGATGGCCCATACCGGCTCGTAAGCGATAACGGCGTTGTTGAAGGAGGCGATGCCGCAACGGTCGATAACAGCTTTCAGCTGGGTCTCAACCACGTTCTTGGTCACGCCGGCTTCGAACTGCTCCAGAGTTTCACCGATGCACAGAACCGGGATCAGGCCGCCTTTCTGGATCGCTTCGTACTTGGCAGCAACCACGTCGTCACTCTCTGCATGCAGAGTACGACGCTCGCTGTGGCCGACCAGAGAGTAGGTGCAACCGAAGGCTTTCAGCATGGAGGGGGCGTTTTCACCGGTGAAGGCGCCAGACTCGTGTACGTCGGCGTTCTGGGCACCGTAGGCGATTTTGCTGCCAGCGGTCAGCTGCTCAACCAGACCCAAAAAGATAACCGGCGGGCAGACGGCGACTTGCACAGAAGGATGAGCGGCAGCAGCCGGGGTCAGTCCTTTGATCAGAGCTTCTACAGAAGCTTTGGTGCCGTTCAGTTTCCAGTTACCCATTACCAGGTGCTGTCTCATCTTGTATATCTCCTAGGCATTTGATTGCGCGACATTATATGAATTGAACCGAGCCCAAGATAGCTGACCCGGCGGCAAATGACGTAATTTTTTTTCGCTTTCCTGATCCAAATCAGGAATGAAACGCTTGATCGCTCATTCGTTAACCTGCCCCCGCAAGCGAGCCCACCATACCCCAATCCATTCGTGGATGGCAGCTTCGGAATACATCAGATAACGCCCTTTGGGTAAATAACTGTAGAGCGGCTGGGGTACCTGGCTCTGCTTGGCGGTGTAGTCGGTGGGGGCCGGCACGGCGTTTAGCCCCTGGCCCTGATAGAGGGCCATGGCACGTGGCAAATGAGTGGCCGAACTGACCAGCGCCACCTCTTTTCCCTTGAGGTGACGACTGATACTGACCGCCTCATCATGAGTGTCTTTGTTGTTTTCAAACAACGTCATCCGCGAACGGGATATGCCGAGGCTCTCGGCCATCCGGGCATTGACCTCGGCATTGGAGAGGGTATCCCCCGATACATAGCCGGAGAAAATCAGCTCGGCTTCGGGATAGGCCTGGGCGAGGCGAACCCCTTCGAGAGTCCGTGCCAGCGAGATATTGTTCTGCCAACTGCGCATCGGTACCGCCGGATCGCTGACATGACCGTTGCCGAGCACCACGATGGCATCGATGTTGGGATGCTGGCTCACCTCGAACGGCGGGTAGGTCTGCTCCAGCCCGCGGGCCAGTTCATAGCTCACCGGCCGCATCCCCATCAGGGCCACAATGAGCAGCGAGAGAGTGGCCAGCAGTTTGCCGGTTTTCTGAAAACGGGTGAACCAGAGCAGCAGCAGGGCGACCAGCAGCAGGGAGAGGGAGAAGGGGAGCGGCATTAACAGCTGACCCAGCCACTTTTTAATCACAAACACGGCAGACACTTCCTTGAGTTTTCAGCAAATTCGGGATGTGACAGAATACCTCTCTTTTTTGGGATGGCCACAACCCTGTGGCGCTAATGTTGAGTTTCTCCTTGAAGCACGATCAGAGTTTTGACGGGCGCGCCGACAAGTTCGCCCGCAACATTTACGACTCCACCAAGGGGCGCATCCGCACCACCATTGTCTGGAGCGACATCGAAGCCTGCCTGGCCCGCCTTGGCAACCGACCGCTGCGCATCCTCGATGCGGGGGGCGGTTTTGGCTATTTTGCCCAGAAGCTGGCGGCCATGGGCCATCAGGTGGAGCTGTGCGATCTGTCAGCAGAAATGCTGGAACTGGCCCGCAGCCAGATCGCCGAGAAGGGGCTGGAAGACAAAATCCGTCTCATCCATTGCCCCATTCAGGATCTGAAGCAACACGTGACCGGGACCTTTGATCTGGTGCTCTGCCATGCGGTGCTGGAGTGGCTCGCCGAGCCGCGCCAGACCTTGCTGGGTCTGTTCCCTTTCGTCAATGCCGGGGGCATACTGTCGCTGCTTTTCTACAACCGTCATGGTTTGCTGTTCCAGAGCCTGGTGGTGGGCAATTTTGACTATGTGCGCCTTGGCCTTCGCAAGAAGCGCCAGACTGCGCTTACACCCACCAATCCCCAATTGCCGGAGCAGGTCTATGACTGGATTGGTCGCGGGGGACTGCGCATCATCGGCAAGACCGGGGTGCGGGTGATCCACGACTATATGCGTCACAAGCAGGATCAGGTGGAGAAGTTCGACGATCTGCTGGCCATGGAGCAGCAATATTGCCGTCAGGAGCCTTTTGTCGCCCTCGGTCGCTATATCCATGTGATGGCCCAGAAGCCGGCCAGCTGATTGCTCGCGGTTCACTTAAATGTGAACCATGTTTTCGATGCTACCGGATGTAGCCGCGCGCACGATTTTGCGCCCAATACAACAACGAGATGACAACATCATGATGAGTACATCCCGTACCCTGCCAGAGCGTTCTTTGCCGGAGCTAGTAGGGTGGGTCAGGCTGGAGGGGTTGGCGTTGAGCCTGCCGACCGACCGGCTGGCCTTTCTGATTGCAATCAAGACCTTGTCCGAAGATGAGTCGGACCTGTCGGAAGCGGCGCTGCACGATGCCTTCGGCTATGTCAGCAGTGCCTTCGGCCAGATGGACGAGACCCTCACCGGTCGCGCCAACAACGCCATCAACGATCTCATTCGCCAGCAGCTGCTGTCGCGCTTCAATACCGACATGGTGGCGGGGGAGAGCCTCTACCGCCTGTCACGCCTAGGTGTGAGCATCGTCGACTTCTTTATGGATCAGCGTCAGGTTGACTCCATCAAGCTCTCCATTCTGCTCGAACACCTGGCTTCCGAGCTCGACACCGCCCGCAAGGCGGCGCTCGAGACCAACACCCGCGAGCAGTGGGATGCCGAGGTGCTGCCGCGCCTCACCTTCTCGCTGGAAGAGACCTTGGGGCGAATTGATCTCACCCAGCGCGCCATGGATGAGCAGCAGAATCAGGTCAAGAGCGAAATCGCGGCCCTGCTGACCCAGAACTGGGTCGATGCCATTCACAGCTGCGAAAAGCTGCTGCACGAGACAGGCCAGACCCTGCGCGAGCTGCAGGATACCCTGGACGCTGCCGGCCACCGCCTGCAGGCGGGGCTGCTCAATATTCAGGAAGCAGCGCAGGGGCGCGACGATCTGTTCCACGTCGAGGAGCTGACTCACGCCTTGCAGGGGCGCCTTGACGTCATCACCAGCTGGGGTCAGCAGTGCATCGAGCTCTGGTCCCGCTACGACAGGCACGTCCACAAATTTATCCGCAATGCCATCGACATGGACAAGAACCGCGCCTTCAGCCAGCGGCTGCGCGAGTCCATCCGCAATTTCGAGCAGCACAACTGGCAGCTGCGGGTGGCCGAAGAGCCCCGTCTGCTGGAGCTGCGCGACGAAACCATCGCCATCCACGACGAGGAGGTGACCGGTGAGGTGCCACTCGAGATGGAGTACGTCGAGATGGTGGATATCAATCAGGAGCTGGCCGAGCGCATCGAGCGCTATCTGGCCCGCTATCCCGAGCAGGGCCAGCAGCTGGATCTGGCCGATGTGCTGCGGGAATACCTGCTGGACTACCCGGCTCATGCCCACTTCGATGTGGCGCGTCTTCTGATCGACCAGGCCGTGCGCCTGGGCCATGCCAGCGGCGAGCGCGAACTGCATCGCCAACCCGCATGGAAACCCATTAACCAAGCTGGATCCAAGGTTCAGGCCTATGTCATTGATCAATTCTGAGTTTCCCTTGCCGCTGCGCCTCGCAGAGGCGATTGCCAACCCCTTGTTTCCGCGCATCGACACCGCCTTGCGCTCCGGCCGCCACATCAGTGCCGACGAGTTCGAGCAGCACTCGGCGCTGGTCGAATATCACGGCGAGCTGGAGATCTTCTACGGCCGCTATCAGGTGGAGCTGATCAAGGCGCCGGAAGGCTTCTTTTACCTGCGCCCGCGCCCGAGCTCCGACATCGGCACCACTGTGCTCTCCGAGCTCGATATGCTGGTGGGCAAGGTGCTCTGCTACCTCTATCTGAGCCCGGACCGTCTGGCCTCGGAAGGGGTATTTGCCATGGCCGAGCTGCAGGAGGAGGTGCTGAGCCTCGCCGACGAGAAGCAGCTGCTGCGGATGGTCAACAGCCGCTCCGGCGGTACCGATCTCGACAAGAAGAAGTTGCTCGAAAAGATCCGTACCTCCATGCGCCGTTTGCGCCGTCTTGGCATGATCACCGCCCTTGGTAACGGGGATAAATTCCGGGTCAACGAATCGGTGTTCCGTTTCGCCGCTGACGTGCGCTCCGATGAAGATCCGCGCGCCGTTCAGCTGCGGATGATCCAGGAGGGTGAAGCCATCTTCCACGACGACGAAATGCCGAGCAGCGACTCGCTCTTTGATGACATCGAGGCGGATCTCGATGAAGAACAACTGGATCTGGAGGTATAACCGGTGCGAGGCAAGTTCAAATCCCTGACCATGGTCAACTGGAACGGCTTCTTTGCCCGGACCTTCGATCTCGACCAGCTGGTCACCACTCTTTCCGGCGGCAACGGTGCGGGCAAGTCCACCACCATGGCGGCCTTTATCGCAGCGCTCATCCCCGATCAGTCACTGCTTCACTTCCGCAATACCACGGAAGCGGGATCGAGCAGCGCCTCCCGTGACAAAGGGCTCTACGGCAAGCTGCAGCGCGGCCACTGCTATTCACTTTTGGAAGTGATGAATAGCCGCGAGCAGCGGATCTGGGTCGGCGTGCACCTTGAACAGGTGGCCAACCGTGACAACAAGGTCAACATCACCCCGTTTGCGCTGGTGGATGTGCCGGAGAATCTGGCACCGACCGATCTGCTGCTGGAGAAGCTTGATGGCGGCAAGGGGCGGGTGCGCGCCTTTACCGATCTGAAAGGGGCGGCCGCCGAGCTGGGGGCGCTGAAAGTCGCCAAATTCAATACGGTGACCGACTATCACAACTTTATGTTCGAGTTCGGCATCACCCCGAAGAAGCTGCGTGATCAAAAAGATCGCGGCAAGTTCTATCGCCTGATCGAAGCCTCCCTCTACGGCGGCATCTCCTCGTCCATCAGCCGTTCCCTGCGCGAATACCTGCTGCCGGAGAACTCCGGGGTGCGCAAGGCGTTTGCAGACATGGAGGCGGCTATCTATGAAAACCGCCGCACACTGGAGGCGATCAAGGAGACGCAAGGTCAGCGGGATCTGTTCAAGAACCTGATCACCGAGACCACCCACTATGTGGCCGCCGACTATGTGCGCAATGCCGCCGAGAAGAGCCGCCTCTCCGAGCTGGCCCTCAAGGCGCGCCAGGAGCTGGCCGACAAGCGCCGCATTCTGGCCGAAGAGAAACAGCGCGCCATCTATCTGGCCGACGAGGTGGAGCAGCTCACCAACCGCGAGAAACTGCTGACCGACGAGCTGGAGTCTGCCTCCGAGCATCTGGCCAAGGTGATGGCGGCTGTCAGCTTGCAGAAGAAGATCGAGATGTATCGCGCCGATCTGGCGGATCTCTCTGACAAACTCGAGCAGCAGCAGGCGGTGGTGGAGGAGATCCACGGCCAACTGCTGGAAGTGGAAGAGCGCAAGGAGCTGGCACAGGCAGAAGTCGACAGCCTCAAGACCCAGCTGGCCGACTACCAGCAGGCGCTGGATATCCAGCAGACCCGCGCCATCCAGTACCGTCAGGCGGTGCAGGCCCTCGATGCTGCCCGCGAGCAGTGCGAGCTGCCGGGGCTGACCGCCGAACAGGCGAGCGACACCCTGCACCAGTTCCGTAGCGCCGAGCAGAGCCTCACCAGCCGGGTGCTGGGGGCCGAGCAACAGCTGGCGCTGGCCAAGGCGGCAGTGGCCGAGCATGAAGCAGCGCTGGCGCTGCTTTTGAGCATCGCCCCCGAAACAGTGCGCGAGGCCGCCTGGCCCACCGCGCAGGCGCTGCTCAAGCGTCACATCGAAGACAAGGCCCGTATTGCCCAGGGGCAGGGGCTGCGCGCCGCGCTGGCTCGCCTCGAGAAAGAGAGCGAAAGCCAGAAGAGTCTCTTCAAGCTGCGCGATGAGCTGCAGCAGGCCTCTGGCCAGCTGATTGCCAGCAGCGATGAGCTGGAGATCTTCCTCGAAGCCCAACGCACTCGTCAGGAGGAGCTCTCCGAACATCAGGTGGAGGTGAACCAGCGCCGCGCCAGCCTCGAGCATCAGGGCACTCAGCTCGGCCGCGATATTGCTGAGCTCACCAAGCTGGCGCCGCGCTGGCTGAAATCCTTTGAAAAACTCGAGCAGCTGCGCGAGCAGAGTGGGCTGCCGCTCGCCACCGCCGAAGAACTTTCTTCCGGCATGCAGAGCGTGCTCGACAAGGAGCGCGAGTTCGAGCAGGAGAGCAACCGCATCGCGGCGCAGAAACAAGCGCTGGAGCTGCAAATTCGCAACCTGCAGCTGGGGGCAGGCGAGGCGGATCCCCGTCTTGCCCGCATTGCTGAGCAGGTGGGGGGCGTGCTGCTCTCCGACGTCTACGACGACATCTCCATCGACGATGCCCCTTACTACTCCGCGCTCTACGGCCCGGCTCGCAGCGCCCTGGTGGTGCTCGACCTTGAAGGCGCCATCGAGCGGCTGAAAAAGCTGGAAGATTGCCCGGAAGATATCTACCTGATTCAGGGCAACCCCGACTCCTTTGACGAGGATCTGGTGGAAGCTGATGAGCTGGGGGACGCCGTGCTGGTGCGTACCAGCAAGCGTCAGGTGCGCTTCTCCCGCTATCCCGAGCTGCCGCTGTTTGGCCGTGCCGCCCGTGAAAAACGCATTGAGCAGCTCGACCTTGAACGTGAAGGGCTGATCGAGGGTTACGCCAAGGCCGCCTTCGAGCAGCAGAAGTACCACCGTCTCTACGGTCACTTCCGCGACTTTATTGGCCAGCATCTGGATATCGCCTTCCGCCCCGACCCGGAAGCCGAAGTGCAGGCCAAACAGGCCGAACTGCGCGCGCTGCAAGGGACCATCGGTGAGTGCGACAAGCAGCTGGCCGAGGCCAAAGCGGCCGGCGCCCAGCTGACCCGTCATATCCAGCTGGTGCAGGGGATGCTGCCGTTTGCCCACCTCTTTGCCGAGACAGAGCTGGCGGCTCGCCTCGAGGCGGCTCACGCCGATGTGGAAGCGCTGAAACAGGCCGAAGCCTTTATCGCCAAACACGGCAAGTCGCTGGAAAAACTGGAAACCATGGTGCAGGTGCTGCGTCAGGATCCGCAGGATCTGGCTGCGTTGCAGGCTGCCTATGATGAGGTGAGCGACCTGCTGGCCGAGCAGAAGCGCCGTTGCTACGCCCTCGAGCAGCTGGTGGCCCGTCTGCCGCACTTTGCCTATCAGGATGCACAAGACCTGCTGGGCAAGGCCTCCGAGATGAGCGAGCGACTCAAAGAGAAGCTGAAAGCGGCCGAGCTGGCGGCCCGCACCGCTGGCGAGCAGCACAAGCAGATTGCCCAGCGCCACACCGAGGCGTTGCAGCTGCGCACCGCGCTCAACTCCAGCGTCGAGGCCAAGCGCCAGACCCTGACCGAGTTCGAGCAGGAGCTGGCGGCCATGGGGCTGACCCTCTCTGACGATATGGAAGAGAAGGCGCGCGCCCACAAGAAAGAGATCGAAGAGCTGCTGATCCGCACCCGTTCCCGTCGCACCAGCGCCGAGGCCCAGTTGCAGGTGACCAAGCGCGAGATCGAATCCCTTGGCGGTCGTCTCAAGCTGGAAGGCAAGGATTACTACAGCGCCCGTAAATCTCTGGTGGGCCACAAGGCGAGCTGGTCGCGGGTGGTGCGGCTGGCGCGGGAGACCGACGTCGAGAAGCGCCTCAACAAGCGCGAGCTGGCGTACCTCGACGGCGACGAGCTGCGCTCCATGTCGGACAAGGCCCTCGGCGCCCTGCGGGTGGCGGTGGCGCACGATGAGGCCCTGCGCGATGCGCTGCGTCTCTCCGAGGGCAACCGCAGCACCGAGCAGAAAGTCGCCTTCTACGTGCAGGTCTACCGTTACCTCAAGGATCGCATCCGCAACGACATCATCCGCTCCGATGATCCGGTTGAGGCGATCGAGGAGATGGAGATCGAGCTGGCCCGTCTGGCTGACGAGCTCAAGCAGCGGGAAACCCACCTGTCGCTCTCCTCTCACGAGGTGGCGGCCAAGATCACCAACATCATCCGCCGCGAGCAGAACCGCATCCGGGTGCTCAACCAGGGCTTGCAGAACATCGCCTTCGGTCTGGTGCGCGGGGTGCGCCTCAACGTCAATATCCGCGAGGCCCACACCCGTCTGCTGACGGCGCTGGCCGATCAAACCGCCATGCACAACGATCTGTTCGCCGACAAGGAGCTCAGCTTCTCCGAGGCGATGGCCAAGCTGTTCCAGCGCCTGAACCCGCAGATCGAGCAGGGGGATCGCAGCTATCAGGTGATGGGCGACGTGCTGCTCGACTATCGCAACTATCTGGAGCTGGAGATCGAGGTGCAGCGCGGTGCCGACGGCTGGCTGCGTGCCGAGAGCGGTGCGCTCTCTACCGGTGAGGCGATCGGTACCGGTCAGGCCATCCTGCTGATGGTGCTGATCAGCTGGGAGGAGGAGTCCCGCCGTCTGCGCGGCAAGGATATCGCCCCCTGCCGTCTGTTGTTCCTCGACGAAGCGGCCCGTCTGGATGGCAAATCCATCGCCACCCTGTTCGAACTGTGCGAGCGTCAGGATATGCAGCTGCTTATCGCGGCGCCCGAGAACATCAGCCCGGAGAAGGGCACCACCTACAAGCTCATCCGCAAGGTGCAGGGCAAGCACGAACACGTGCATGTGGTGGGTCTGCGGGGCTTCGGCTTCGCCGACGACAAGCTGATTGCCTGAGAAGTCTCTGGCCCATCCGACACGGGATGACCGGTAACTAGTTGAAAGGGAGGCATTTGCCTCCCTTTTCACATGGAAGATATGGCAAAGTAGCCGCACCATCGCTGCGGCCTGACAATAAGGCGAGAAGTTGTTTGCGAACATGCCGCCAGTGTCACCGGCCGCATCGAAGAGTAAAAATAACGCAGAGCGAAAAGAAGAGAGGAGAGGGGGAAAGGTGCAACATATCCAGAAAGGGCTGCTGTTATCTCTTTGCCTGCTGCTGGCGGCCTGTAGCAGCCGTTATGACGAGAGTCACGGCGGTAGCTGGCGCGGCTATAGCGAGACCGGTTACGCCAGCTATTATGCCGACCGTTATCATGGCAAAAAGACCGCCAGCGGCGAGATCTATCGCAACAACCTCAATAGCGCCGCCCATATGGAATTGCCCTTTGGCTCCATGGTACGGGTCACCAACCTCGCCAACGGCAAGAGCGTAGTGGTCAAGGTCAATGACCGCGGTGCCTTTAAAAGGGGGCGTATTATCGATCTCTCCAAATCGGCTTTTAGCACCATCGGCAATATTCGCGACGGGATTATCAAAGTAAAAATAGAGGTGCTCTAGGCTGGGTGAACCCGTTTATACACGAAAATGGATGTTGATGAATGATATTGGAAGGCTGACATCGACCAGTAAGCCTTTCGGTAGATAAAGATATAACATTGATATGGATCAATATTTAATTCAGCTAAAAATGAATTTGTTATCAATGGAAAAAATCGATGATCGTGATTGATATTTATTTTAGCTTATCTCGCCTGTTCGGCCTTACTATGGGGCAAACGGAGGGATTAGTGATGATTATCTATGGTAAATATGGTGGTGCAGCGCTGAGAGCTGTTCATCTGATGGTGCAGAATAATTATGGGCATGCCACCGCCTGGGATCTGGCTATTGCTGAAGCATTTGGTGGTGATATCATTACAGGAAAATTCAAAAATAATCCAAAGGTAACTTTTTTGACTCTTTGCAGTCTTGGTTGTATCAGTTGTATCATGCCAGTTCATTATGTAGCTGCGACCAAAACCAGAGCATATGTGTTGGCTGCCATTGATTTATTGTCACACAAGGATATTACCAAGCCGATCAATCCCGAGCAGTTATGGCTGGAGGTGATCTCGGCCTGTAAGAGCGGCAAGCTTGTGAAGCATAACAATCAGATGGATGTCATTCTGACACTCTGGTATGCCGGTGTGCTCAATCCCGAGTGGGATAGGGATGCCATCAGGATAGATTATCGACGAATATAAAAAAGCCAAGGTAATAAATACCTTGGCCATGAAACATCAATTGGTTTTGGTCAGGGATGCACTATCGGAGTGTGCGAATGGCTTGCCATACACCATCAGGTTGGTGGTTTGACTGTATTTGAGGAGATCTTTCTCTGAGAAGTCCAGAGTCATCGAGAAATCCGTGGTGGAATCATTAATGGTCATATAATTGCTTTCCGCAATACCGCGCTTGCCCGTCTTGAACTCGATTTTGTTACCCGCTTTGCCTTCAGTGACCACACAGACTGCACGAGGTATACAGTATGAGTTGTAAACAAGCTGATTGGTCTTGTCATAAATCAGATAACCGCGTTGGTCATGAAATTTCCCATTATCACTTTTTCTGAATACTTCCTGCTTGTAATACATGGCTACCAGATATTGTTCGCTGGCATTTTTAGCATCGGCAGCCGGTTCAAAAGTAATGACTTCGTAAAAGGGTTCCACTGCCGGCCCCCCTTTGCCAACTTTGCTACCCTCCTGGCCGGGTGCTACATCTACACCACCAGCATCGGTGCTTTTCCATGTGCCAGCCAACTGAGCCAATGGACCAAAATCCAGACCGTTGATAATAGTGCTGGACTCTGCGTGAGCGAGCGTGGCACAGGTAATTAATGCTATGGGTAAGATAACTTTATTCATTGTGATAACTCCATCACTAATAATGACTTGCGAATAATATGTTCAGCAAAGTAATTGTTATAACGCACCAAGGATGTGGTCAATGATATTGAGTGATGGTGGTTCGTTTTTGTGAGGTATGATTTGCTTTTCCGTGGCTAAATAAATTGAATTTGATATAAGACAATGTTGTATTTTTTTCATCGCGCTTCCTCAGATATATCGTGATAGAGATAAAGGATCATTGACATGATGCGATGATCATTATGTCTCCGGCGTGAATATTTCACTCAGCCCCATCAATTGAAGGCGATAGCCACTAACTCTGCGGCACCCTGACCCCTTTATCGAGATAGAGGCTGCTGAAGTGGGCTCGGTGGGTGACAAACATCACCTGATGGCGGCTGCCGTCGGAGAGGATAATAAAATCCCCCGCCTGAGCGGGGCTTTGCAAGGTGATCTCCTGCTCGGGGGCGGTCAGGCGATCGACATCATCCTTGAAGGTGAGGGTGTAAGAGAACATATGGCGCTCCACTGCTGGCTCATATCAAACACTCCGTTGAAGGTAGTTGCTGGCATGGGCACGCGCGGCGCCCGATTGGCGCTGTTAGACCAAATAGCTGAGATGGGAAAGCGCGTGGTTTCAGTCGGGCTGTTTTGCTGAGGTGTGCTTGAGGCGTTTACATTAAGGCCATCGGTATCAAGACGATGGTAAAGGGGCGAAAAGGGGATGAAAAAACCGCCAGCTGGCGGTTTCTCTTATGCTGTGGGTCCTACTTCAGGGCCTTCTTCAGCTTCTTGAGCTTGCCTTCATGCTTGGCAATTTTCTCAAGACGAGCGGCGATCTTCTTCTTGATCTCTTTCTTGCATACTTTGGCCATAGGTGGCGCTCCTTTGCGGTGGGGACACATCAGGTGTCAGTGTGGGTCTTCCCTTTGACGTCCCAGAGTGCCACAGGGATACCTTGTGAACCAGCACTCTGTTGCTTTAATAGCCACTCGCTATAACTGCAAGGGGCTGAGCCAGCGCAGCAGTTGCTGGCCAACCTGCGGGCTGGCCAGCAGGGCCATATGGCTGGTGCGATAGACAATCAGGGTATGGGCAGGAAGAAAAGCCAGCTGATGGCGCGCTTCGTTGTGCTGACCGAGGGCGCTGCGTAGCGGCACCAGTCCATCGCCAATCAGCCGGTCGGCCAGCAGGCTGCGCTTGGCGGCAGTGGTCGCGGCAATGGCATAGCAGTTGACGCCACAGGGCAAGGGGAGTGGCGAGCGAGGATCCTGTGAGGGGACGGCGGGATCCGGCCGTGCAACGGTATCGCTCACCTTGCCGTGGCGCAGATCCTTGATGCCAGCACTGCGCAGCCGCGCCAGTCTGACGAAGGGTTCGCTGTAGGCGGTAGCGGGCAACAACTGCTCCAGCCAGTGACCGGCATGTTCGAGCGGCGCGCCGTGGTGTGGTGTGCCGAGAAATATCAGGTTGGCAAGGTGCGCAGGCCAGGTGAGCCCGGCCACGCCGGCATGGTGGCAGGCGCTGCGTGCAACCAGTCCCCCCATGCTATAGCCCATTATCGTTATCTCTTTGAGCTCTCCCGGCCAGTGGGCGAACAGCTGTTCCAGCAACAGGGCCAGCGCCTGCCCGTTCTGTGCGATGGGCAGGCCCGAGTTGTAGCGCAGGTAAAGAGGCTGATAGCCAAGCGCGTTGGCAAGTTGCTCTCCGTGATTGACCGGCTTGCCTTGGTGCTCGGTCTGCCACTGCAGATCGTTCATGCAGAGGCCATGGATCATCAGCAGCACCCGTCCCTCGCGGGGTAGATCCTTTGGCATCGCCTGCCAATCGAGGGGCTTGCCCTGATAGCGCAGGGTCATGGGGGTGGCGAGGGCATTGTGGTGTTCGACCAGCTTGTCCCCCAACACGCCGTTGAGCGTGGCGATCAGGGCCGCACGTTTCGGGGTTTCGGGGATCTGGTGGGGCGGCGGTGTGGCTGGCAGCCGGCTGAGCAGTTGGTTGATACCGCTGCCCAGGGTGTTGGCGGCGCCATGTACCCCCTTGTAGACCAGCCCGGTGATCCCGGCTGTTTTTCCCTCATCTCGTCCCTTGAGCCCCATACCGCTCAGTACCGCCTGATGTACCGCTTCGGTGATCTCTACCGCGGCGGGCAGCGCCAGAGTCAGCAGGTGCGCCAGCTCGCGGATATCCGAAAGATGCCAAGAAGAGGATGGCGAGGGGTCTGTGGCGTCGGTCATGGCAAGCCCTTGTAAAAGCGGGTATCGCGTTGTCGTGCCGCGAAGAGCGCAGCGTATCTCTATATCAAACCAGCTTGCGCCCTTGGTGGCGGGTTTACCAGTAACGGGCCATGCATGGCGGGGCTGATAAGAACCGCTTGCGAAGCCGGTCACGGTAATGACAGGGAAAATCACCTCTACTTCGTCATTTGAAGCCACATGGAGAGGTGATGATGTCGCTGTTTGATGAGGTGCGGGTACAGGATTTGTGTGCACGGTTGTTCGATAGCCAGAACGGAAAGGGCTGCTCCCTTGAGAGTCGGCATGGCCGCGAGTTGAAGGATCTGTTGCAGGCAGTAGCCGGGATCAAGCCGGTTGGCCGAGGTGCTCATTATGTGTTGACCGACGCGGGGTGGACTTATCTGACCGGACAACTGGCACGGGCAGCGCCCCCCGAACCGGACAAGCGTAAGCAGCTGCGACGTCTGGGAGTGAGTTTGCCTGCACGGCTCAATCAGGCCTGCTTTTATGCCCTCTGGCATGGGGACAGCAAGCATCCGCGGTCAGCATCCCTTGCCGCGCCACAGCTTGCGGACTTGACGCTCACGCAAGATGAGGTGATCCGCATCCGCACCCTCGAACCGCTCTCGCTGGTCGATCGGCAGGGTCAGCAGCACGATATGACGGCAATGATGGCACTGCTGGGGGAGTTGGCGTTGCCGGAGCGGACTCTGGGCACGCTGGCGGCCATCGGCTGGCAGGGGGAGCGGGTCATTACGGTGGAGAACAAGGGGGCTTTTGTCGACTACCCGCTGCAACCCGGGCAACTGCTGCTCTTTGCTCCCGGTCGCAATACCACCCTGGCCAAACAGCTGATCCCGCTGCTGCCTGCGGGCGTGCAGTGGGCCCATTTTGGCGATCTCGATCAACGGGGTATCGATATTGCCATCGAGCTGGCGCGTGAGCTACAGCGTCCTGCCATGCTCTGGCTTCCCTGTGAGCTGCGGCCTTATCTGGAGCACTATGCCCGTCCGGTGCGCACCTTTGCGACGGACAGTGGCAAGGTGCCCTGGCGTGTGACGACGCAGGCTGATCAGGTTGATGGTCATGGCACGCCGGTAGGCGTTCCCTGGCTCGATAAACTGATCACAGACGGGACTTGGCTGGAGCAGGAGGTATTGATTCTGGCCCCTCATTGGCGGAGCTGGTCATTGGAAGAGATGGGCAATCAGGTGTGAAACGGGGTGCCCGCGCTCCCCGTCATTTCGTGGTCAGCTGCTTACTTGGCGTTGATGGGCCCCTTGGTGCCGGTATCATTATCGACCCAGCCGTCTTCACCCTTGATGCGGCGATCACCCTGAATGGTGTAGATGACCATGCCATCCTTGAACACCAGCGCGCCATCGGATTTCTTGGCATTGACCTTCTTGTCGTTGACCCACACCTGATCTTTGCCATCGATGCGGATATTGGCCACGGTGGCGCCGGTTTGGGGGAAGGTGGCGATCCAGTTGCCCGCATAGGGGCTGGCGCTGGTTGCCGCGGCCGGAGCATTGCCAACACTGGCAGCCGCGTTCTCAGCCTTGGTTTTGTTGATATCGCAGCCATTGAGCTCGCTCACCTGAGTGCAGCCCGAGCGCTCCAGCTTCTGCTCATAGCTCAGATTCAGACCGCCCTCCGCCGCAGGGGCGGCCGTGCCAAATCCCGCCTTGGCATTTTCCGCTTTGGTTTTGTGAATGTCACAGCCTTGCGCCTCGGTGATCTGGGTACAACCGGATCGCTCCAGCTGCTCGGCATATTTGGCACTGATGGCGTGGGCAGGGGTGATACCGAGCAGGGTCAGGGTGATGAGCAGTGCAGCATTCCTGGACATAGATAATCCCTCAAAGATGTAAGTCATGCAGGTTCATCCGCGCAGTTGCGGTCGTGAACGTCGGCCTCTCCTGAGCATCCGAGACAGATGCGCAGCTGGCGTATTCACGTTAGCACCTTGGGCCAACTGCGCCCAGCGATGTGGCCGGAAGATAAGACGAGAGGTGATACGGGAGTGCAGGGGAGGCGAGATGGCCGAGAGATTTCTGCAGAAGAGGTCGTAACAAAAGAGCAAGTCGCTGCACGGCATTATCATAATGATAACGGTCGCCCCGCCGATATCATTTCAGCCCTTGAAACTGACCTTTGATGATAATTCTCACCGGTGCAGGGATATCTCATTCGATTATTATCACCCGGCTTTTTTATCGCTTGGCTACCCCATCCATCCTTTTATGGAATAAACCGCAGAAATAGCCGCTGATTTTGTGGGTGGCATCACACACTTTTTCCATTTATTAATATCTGCCTGCATTTTATTGGTTTGGCATGGTTATTGATTGCCTCATATCGACGCTAACCGACGCGCTCACCCACAACCGGGATGCTGGTGACATCGTGAGTGAAAGGGGAGCTATCCATATCTCATCCAATGATTGGGGCGAACGATGAAAGCAGTTAACGAATTAATCAAAGAGATCAGAGCACTCAAATCCAACCTGCATGAAAAAGATTTTCTGCTGACCTGGGAGCAAACACCTCAGGAGCTGGAGCTGGTATTGAAACTGGCCGAATCCCTCAAGACCCTGCGCTCCGAAAATATCTGCACCAAATTGTTTAACAGCGGGCTCGGTATCTCGGTTTTCCGCGATAACTCCACCCGAACCCGCTTCTCTTACGCCTCCGCCTTGAACCTGCTCGGTCTGGCCCAGCAGGATCTGGATGAGGGTAAATCCCAGATCGCCCATGGCGAAACCGTCCGTGAAACCGCCAACATGATCTCGTTTTGCGCCGATGCCATCGGGATCCGTGACGACATGTTCCTCGGTGCCGGTAACGCCTATATGCGCGAAGTAGGCGCCGCACTGGATGAAGGGTTCGAGAAGGGAGTGCTGCCCCAGCGTCCGGCCTTGGTCAACCTGCAGTGCGACATTGATCACCCGACCCAGTCGATGGCTGATCTGGCCTGGTTGCAGGAGCACTTCGGCAGCCTGGATAGCCTCAAGGGCAAGAAGATTGCGATGACCTGGGCTTACTCCCCGAGCTACGGCAAGCCGCTCTCCGTGCCGCAGGGCATCATCGGCTTGATGACCCGTTTCGGTATGGACGTGACCCTGGCCCATCCGGAAGGCTATGACCTGATCCCGGACGTGATCGAAGTGGCCAAAGAGAATGCCAAGGCCTCCGGCGGCAGCTTCCGCCAGGTCACCTCCATGGAAGAGGCGTTCAAGGACGCCGATATCGTCTATCCCAAGTCTTGGGCCCCCTACAAGGTGATGGAGCAGCGCACCGAGTTGCTGCGTGCCAATGACCACGCCGGCCTCAAGGAACTGGAGAAACATTGCCTTGAGCAGAACGCCAAGCACAAGGATTGGCACTGCACCGAGGAGATGATGAAGCTCACCAAGGGGGGCGAGGCGCTCTATATGCACTGCCTGCCGGCCGATATTTCCGGAGTCTCCTGCAAAGAGGGCGAAGTAACCGAAGGTGTATTCGAGAAATACCGTATCGCCACTTACAAAGAGGCGAGTTGGAAGCCCTATATTATCGCCGCCATGATCATGGCCCGTAAATTCTCCGCCCCGGCAGAAACCCTGGAAAATCTGATTAAAGAGGCGCAAAAGCGGGTGAAATAAATAACGGCAGGGCAGGGTGAAGATTCATCCTGCCCACACTGTCGAACCCATTATTTTGAGTTTTCTCTCCGTGGTATCTGAATAACGGATCTCCCGGCGAGGCAGCTCTTTGTCAGGTAACGCCTAGTGAGGTAAGCATGTCCCAATTTTCTTTGAAGATGGATATTGCCGATAACCGCTTTTTTACCGCCGAGCCATCTCCGCTGTTTTCTCGCGCCGAAGCACAAAAGGCTCGCGCTTTTCATAAAAAACTGGCCGGTTATGAACCGACCCCATTGTGCGACCTGAAAGATCTGGCTGCCTATATCGGGGTGAAAAATATATTGGTCAAGGACGAGTCAAAGCGCTTTGGCCTCAATGCCTTCAAGATGCTGGGTGGCGTTTATGCCATCGCCAACCTGCTCTGTGAAAAATATGGGGTGGCCATCGAGGATTTCTCCTTCGATCTCATCAAACGCACCATCAAGGAGCCGATGACTTTCGCCACCACCACAGATGGCAATCACGGTCGCGGCGTTGCCTGGGCCGCCAAGCAGGTGGGCCAGCATGCGGTGGTCTACATGCCCAAGGGCTCGGCTCAGGAGCGGGTTGACCACATCCTCAACCTCGGTGCCGAGTGCATCGTCACCGACATGAACTACGACGACACCGTGCGCCTGACCATGAAGATGGCCGAAGAGCGCGGCTGGCACATAGTGCAGGACACAGCCTGGGAGGGTTACACCAAGATCCCGACCTGGATCATGCAGGGTTACTCCACCCTGGCCGACGAAGCGGTCGAGCAGATGCAGGATATGGGCATCAAGCAGCCGACCCATGTGCTGCTGCAGGCTGGGGTCGGAGCGCTGGCGGGCGGTGTGCTCGGTTATCTGGTGGACTGCTTCGGGGCGAAAAACCTGCACAGTATCGTGGTCGAGCCGGATCAGGCCGATTGTATCTACCGCTCCGGCGTGGCGGGGGAGATGGTCAACGTGGGTGGCGATATGCGCACCATCATGGCCGGTCTCGCCTGTGGCGAACCCAACCCCCTCGGCTGGCCACTGCTCAGAAGCTGCACGACCCAGTTTATCTCCTGCCACGACAAGGTGTCGGCGCTGGGGATGAGAGTGCTCGGCAACCCCCTTGGCAATGATCCCCGCATTATCTCCGGCGAATCCGGCTCGGTCGGCACCGGCGTGTTGGCGGCGGTGCGTCACCACCCGGATCGCGCGGCGCTGATGGCGCGCCTCGGGCTGGATAGCAACTCGGTCGTACTCATCATCAACACCGAAGGGGACACCGATGTGAAGCACTACCGGGAAGTGGTGTGGGAAGGCAAACATCCTGCCTGCGATTAACCCCGGCTGTGAGTAATCCCTGCGAGAGCAGAGACTCGAATTGAAGCATTGATCGCGCCTCGCCAACGGGGCGCGGTAACGGGCACAGGGCGCTGCCGACGAACAGGCCGCGCACTCTCAGTTGTTATGGAGAATCACAATGAGCAAGCAAATTCCGTTTGAAATGGTGTTGGAGAAGGCCTACCAGTACAAGGCCGAGATGAGTCAGTTCCTGCGCGACATGATCGCCATCCCGAGCGAGAGCTGCGATGAAGAGCGCGTCGTGCTGCGCATCAAGCAGGAGATGGAGAAGGTTGGCTTTGATAAGGTCGAGATCGACCCCATGGGCAACGTGTTGGGCTATATCGGCCACGGCCCGCACCTGATCGCCATGGATGCCCACATCGATACCGTGGGCGTCGGCAACATGGCCAACTGGAAGTTCGACCCCTATGAGGGGATGGAAGATCACGAGATCATCGGTGGTCGCGGCGCCTCCGATCAGGAAGGGGGCATGGCCTCCATGGTCTATGCGGGCAAGATCATCAAGGATCTGGGGCTGGAAGATCAGTACACCCTGTTGGTGACCGGTACCGTGCAGGAGGAGGATTGCGACGGCCTCTGCTGGCAGTACATCATCGAGCAGAGCAAGATCCGCCCCGAGTTCGTGGTCAGTACCGAACCCACCGACTGCCAGATCTACCGTGGCCAGCGTGGCCGCATGGAGATCCGCATCGAGGTGCAGGGGGTCAGCTGCCACGGCTCTGCGCCGGAGCGCGGTGACAACGCCATCTTCAAGATGGGCCCGATCCTCGGCGAATTGCAGGAGCTCAGCCACAACCTCGGTCATGACGACTTCCTCGGCAAGGGTACCCTGACCGTCTCCGAGATCTTCTTCACCTCTCCGAGCCGCTGCGCCGTGGCGGATAGCTGCGCCGTGTCCATCGACCGTCGCCTGACCTGGGGCGAGACTTGGCAAGGGGCGCTCGACGAGATCCGCGCCCTGCCTGCGGTGCAAGCCGCCGGTGCTGAAGTCTCCATGTATCAGTACGATCGTCCGGCCTATACCGGTCTGGTCTACCCGACCGAGTGCTACTTCCCGACCTGGAAGGTGGAGGAGGATCACATCACCGTCAAAACCCTCTCCAAGGCTTATCGCGAGCTGTTCAACAAGGAGCCTGTGGTGGACAAGTGGACCTTCTCGACCAACGGGGTCTCCATCATGGGTCGCCACGGTATTCCGGTCATCGGTTTTGGCCCGGGTAAAGAGCCGGAGGCCCACGCACCGAATGAGAAGACCTGGAAAGAGCATCTGGTCAAGTGCGCCGCCATGTACGCCGTGATCCCCATGCTCTATCTGGCCGAGCTGGACAAGTAAGGGGGCTGCCGGGCGGTGACTCTCATCACCGCCCGGCTGTCGCAAGTGTGGCAAGTGCCCCGTCTGTGTTGAGGCGGGGCCTTGCTGTTTGAAGTGATGTTCGAGGTGGTGGGGATGAAACGGCTGATCAGAAACGGTGTGCTGGTCGATGCGCAGGGTGAATATCGTCAGGATCTGCTGATCGAAAACGGGGTGATCCGCGCCCGCGCCGCCGCTATCCAGCCCGATGGCGAGACCGAAGTGCTCGATGCTAGCGGCTGTTATGTGATGCCGGGTGGCATCGACGTCCATACCCACTTCAACATCGATGTGGGCATTGCCCGCAGCTGCGATGACTTTTTCAGCGGTACCCGTGCCGCCGCCTGTGGTGGCACCACCACCATCGTCGACCACATGGGATTTGGCCCGGCGGGGTGCAATCTGCATCACCAGCTGGCCCGTTATCACGACTACGCCGCCGATCAGGCGGTGATCGACTATAGCTTTCATGGCGTGATCCAGCATGTGGATGACGCCATCCTTAATGAGATGGCCGCCATGGTGCAGGAGGAGGGGATCAGCAGCTTCAAGCTCTATCTCACCTACCAGTACAAGCTGGGGGACCATGACGTGCTGCGTGCCTTGGCCCGCCTCAAAGAGGTGGGGGCGCTTGCCACCGTCCATCCCGAGAACGATGCCGCCATCGCGGCGCGCCGGGCGGCCCTATTGGCCGCCGGTCACCATGAGCCTTGGTATCACCCGCAAAGTCGCCCGCTGGAGTGCGAGGCGGAGGCGATCGCCCGGATGATCAACCTGGCGGGGCTCGCGGGCAATGCCCCGCTCTATATCGTCCACCTTTCAAACGGACTGGGGCTGGAGTATCTGAAACTGGCGCGCCGTCAGGGCCAACCGGTCTGGGTGGAGACCTGCCCGCAATATCTGCTTTTGGATGATTCCTGCTACTACCGGGAGAACGGAGTCGACTATCTGCTCAGCCCGCCGCTGCGCTCGCGCCGCGAGCAGGACAAGCTGTGGGTCGGCATCGCTGCGGGCGATATCGATACGGTGGCGACCGATCACTGCAACTTCTCCCACGCCCAGCGCATGACCCTGTCAGGCGGCGATTTCAGCCGCTGCCCCAACGGCTTGCCGGGTGTCGAGAACCGGATGCTGCTGCTGTTTGCCCACGGTGTATTGGGCGGGCGCATCTCGCCGTCGCGCTTCGTGGCCCTCACCAGCGCCAATTCGGCGCACCTGTTTGGCCTCTGGCCGCGTAAGGGCAACTTGCAAGCGGGGTCTGATGCCGATCTGGTGCTGATGGATCCCCGTGGCGAGACCCTGATCCGTCACGCCGCCCTGCATGACAACGGTGACTACAGCCCCTACGAGGGGATGCGCTGCCCCGGCCAGATCAGGATGACCCTCAGTCGCGGCGAGATAGTCGCTCGCGACGGCGAGTTTACCGGACAACGGGGGCATGGCCGGTTTTTGGCCAGAGCACCCTTTGATCCACTGCTGGGCGAAGCGGTCAGAGAACAGCAATCAGCACAGCAATAGACAGAACAACAGAGTCGGTATGACACCGGCCCACCCTTATCATCGGAGAGCACAAGATGAAACAGCGTATCGTACTAGCCCTGGGGGGCAACGCTCTGGGCAACAACCTGCCCGAGCAGATGAAGGCGGTGCAGAGCACGGCAGGCACCATTGCCGACCTGATCGCTCAGGGGCATGAGGTGGTGGTGACCCACGGCAACGGCCCGCAGGTGGGTATGATCCAGCAGGCGTTCGAAGTGGCGGCCCGCCACGAGCCCAAGTCCCCCCATCTGCCGATGTCGGTCTGCGTGGCCCTGAGTCAGGGTTATATCGGTTATGACCTGCAAAATGCCCTGCGTGAAGCCCTGCTGGAACGCGGCATCCACAAGCCGGTCGCCACGCTGGTGACGCAAGTGGAGGTGGATAAAAATGATCCCGCCTTCCTCGACCCCAGCAAGCCCATCGGCGGTTTCTTCAGCAAGGAGGAGGCCGAGGCGCTGATGGCCAAGGGCGAGCGGCTCAAAGAGGATGCCGGCCGTGGCTATCGCCGGGTGGTCGCATCTCCCAAACCCATCGATATCATCGAGAAAGAGACCGTCTCTGCCATGCTGGCCGCCGGTCAGGTGGTGATCACCGTCGGTGGCGGTGGCATTCCGGTGCTGCGTGAGGGCAATCACCTGCGCGGCGCCAGCGCGGTGATCGACAAGGATTGGGCCAGTGCCAAGCTGGCGGAACTGATTGACGCCGACATGCTGATCATCCTCACCGCAGTGGAGAAGGTCGCCATCAACTTCGGCAAGCCCGATGTGCAGTGGCTCGATCAGCTGAGCGTTGCCGATGCCAACAGCTTTATTGCACAAGGGCAGTTTGCCAAGGGCTCCATGCTGCCCAAGGTGGAGGCGGCGCTCTCGTTTGCCACATCCTTGCCGAGGCGAAAATCCCTCATCACCCTGCTGGAAAAGGCAGCCGAGGGGATCGCTGGCAAGACCGGGACCGTGATCAGCCTGTAATCATGCGTACTGATCCACAGGGGCATCCGGCCCCTGACAGAGTGTGGAGCCTTGGCTCCACACTCTGTTTTATTGGGATGGCGGTGACGGATCATCACTGTCGGTCGTGTTCTGCAGGCCAGATGAACCGCTCTGTGGGAGTGGCAATAGGACTAGTTGGAGTGGCAGCCGGGTTTTATGGATGGCAGAAACTTGTAGAGGCCGATACCGGCGAGCAAACCAATCATCGCCAGCAGCAGCCAGATGACTGTGGCGGGGCGGCTGCCCGCATCCCCCAACATAAAACCGATGAACAGGTTGCCAAAGAGCGCCATGCAGCCGCCAGCGCTGGCATAGAAGCCGTAGTAGCTGCCGAGCTGCTCGGGAGGGGCGTAGCGGGGTAGTTGGGCAGCAAAGAGCGGGAAGCAGAGAATGGATCCGAGCGATAGCAGGGCTACCTGCGTCAACACGCCTGCCGTCGGCCAAGGTGCCAGCAGCGGTAGAGCCAGGTAGCTCAAGCCCATCATCCCGATACCCAACCCCATGGCGAGCGGCACTCCCAGGCGCCTCTCTACCAGACGGGAGGCTGGCAGCTGGAGCAGGACGCCGATCACCGCCGAGAGGGTAAAGACGCCGCCGAGCAGGTGGGTGGCGTCCGGCAGACTCTGGATATGGGCGGGCAGGGCGAGATAGAGTTGGTGGAACAGGATCTGGTAGCTGCCCGCCAGCAGGGTAAACACGATAAATGGGCGCTGGCGCACTATCTCTCTCCATTGGCGCAAAATGGCGCCACGCGGACTCTGGTGGCTCACCGGGCGTTTGGGCAGCACCCGGTATTGCAGCACCCCGAGCAGGGCGAACAGACTCGCCGCCAACAAGCCGGTCAGGGTATAGCTCTGCTGGGTCAGTGTCAGTCCGACCAGGGGCCCGAGCAGCATGCCCGCCTCGCTGGCGAGATTGTGCAGGGCAAAGGCGCGCTGACGCTGGCTCGGGTTGTGGCATTCGCTGGCAAGATACGCCTGGGCGCAAGGGGTGAACAGGGCCCCCGCAAAGCCGGTGAGGGCGGCGGCCAGCAGCAGGATGGGCAGGGACTCGGCCCAGCCGAGCAACACGAAGCCTATGGAGCGCACCAGGCAGCCCCAGACGATGGCGGGGTGATAGCCGATGCGATCCCCAAGGGTGCCCCCCAAGAGAAAGAGCCCCTGCTGGCTGAAGACCCGCATCCCCATGACCAGGCCACAGGCCCAACCGGCGAGACCCAGCCCGCTACCCATGTGCTGGGCGAGGAAGGGCATCATCATGTAGAAGCCGAGGTTGAAGGCCAGCCCGTTGGTGATAAGCAGGCGGGCTGCCGGGCTCATGCCCTGCCAGTCCCGCCAGTAGGAGGCGCTGTTCATCTTCGCCTCCCGTTTGTATGTCGGGATGGGGCCGCAGGGGTTGTGCTGCGCTCTGTCATGAGGCCTTTCGCACGGTTCTGAGGAAGGGGATGCCGCTCTGATCGTGGCTTATCTCCACCGGCACATGGTAGAGGCGCTCGATAAGGGCCGCGTCGAGCACCCGGGCGGGGGGGCCGAAGGCCTGCAGATCGCCCCCTGCCAGCACGATCAGCTGATCGGCAAACTGGGCTGCGAGGTTGAGATCGTGCAGCACCACCAGGGTGATCCACTGCTGCTCGCGGGTCTGCTGACACAGGTGCTCCATCAGTTGCATCTGGTGGTGAAGATCCAGGGCGCTGACCGGCTCATCCAGCATCATGATGCGGGGATCGCGTAGCAGCACTTGGGCAAACAGCACCATCTGCCGCTGGCCGCCGCTCAAGGAGTAGAGGGGGCGATCCGCCAGATGGGCGATGCCGAGCGCTTGCAGGGCGCGGCCCGCCGCCAGAATGTCCTCGTCAGCCAGACGCATGGAGAGGCTGTCGAGGCGACCGAGTACCACCACTTCGATGACGCTCAAGTCCAGCTCCAGCTGGATGTTCTGGGGCATGTAGCCAAACTGCTGGCGCCACTTGGCCTGCGTCATCTGGCGGACACTCTGGCCCCCCAGGCGGATATCGCCGCCATCCGGGGTCAGTTCACCAAACAGGGTGCGCATCAAGGAGGTCTTGCCGGTACCGTTCGGACCGATGATCACGTGGACCTGACCCGGATGCAGGGTGAGGCTGAGATCTCGCAGCAGGGTCTGCTGGCCGAGGGAGAGGGTGAGTCGGGATATTTCAAGCACGTTTACGCCCCCTGCCGAGGATCAACCAGATGAAGAAGGGCACGCCAATCAAAGCGGTGACGATGCCGATGGGAAAGAGGGCCCCCGGAATGATGGACTTGGAGAGCACCGAGGCCGCCGAGAGCATGCAGGCGCCGCACAGGGCCGAGAGCGGGATAAGAAAACGCTGATCCTCCCCCACCAACATGCGAGCGATATGGGGCGCCACCAGTCCAACGAAGCCGATGACACCGACGAAACTGGTGGCAGTGGCGGTGAGCAGGGCGACCAGCACCAGAGTCTTCATGCGCAACCTGTCCACGTTGACCCCGAGGCTGCGGGCACGGGCTTCCCCCAAGCGCAGGCTGGTGAGGGCCCAGGCATCCCGGTAGATGAGCAGGGTGCAGATCAGGGTGACGGCGGCGGTGATGATCAGGGAGTCCCAGGTAGTGCGCATCAGGCTGCCAAACAGCCAGAACAGGATCTGCTGGTTGAGCTCGGGGGAGGAGAGAAACTGCAGCAGGGAGAGCAGGGACTGGAACAGGAACAGCAGGGCGATGCCCGCCAGGATCAGGGTCTGGCTGTTGACATGGCGCATCATGGCCAGGCCAAATAAAAGGCTCGCGGCAAACATGCAGAGGATGAAGGCGCCAGCCGGAATGGCAATCAGGGGAGGGAGCCCAAGACCGCCGGTATAGAGCGCCAGTGCGGCACCGAGCCCCGCTGCGGCAGCGAGCCCCAGGGTGTAGGGGCTGGCCAGCGGGTTATCCAGCAGAGTCTGCATCTGGACGCCGCCAAGACCCAGCGCAGCACCGACTACCAGCGCCATCAGGGCGATGGGCAGGCGCATGTCATGGACTATGGTGCGGGTCATGGGATCGGCCTGGGCGGGGGCGAGCAGGGCATCGACCACTTCGCCAAGTGGCAGCAGAGAGGGGCCGGTGGCGATGTCGAGCACCAGGCTAATGCACAGTACCAGGGTGAGCAGCAGGAGCCAGTGCCCGCGACGGCGCTCCCGTTGCCGCTGGCGGGCGAGGGTCTGCTGCAGAGCAGCCAAATCATTCATGATGACAATCCTGAAACGGGCGCCATGAGAGGCGCCCACAAGGGTGAAAGAGGGATGAAGAGGGCTTTGCCTAGATAGGCAAAGCCCGAACGACCGGATTCAGTTTGCGTCACCCTGCTTGATGCCCAGCATAAAGGTGCCCTGGGGGCGGATGGGCAGATAGCGCTGGTAGAAGCCCTGATAGGTGGCCAGTGGATCGAGATCCTGGAACAGATCCGGGTAGAGGGCCTTGGCCATGAACTCGATGAGCGCGGCATCCATGATGCTGCGGGTTGCGCCGTGATAGACCGCATAGAGGCGCCCCTGCTGTACGGCGGGCAACTCGCTCCAGCCCGGGCGGGCGGCAAAGCCCTGCAGGCGCTGGCGCACCGTCTCGGCCGACACATCCTGGCCGACCTGCATCGCCTCTGCGCTGCTCACGCTCTCGTAGCCCGCCATCAGGATGACCTCGGGTTTGCTCGCCAGCAGTTGCTCAGGATGGATGGGACCCCAGCGCTCGACGAAGGGAGCCGCGACGTTGTCACCCCCGGCCAGCAGGGCCATCGCGCCCCACATGTCCTTGCCATAGGTGTAGCTGTATTCGGCAGGTCCCTTGTCGCCCAGCTCGATATAGACCCGAGGGGGCTGGCGCTTCGCGTTGGCAACGCGGGAGGTGATGATGTCAATCTTGGTCTTGTATTCGTCGGCCATCTGTTGGGCACGAGCTTCCTGACCTGTCACCTTGCCCAGCAGCAAGGTGCTCGCCATGTGGCGCTCCAGGGTCTGGGCGTTGTAGTCGATGACCACCACCGGGATCCCAGCCTGTTCGAAGCGTGGCAGATCCGGGCCGAGAGCCTCATATTGCCACTTCGCCAGGATCAGCAAATCGGGCTTGACCGCCAGGGTCTTCTCGATGGAGAAGCTCTGATCCTGCACATTGCCAAGGTCAGGCACCTTGGCCAGTTGCGGCAGGCTGGCCACATACAGCGACCAGATGGCGGGGCGGGACTTGACGAACCAGCCACGGGACATGCCCACCAGCCGATCGGCGCCGCCTTCACCGGCCACGGCCAGATAATCCTCGGGATAGAAACCGAGCACGATACGGCTGGCCGGCAGGCTGAGGGAGACCTTGCGGCCCATCACATCTTCTACTTCAACCATGGGATTTGCCTGCGCCATCCAGCTCATCAGGGCGAGCTGACCGAGCAGCAGCAACTTTGCCAGGGGGTGACGAAACATCTTGTGAAAACCTTGAACGGATTTTGGGGTGAGAAGTATTAGCATTTGCGTTTGATGATGGCAATCGATTTTACCAGGGGTCACATAAGGGAGGTATATAGCGTGTTGGTCGTTCGAGGCCCACCTTGGCAAGGTTCTTCGTCAACGCCCCTCTTCAGGGGGCGTGCACGTTTGGGCTGTCGGCCCCCACAAGAGTAAGATGGTCCTTTTAGGGGCTGGTTAGCCCGGCATGCAGGCGTACAGGCGCCAAAAAGGCAGAGTAATGAGCACAAAGATCAATATGGCGGCGTTGGGGGGACTGGTCCTGCTCACCGCAATCTGGAGTTACAGCTGGATCGTGATGAAGCAGGTAATGCTCTACGCGGGGGCGTTCGAGTTCACCGCCCTGCGCTGCTTGTGCGGTTCATTGGTGTTGTTGCTGGTGCTGGCCCTGCGTGGCCGCCGTTACCTCAAACCCACCCCGTTTCGCTATACATTAGCCATCGCCCTGTTCCAGACCTGCGGCATGGTGGGGTTGGCACAATGGGCCCTTATCAGCGGCGGGGCGGGCAAGGTGGCCATTTTGAGTTACACCATGCCGTTCTGGGTGGTGATCTTCGCGGCGCTCTTTCTCGGCGAGCGGATGCGCAAGCTGCACTATCTGGCGGTCGGGGTGGCGGCCTGCGGGTTGCTGTTGGTGATCCAGCCCTGGCTGCTGCATCTTGAATCTCTCAAGAGTGCGCTCTTGGCGATACTCTCCGGCATCTGCTGGGGGATCAGCGCCATCATCGCCAAGCGGATGTATGCCCGCCATCCCGGGGTGGATCTGATGTCCCTCACCACCTGGCAGATGATCTACGCCACCCTGGTGATGACGCTGGTGGCGGCGCTGGTGCCGGAGCGCCCCATCGACTGGCAGCCCTACGTGATGGGCGCGCTGGCCTATAGCGCCATCTTCGCCACCGCCATCGCCTGGAGTCTCTGGCTGTTTGTGCTGAAAAAGCTGCCGGCGGGTATTGCCAGCCTCAGCACCCTGGCGGTGCCGGTAACCGGCGTGCTGCTCTCCTGGTGGCTGCTTGGGGAAAATCCGGGGCCGGTGGAGGGGAGCGGCATCGCCCTTATCGTACTGGCGTTGTTGGTGATTAGCCGCAAGGGCAAGCGCTCCGTGGTATCGGTGGCGGGGGAGACCCGTATCAAGCACGGCTGAGCCGATTGCCAGCGAAGAGATAAAAAGGGCCCGCCATCATGGCGGGCCCTTCTGGTTTTAAGAACACTCTCTTATCTGCGCTTGGCCAGATGCATCATGGCTTCCAGCACGGCGCCGCCGATGGCGCGAGCCTTGTCAGAGACGGTGGTGGCATCGGCGCGCTCGCCGCGCGGGTCGATATCGCCAATCTTGAAGCCGACCGGCACTTCGATGCCATCGCTGAGCAGCCCCCGCACCATGCCGGAGAGGGGCGCGATAATGGGGGTATCACCTACATGGGCGATCACATCTCCCTCCTGCACCAGATCGCCGAGCTTGATCAGGCTCTTCATCACCCCGGGGGCGGGGGCGCGCACCACCCGGCGGGCGGAGTGCCCCTCGATCACCCCGGGAATGCCGGTATTGGGCTGGGCGGGGCCCTGATAGATGACCCGGCCCAGATGGTGGCCACGGTTGGTCTCGATCACCGCATCGCAGTCGCGCCCCGCCTCAAAGCCCGGGCCAAGGGCGACCGTAATGGGGGCCATCTCCTTGTGGGTGCCGAGGTTCTGCTTGGCGAGGATGGCATCCACCAGATAGCGGGGCTTGAGCTCGGCGAGGGTGGCACAGTCGGGGTCGACCAGCAGCGGAATGACGCCCCGCTCCAGCTGCTCGAACGCTTGCTCAACGCTCTCGACCCGCTTGGCGCGCACACCCTCGACACTGGTTTCGCCGTCAAACATCCCTTGCGCGAAGGCGACGGTGCGACGGATCACCGTGGGCTTGTCGAGATCCAGCATCACCACCTTGAAGCCGGCATTGTGCAGGCGCAACGCCACTCCGGTGGCGATATCGCCGGAGCCGCGCATCACCACCAGTTGATCCCGCTTGAGGCGCACGTCATCCTGCATCAGCCCACCCGATTTGCCGTTTTTCACCTGCAGTAGCTCGGCGAGGATGCTGATGGCGATCTCCTCGGGGGTCTCGGCACCTATGTTGTAGCCGATGGGGGCGTGCAGCCGCTGCAACTGCTCCTTACCCACCCCTTGCTGGCGCAGCGCCTGGGTGAAGGTCTGCGCCTTGCGCTTGCTGGCGAGCAGCCCCAGATAGGCGAGGGGACGGCTGATGAGCCGATCCAGCGCCTCCTTGTCCTGATGATTGGTGGCGATGATAACGAAGTTGGCGGGCTCGATGGCCAGTGCTTCGATCACCGCGCTGATGGTATCGGCCTGTTTGAGATGGGTGCCGACGGGGAAGTGATCGGGATTGAGGCTCCCTTCAAAACAGTCGCCCACATGGATATCAAAACCCAGTGGCGCCGCAGCATGGGCCAGCGCCCGGTTGACGTGGCCGGCACCGATCAGTACCAGCCGTGGTCGCAGACCATAGACATCGATATAGACCGACATGGCGCCGCCACAATCCGACCCGACCGCATGTTCGCCGTTGCGGGCCATCCGGCCGTGGAAGATACGCGGCTTGCGCTCGGCAATGGCGGCCATCGCTTCCTCGATCACCAGCCGCTCGATCATGCCGCCGCCGATGGTGCCGAGGATCTGGCCATCGGCCATTACCAGCATCTGGGCCTGATGGCGGGGGGTGGAGCCACGGCTCTCGATGATCTGGGCCATGGCAAAGGGAATGTTCTCCTGTTCCAGTCGGGCTGCGTGTGCAAACAGATTCATAAGGTACCTCTTCTTATCCTTAAACCATCATGGGCGAGGCGGCTGAGCCTCATCCTGAGCGAAGTAACCGAGTGCGTGGCGAATGGGCTGTGGCTCGCGAACCGCCCCCTGCCAGATGGCATAGATCTCGGGGTGGCGGCTATGCAGCTTTATCAATTCATCGAGCCACGACGCCTCATTTTGATAATCCCCATTGATAAACCAGATCCGGCGCGCCCTGGCCGGGGTGCCCTTGAACAGCCCCTCGGGGTGGGAGAGCAGCTGGTGAAACAGCGCCCAGTCGAGGGGGTCACCGGCCTCTATCCCGCACAGGGCCTGAAGCTCTGCCCAGCGGTGGATCTGCTGCGGGTCGGCCTTGGCCCCCACCATGGCGCCGCCCGTCAGGGCGATCACCCAATCACTGTGCTGAGGAATGCAAGGTTCGTGCAAAGCGGGCACTTTCAATAACTTGTGATGTGCGCCATCCGCTTCGACCAGGATCAGATCGAAGCGCTGCTGCCCCTTGATAAGATCAATCTGCTGGGGCGTGGGGCCCGCCACCTTTCCGGTGCGCTCGTCGAGATGGTTGAACAGGGCAACCAGCGCCGGGCCATCCGGGAGCGCCTGACAGCGGGTAAGTTGACGAACGGGATCCGTCTCGATAATCAATTCCCGATAGTGTGACGGGGCAGGCAGAAACATCCTGGTGGTGGTGGTAATTAGCACCCTTTTACCCTGTTGATAAAAATATTCCGCCAGCCAGAACAGGGTGCTGGTTTTTCCACCGGCGCCGCAGAGGCTAATTAAGGTGGTATGGCTATCAATATTTTGGGTGAACGGGTTTAATAGTGGATCTATATCTGGAAATGCGACAGCAACAACGTGTGGTAGCGACATAATGACGACCAAAATAAATATCGAAGGGAGTGGAAAACAACGTTACCAGGAACAAGTGCAGTGTGACTGTATAATAACGGCGGCGGGTTTATCTTCCCGAATGGGTACCTGGAAAATGATGCTACCTTATTGCCAGGGGACAATGCTTGATGCAAGTCTCAAAAATGCCTTGGCCTTTTGTCAGCGGGTTATTCTGGTGGTGGGCCATCGTGGCGAGGAGCTTGAAGCCCGCTACGGATCACGGCCGGATATTGTTGTCGTCCACAACCCAGACTATCGGCAGGGACTGGGTAGCTCCATCCGCTGCGCCCTGGCGGCCAGTGACGCTGACTACCTCTTTATCAGCCACGGGGATCTCCCCTGTATCCCGCGCGAGGTCTATCAACAGCTCTGGCAGGCACGGGGCTGTGAGGCTCTTTTCCCTACCTGGCAGGGGGAGGCGGGCCATCCGGTGTTGCTGCCAAAATCCCTTGCCCGCGAGTTGGCAGCGGCCCCGGTGCAGTCGTCGGTACGGCGCTGGTTGCAAGGGCATCCGCACCGTATGGTGCCAGTTGACAGCCCCGCTATCCTGTTTGATGTGGATACCCCGGAGCGCTATCAGGCGCTGCTGGATGGCATTCTTGAAAATGAGAGTTAGCCCACGAAATAACCCTGTTTTAAAAAGATAATGGGGAGATAAATGGCGTATCAAAGTGATATTTCTCGCACTTGATCTGATAGAGTGAGTTCTTTTTGAATTGCTCATTAAGTAAATTCCAGAGTAATTGATAACTACTCGCAATACCCATAATGGTGGCATCGTAAATTCTCATCATTAATTGGAGCTGTCTCACGCTTTCACCCTAAAAAATAGTTTTGTAACTGTAGTGGCCTGATTGTTGCTCTTCTCCTTGCAAAGGGATAATGCCCGTGCGGGATATCCCATTTATTCATGCTGCCAATGGGCAGAACAGCTGCAAGGAGATAACCATGGGCGATATTATGCGACCCGTTCCGTTCAAGAACCTGCTGACCCGTATTTTCGCGGAATATAAAGAGAGTCAGAGCATTTTCGGTATTCCCGCCGCGCAATTCTATCGCAAGCAGGACGAGCGCAAGATCAAGGTGTTCGGTGAAACCTGCGAGACCCCCATTGGCCCGGCAGCTGGCCCCCATACCCAGTTGGCCCAGAACATCGTCACTTCCTGGCTGACCGGCGGGCGCTTTATCGAGCTCAAGACGGTGCAGATCCTGGACCGTCTCGAACTGGAAAAGCCCTGTATCGATGCCGAGGATGAGTGCTTCAACACAGAGTGGTCCACCGAGTTCACTCTGCCCAAGGCATTTGACGAGTATCTGAAAGCCTGGTTTGCCCTCTACCTGCTGGAAGAGGTGTTCGACCCGCGGCTCGACGGAGAGGCCAAGTCCTTCATCTTCAATATGAGTGTGGGTTACAACCTCGATGGCATCAAACAGCCACCGATGCAGCAGTTTATCCACAGTCTGATGGATGCCAGCAGCACTCCGAAATTTGCCGAGTACCAGCAGGTGCTGCGCGAGCTGGTGGCCGACGAGCAGTTTATCGCCGAGCTGGGACTGGGGGCGCGCCGCGATCGCCTGCAACAGCTGGTGGATCGTATCCCGGCCAATCTGGTTCACGGCGTCACCCTCTCCACCATGCACGGCTGCCCGCCGAACGAAATTGAGGCCATCTGCCGCTACATGCTGGAAGAGAAGGGGCTCAACACCTTCGTCAAATTGAACCCGACCCTGCTGGGCTACCCGCGGGTGCGCGAGATCCTCGATACCTGTGGCTTTGATTACATTGGTCTGAGCGAAGCGTCGTTCGATCACGACCTCAAGCTGGAGCAGGCCAAGGCGATGCTGACCCGTTTGATGGCGCTGGGGGCCGAGAAGGGGCTCACCTTCGGGGTCAAGCTCACCAACACCCTTGGCACCATCAACCGCAAGGGGGCGCTGCCCGGCGATGAGATGTATATGTCCGGCCGCGCGCTGTTCCCCCTCTCCATCAACGTGGCTGCCGTGCTGTCCCGCGCCTTCGATGGCAAGCTGCCCATCTCCTACTCCGGTGGTGCCAGCAAGTTCAACATCGCGGAGATCTTCGAGACCGGTATTCGTCCCATCACCATGGCCACCGACCTGCTCAAACCGGGTGGCTACCTGCGCCAGATTGAGTGTCTCAAAGAGATCGACGCCTCTGACAGCTGGGGCATGAGTCAGGTGGATGTGGCCAAGCTGGAGGCGCTGGCCGCCAAGGCGCTCACCATGGATTATACCCAGAAGGAGTGGAAGTCCGAGGATCGCATCGAAGTGGGCGGCGGTCTGCCGCTGACTGACTGCTACGTGGCGCCCTGCGTCACCGCCTGCGCCGTGCACCAGGATATCCCCGAGTACATTCGCCTGATGGGCGAGGGGGAGTATGTGGCGGCCCTTGAGCTGATTTATCAGCGCAACGCCTTGCCCGCCATCACCGGCCATATCTGCGATCACCAGTGCCAGTACAACTGCACCCGTCTCGATTACGACAGCGCGCTCAATATCCGTGAGCTGAAAAAAGTGGCGCTGGAGCGCGGCTGGGAAGGGTACAAGGCCCGCTGGCACAAACCGGCAGGCAGTGGTGACAAGCACCCGGTTGCGGTGATTGGCGCCGGTCCTGCCGGTCTCTCCGCCGGTTACTTCCTGGCCCGTGCCGGTCACCCGGTCACCGTGTTCGAGCGCGAAGCGGATGCCGGTGGCGTGGTCAAGCACATCATCCCCGAGTTCCGCATCCCAGCGGAGCTTATCCAGCATGACATCGACTTTGTCGCCGCTCACGGGGTCAAGTTCGAGTTTGGCTGCGATCCGGCGCTCACCGTCGACAAGCTGCACGCCCAGGGCTTTACCTATGTCTTCGTCGGCATCGGCGCCGACAAGAATGGCGGCATGCGCCTCGAGGGGGGTCACGAGCGGATTTACAAATCCTTCCACTTCCTGCGCAGCTTCAATCAGGGCAAACCGCTGCCGCTGGGCCGCCATGTGGCGGTGATCGGCGCCGGTAACACCGCCATGGACTGCACCCGCGCCGCCCTCAAGGTGCCCGGTGTCAGCGATGTGACCGTGATCTACCGTCGCAGCGAAAAAGAGATGCCCGCCTATCGCGAGGAGGTTCTGGAAGCGGTAGAGGATGGGGTACGTTTCTGCTTCCTCACCAATCCGGAGCGCTTTGACAAAGATGGCAAGCTCACCGTGCGGATGATGGCGCTGGGGGATCCTGACGAGCAGGGCCGCCGCCGTCCTGTGCCCACCGAGCAGACCGAAGTGATGCAGATGGATGCGCTGATCACCGCCATCGGCGAGCAGCCTGATTGCGAAGTATTGAAAGCGATGGGCATTCCTCTTGGCAGCGATGGCTGGCCCGAGGTGGATAGCCAGACTGGCGAAACCAGCCGTCGCAACGTCTTCCTCATCGGTGACGTGCAGAGTGGCCCGTCCTCCATCGTCGGTGCCATCGGTGGTGCCCGCCGCGCCGCGGATCTGGTGCTCTCTCGCGAGCATATCGCCAGCCAGCAGAGTGAAGTGACCATCCAGCCGTCGGGCAAGGATGAGATCTACCGCCGCAAGGGGAGCATCGCCGTCACCATGGTCGACAAGAACGAGCGTGATGCCTTCGTGGCGCAAGAGGCGCACCGTTGCCTCGAGTGCAACTACCTCTGCAGCAAGTGCGTGGATGTCTGCCCCAACCGGGCCAACGTCGCCATCGCGGTGCCGGGCTTCAAAGACCAGTTCCAGACCTTGCACCTGGATGCCTACTGCAACGAATGTGGCAACTGCGCCCAGTTCTGCCCGTGGCAGGGCAAGCCCTATCAGGACAAGGTCACCATCTTCAGCCTGCCCGAGGACTTCGACAACAGCCGCAACCCCGGTTTCTATCTGGCGGATGGTGGCGAACTGCGGGTGCGTCAGGGCGGCGAGACCTATCGCCTGACCATCGACGCCCAGAGCCGGATCAAGGATGCGCCAGCGGCCCTTGGCGACATGTGCCGCATCATCAGCCATGTCCATGCCCATCACCACTACCTGCTGGGGGCCGTCGAGGCCTGAGCGAACCACGAATAAGCGAAGGAGCACACCATGTTTATTCTGAAAAACGTCACCGCCGTCCAGCTGGAGCCGACCCGGGTACTGGAAGGGGTGGATATCGCCATCGAAGGCACCCTTATCAAAGCGGTAGGGCCCAATCTGCGGGCCCTCTACCCGGAGGCCAACTATCGGGAGATGGGCGGCAAGCTGGTGATGCCGGGCATCGTCTGTGCCCATAACCACTTCTACTCCGGCCTGTCGCGGGGGATCATGGCCAATATCGCCCCTTGCCCGGACTTTATCTCCACCCTGAAAAACCTCTGGTGGCGGCTCGATCGGGCGCTCGATGAGGAGTCCCTCTACTACAGCGGCCTTATCTGCTCACTGGAGGCGATCAAGAGCGGTTGCAGCGCGGTGATCGACCACCACGCTTCGCCCAACTTCATCAAGGGCTCCCTGAACGTGTTGCGCAAAGGGTTTATGGAGGCGGGCCTGCGCGGCATGACCTGCTTCGAGACCACGGATCGCAACGGCGGCCTCGCCGAACTGCAGGCCGGGGTGGAGGAGAACATCCTGTTCGCCCAAGCCATCGATGCCGCCAAGGCCAAGGGGAACGAACCCTATCTGGTGGAAGCTCATATCGGCGCCCACGCCCCCTTTACGGTACCGGACGAGGGGCTGGCCATGCTGCGCGAAGCGGTGCAGGTCACCGGTCGCGGCCTGCATATCCATGTGGCGGAAGACCGTTACGACATGGCTCACGGCCACCACCACTATGGCAAGGAGCCCATCGCCCGGTTGGACGAGTTTGGCCTTATCGACAGCAAGTCGCTTGTCGCCCACGGCATCTACCTGAGCCCGGCCGACATTGAGCTGCTCAACAGCCGCGATGCCTTCCTGGTGCACAACGCCCGCTCCAACATGAACAACCACGTGGGCTACAACATGCACCTGCCGGAGTATCGCAATCTGGCGCTTGGCACCGATGGTATCGGCTCCGACATGCTCGAAGAGCTCAAGTTCGCCTACTTCAAACACAAGGATGCGGGCGGCGCCCTGTGGCCCGACAGCTTTGCCCGCTTCCTCTGGAACGGCAACACCCTGCTGGAGCGCAACTTCGGTGCCAAATTTGGCCGCCTGGAGCCGGGCTACAAGGCCGACCTCACCATTTGCGACTACGACGCACCGACCCCGCTGGCGCCGCGCAACCTCGGCGGCCATCTCGCCTTTGGTATGGGATCGAACAGCGTCAACAGCGTGATGGTGGAGGGGCGCATGGTCTATCAGGATCGCGAGTTCGCCTTTGACGTCGCGCCCATTTACGAGCAGGCCAGCAAGGTGGCGAGCCGCCTGTGGCAACGGATGGATCAGCTGGCCTAAGGCCACCTTCCACAGTTTTGGACCGGATTGCCCGCCCTGTGGATTTTCCCGGCGGCGGGCAGCAAGAGTAAGGACGACACATGATTGAGCAATTCTTCCGACCCGAGCAACTGGGTCAGGCTTTGGAACTCAAGGCCAGTTTCGGCAACGACGCCGTCTACATGGGGGGCGGCAGCAAGCTTAACGCCGCTCCGACTCGCACCGACAAGAAGGTCGCTATCTCACTGGACAAGCTGGGACTGAACCAGATTGAGCAACAGCATGGCCAGCTCCATATCGGCGCCACCGTCACCCTGCAGACCCTGAAAGATGATCCCCGTACCCCGGCCGCCCTGTGCGACGCGCTGGGGTTTGTCTACTCCCGCCATCTGCGCAATCAGGCCACCCTCGGCGGCGAAATTGCCTGCCAGCAGCAGGACTCACCCTTGCTGCCGGTACTGCTGGTACTCGAAGCCGTGGTGGTGCTGGAGAACAACCTGCTGCAACCCATCGACGCCTATCTGGCGGGCCAGCGCAATGCCCTGGTGCTGGGGATTGTGCTGCCGGAGCCTGAATTGCGCTGCGCCACTCGCCGCATCAGCCGCAACGCCGACGGCTTGGCGGTGATGACCGCCGCCGTGGCCCTCGACAGCATTGGCGAGATGCGGGTGGCCGTCGCTGGCGTTACTCCGCAGCCGATGCGTCTGCGGGATCTGGAGCGCCGCGAACTGCACGATGCCGCGCTGGAGGCCGCCGTGAGCGAGCTGATTGCGCCCCGTGAGGATTTGGCGGGCAGCATAAGTTACAAGCGGTATATCACCGGCGTGGTAGTGGCGGATCTGCTGGTGGACTGCCAGCAGCAGGAGGTGCAAGCATGATGGAACTCAACTTTACCCTGAACGGTGCCCTGCGCACCGTCATCTGCAAGGCCGGTGACAATGCCCAACGGGTGCTGTTCAACCAATGCCGGATGCACTCGGTGCGCAACAGTGACGACGGCTTCGGTTTTGCCGGCTCCGACGCCATTCTCTTCAATGGCAAGGTGATCAACGCCTCCCTGCTGATCGCCGCCCAGCTGGATGGAGCAGACGTGCGCACCGCCGAGTCGCTGGGCAGCTGGAACCAGCTCAGTCTGGTACAGCAGGCAATGGTGGATGTGGGCGTGGTGCAGTCCGGCTACAACGATCCGGCCGCCGCGCTCATCGTCACCGACCTGCTTGATCGCCATCCCGAACCGACCCGTGATCAAATCGACGATGCCCTCTCGGGCCTGTTTCACCGCGATGGCGGTTATCAGCAGTTCTATCAGGCCATCGAGCTCGCTTGCTCACGGATGAAGGATCCCGATTACCTGTGCCAGATCGCCCCCGAGTTTCGCGACGATTTGCGCCATATCGGCAAGAGCTGCCCAAAAGTGGACGCCGCCAAGATGGTGCAGGCCAAGCCCTGCTACGTGGAGGATCGGGTTACTGAAGATGCGCTGATCATCAAGATGCTGCGCAGTCCCCATCCCCATGCGGTGATCACCAAACTCGATGTGAGCCGCGCCGAGGCGCTGCCGGGTGTCGTGCATGTCATTACCTATCTCAACTGCCCGGATGTGTTTTACACCCCGGGTGGCCAGAGTGCCCCCGAGCCGTCACCGCTTGATCGCCGTATGTTCAGCCGCAAGGTGCGCCACGTAGGTGACAGGGTCGCCGCCGTGGTGGCCGAGAGTGAAGCTGTCGCTCTGGCGGCCCTCAAACTCATCGATGTCGAGTATCAGGTGCTGCCTGCGGTCATGACCATCGATGAAGCGATGGCCCCCAATGCACCACTGGTGCACGACGAACCCATTATCTACATGGCCGGTGCGCCGGCGGATCTCGAGCAGCAGAACGCCTGCTCGGTGCGCCGCGGCGACGAGCACATGATCATCAACTTCCCCATCGGCTCCCGCCCCCACGAGAACCTGGCCGCCAGCGTCCATGGCCAGATCGGCGACGTGGCCAAGGGCTTTGCCGAGGCGGACGAGATTGTCGAGCGCACCTACGAATCGACCCAGGCCCAGCAGTGCCCGACCGAGCCGCACATCTGCTTCACCTACATGGATGGGGATCGTCTGGTCATTCACGCCTCCACTCAGGTGCCGTGGCACGTGCGCCGTCAGGTGGCGCGCATCGTCGGCCTCAAGCAACATCAGGTGCACGTGATCAAGGAGCGGGTAGGGGGCGGTTTTGGCTCCAAGCAGGACATCCTGTTGGAAGAGGTGTGCGCCTGGGCGACCAAGGTCACCGGCCGTCCGGTCACCTTCCGCTACACCCGTGAAGAGGAGTTCATCAGCAACACCTCCCGCCACGTGGCCAAGGTGAAGGTGAAAGTGGGGGCCAAGAAAGATGGCACCATCACCGCCATCGACATGGATTTTCGTGCCAACACCGGCCCTTACGGCAACCACTCATTGACGGTGCCAAGCAACGGCCCGGCGCTCTCCCTGCCGCTCTATCCGTGCGACAACGTGCGCTTTACCGTCAACACCTACTACAGCAACATCTGTCCGACCGGCGCCTATCAGGGCTACGGCGCGCCCAAGGGCAACTTTGCCCTGACCATGGCCATTGCCGAACTGGCCGAGAAACTGGGGATCGATCAGCTCGACATGGTGGAGCACAACCGGGTGCACGAAGGAGACATCCTCAAGGTGCTCGGTGCCATCGGCGAGGGCAAGATGCCGACTTCTGTGCCCCACGCCGCCAGCTGCGCCCTCGAGCCCATCCTCAAACAGGGTCGCGAACTGATTGCTTGGGATAGCCCCAAACCCGCTGACGGGGATTGGCGCATCGGCCGTGGTGTCGCCATCATCATGCAAAAATCGGGGATCCCCGATATCGATCAGGCCAACTGCATGGTCAAGCTGGAATCGGACGGCACCTTTATCGTCCACTCCGGTGGCGCCGATATCGGCACCGGCCTCGATACCGTGGTCGCCAAGCTGACCGCCGAGGTGCTCGGTTGCCCGCTCAGCGATGTGCATGTGATCTCCGGCGACACCGACCATGCGCTATTCGACAAGGGAGCCTACGCCTCGTCAGGCACCTGCTTCTCCGGCAACGCGGCCAAGATGGCGGCCGAGAACCTCAAGGCGAAGATCCTGTTCCACGGCGCCGCCATGCTGGGCGAGCCGGTGGAGGATGTGGAGCTGGTTCACCCGGGCATAGTACGCGGCAAGCAGGGGGAGGTGACCCTCGCCAAGCTGGCCCACAAGGCCGAGACCGGTACCGGCTTCGGCATTCTGGTGGGCACCGCCAGCTACATTACTTCGGAGCTTGCCTTCCCGTACGGGGCCAACTTCGCCGAGGTGGCGGTCAACGTCAGAACCGGCGAGATCCGCCTCGACAAGTTCTACGCCCTGCTCGACTGCGGTACGCCCATCAACCCGGAGCTGGCCCTCGGCCAGATCTACGGGGCGACCATGCGGGCCATCGGCCACACCATGACCGAGGAGATCTGCTACGACAGCAAGGGCATCCCGCTGACCCGGGATCTCAAGAGCTATGGCGCGCCCAAGATTGGCGACATTCCCCGCGATTTTCGGGCCTTCCTAGTGCCGAGTGACGACAAGGTTGGCCCCTACGGCGCCAAGTCCATCTCGGAGATCGGGGTGAACGGCGCGGCGCCTGCCATCGCCACCGCAATCCACGACGCCTGCGGTGTCTGGCTGCGCAAGTGGCACTTCACGCCGGAGCAGATCCTGCGCGAACTGGGCAAGCTGGTGCAAAAAGTGTCGGCATAACAAAAGAAAAGGTGAGGGGCGGGCGCCAGCTCGCCCCCAGCGCCTGACGGCGGAATGAGTACTCCGCCTACATTCTGTGTGATGGGACAAACACGATGTCTAAAACAACACGCAAGCACTCGGATCTTATTTACGAGCTGGAAGACAAACCCCCGTTTTATCAAACCCTGATGGGTGCAGTGACCCATCTGCTGGCCATTTTTGTTCCCATGGTAACCCCGGCGCTGATCGTCGGCGGCGCCCTGGGCCTCTCCACCGAGACCACCGCCTATCTGGTCTCCATGGCGATGATCGCCTCCGGTATTGGCACCTGGCTGCAGGTGAATCGTTATGGCCCCATCGGTTCGGGGCTGCTCTCCATCCAGTCGGTCAACTTCTCCTTCGTGACCGTGATGATCGCACTCGGCGGCGCCATGAAAAAAGATGGCATCCACGAGGAGCTGATCGTCTCGACCCTGCTCGGGGTCTCCTTTGTCGGTGCCTTTCTGGTGATGGGCTCCTCCTTTGTGCTGCCCTACCTCAAGCGGGTGATCACCCCGACCGTGAGCGGGGTAGTGGTACTGATGATTGGCCTGAGCCTTATCAAGGTGGGGATCATCGATTTTGGCGGCGGCTTCTCCGCCATGAGCAGCGGCACCTTTGGCAAATACGAGCACATCGGGCTGGGGCTCTTGGTGCTCTGCGTTATCGTCGCCTTCAACTGCAGCCGAAGCCCGCTGCTGCGGATGAGCGGGATCGCCATCGGTCTGATGGTGGGCTATGCGGTGGCCCTGATGCTCGGTATGGTGGATTTCTCCGCCCTTGAAAACCTGCCGCTTATTACGGTGCCGATCCCGTTCAAGTACGGTTTCTCCTTCGATTTTCACGCCTTTATGTTGGCGGGCACCATCTATCTGTTGAGCGTGCTGGAGGCGGTGGGGGACATCACCGCCACCGCCATGGTCTCCCACCGGGATATTCAGGGTCCTGAATTTCAAAAACGGCTCTCCGGCGGTGTACTGGCGGACGGTCTGGTCTCGGTGATCGCCTCGGCCCTCGGCTCTTTGCCACTCACCACCTTTGCCCAGAACAACGGCGTCATCCAGATGACCGGGGTGGCGTCACGCCATGTGGGCAAGTTTATCGCCGTCATCCTGGTGCTGCTGGGGCTCTTCCCCGTAGTAGGGCGCTTCTTTACCACCATACCGTCACCTGTGATGGGGGGCGCCATGGTCATCATGTTCTCGATGATCGCCATCGCCGGTGGTCGCATCATCATCAGCCACGGCTTCGATCGGCGGGAGACTCTGATTGTCGCCACCTCGCTGGGTCTTGGGCTTGGCGTTTCCTATGACCCGAACGTCTTCAAGGTGCTGCCGGCGGGTATCTACATGCTGGTGGAGAACCCCATCTGCGCCGGCGGCATCACCGCCATCATCATGAATCTGGTGTTGCCACAGAGCCGCAAACGCAAGGCGGCCGTCAGGGATGCAGAGGCGGTTGAAGTGATCCAGCTGAGCGACAAGCCGGATGTGATCTTTACCGCCCGCAGTGCGGGCCAGCCATTGGCCAGCAAGGTTGAGGGGTCACCAGAGCCAGTGCCCGGGCAGGCGGTGGCGCCACAAGTGGAACGGATCTGACGGTTAAACCGGCAAAAAACGTCAACAGAACAAGAAAAACAGGGAAACGGTTATGAAAAACGACAACTCTGTCAAAGCGGTACGCGGCAGCTTCTTCGATATCACCCGGGTGGTGGATCAGCCCGAGGAGATTGAGTCCAACGCCCGCCTTATAGAGGATGGTCTGCTGATCATTCGCAACGGTTGCATCGACTGGTTCGGTGAGTGGGAGGAGGGCAAGGATCGCATTCCGGCTGAGGTGCGGGTGCGGGATTATCGCGGCAAGATGATAGTGCCCGGCTTTGTCGATACCCACATTCACTACCCCCAGAGCGAGATGGTGGGGGCCTATGGCGAGCAACTGCTGGAGTGGCTCAACCGCCACACCTTCCCGGCCGAGCGGCGTTACAACGATCTCGAATATGCCCGCGAGATGTCCACCTTCTTTATCAAGCAGCTGCTGCGCAACGGCACCACCACGGCGCTGGTGTTCGGCACCGTTCACCCCGAGTCGGTGGATGCTCTGTTCGAGGCGGCCAGCCGCATCAACATGCGAATGATCGCGGGCAAGGTAATGATGGATCGCAATGCGCCCGATTATTTGCTCGATACCGCCGAGAGCAGTTATGTGCAGAGCAAGCAGCTTATCGAGCGCTGGCACGGCAATGGTCGACTGCTCTATGCCATCACACCACGATTTGCACCCACCTCGACACCCGAGCAGCTGGCGATGGCGCGGCGACTGCGCGAAGAGTTTCCCACCACCTATCTGCACACCCATCTGTGCGAGAACAAGGATGAGATCGCCTGGGTCAAATCTCTTTTCCCGGCGCACAAGGGCTATCTCGATGTCTATCACCAGCATGGGCTCACCGGCCACAACTGCGTGTTTGCCCACTGCGTCCATCTGGAAGAGCAGGAGTGGGATTGCCTGAAGGAGACCGGCTCCACCATCGCCTTCTGCCCCACCTCGAATCTTTATCTGGGCAGCGGGCTCTTCAAGCTGCACAAGGCGTGGCGCAAGCAGGTGAAGGTGGGGATGGGCACCGACATTGGCGCCGGTACCACCTTCAACATGCTGCAGACCCTCAACGAGGCCTACAAGGTGATGCAGTTGCAGGGGGAGCGGCTCTCGGCCTATCAGGCTTTCTATCTGGCCACCCTGGGCGGCGCCCATTCGCTGGGGCTGGACGAGAAGATCGGCAGCTTTGCGGTGGGCAAGGAGGCGGATTTTGTGGTGCTCGACCCGGTCGCCACCCCGCTGCAGCAGCTGCGTTATGACAACTCCACCACCCTGCGGGACAAGCTCTTTGTGCTGTTGACCCTGGGGGATGACAGATCCATCTACCGCACCTATGTGGATGGCCAACTGGTGCATGAACGGGGGTAGGGGCTGGAGTGGGCTGCCGCGGCGCAGCCCCAACGAATACGGTGGCTGGCGTGCCCCACAGGGGCGCCAGTCTTGCCGCACCACAGGGGATCTCCCCGCATAGAACGTGAAATGGCCCGGTTTTTTTGACCAGCAAGGCAAACGTTTGAGTCAAGGCTGCCTGCCCTGGTCTGTCTGTAGCATCCTCTGCCTCCATCGCCTGTTTCTCATCAGACTGGCGCGAGGCAGACCCGCAGATCCTGTCGCCATTTCGTCATGGAACATTCAGGCGCGTGTGAAGGAGTTGGGTATGACCCAAGCAAACAGCAGGACAAACAGCGTGGAACAGCTGGCCAATGATGACGCCAGCCCGAGCGCAGCAAAGCAACAGCCGCTCACGGCTCTTGATCGCTACTTTATGATCAGCGAGCGGGGCAGCAATGTCAGACAGGAGGTTCTGGCGGGCCTCACCACCTTCCTTGCCATGGTCTACTCGGTGATAGTGGTGCCGAGCATGCTCGGCAAGGCGGGCTTTCCCCCCGGCGCCGTGTTTGTCGCCACCTGTCTGGTGGCGGGTTTCGGTTCGCTCTTGATGGGGCTCTGGGCCAAGCTGCCGATGGCCATCGGCTGCGCTATTTCCCTCACGGCGTTTACTGCCTTCAGTCTGGTGCTGGGGCAGCAGATCCCCATTCCGGTGGCGTTGGGGGCCGTCTTCCTGATGGGGGTGCTGTTTACCGCCATCTCGGTGACCGGGGTGCGTAGCTGGATCCTCGACAACCTGCCGATGGGGATTGCCCACGGCACCGGCATCGGGATTGGTCTCTTCTTGCTGCTTATCGCCGCCAACGGGGTGGGGCTGGTGATCAAGAACCCGCTGGAGGGGCTGCCGGTGGCGCTGGGAGCCTTTACCTCTATGCCGGTCATTATGTCCCTGATCGGCCTTGCGGTGATCTTCGGGCTGGAGAAGCTGAGAGTACCGGGCGGGATCCTGCTGGTGATCATCGCCATCTCAATCTTCGGCCTGATTTTCGATCCGGCGGTGAAGTATCAGGGACTGTTCGCCCTGCCGAGCCTCTCGGACGATCAGGGCAAGTCCCTCATCTTCAGTCTGGATATCATGGGGGCCCTCTCGCCGCTGGTGTTGCCCAGCGTACTGGCGCTGGTAATGACGGCGGTATTCGATGCCACCGGCACCATCCGCGCCGTGGCGGGGCAGGCCAACCTGCTCGATAAGGATGGTCACATCATCAACAGCGGCAAGGCGCTCAGTGCCGACTCGGTCAGCAGCATCTTCTCCAGTCTGGTGGGGGCGGCCCCGGCTGCCGTCTATATCGAGTCGGCGGCGGGCACGGCGGCGGGAGGCAAAACCGGCCTGACCGCGACCGTGGTCGGCGGCCTGTTCCTGCTGATGCTGTTCCTCTCGCCGCTCTCCTATCTGGTGCCGGCCTATGCCACCGCACCGGCCCTGATGTACGTGGGGCTCTTGATGCTGAGCAACGTCACCAAGCTCGATTTCGATGACTTTGTCGGGGCCATGTCCGGGCTGGTATGCGCCGTCTTTATCGTACTCACCTGCAATATCGTCACCGGCATCATGCTCGGCTTCAGCTCGCTGGTGATCGGCCGCATCTGCTCCAAGGAGTGGCACAAGCTCAACGTCGGCACCGTGGTCATCGCCCTGGCACTGGTGCTCTTTTATGCTGGGGGGTGGGCTATTTAGGGATAACCCGCCCGTTTGGGGTCGCTCTGGCGGCCCCATTTTTATGCCTGTTATTTTTAGCCCGCCCATGCAGGCATTATGCCTAGGCTGTCTCCGCAGTTGGGGGGGCATCGCGATACCATTTTGATAAATCCCCCTACCAGATTGATAGGCTCCCCCCCTTGCTCTCCTCGCCCTGCCGCTTTTATCACCGCTGATGTGCCCCGTTTGCTCAGGGGCTGCCCTTGGCTTGTCGCTGCGGGCCAACAAAAGCAGGCTAGATGGGATCCCCTTCACACTTATCCCCATTCTCCTGACGATGGCGGGAAACAGGCGCATATCTTGCTGTTTTTTATGTCGGTTCCAGATTTTTCCATTCGAAAAAGGACTTGCATATGTCCATAGGATTACCGCTCAAGCGGGTGGATGCCGAGGCCAAGGTGACCGGCAGCGCCCGCTATACCGATGACAACATCATGCTCGGGATGCGCCACGCCAAGTACGTGCGCAGCAATATTGCCCACGGCAAGGTGCTTGCCATTGATGCGACCGAAGCGCTGGCCCTGCACGGGGTCGAAGCCGTGTTTACCCATGAAGATGTGCCCACCACCTGTTTTCGCACCGCCGGTCACGCCTGGTCTCTCGATGAGGCGAAACGGGACGTGAAAGACCGCCGTCTGCTCACCGACCATGTACGCCACTTCGGCGATGGCGTCGCCATCGTGGTGGCCCGGGATCCGCTGGTGGCCGAGAAGGCTGCCGCCCTGGTCAAGGTGACTTACGAGCCGCTGCCGGTGATGACGGATGCCGAAAGCGCGCTGGCCGACGATGCCTATCCCATTCATCCGAGTGGTAATCTGCTGCGGCAAAGTCAGCTTCGCGCCAATGACCCGGAGCAGGCCATCGCGGCGGCCGATCTGCAGTTTCAGGGGCACTACCGGACGCCGGTGGTGCAGCACTGCCATCTGGAGACGGTGACCTGCTACGCCTATATGGATCAACCGGACCACATCATCGTCGTCAGCAGTACCCAGATCCCCCAGATAGTGCGCAGCCGCGTGGCCAAATCCCTCGGTCTGCCCTGGTCCAGCGTGCGGGTGATCAAGCCCTATATGGGCGGCGGTTTTGGCAACAAGCAGGATGTGCTGGAAGAGCCGATGGCGGCGTTTTTGAGCTACAAGCTTGGCGGCGTGCCGGTCAAGGTGACCCTGAGCCGGGAGGAGTGTTTCTTTGCCTCCCGTACCCGCCACGGCTTTGCAATCGATGGCAAAATGGGCCTCAACCGCGACGGCACCCTCAAGGGCTATCAGCTCGACGTGCTCTCCAACACCGGCGGCTATGCCTCTCACGGCCACTCCATCGCCAGCGCTGGGGGCAACAAGATCAGCTACCTCTATCCGCGCAGCGCCTTTGGCTATGACGCCAAAACCTTCTACAGCAACCTGCCCGCCGCCGGTGCCATGCGCGGTTACGGCGCGCCGCAGGCGATTTTTGCCCTCGAGTGCATGCTGGATGACGCTTGCGCCGAACTCGGGCTGGATCCGCTTGATGTGCGGATCGCCAACGTGGCGCGCGAGGGGGACATCAATCAGGTCAACCAGAAGACCATCTATAGCGCCGGGTTGCCGGACTGCCTACTGCGTGGTCGCGAGATGTTCGAGTGGGCTCGGCTCAAGGCCGAATGTCTGGGGCAGGATCCTGCAAGCCGGCTGCGACGTGGCATCGGGGTGGCCTGTTTCAGCTACGGCTCCAACACCTATCCGGTGGGGGTCGAAATTGCCGGCGCCCGCATGCTGCTCAATCAGGATGGCACCGTCAATCTGCAGATCGGCGCCACCGAGATAGGGCAGGGGTCGGATACCGTCTTTGCCCAGATGGCGGCCCAGACGTTGGGCATTCCGTTTGAGCAGATCCGGGTCATCTCGACTCAGGATACCGACATTACTGCCTATGATCCTGGCTCGTTCGCCTCGCGTCAGAGCTATGTGGCGGCCCCCGCCATCCATCAGGCGGCGCTGCAGTTGCGGGCGCGCATTTTGTCGCTGGCGGCCCAACTCTGCCATCAGGATGTAGGATCGCTGACCCTGATCGACGGCTACGTGGTGCTGGCCGGTGCGCCGGACAAGGTGCGGATCAGCGTCGCCGAGGTGTCGGTCAACGCCTACTACCACCTCACCATCGGTGGCCAGATCACCTCCGAGGTCTCCCACAAGACCACCACCAACCCGCCCAGTTTCGGCTGTACCTTTGTCGATCTCAGCGTCGATATCGATCTCTGCAAGGTGACCATCAATCGCATCATCAACCTGCACGATGCCGGCAAGATCCTCAATCCGCAGCTGGCGGAGGGGCAGGTACACGGCGGCATGGGGATGGGGATCGGCTGGTCCCTGTTCGAGGAGATGATTATCGACGCCAAGACCGGCGTGGTGCGCAACCCCAACCTGCTCGACTACAAGTTCCCCACCATGCTGGATTTGCCCGAGCTGGAATGCGACTTCGTGCAGACCTACGAGCCCCAGTCGGTCTATGGCCACAAATCCCTGGGTGAACCGCCCATCATCTCGCCGGGCCCCGCTATCCGTAACGCCATTCGCATGGCGACCGGGGTGGCCATCAACGAGCTGCCCATCACCCCCAAAACCCTGTTCCGGGAGTTTGTCGCGGCGGGTTTGATTGGCGAGGGATCAGGGGAGGAGCAACACCATGTTTGATATTGCCTGTTACTACAAGGCGCACAGCGTGGCCGAGGCGGTCGCCCTGCGTCAGGCTGACCCCGAGGCGCGTCTCTTGGCTGGTGGCACCGATGTGATGATCCAGCTTCATCACCTTAACGCAGCCTATCGTCATATCGTCGATATTCACGACTTGCCCGAACTCAAAGGGGTGAGCGAGTTGCCTGATGGGTCGATCCGCATCGGCTCCGGCACCACCTTTACCGAGCTCATCGAGAACGAGCTGGTGCAGCGCCGCCTGCCGATGCTGGCCGAGGCGGCCGCTACCATCGCCGGCCCGCAGATCCGCAACGTTGCCACCTATGGCGGCAATATCTGCAACGGCGCTACCAGTGCCGACTCGGCGGCGCCTACCGTCGCGCTGGAAGCAGAGCTGGAAATCGCCGGCCCCGATGGTACGCGCCGCATCCCCATCGCCGGTTTTCACACCGGTCCCGGCAAGGTGGCGCTGCAACCGGCAGAAATCCTGGTGGCATTCCACTTTGCGCCGGACTCGCACCCCCATGTGGGCTCCCACTACTTCAAATACGCCATGCGCGATGCCATGGATATCGCCACCATCGGCTGCGCCGCCTACTGCCAGATTGAGGATGGTCACTTCAAGCGCCTGCGGCTGGCCTATGGCGTGGCGGCCCCGACCCCGGTGCGTACCCCGCACGCCGAAGCTGCGGCCGAGGGGCAACCCCTGACTCGCGCCACACTGGCAGCGATTGCCGAGGCGGTGGTGGCCGATGTGGCGCCGCGCTCCTCCTGGCGGGCGGAAAAAGAGTTTCGCCTGCACCTTATCAAAACCCTGGCGCAGCGGGTGGTCGCCTGCGCAGTCGAACGTGCCGGAGGCAAGATCCTATGATGCAACCGCAAAGCTGTCCCGCCGTGGAGATCCAGTGCGAGATCAACGGCAAGCCTTACTCCTATGCAGTGCCGCCCACCATGTCGCTGCTCCACTTCCTGCGCGGGCAGGGGCTGATCAGTGTGAAAGAGGGGTGCAGTGTCGGTGAGTGCGGCGCCTGTACCGTGCGGGTGAATGGCACTGCCATCGACAGCTGCCTCTATCTGGCGGTCTGGGCCGATGGCAAATCCATTCGCACCGTGGAGGGGGAGCGTAAGGGGAATGTACTCTCCGATGTACAGCAGGCCTTTATCGATGAGGGGGCGGTGCAGTGCGGTTTTTGCACCCCGGGCCTTGTGATGGCGAGCGCCGCCCTGCTCGACAAGACCGAGCGCCGTCCGCTGACCGATGCGGAGATCCGCCGCGGGCTATCGGGGAATCTGTGCCGCTGCACCGGGTATCAGAACGTTGTGCGGGCGGTGAAAAAGTGCTGCAAGGGGTAACTGACTGGGCGCAATGAGCCTGAGTGCCGTTGTTTGAAAAAAGGAAATCAAGCCGCCCAAAAACACAGGCCCGCCTCGAAAGAGGCGGGCCTGCTGCTGAGTGGGGTCAGGAGAAATCACACTTTTGGCTGGTCGATCACCAATTTGCCATCTTTGACCGGAATGGTGGCGCCCGGGGCTTGCTTCATGCGGATCACCCCCTCCTGACCTGCGAGGCGATAGGTCACGTCATAACCTATGGTGTTGACGCTCGTATCCTGCACCGTCTTGCAGCGCTGTTCGGTGGTGGTGTAGGTATCGCCCGCCTGCATATTGCCCTGCACCTGATTACCGGCATAGCCACCCGCGACTGCCCCGGCTGCGGTGGCCACCTTCTTGCCACTGCCGCCGCCAAACTGGTGGCCAACCACGCCACCCAGCGCCGCGCCAACCACTGTGCCGAGGATCTTGTGCTCATCCTGTACCGGCTTGCGGTGGGTCACGGTGACGTTGCGACACTCCTGTCGGGGAGTCTTGATGGTCTCGGTGATCGGCTTGCTGGCGATCACCTCGGCAAAGGTGGGTTGGGGTGTAAAGAGGGAGCCGCTGGCCGCCGCCGAGAGTGCCAGGGCCGAGGCGATGCCAATACCGATACCTGCCATCATGGATCTGTTCATCTTATGGTTCTCCTGCATACCCATACGGGCTCTTCCAATCTGGCGCCATCTTGTCACAACTGGTTGGCCGGACAAGGCGAGGGTGATGGGCCTGCGACAGGCGCTGGCAAGGTCAAAAAATAGCCGCCATGGAAAAGTGTCTGGCTTTGGCGACAACGGACTAAAAGTGACCGGTTTCCGACGTGTGGTGAACTTAGCAAGTGTGATAAGGAGCAATTCGAGTCGCAATTTGCAAGGCGGGCGGTGAGCAGAATGCCAGAGTGACAAGGCGTGGACGGGGGCAGGTCAAGGGAGGTCTTGAACGGGCACTCTGTTTGTTGAGATGGCCACGCAAGTGGTTGATAAATGGCTCCAGCCCCATCGGATGTTGGCCGATAAGAGATCACGGCAAGCATTTTGCTTTGATTGGGTGAAGCAGAGGGTGAACGGGTCGGCAGACAACTGCGTAAGACCTGATATGAAGACGTTCACCCGAGATCACCGGATCAATGAGGGGGAGATATGTCAATGTTACCCAGCTGGATCACCCCGGCCATCCAGGCCAACATCATCACGGTGCAGCAGGCCGAACGTCTGCTCTCATCCCTCTACCGGCCACTGGCCGAGCAGGGAGAGGAGCTTCCTGCCGATATAGCCGACATCAGCCTTAAACTCTACTGCTTCCGCCAGCAGGGACGGGTTCGCCACTAAGACTGACAAAAGAACACCCCGCGCCAGGCTCGGGGTGTTGTCACTCATGTATCACAGACCTATCAGGCCAACATCACTTGCGCCACCAGCATCAGGGCGCCAAATCCCAGCACAAAGCCCACCATGGGCAGCACGAACTTGACCCACTTGTTGAACTGGATGCCGAGCATCTGCAGAGTGACCAGCACCAGTCCGGTGGGGGCCAGAAACAACATGGCGTATTGCCCCCAGTTGTAGGCCGACACCACGATATAGCGGGGGATCATCACAGTATCTGCCAGCGGTGCCATGATGGGCATGGAGAGCACTGCGAGCCCCGAGGAGGAGGGTACCACCAGCCCCAAGAGGGTGAACACCAGCATCTGTGCCACCGCGAACACGGCGCCATGCATGCCGGAGACCAGATCGGAGGCGTAGGCCAGAATAGTGTCCGAGATCATCCCCTGATCCAGTACCAGATTGACCCCCCGCGCCAGCCCGATGATGAGGGAGACGGCCACCAGCTCCGACGCCCCCTGAGTGAAGGCCTCGACCGCCTCTTTCTCTTTGAGACCCGAGATAAAAATGATGATGATGGCGATGGTCAGGAAGGAAGCTGCCATCTGCGGAAACCACCAACCGGCCATGGATACGCCCCACACCATCAGCGGGAAGGCGAGGATAAACAGGGTCAGAATGAGCTTGCGGCGCAGGGTGAAGGGCACCCCTTCGTCCATAGAGCCCTCTTTGAGAAAACGGGCGCGAAAACTCTCTCTGTCCTCATAGGTGTAGGAGAAGGCAGGGTTGGCCTTGATCTTCTTGCAGTACCAGTAGAGATAACTGATCACCACCAGGGTGCCCACCAGACAGCCAATGGCGCGAAAGATCAGCCCCTCGGTAAAGGGAATGCCGGCGGCATTGGAGGCGATCACCACCGAGAAGGGATTGATGGTGGAGAAGGTGGTGCCCATGGAGGCAGCGAGGAAGATGGCTCCCACGCAGACGATGGAGTCATAGCCGAGCGCCAGAAAAATGGGCACCAGTATGGGATAGAAGGCGACCGCCTCTTCCTCCAGTCCGCAGGTGGTGCCTCCCAGCGCCATTACGAAGCAGACCAGCGCCACAAACAGGAACTCGTTGCCCCGGGTCTTGCGCGACAACGCCACCAGCCCTGCACTGAAGGCACCTGTCTTGTTGATGACGCCGATCAGCCCCCCGAGCACCAGAATAAAGACGATGATATCCGCCCCCTCTATGGTGCCCTTGACCATGCTGACTGCCACGTCACTGAGCCCCTTGGGCGCTTGCTCCAGCCGTGCATAGGTGCCGGGAATGGCGATGGGCTTGCGGATGGTGCCGTTGGTAAATTGCTCCACCGCAATATTGATATTGAGTTTTGCCAGGGCATCCTGGGTTGCGGGAAGTCGGCTAATTTCCCCCTGTGGGCTATTGACCATCAGGCTTTCACTGGCTGGATTATAAGAGAGCTTGGCATAGGCGCCCGCTGGAATTATCCAGGTCAGCGCAATGGCAAGTAACATAATAAGAAACAGAATGGTAAATGCAGTAGGGAATTGTCTGCGTGGTGTGGTATTCGGCACGGCACACATAAAATGCTCCTTGATAAAGCAGGTTTGGGCTCGGCGGAATATCGGGTCGATAGGGTTTCTGCGTCATACATCCAAGGTACGCAAACTCACTGTGGATTGCGTAGTGATTGGCGAGAAATCTGGCCTGATATTGAACATCCGGTAGATTGTTTCACGTTGTAACCGTAACCCGTGTGTGGCTGAATGAACATGGTGCCATGCTCGCTTTATGGGATGACTCACAAAATTTATTTTCCATGGATTTAACAGCTGATATGAAATAAAAGTTATTATGCAATAACTATTTCAGCTTTCGTTTTATGCTGTTTACCTTAAATAAAGATCATGAAAATAGTGCGTGCCGAGATGAATGAAATGACATATAAAGCAGTTTTGACGGAATAATATTCCATTATCGTCATTTTTCGTTATTCGCCAAAAACAGCCTGTGAAAAAAATGGCACGCTTTCCCGTAATGAAATATTTTTTGCAACGAAAACAGGGGGCCTCTGTTGGCAGCAGGCTGCCCCTGTCTAAGACGTTTTGCTAATACCTGCCGCCGTAGGCTCACTGTTAGGCTGTCATCCCCATAAGAGACCAGTGACGGGCAGGATGCCCATGTCGCTTGCTGATCTCTGAATCATCCCGGAACAGCCCGTTTTGTGCCACCTGTGAGGAAGGAATCCGATGACAGTACAGAACATCTATGAGCGCGACCTTGCCAAAACCGCCGCCAATTTCGAGGCCCTGACCCCCATCAGCTTTCTGGGGCGGGCGGAGCGGGTCTATCCCGACTATCCGGCGCTGATCCATGGCTCGCTACGCCAGAGCTGGGGCGAGACCGCCCGCCGTTGCCGCCAGCTTGCCTCGGCTCTGCGGCTTCGCGGCATCGGGGAGGGGGATACCGTCTCCATCGTTGCGCCCAACATCCCGGCGATGTTTGAAGCTCACTTCGGGGTGCCCATGAGCGGCGCCGTGCTCAACACCATCAATACCCGGCTCGATGCAGAGTCGATGGCCTTTATCTTCCAGCATGCCCAGAGCAAGGTGGTGCTGGTGGACAGGGAGTTTGGTGCCGTGGTGCGCAAGGCGCTGGATCTGCTGGAGTGCCAACCGCTGGTCATCGCCATCGACGATCCCCTCTACCGGGAGGGGGCGCTTGTCAGTGACCTCGACTATGAGACCTTTATTGCCACTGGTAACGGCGATGAACCCGGCTGGTTGCCAGAGGATGAGTGGCAGGCGATATCCCTTAACTACACCTCCGGCACCACGGGCAATCCCAAGGGGGTGGTCTATCACCACCGCGGTGCCCACCTCAACGCCATCAACAACGTGCTCTCCTGGGAGCTGCCCAAACATCCCGTCTATCTCTGGACCTTGCCGATGTTTCACTGCAACGGCTGGTGTTTCCCCTGGACGCTGGCGGCCACCGCCGGGGTGAGCGTCTGCCTGCGGCATGTGCAGGCGGCCGCCATTTATGAGGCGCTGCACGAGCACAAGGTGAGCCATTTTTGCGCGGCGCCCATCGTGCTCAATATGCTCAACAATGCTGAACAGGCGCTCAAGCGGGGGCTGGATCACCCCATCAAGGTGATGACCGCTGGCGCTGCGCCCCCCGCCACCGTGATCGCCGGGATGGAGGCGATGGGGATCGCTGTGACCCACGTCTATGGCCTGACCGAAACCTATGGCCCTTGCGTGTTGTGCGAACCGCAAAGAAGCTGGCAGGGGCAGGATGCCACTGCGCTCTCCCGCCTCAAGGCGCGCCAGGGGGTTGCGTCGCCTCTGCAGGGGGAGATGCGGGTCATCAATCCGGTCAGCGGCGAACCGGTGGCCAAAGATGGCAAAACCATGGGGGAGATAGTGCTGCGCGGTAATGTGGTGATGAAGGGCTATCTGAAAAATCCGGCGGCCAGTGCCGAGGCGATGGCGGAGGGGTGGTTTCGCAGTGGCGATCTGGCGGTATGGCACCCGGATGGTTATGTGGAGATCAAGGACAGATCCAAGGACATCATCATCTCCGGCGGGGAGAATATCTCCAGTCTGGAGGTGGAAGATGTGCTCTATCGCCATCCCGATGTGGACGAAGCGGCAGTGATCGCCATGCCCGATGAGAAGTGGGGAGAGGTGCCCTGCGCCTTCGTCAAACTGAAAGAGGGGCGAGAGACCACCCAGGCGGAGTTGATCGCCTTTTGCCGGGAGCAGATGGCCCACTTCAAGGCCCCCAAACGCATCATCTTCACCCCGCTGCCGAAAACCTCGACCGGCAAGGTGCAAAAGTTTGTGCTGCGCAAACAGCTGGGGTAGCCGCCTGTTCGTAAGGAGCCAGCACAGACTTTCATAGAAGGGAGATTCGAGGGAGTTGGAGGGCTGCTGGCCCTCCCGTTGTATGGCTAGGGTGCCTTGCAGGCAACGCAGTTGCGGCCGCTCTGTTTAGCCTGATAGAGCATCTGATCGGCGCGGGCGTAGAGGCTCTCCATCAGCTCCCCTTCGCCATTTTCCACCAGTCCGGCGCTGATGGTGATAACCAGCTTATCCCCATCGGGCAGGGGCAGCGGGCTTTGCATCACCTGCAGGCGCAGCCGCTCGGCCAGAGATGCGGCGGCCGAGAGGGTGGTGTTGGGTAGCAAGATGGCAAACTCGTCACCGCCGATGCGGGCCAGCACATCTTCGCTGCGCAGCACTGATTGCATCACCCTGCCCAGATGCACCAGCGCGCTATCCCCAAGGGGGTGACCGAAGCGATCGTTGATACACTTGAACTGATCCACATCCAGCACCATCAGCACCGAGGCGAGGTGGTGGCGCATGTCCAGACTGAGGTTCTTCTCGCACAACTCGAAAAAGAAACGGCGGTTGTAGAGACCGGTGAGGCCATCGCGCACCGACTGCTGGTGTAGCTGCTCCTTGAGCTGGTGCAGTTCGGTAATGTCGGAGGAGATCCCGATCAGGGTCGGGGTGCCATCCCCCAGCAGAAAGGGCACCTTGACCGACCAGTAGTAGTGCTGATTGCCTTCGGGATCGGTCAGCATCTCTTCCCCGGCTTGCAGCTCGCCGGTTTCGAATACCCGGTTGTCCAGCCGCCACAGCTGGCAGGCGCTGGCCGCGGGGATCACCTCGTCATCGCGCCGGTTGATGATCTGCTCGGCAGGAAGGCCCAGCAGATCGGCGACCTTTTGGTTGACGTAGAGAAAGCGGTGCAGGCTGTCCTTCATATAGATATGGGCATCCACGTTGGCGAGGATGATTTCCAGCAGCTGATGCTGCTCCGCCATGCGGGCCTCGATCAGCTTGTGTTCCGTGATATCGGTGGAGATGCCGCACAGGCCGATCAGGTTGCCATCCTTGTCATGGATGGGCTTTTTAACTGTCCAGTAGCAGCGCTTTTCCCCGGTGGATTTGAGGTAGTTGATCTCCTCCTGGGCGATGGCGAGTTGCTGCTCCAGTACCAACCGGTCGTTGCGTTGAATGGTGTCGGAGAATTCGAGATCAAAAAAGGCCCGATCATCCTGCCCCTGCAACTCGGCGAGGGTGCAGCCAAAGAGATCCAGCACCGCCTGATTGGCATAGGTGTAACGGCCCGCCAGATCCTTGGTAAACATGTAGGCGTCCGTCTCGTTGAAGATGGCTTTGAGGTGATCCAGCTCATGCTGTAACTGGATAGAGAAGGGTTCATCCTTCATGGGGCTAGCCATCCTTGGGTCGCTACGATGGGTCGGTTGAACAAGACGCGCAACAGAGATCAACAGCTTTAAATAAAGCACCGAACAGGTCAGGTTTCGCGTTTATTTCCGCAAGTTCTGCGCCATGTCACACGGTTGTCATCGTTGGCGAGCTCAAAGGCAATCAACCGAGTCTGTGGCTGTACAGATCACCCTGTTCCCCCCTTTATCGGCCCGGCATTATTGGTTAGCAGCAGAGAAATTAATCAGCAATCAAATGCGCCACCCCGAGCGGCAGAAAGGGCAACAAACAGGTCTTTAATCAAACTATTTTCACTGTGCCCCTGATATCATCCTCAGCAACGCAATATGGAGAGATACGAGATGGCAGTGGCACCGTTTAATTGGGATGACGCAGTTCAGTGGGACGGGCCGGGGGCCATTGCGGGCAGTGAAGAGTTGGCTGGTGATCGGCTTGAACGTGCCCGCTATGCCGACTTTCTGACCAACTACCTCGCCGCCGAAGGCAAGCAACGCAACTATGTGCTCAACCTCAATGCCGAATGGGGGGCAGGGAAAACCTGGTTTATCAAGCGCTGGTATATGGAGCTGAAAGCGCACTATCCCACCGTCTATATCGATGCCTGGCAGCAGGACTTTTCCGATGATCCCTTATTGACGGTGATTTCGTCGATTATTGAACAGCTGAAAGAAGAAGCGGGTAGCCCTCAGCTTTCCCCCTATCTGTCGACCAAATTGGCATCATTGTTAAAAGCAACTGCGCCGATAGTCACCAAGGCTCTGTTTAAAAAAGTCTCTGGCATCAATATCGATGAAGTCCAGGAGGTCATTACGGCTGATGATGCGGGGAAGCTGGTTGAATCTCTCTTTCAAGACACGCGTAAAAAGACAGAAGCAGTACAGTTGCTCAAACACGAAATACAGCAGTGGGTTGGGGCAATCATTGGCAAGAAAAAGAAACAGGCTCCCGCATTTATCCTGATTGATGAGCTGGATCGCTGTCGCCCCTCCTATGCGGTAGAGATGCTGGAAACCATCAAGCATATTTTTGATATTAAGGGCGTGGTCTTTGTGTTGGCAACGGATACCGAGCAGTTGCAGCATGCTATCAAGGTGATTTATGGGGAGGGATTTGATGGTAAAAAATATCTTGAACGATTCTATGATAGCCAACGTACTTTGAAACAAGGCTCTCGTTATGAGATGGCTAAATCAAGATTAGATCTTTATGGCGATGACTTTTGGTTATCAGACAAATTACTTTTGTATCCCAAGATGTCAAAGATGCAGCTTGCTGAAACCATTTCTGATATTTCAAAGGCTTTTGAATTGTCGCTTCGAGATATGCATAGATTAATATCACATCTAGTCGCAATATTAACCAATATTAGGAAAAGCATAGATATTGTTTTCTTGGTGACGCTTTATTGTATTCATCTTAGGAAAAGAGAGGCTTACAATACCTTGTTGATGGAAAGGTATAACTTAAAAAGAGTTCTGTCAGATGGGGGAGACCCAAATTTTGAATGGGTAAAATGGGCACAAAAACTCGATATTCATGCGTTGCAGTCTGTAAGTATTAGTTTTGATCTATCTGGATTAGATAAACGGTGTCAATCTGCAATATCAAAAGTAGATGCTTTAAGTTACTTTGTTTGGTTGTATACTTTAAGTTTTGATTATAATACAGATGTTGAGTTTCTAAATAAGCAAATAGATTCTGGAGTTATGTTTGATAAAACATCATATTCAATGCAGCAGGCAGTGATTCAATTGTTCAATAAACATTCTGATTTCAATATAATGGATTATGATGATTTTTTAATGCTCGGATTTAATGATTAAACGGGCGGTCAGCCCGTTTAATCATTAACGATTATTTATTATGCCGCTCATAAAGCCGCTGAACGACATCCTGTAATCCCAGCCCTTCGTTTTGCAGCAGCACGGTGAGGTGGTAGAGCAGATCGGCGGATTCGTTGATGAGCTCTTCCCGATCCTTGGCCATGGCTGCCAGCGCCACTTCAACACCTTCCTCACCGACCTTCTGGGCGATGCGCTTGGTGCCTTTGCCATAGAGGCTGGCGGTGTAGCTGGTGTCCGGATCGGCCCCTTTGCGGGCGGCCAGCACCTGCTCCAGCTCTGCCAGAAAACCGAGGGGTGGCACCGGGTGGCCGTTAAAGCAGGAGGTTGTGCCCTTGTGGCAGGTAGGGCCGACGGGGTTGGCGGCAATCAGCAGGGAATCCTGATCGCAGTCGGTGCTGATAGCCACGAGTTGGAGCATATTGCCCGAGCTTTCACCCTTGGTCCAGAGCCGCTGTTTGCTGCGGCTAAAGAAGGTGACCTGACCGGTAGTCTGGGTCTTTTCCAGCGCTTCACGGGTCATAAAGCCCTGCATCAGTACCTCGCCGCTGGCGGCGTGCTGGACGATGGCGGGGATCATGCCATCGCATTTTTCCCAGTCGAGTTGCTCGGCAAGGGGGCGCGCGCTGGCGGTGGTTTGTGTGTTATCTGAGAAGTTATTCACGGATGGCGACTCCTTCGGTTTTCAGCCAGCGTTTCAATTCGGGAATGGGGATAAGGCCCTTGTGGAATACAGAGGCGGCCAGCGCCCCATCTACATCGGCGAGGGTAAAGGCATCGCGAAAGTGCACCATGGCACCGGCGCCGCCGGAGGCAATCAGCGGCACCTTGCAGACGCTGCGCACTTGCTTGAGCTGGTCGAGATCATAACCCTGGCGCATGCCGTCCTGATTCATCACGTTCAGCACGATTTCGCCCGCGCCGCGCTTTTGCACCTCCTGCACCCAGTCGAGGGTGTGCCAAGCGGTGGTGCGGGTGCGACTCTCGTCACCGGTAAACTGTTTGACCTGATAGTGGCCCGTCTCGGCATCGAAGTAGGAGTCAATGCCCACCACCACGCACTGCACGCCAAAGCGCTCGGCCAGTCGGCTGATAAGGGTCGGGTCGGCCAGCGCCGGAGAGTTGATGGAGATCTTGTCTGCGCCAAATTCGAGGATCTGGCGGGCGTCTTCCACGCTTTTGATGCCACCGGCGACGCAGAAGGGGATATCGATCACCTCCGCTACCCGGCTCACCCAGCTCTTGTCCACTACCCGGGCATCGCTGGAGGCGGTGATGTCATAGAACACCAGCTCGTCAGCGCCCTCTTCGGCGTAGCGGCGTGCCAGCTCGACTATGCCGCCCATCACCTCGTGGTTGCGAAACTGCACCCCTTTGACCACCACGCCATCCTTCACGTCGAGGCAGGGGATAATGCGTCTTGCCAGCATCAGTTACCTCCTGTGGTAACGGCTGCAGGAGCTTGCCAGCAGGCGATGGCGTCACCCACCGAGAACTTGCCCTCCAGCAGGGCGCGGCCAAGGATGATCCCCTTGACCCCTGAACCCTTGAGCGCCTCGATATCCGCGATGCCGCCAATGCCGCCGGAGGCCTGAAAGGCGACGCTCGGGTAGCGGGCGCAGAGATCCCGATAGAGCTCGACGTTGGTGCCAGCCAGGGTGCCGTCACGGCTGATGTCGGTGCAGAGCACATGCTTGAGCCCGGCGGGGAGGAAGCGCTCGATCAGCGCTTCGATGGTCACGCCGCTGTTCTCCTGCCAGCCTGCCACCGCGATATGGCGATTGCCCTGCTCATCGATATTGACGTCCAGCGCCAGCACGATCTGCTCGGGGCCATATTTCTCCATCCAGCTCGCTACCAGATCCGGGGATTTGACGGCGGTGGAGCCAATCACCACCCGGCTGGCACCGGCGGCCAGCAGATCCGCCACATCCTGCTCGGTACGCACGCCGCCGCCAACTTGTACCGGTGCTTCGGTGGCCGACAGCAGTTGGGTCAGCAGGGGCAGCTGGCGCGCCTTGGCATCCTTGGCACCGTCAAGATCTACCAGATGGAGCTGCACCGCCCCCTGGGAGACATATTCATCGAAGCGGGCCTGCGGGCTGCTGCTGTATTCGGTCTTCTGCTCGTAGTCCCCCTGATAGAGGCGAACCACCTGACCGTTGATAAGGTCAATTGCGGGAATGATCATGCTAGTCACAGCTCCAGAAAATTTTGCAGCAAACGGGCACCGGCTGCGCCTGAGCGCTCCGGGTGGAATTGGGCGCCAAAGAAGTTTTCACGGGCCACAATCGCGGTAAAAGGGTTGCCGTAGTCACAAGTCGCCAGCGTTGCTTCTGTCACCTCCAGCGCATAGGAGTGCACGAAGTAGAAGTAGCTGCCGCTCGGGATCCCCTTGAGCAGAGGATGGCTCTCATCATGCTCAATCTGATTCCAGCCCATATGGGGCAGGCGCATGCTTGACTGGTGTAAGGTGCCCACTTCCATCAACCGGATCTTGCCCGGCACTATGCCGAGACAGTCGATGAGATCGCCTTCACTGCCATTGGCACTCATGCTCTCTTCGGAGGCCTCCGCCAGCATCTGCATGCCGAGGCAAAAGCCCAGCAGCGGCTGCTTGGCGGCGCGAATAAGGGGCACCAGCCCCCGCTCGTTGAGGTTCTTCATGGCGGCTACCGCGGTGCCGACGCCGGGCAGGATCAGCTTGTCCGCCTGCTCGATATCGGCTGCCTGGCTGGAGACCAGCGGCTGCACACCGAGGCGCTCGAACGCCATTCTGACCGAGGCCAGGTTAGCGCAGCCGGTATCGATAATGACCAGCTTCTGCTTGCTCACATCCATCACAGCACTCCCTTGCTGGAGGGAAGCTCGCTCCCTTCCACCCGAATGGCCTGACGCAGGGCGCGGCCAAAGCCTTTGAACAGCGCCTCCACCTGATGGTGGGTGTTGCCGCTGCCCACCTTCATCTGCAATGTGATGGCCATGGCATCCGAGAGGGAGCGGAAGAAGTGGGGCACCATCTCGGTGGCCATCTCACCCACGTTGTCGCGGCCAAAACCGCTCGGGCAGTCGAACACGAAGTAGGGGCGACCGCTGAGATCCAGTGCGGTGCTTACCTCCTGCTCGGTCAGCGGGCGCGCATCGATCACCGCCTGCACTTCGTCCATCGCCAGCACGAAGCCGAAGCGGCCGATACCGCGCTTGTTGCCAAGGGCTTGGCGCAGCGCCTGGCCCAGCGCCAGCCCGACGTCTTCCACCGTGTGGTGATCGTCGATATGCAGATCGCCGCTGACGCTCAGCTTGAGCTGGAAACCGGCGTGGGTGGCAATCTGATCCAGCATGTGATCAAAGAAGCCGATGCCGGTGGCGATCTGGTTGCCGCCGCTGTTGTCGAGATCCACAGCTACCTGAATGCGGGTCTCCTTGGTGTAGCGCTCCACCGAGGCTACGCGCCCCTTGGATAACAGCTGATCACGGATGGCGAGCCAGTTGTGATCCTGCGGGTGGTAGCGAATGCCGCCAATGCCCATGTTCTCGGCCAGCTGCAGATCGGTCTGGCGATCGCCAATCACGAAGGAGTTGGCAAAGTCGATGCGACCCGAGGCGAGGTACTCTTTCACCAGCCCGAGGTGGGGCTTGCGGCAGCTGCAGCCGTCGGTGGGGAAGTGCGGGCAGATCAACACCTGTTCCCACTTCACTCGTTGCGATTCAAACAGGTGCATCATCAGGTCGTGGGGTGGCTGGAAGTTCTCCAGCGGCAGGCTGGCGGTGCCCAGCCCATCCTGATTGGTCACCATCACCAGCACATAGCCAGCGGCCTGCAACTCGCGCAGCACCGGAATGACCATGGGCTCGAAGCGCAGCTTGGCAAGGCTATCCACCTGCTTGTCGGTCACCGGCTCTTCAATCAGGGTGCCGTCGCGGTCGATAAACAAAAACGGGGTCTTCATCGCTACATCCTTGTCTTACAAAGTGGGAGAGGGCAGATCACGCAGTACCGCCAGCACGGCATCCATCTCGCCCTGATAGCCGATGGTGACGCGAATGCTGTTATCAAGGCCGGGTTTGGTCGAGAAATCCCGCAGAATGATGCCGGCGGCCTTCATGGCGGCAAAGACGGCGGTGCCATCCACAAAGCGCACCAGCACGAAGTTGCCCTTGTCTTCGAATACTTCCTTCACGCAGGCAAGCGTTGCCAGCTCTGCCTTGAAGGCGGCTTTTTGCTTGTTGAGCTCTATTACTCGCTCGCGCATCAGCTCCAGCCCCATGGGGGAGAGGGCCTGCGCCGCGATCTGGGCGATGGGCTCGGGGATGGGATAGGGGGCGATCACCTTGGCCAGCATGGCGATCACCTCGGGGCTTGCCAGCGTAAAGCCGCAGCGGATCCCCGCCAGGGCAAAAGCCTTGGAGAGGGTGCGGGTCACCACCAGATTGGGGAAGCGGGCCAGCAGGTCCACCACGGACGCCTCGGGGCAGAACTCGATATAGGCCTCGTCCACCACCACGATGGCGCGATCCCGAGCTTTTTCCAGCAGGGCGATGAGGCCGTCGCGCCCCACCAGATCCCCGGTGGGGTTGTTGGGGGAGCAGAGAAACACCAGTTTCACATCAGACAGACGGTCCGCGATGGCGGGCCAGTCCGGCTGGCGGCTGGCGGTTAGCGGCTGCTCGACGATGCCGACGCCACAGGTCTCGGCGCTGATGGCGTACATGCCGTAGGTGGGCGGGCAGATGAGGATCTGATCTTCACCCGCTTCGCAGAAGGTGCGAATAAGCAGCTCGATGGCCTCGTCGGCGCCGCGGCTCACCAGCACCTGATCGGGATTGACCCCGGCGTAGGCGGCATAGCCGTTCACCACCTCGGCCGGTTGGCACTCGGGGTAGCGGTTGAGGCGGCTCCCCTCGATGGTAAAGGGATAGGCCTGCGGTGCCTCGTTGGCGTTGAGCCAGACGTGGCCCTTGCCGCCGATGCGGCGGGCGGATTGATAAGGGGTGAGGGCCCGCACCACGCGGCGCGCCAGATTGGCAATGCTCATGACAAATCCTTCTGCTGTGCTGTTGGTTGGGGCGCGGCGGCCAGGGCGTTCAACCTGAGGGTGACTGCATTTTTGTGGCCATCGAGCCCCTCGGCCTGGGCGATACGCTCGACGATAGGGCCAAGGCCGCGAATACCTTCGGCGCTCAGCTCCTGCACCGTGTAGCGGCGCTGATAATCGGCGAGGCCAAGGCTCGAGCAGGTGCGGGCATAGCCATAAGTGGGCAGGGTGTGGTTGGTGCCGCTGGCGTAATCGCCGACCGATTCCGGTGTCCATGCTCCCAGAAAGATGGAGCCGGCATTCTCAAGCTGGTCCAGCAGCTCGCGCGGGGCTCGGGTCTGCACAATCAGGTGCTCCGGCGCGTAGGCGTTGGAGATGACACATGCCTCGGCCAGATCGTCACAGAGGATCACCAGACTGCTACCGAGCGCCTGCGCGGCGATATCCCGGCGGCTCAGCTTGGTCAGCTGGCTTTTAATTTCCCCTGCGATGGCATCGGCCAGCAGGGGCGAGGTAGTGACCAGCACTACCTGGCTGTCGGGGCCATGCTCGGCCTGGGAGAGCAGATCCGCCGCCACGAAGGCCGGGTTGGCGCTCTCGTCAGCAATCACCAGCACCTCGGAGGGGCCTGCGGGCATGTCGATGGCAGCGCCACGCCAGTCGCGAGAAACTTGCCCCTTGGCCTCGGTCACATAGGCGTTGCCCGGGCCGAAGATCTTGTCCACCTTGGGGATGCTTTCGGTGCCGTAAGCCATCGCCGCGATGGCCTGCGCGCCGCCGATGGCGAACACCTTCTCGACCCCGCAGGCGCGGGCGGCAAACAGGATCTCGTCGCTGGCGGGGGACGGGGTGCAGAGCACCACTTCACGGCAACCGGCGATAGCAGCCGGAATAGCCAGCATCATCACGGTGGAGGGGAGCGGTGCGCTGCCCCCGGGTACGTAGAGACCGACCCGGCTGATTGGCTGGGAGCGCAGCTCGCACACCACCCCGGGTTGGGTTTCCACCCGCACTACCTGCTGCAGTTGCGCGGCGTGGAAGGTGCGAATATTGGCAATGGCCGCTTCGATGGCGCTTTTGATGTCGTTATCCAGCCGCGCGCAGGCGGCTTCAATTTCAGCCTCGCTAACGCGCAGCTGCTCACGGGGGGCGCGCTCGAAGCGCTGGCTCAGCTCGCGCAGAGCCTCATCGCCACGGCTACGCACCGCGGCGATGATCTCTTTGACCACGGCGCCGATATCGGCCTCGTCATTGAGAGCGGGCCGGGTCAGTACATCGGCCTGCTGGGCGGGGGAGAGGGTCTTCCAGATCAAGGTCTGCATGATGTCCCTTCCTTATTCCATCATCTTTTCGATGGGCAGCACCAGAATGGAGCTGGCGCCGAGGGCCTTGAGCTGCTCCATGGTCTCCCAGAACAGGGTCTCGCTGGAGACGACGTGCAGCGCCACCTGATTGGTGTCACCGGCCAGCTGCATGATGGTGGGGCGCTCGGCACCCGGCAGCAGATCGGTGATGGCATCGAGCTTCTCTTTGGGGGCGTGCAGCATGATGTACTTGCTCTCGCGGGCCTGCTGCATCCCCTGAATGCGGGGCAGCAATTTGTCGATGAGCTTCTGCTTGGCATCGGACAAGGGGTTGGGGGCCTGTACCAGTACCGCCTTGGAGCGGTAGATCACCTCCACCTCTTTGAGGCCGTTGGCCTCCAGGGTCGCGCCGGTGGAAACCAGATCGCAGATGGCATCGGCCAGACCCGCGCGGGGCGCCACTTCCACCGAGCCGCCCAGCATCACGCTCTTGAAGCCAAGGCCCTTTTCGTCAAAGAAGCGCTTGAGCAGCCCGGGGTAGGAGGTGGCAATGCGCTTGCCCGCCAGACTCTGTGGCCCTGTGTAGGTCACATCTTCCGGTACCGCCAGTGAGAGGCGGCAGCCACCAAAGTCCAGCTGCTTGAGGGTTTTGACCTCCGCAGGCAATCCTTGTGAAGCGCGAATAAGCTGCACCTCTTCCAGCACGTTCTCGCCGATGATGCCAAGGTCGACCACCCCTTCCATCACCAGACCCGGGATGTCGTCATCACGCACCCGCAGGATATCGATGGGCATGTTCTCGACATGGGCGATAAGGCGCTGCTCGCGCAGGTTGATCTTGAGGCCACAGCTCTTGAACAGGGCTTGGGAGTCCTGGCTCAGACGACCGGACTTTTGCATGGCGATACGCAGACGTTGTGTTTCCATTGCTCGATTTCCTTCTAGTCAAAAACGAAAAAACCCTCGGAAGTGGGTGCTTCCGAGGGTTTATGAATCTTGCGGTCCTTTTGGAAGTCACCAGTTAAGTGTCTTCCAGCAGTCAACCTCCTGAAAGACTAGTCGGGATGATGATGGTGGTGATGAGTCTTCAGGGTGGTGAACTTCATGTAATCAATCCTTTACAAAATAAGATGTCGTAATTGACGCCTGATTTAAACTACCTGCCTTGACAGAAAATGCAACCCGAAATTGTGATTTGATCGATTAAAGTGGCGAAAACGGTTTTCTGGTCGATAACTAGACAATAACCCCTGCAGGAGTCGCCATCATGCCCAGCCAGGACCTGTTGTTCCCCATTTTGCCCCGGGCGCCTGCCGCGCCCGGCAGCGAAGAGATCAAGCGGGAAGTGAACCAGATCAGCAAAAAGCACCAGCTGCGCAAGACCAGCACTGACAACAGTGACTCCCAGCAGCGCCAGCAGGCATATAACACGCCAGCCAAGCGTGATCAGCCCAAGGCGGAGGAGGGCGATCACAAGCCGGATCCCGATCATCAGATCGATCTGTTCGTCTAGGCAGATTATCTGTCCCGCTTTTGCCGCGCTTTTGGCATAATGGCCGCTTTTGCTGCGGGACGTCCTTTTGACCATCCAGACCCTGTTCAAGCCAGATGGCCCTCTGGCCAGCCATATCGACGGTTTCAAAGCCCGCGCTCCCCAACTGGAGATGGCCGAAGCGGTCGCGCGCGCCATCAAAAGTGGTGGCCGTCTGCTGGTTGAGGCGGGGACCGGTACCGGCAAGACCTACGCCTATCTGGTGCCTGCGCTGGAGTCCGGCAAGCGGGTGGTGATCAGCACCGGCTCCAAGAACCTGCAGGAGCAGCTCTTCTATCGGGATCTCCCGACCATCACCGGCGCGCTCTCCTACACCCCGCCAGTGGCCCTGCTCAAGGGGCGCAGCAACTATCTCTGCATCGAGCGGATGAACCGGCTCTTGAGCGAATCCCATCTGCAAAAGCCGGAAGTGCTTAATGATCTGGTGAAGGTCAAATCCTGGTCCACGGCTACCGATAACGGCGATGTGGGGGACATCCCAGGGTTGCAGGAAAACGCCGAGATCCTCACCCACGTCACCAGCACCAACGATAACTGTCTCGGTCGCGACTGCCCCTATTACGACGACTGCCATCTGGTGGTGGCCCGACGCCGCGCCATGGATGCCCAGGTGGTGGTGATCAATCATCACCTCTTCTTCGCCGATATGGCGGTGAAAGACACCGGATTTGGCGAGTTGGTGCCGGAAGCACAAGTCTATGTGTTTGATGAAGCCCATCAGCTGCCGGAGATCGTCACCAACTACTTCGGCAAGTCGGTAGGCAGCCGAACGATTCAGGATCTGGCGCAGGATATCCAGCTGGCCTATCGGGCAGAGGCGCACGACATGGCCCAGCTTGGCAAGGCGGCGGACCGGCTCGCTATCGCCAGTCAGGATCTGCGTCTTGCCTTCGGAGTGGATGGCGGTCGCGGCAATACCCGCGACATGCTGCGCCAGCCGCTCTGGGGTCAGGCCTTGGCTCGTCTCAACGATGCCATCGGGCTCTGCTACGAAGTGCTGAAACTGGCTCTCGGCCGTGGCGAGCAGCTGGATCACGCCTTCGAGCGTATCAGTGAACTGCGCACCCGCCTGGGTGAAGTGCTGGCGGTTAACCAGACCGGTTTCTCCTACTGGTACGACTGCTCACGGCTTCATTTCACCCTCAATCTGACGCCGCTCTCGGTGGCCGAGCGATTCAGTGCCGAGGTGCAAAGACCGGAAGTGGCATGGGTCTTTACCTCCGCCACCCTGACGGTGGATATGCGGTTTGATCACTTCAAGGCCGAGCTGGGGTTGGCGGGCAGCGCCGAGCTGATCCTCGACAGCCCGTTCGACTATGGCGAGCAGGCGCGGCTCTGTGTGCCCCGCTATCTGCCGGAGCCCAACGCCTTTGGTCGCGGCGAGCAGCTGGCCAATCTGATGATCCCGCTTATCAACAAGACACCGGGCGGCTGTTTCTTCCTTTGCACCAGCCATCAGGTGATGCGTCAGGTGGCCGAGGTGCTGCGCCGGGAAATTGGCCGCACCGTCTTGTTGCAGGGGGAGGACAACAAGCAACGGTTGCTCAAGGAGTTTGTCGAGAACGGCCGTGCAGTACTGGTGGCGACCAGCAGCTTCTGGGAGGGGATCGACGTGAGAGGGGCGGCGTTGTCGTGTGTTATCATCGACAAACTGCCGTTTGCCAGCCCTGATGATCCGCTGCTCAAGGCGCGGGTGGATGATTGCAAGCTTAAGGGGGGTGATCCCTTCGCTGAGCTGCAGTTGCCCAAGGCGGTGATTGCCCTCAAACAGGGGGTGGGGCGGCTCATTCGTGATCGCAGTGATCACGGGGTGCTGGTGATCTGTGATCCCCGAATGGTTAACAAACCTTATGGCGCCACCTTTATCAAGAGTCTGCCCGCCATCCCCCGTACCCGGGAGTTGGGAACGTTGGGGAGTTTTTTCGATCGCACTGAACGCGGTGAATAAGTGTGCCGCCAGCTAACAGATTTGAACAACGGGTGAGCATATCTCGCTTGCCGATTATGTAATTGACTGATTTTATAGAGATTGGAAAGCATGAACGAGTTGAAGATCCTGGCCGTTGATACCGCCACCGAAGCCTGCTCCGCCGCCCTGCTGGTGGGTGACAAGCTGTTCTCCCGCTGGGAGGAGGCGCCACGGGATCACACCCGAAAAATCCTGCCCATGGTTCAGGCTGTGTTAGAGGATGCCGGGATAAGTTTGAGTGACCTCGATGCCATCGCGTTCGGCCGCGGCCCGGGCTCCTTTACCGGCGTGCGGATCGGCATCAGTGTGGCACAGGGGCTGGCGTTTGGTGCGGGTGTGCCGCTGATTGGCATCTCGACCCTGGCCGCCATGGCGCAAGGCGCCTATCGACGGGATGGCGCCGAGCAGGTGCTGACCGCCATCGATGCGCGGATGAACGAGGTCTATTTCGGCCGCTATGAGCTCATTGATGGCCGCATGCAGCTGGTGGGGGACGAGGTGGTGAGCGAACCCGCGGCACTGGTTGACGTCCGTGGCAAGCTGGCGGGCCCTGTGACCTGCGTCGGCACCGGTTTTGAAACCTATGGCGAGACCCTGAGTGGTCTGGCCGATGAGCTGGCGGAGAGTCAGGTGCGCTTCCCGGCGGCAGAGGACATGCTGCCGCTGGCCCGCGCCGCCTGGCTGGCGGGGGAGGCGGTGCCTGTGGAGCAGGCGACGCCGGTCTATTTGCGTGACAAGGTGACCTGGAAAAAACTGCCGGGTCGCGAATAAGGGCAGGAGCACTGACGTCATGTCGCTCTTGCCGCTCATCAGCTGCAACACAAGCGGATGGCCCGACGGGCCACGCCGGCAACAGGAGAGTGACATGATGCGTAATACCAGAAGCGACATGATGAAACGCACTATGGTGGTCGGGGCGCTGGCCCTGCTGCTCGGGGCCTGTAGCTCGGTTCCCAAGGAGCTGGCCTATGAGCCTGAAAACCAGCTGGTGGCCTATCAGCCCGCCCTTGGCGGGATGGAGGGCAAACCGGCCCGCTGGAGCGGCGTTATCTCGGCGGTGCACAACAAGGCGGATCAGAGCGTTATTGAAGTGGTCTATCTGCCGCTCAAGTCCAACGGTGTACCGGAGCAGACCGAGCAAAGCCCGGGCCGTTTTCTGGCCATCATGAAGGGTTTTGTCGATCCGACCCTCTATGCCAAGGGGCGCAGCCTGACGGTGCTCGGTACCATAGGCCAACCGGTTGATAGCCAGATTGGCGAGCACAAGTACCGTTTCTCTGTGCTCAATGTGACGGGCAGCAAGCTGTGGCCGCCAGTCAAGGAGGTGGAGGTGCGCTATATGGACCCCTACTTCTACGACCCCTTCGATGATCCCTTCTGGCCGAGACGGCCGCTGCGTCGCTAAGGCTTGCCATGATCAACAGCATCAAAAGCACTCTGCACGAACGTCTGCTCACCTTGGCAGATGGGCGGCGGGTAGCCCTGCTGGATAACCAGTCTGCGGAGCATGATCAGCAGGGCAAACCTCTGCTGATCGCCCTGCATGGCTGGCTCGACAATAGCGCCAGCTTCTTGCCGCTGGCGCCGCATCTGGGTGATTTTCACCTCATCTGTGTCGATCTGCCGGGACATGGTCACTCCGATCACAAAACTACCCCCTATGTCTTTGTCGACTGGCTGGACGATCTCTACCAGATCGTGCAGGCGGCAGGGTGGTCGCGCTTCACTCTGCTCGGTCACTCCCTCGGGGCGTTGATCGCCTCCGCCTATGCCGGGGTGTTCCCCGAACAGGTGGAGCGGTTGATCATGCTGGAGGGGCTGGGGCCGCTGAGCCAGCCCGATGAGGAGGTACCTGCCCAGCTGCGACGTGCGATTTTAAACCGCAGTCGCACCCGGGAGCGCAGTGCCAACGGCTTTGCCTCCATCGATGAGGCTGTCGCCGCCCGTTGCAAAGTGGCGGATATCACGCCGCAGGCGGCGCGTCTTATCTGTGAGCGGCAGCTTGAAGAGCGGGCAGGGCGCTGGCACTGGCGCAGCGATCCTCGTTTGCGGGATCTGTCGCCCCTGAGAATGAGCGAAGGGCAAGCTCGGGCATTGATGGCGGCTATCCGCTGTCCTGTGCTGTTGATTCAGGGGGAGCAGGGCTTTGCTGCACTTGAAGCCCAATGGCAGGCCCGTCAGGATGCCTTCCAGCAGATCGAGCGGGTCATATTGGGTGGAAACCACCATTTTCATATGGAAAATTCGGTTGATACGGCCGTTTGTATCGTAAAGTTTTGTCAAGTTCGGTAGAATCGCCAGCTTTCAATAATTCCAGGTTTGTTTTCTCCCTCACATTTTTCTGTTGTTAATTTGCTGTTAATTGATGTTGCGCTGTGTAAATATGTGCGGCATTAGAGCATCAGCTTAAAACAACCGATTAAAATGGATGTGAACCGGGACGGAGGCAACACAGTGAGCGCACAGGTGCTAGTTATGCAGGAGAAGTTTGTGGAAAAAGTCTGGCTGAAATGTTATCCGGAAGGGGTCCCCGCCGAGATCAATCCAGACCAATACAGCTCCCTGGTCGAGATGTTCGAATCCTCGGTGACCCAGTTTGCCGATCAGCCCGCCTTCGTCAACATGGGCCAAACCATCACCTACCGCCGGCTGGAAGAGCAGTCCCGCGCCTTTGCTGCCTACCTGCAAAACGAGCTGAAGCTGGAGAAAGGGGATCGGGTTGCGGTGATGATGCCTAACCTGCTGCAATACCCCATCGCCGTGTTCGGCATCCTGCGCGCCGGCATGATCGTGGTCAACGTTAACCCGCTCTATACCCCGCGCGAGCTGGAGCATCAGCTCAAAGATTCCGGTGCCAAGGCCATCGTCATCGTCTCCAACTTCGCCCATACCCTGGAAAAGGTGGTCTACGACACCCCGATCAAGCACGTTATCCTGACCCGGATGGGGGACAACTTGGGGCTGGCCAAGGGCACCCTGGTCAACTTCGTGGTCAAGTACGTCAAGAAGCTGGTGCCGAAATACAATCTGCCCCACGCCACCACCATGCGTCAGGCCCTCTCCAAGGGGCGTTTCCTGCAGTACATCAAGCCGGAGATCACCAACGACGATCTCGCCTTCCTGCAGTACACCGGTGGCACCACCGGCCTTTCCAAAGGGGCCATGCTGACCCATCGCAACATGATTGCCAACGTCGAGCAGTGCCTCGGCGTCTACGGCCCCATGCTGGAGCGTGGCAAGGAGTTCGTGGTCACCGCATTGCCCCTCTATCACGTCTTCGCCCTGACCGTGAACTGCCTGCTCTTTATGCGTATCGGCGGTTACAACCTGCTGATCAGCAACCCGCGCGACATTCCGGGCTTTGTCAAGGAGATCAAGAAGTACCCCTTCACCTGCATTACCGGGGTTAACACCCTGTTCAATGCGCTGGTCAACAACGAAGAGTTTCAGGGGATCGCCTTTGACAAGCTCAAGCTGACCATCGGTGGCGGCATGGCGGTGCAGCGCGCGGTCGCGGAGAAGTGGAAGACGCTGACCGATACCCCGCTGCTGGAAGGCTATGGCCTGACCGAGTGTTCGCCACTGGTGAGCGTCTGCCCCTACGATCTGACTGATTACAACGGTTCCATCGGTCTGCCGGTCTGCTCTACCGAGATCCGGCTGGTAGATGACAACGGTCAGGTGATCCACGCCCTCGGCACCCCGGGCGAGATGCAGGTGCGCGGCCCGCAGGTGATGGTGGGCTACTGGCAGCGCCCCGAGGCGACTGCTGAAGTGATGCAGGATGGCTGGCTCTGTACCGGTGATATCGCGGTGTGCGACGAGCAGGGCTTCTTCAAGATCGTTGACCGCAAGAAGGACATGATCCTGGTCTCCGGTTTCAACGTCTATCCGAACGAGATCGAAGATGTCGTTGCCCTGCACCCGAAAGTGTTGGAAGTGGCCGCCGTGGGTGTGCCGCACAAGGTCTCCGGCGAGTTGGTGAAGATCTTTGTGGTCAAGAAAGATGCCAAATTGCAGGAGGACGAGATTATTGCCCACTGCCGCAAACATCTGACTGCCTATAAGGTGCCGAAACTGGTAGAATTTCGTGACGAACTTCCCAAGACCAATGTGGGCAAGATCCTGCGCCGCGTACTGCGCGACGAGGAGATTGCCAAGCAATAACCGGATTGTGGCTGTAGAACCCTCTGCAAACCAGCACCGTCGTTATGCAAAACCGTGGGTCATCCCACGGTTTTTTCTTTTTGGCCCTGATCAACCGCGCAGGCACAGATGCACTATCAACTTATCACTCAGCAAGACGAACTTGAGCAGTATCTCGCTTCTCTGGCCGACGTTCCCCTGGCTATCGATACTGAATTCGTTCGCACCCGTACCTACTACCCCCAGCTTGGTCTGTTCCAGATCTATGACGGCGAGCATCTGGCGCTGCTGGATCCGCTCACCCTGGATCTCTCCTCCCTCTGGCAGCGACTGGGCAGGGAAGGGCAGATCGCCATCCTGCACGCCTCTGGCGAAGATCTGGAGCTTATCCAGCATCAGGCGGGCCACCTGCCCAACCAGATGCACGACACCCAGCTGGCTACCGCCTTTCTCGGTTACGGCGTCTCGGTCGGCTTTGGTGCGTTGGTGAATGAATTCCTCGGGGTCGAGCTGGAAAAAGATCAGGCGCGCACCGACTGGCTGGCACGCCCGCTTACACCGCGTCAGCTCGAATACGCGGCAGCGGATGTCTTCTACCTGATGCCGCTCTACGAGAAAGTGATGGCCAAACTGCGGGAAAGCGGCAAGTTTGCCTGGTTCGAGCAGGAGTGCCAGAACCACTCCGCCCGCAAGACCCAGGGTAGCGATCCCCGTCAGGCTTATCTTGAAATCGTCAACGCCTGGCAACTGGGTCGCCGCGAGCTCGCCATTCTGCGCGAGCTGGCCGCCTGGCGCCAGCAAGAGGCGGTGCGCCGGGACCTGGCCCTCAACTTCGTGGTCAAAGAGCTGCACCTGTTCAAGGTGGCAGAGCGTCGTCCTGCCTCCCTGCGGGATCTCAACGAGCTGGGCCTCTCGCCCATCGAGATCAAGATCCACGGCAAGCGGATGCTCGATATCGTCGCCAAGGCGCAGCAGAGCGATCCTGACAGCTGGCCCGAGCCCATTCGCCGGCTGGTGGACTTTCCCCAGTACAAGGCCGAGCTCAAGCGCATCAAGGCCATGGTGGAAGAGAAGGCCAAGGCGAGCAATATTCCGCCCGAGCTGATTGCCAGCAAGAAGATCATTCACCAGTACTTCACCTGGAGCTGGCGGATGAACGACGAAGAGCGGGCCCGCAGCGACAAGCCGATGCTTCTGCAAGGGTGGCGTCATGAGCTGGTCGGTCACCTGCTGGCACAATAAGCCACCTGACGGTTGCACCTATAAATCAATCCTCACCCTCGGGTGGGGATTTTTTTATTTTCAGGGGATATTTAAGATTTAAAATGTCAGAATATCTTGCGGTCGCTTATCAAATAATTGTGGCTCAAGAACAAGAGTTCGAAATAAACGAGCTTATTTTTTGTGACTGTGTTGGCAATAAAAGTTATATATCATTAATTGTCTTGTTAAACTTGATAGTGAAAATTCTTACAAGATAAATAGAGGTAAGTCCGCTACCAATAAGACAGCAAACATGTAGATAGGGTGATGCTTCAATAATTCCATTTCGTATGGCAGATGGGCATGCTATAAAAATAGTCAACAAGAAGCACATGGGGATATTGATTGTATGCTGTCTATTTATTGCATTTCTATCATCTGGCCATATGAAAAAACCATATCTATATGCCATAACTAAAAAAATGGTGATCAACAATAGGTAGTATATAACTTGAGGCAGTACATAGGTTAGTAAGCTGCTGTAAATGGCCTGAATGGGGACAAACTCAGCTCTATATATTATCTCAAATACGATATTAACGAGTAGTATTATTATCCCATGAATGATTGTTGGGCGTTTTTAATCTCTGATTCTATATCTGGCTCGTGACTTCTTCAGGAAAAAAATAAATAACAATATGGCAATAGCTAAAGCAAGATACATTTTTGTTCCCAAGTTTTGATGGTCAGAGACAAATCATGGTGAATTATAAAGACTCGCTTGTACCTATAGCAATGAGGACTTCAGAAAAAAGGAAAAGGCAGCGGAACACCGCTGCCTTTTTTGATCACCAGATAGGCTGGGTCAGGTAGGGGTTGCTCGCCTTCTCGCGGCCGAAGGTGGAGCTGGGGCCGTGGCCCGGGATAAAGACGATCTCGTCACCCAGCGGCAGCAGGGTCTCGGTGATCGACTTGATCAGCGTGCCGTGATCCCCACGGGGAAAGTCGGTGCGGCCTATGCTGCCGGCAAACAGCACGTCGCCAACCCAGGCGAGTTTTTCGGCCTGGTTCAGCAGCACGATATGGCCCGGTGTGTGGCCGGGGCAGAAGTAGACATCCAGCTCGCACTGGCCAAGCTGCACCTTGTCACCCTGCTCAAGCCAGCGATCCGGCGTGAAGGCGGGGGTATGGGCGAAGCCGAACATCTGGCTCTGCTGGGGCAGCATGTCGAGCCAGAAGGCGTCCTCCTTGTGGGGGCCGGTGATGGTGACGCCAGTTTTTTCCCGCAGCTCGGCGGCGGCACCGACGTGATCCAGATGACCGTGGGTCAGCAGGATATGAGTCAGGGTCAGGCCGCGCTTGGCGATGGCCGCCAGCAGTTTGTCCGCTTCGCCGCCCGGATCGATCAGGGCGGCCTGATGGGTCTCGTCACACCAGATGAGGGAGCAGTTTTGGGCGAACTGGGTGACCGGGATCACCTCGAATTTCAACATAGAGTTCCTCTCTTGGGATGGGTCAGCCGCGCAGCGCGCTGGCATGCTGCTCGGCGAAATAGTCGAGACAGGCCTGTTTATCACCGCGAAACACGATGCGCTCCTGCTTGTTGCCAAGCTGATAGAGATACATGGGGTCGTAGTAGCGGGTCAGCAGCAAGGTGATCCAGGCCAGATGCAGCGCGGTATCACCGCTCTTCTCCTGCTCGGTGAGAGCGGTCTGCATCAGGGCATCCAGCTCACGGTGGGCCTGATCGCCGAGGCGGCGCTTGAGACGGGCCAACGCATCGGTGAGGTAGGCGGCAAACAGCGGCCATCCCTCTTCTTGGCCATACATGGCTTGATAGCGCAGCCAGAGATCGTGCACGTAATCTTCGCGGATCTGCTCGGCGCGATCGATCTGCGGTACATCTACCACCACCAGCGGTGCCTGACTCATGGCCTCATGGAGGGAGAGGGGCAGGCAGCAGCGGCCAATTAGGCGACTCTCATCTTCGACTACGAAGGCATGCTCGCCCTGATGGCGGCGCTTGAGCAGTTCGATGGCAATGTTGTTTTCAAAGTTGATGTTGCTGGGCTGGCCGCCGGGCAGCTGACCAAACGACGAGCCCCTGTGATGGGCGTGTCCTTCCAGATCGAGCGCCTGGGCCACGTGGTCCAGCATATGGGTCTTGCCGGAGCCGGTCATGCCGGTCAGCACAGTCCAGTGGCACTCGGCAGAGGCCTTGTCCTGGGTGTCGATCAGGAAGCGGCGCAGCTCCTTGTAGCCACCGGCGACGCGGGGGCGAGTCACCCCGGCATCAGCCAGCCACTGTTGTACGGTTTGCGAGCGCAGGCCGCCGCGAAAGCAGTAGAGCAGGGCATCGGGCTGCTTGCGCAACTGCGCCAGCCAGCCTTCGAGTCGCTCGGCACGCACAGCTCCCCCCACCAGCTTGTGTCCAAGCTCAATGGCGGCGGCCTGACCCTGCTTCTTGAAGCAGGTCCCCACCTGGGCGCGCTCATCGTCTGTCATCAAGGGCAGGCTGGTCGAGCAGGGGAAGGCCCCCTCCTTGAACTCGATGGGGGCGCGCACATCAATCAACGGCACATCGCCTAAAAAAATCTGGGCGTAGTCCATGGCCAGTGGCAATTCACTCATTGGACAATCTCGATAAAGCGGGAGCCCTCAAGGGGCTTGATCTGACCGATGGGCGAGAGTTCTAGCCCAGCTTCTTGCGCGATGGCGAGCAGCTCGGCTTCGCTCTCTTTACCCACGGCGACCAGCAGGCCGCCGCTGGTTTGCGGGTCGCACATGATGTTGCGGGTGCGATCGTCTATGGCATCTAGCTTGTGGCCGTAGGAGTCGTGGTTGCGCAGGGTACCGCCCGGTACGCAGCCCTCACTCAGGTAGTAATCCACCTCGTCCAGTAGCGGCAGCGCCTTGAAGTCGAGGCGGGCACTGACGCCAGATCCTTCACACATCTCCAGCAGATGACCGGCCAGACCAAAACCGGTGACGTCGGTCATGGCGTGGACACCCGGCAGCTCGGCAAAGCGTTGACCAATCTTGTTGAGGGTGCACATGGCGTTGGGGGCCAGCTGCTCGTGTTCAGGTTTGAGCTTGCCCTTCTTCTGGGCGGTGGTGAGGATACCGATACCAAGAGGCTTGGTCAGATAGAGGGTGTCACCTACCTTGGCGGTGTCGTTCTGCTTGATGGCATCCAGAGGCACGATACCGGTCACCGCGAGGCCGAAGATGGGCTCGGGGGCATCGATGCTGTGGCCACCGGCCAGTGAAATGCCCGCTTCATGGCACACCTGACGGCCGCCGTCGATCACCTGCTGGGCCACTTCGGCTGGCAGGGTATTGATGGGCCAGCCGAGGATGGCGATGGCAACGATGGGCTTGCCGCCCATGGCGTAGATATCGCTGATGGCGTTGGTGGCGGCAATGCGGCCAAAGGTGAAGGGGTCATCGACGATGGGCATGAAGAAGTCGGTGGTGGAGACAATGCCCTGACCGTTGCCGATATCGACCACGGCCGCGTCATCCTTGCTGCTGTTGCCAACGATCAGGGTCGGGTCGTTGAAGCCCGGGATCTGGCTCTTGAGTATGGTGTCGAGTACCTTGGGAGAGATTTTGCAGCCGCAGCCAGCGCCGTGGCTGTATTGGGTCAGACGAATGGAAGACATACTTACCCCTTTTATTTGCAAACAGAGCAGAGGCTCTGTGGAGCCGTCTTGGTCAATGGGCGGCCTTGTAGAAAGGAAGACAAGAAGCCGCAAATATGGGTGGCCTCGGTGCCAACAGGGGCAGCGATGACTGGCAGTTATGAAAGACCGCCAGGCCGGACGGGGAAGAAAAGGGCGACAAGGTGCGCCAGCGCAGCCCCGCCAAGGGCCACAGGACGGGGCATTATGCCACATTTGCCCCTTGGGGTTCGAACAGGAATTCACATAAACAGCAGGGAATTGCCCGCACTTGCCAGTCATCGGTCTGGATCCGGCGCTGGCTGATTGATTGCAGTACAGATGCAGCAAAGAGAACTTCAAAGAGACCAACAGCACGCAACTGCCGATCTACAACAGGAGAGCTTAGTGACCACCACATTTTTGGTTAACCACCCCATTACCACGGCGCAGTTTGCGGCGTTGTTGGTGCAGACCTCGCTGGGGGCGAGACGGCCGCTGGACCATCCGGCCACCCTGCAGAGCATGCTGGATAACGCCAATTTGCTGATCACCGCCTGGCAGGGCGAGCCCCTGGTCGGGGTGGCCCGCTCGGTGACCGATTTTCATTTTTGCTGCTACCTCTCGGATCTGGCGGTGGCCGAGTCGGTGCAGGGACAGGGGATTGGCAAAGCCCTTATTCGCGAGACGTTTTTGCAATTGCAGCCGGGCTGCAAGCTGATCCTGCTGGCCGCGCCGCAGGCGGTGGCGTACTACCCCAAGCTCGGATTTAGCCAGCACCCGAGCGCCTGGGTGATGAGCAGCCTGGATGAACTGGTACTGGATGAGTTGGCATAAGACCGTCAACTCATCCAGACAGGGCGAGACTAGCTTATCCGGCTTGTTTCAGCGCCGGTTGCCGTGACTTGCCCCAGCGGCGCAGGCGCCTTTGCAGTGGCCGCTCCAGCAGGTTGTAACTTAAAGAAGAGAGCCCGATCAGCACCGCCAGCATCAGCAAGGTGGCCACTACCCCCAGCAGCGGGTTGGTCTGGCCATACCACCACTCGGTGAGCCCCGGTGCCAGATAGTGGATGAGCTCGCAGCCAGTGAGCAGCACCAGCGCATGGAGCAGGTAGATGGAGTAGGAGAGATCCCCCAGCCAGTTGGTGAAGCGGTTATCCAAAAGGCGCAGCAGCGGGCTCTGGCGCTCCCCCTGGGCGGCGGCAATCCAGATCAACAGCACGTAGGAGCTGATCAGCAGCAGGGTCAGCTGCGGTGTCATGGCGAACTGCATCAGCGCGAAGGGCAGCACAAAGGCGATCAAGAGCGGCAGATCATGCTTCATCATGGGCGAGCTTTTCGCGGCCTTCACCCTCGGCAGCAGCCAGAGGCCGAGCACAAATTCACTCACCCCGCGTCCTACCGCCAGCGCCCCGCTGGTGACATCCAGGGTGCCGCGACTGTGCACGATAAAGGCCAGCACCGTCAGCGCCAGCAGGGGGACGAGATGGCTCCAGCGACTGCGGGTCACCGCCAGCGGGATCAGCAGCGGGAACAGCAGGTAGCTGATCCACTCTACGCTGAGCGACCAGGCTGCGAAGTTCCAGGTCAACCCGTGATCGGTCACCACCTGCAGCAGCAGAAAGGCGCTTGGCAGCGCCTCGGCCGGGGTGAAGGGGGAACCGAAAGGCGGCATGCCTTCCCACTCCCACATCTTGAACAAGGGGCCAGCATAGAAGCCCACCCCGTGTTGCGCCTTGTAAAGCTCCCAGCCAACCAGCAATAGCAGGGTTACAAGATAGAGGGGGTAGACGCGGGTCAGCCGCAGCCAGAGAAAGCGGCCATAGCCCACGGTGCGGGGCGTGCGGGTGAAGGCCTCCCCATAGACATGGGCCAGCACCACGCCGCTCAAAATAAAGAACAGATCGACCCAGAGGTAGCCGTTCTCGATGAGTTGGGTGTGGCCTGCGAGCGGCTCCATCCACTGGGGAAAGAGCAATAATCGGGCATGGAACAGCACCACCATCAGGGCAGCGATACCCCGCAGCGGCGTTAACAGCGGCAATGATTGATTCATATCGGGATCCCTTGTGATGTTCAGCTTGGCCTGACATCTATTTTGTTGTTGTGCCGCCCATCAATCCTGACGGGACGGTTGCCCCGGCTCGGCTGCCGCAGGCGGGATCACACTACGGAAAAGAGAGTCATACGGATGTGATTTAAATCATAAATGTGCAGTTATTGTGCAAAGTAATTTAAACAGAGAAGAAGTGGGGCGCTGGCAGCAAAAGAGGAGGAGAAGGAACGCGAATAAAGCAGAGAGGGTGGTCATCGGGGCGAGCGTCAGGCTCAGGTTTATACGGCGCGATGCAAAACAATCAGGCCCGCAAGGGGCCTGATTGATCACAAGGGAAGATGACGACCGATCAGCGGGCGCGTACCACCAGACCCTTGAGGTAGAAGCCTTCCGGATAGGCGGTACCGATGGGGTGATCGGAGGCCTGGGAGAGCAGCTCCAGGATCTGGGCATCGCGACCGGCATCGAGCGCCGCATCGGCAACGATCTTCTGGAACAGGCTCTGCTCCATCAGGCCGGAGCAGGAGTAGGTCAAGAGCACGCCACCCGGCGCCAGCAGCTGGAACGCCAGCATGTTGATGTCCTTGTAGCCTCGGCAGGCGCCTAGCAGCTGGGCCTTGCTCTCGGCAAACTTGGGCGGATCCAGCACGATGACATCGAACTTCTCGCCCTTCTCGCGGTATTCACGCAGCAGCTTGAATACGTCGTGACGGACAAACTGGGTGTTGCTGGTATCCAGCCCGTTCAGCTCGGCGTTCTGGCGGGCGATATCCAGCGCATTCTGGGAGAGATCGACGTTGACCACTTCCTTGGCGCCGCCCTTGAGGGCATAAACGCCAAACCCGCCGGTGTAGCAGAAGCAGTTGAGCACCCGCTTGCCTTCGGTGTACTTGGCGGCAGCCTGACGGTTGTCCCGCTGATCCAGATAGAAACCGGTTTTGTGGCCGTTGCGAATGTCTACCAGGATCTTGACGCCACCGTTCTCTTCGATGACCACCGGCTCGTTCGGGGTCTCGCCATAGATGACGCCGGTGCGCTCTTTCAGCCCTTCCTTCTTGCGTACCGCCACGTCGGAGCGCTCATAGATGCTGCACTCTGGGTAGAGGGTACGCAGTGCTTGCGTTATCAGCTCACGCTGGAACTCGGCACCGGCAGAGAGGATTTGGCACACCAGAAAATCGGCATAACGGTCGATGGTCAGACCCGGCAGGCCGTCGGATTCGGCGGCGCAGAGGCGATAGCCGGTGAGGCCCTGACGCTTGATCAGCGGATCGCGAGACTCCTGCGCATATTTGAGACGACGGATAAAGAAGTCGAGATCGACGGTCTCATCCTTGTCGAAGGTCCAGACCCGGGCACGGATCTGGGAGCTGCCTGACCAGGCGCCACGGGCGAGCCACTTGCCATCGTTGGCATAGATCTCGACGGTATCGCCGTCAATGGGGTTGCCCTGAACCCGCTCAATCCCCTTGGAGAAGATCCAGGGGTGGCGACGCAGCAGGGATTTTTCGCGGCCTTTGACGAGATAGATGGAAGCGCTCATGAATGTTTGCCGATGGTAGAAAGAAAAGGGGCCACATTCTATGTGCAATAGTGCGGCTAAGCCAGCCTTTGCTGGTATATGGCAGAGTGACGAATTGTACATCTGGACAACGCCCGAGTGTTGCATATGCAAGATTTGCAGAATCTCAATGTTGGCGTTTCACGCTGTTTATCTTATATGTCACAGTTGGTTGTGCTTGTTTTTTGTTCAGAGTTGGTCGCTATGTGTGCACAATGTAGTCAATAAAGCGTTTTAACCTTACTTTATAGTGATTTTCGCTAAAGAGTCATTTGATGATGTCGATAGTGGGGAAGACCATTTTGAATCTTTCCTGTATCGAGCTGTCCATGTCCCTCTCCATCGCTACCAATATTTCTGCCCTCAATGCTTCTCGCCATCTTGGTCAATCATCCAACACGCTGGATTCGGTATATCGACGACTCTCATCCGGCTTGCGCATCAACAGTGCCGCTGATGATGCAGCAGGCTTGCAGATCAGTAATCGCCTCACCAGTGAAGTGAACGGGACCAACACTGCTATTCGCAACGCCAATGATGGGATCTCGGTGATCAACATCGCCGATGGGGCGCTTGATGAGTCGGTGAACCTGATGCAGCGGATGCGCACTCTGGCACTGCAGTCGGGAAGCGGTGCCAATACAGCAGAGGATCGCGTAGCCCTGAATGCTGAGTTCAAGCAACTGCAGTTGGAGATGGACCGGATTGCCACAGGTACCCGGTTTGCCGGACAGGACCTGCTGGCGGGGAGTTACGAAGGTATCTTCTTGGTCGGTGCCTATGCAGGACAGAATACTGTCATTACCGATCTCAATGCCCAGACCAAAAATCTGGGGGAGATGGAGTGGCAAGCGCGCAGTCCGGCAGGAAGCAAGCCAGGGGCGTATGACATTGCTGATCTCAAGCTTTCATCTCAGCCTATCACCCTTAATGGCGTCACTTTTGACAAGGACTATTCAACCCTGGAAGCGTTCGTGGCAGATATTAATGGCACCACCTTTCCCAATAATCAGGGGCCGGTACAAGCGCAACAACTGCCATTTTCTGTCGCCTCCGCGGTCGATTTATCCGCATTACCCTCCTATATCGATGTGGCGGGTCACTCTGTGGATTTGACCACAGGCATTGATATGACCGGATGGGATCCGGTCAATCCGACAGCAAAAAATAGTGCCATCATGGCAACTGTGGTTCAACGCATCAACAGTACTGCGCAATCGGCAGGTCTGGGTTTTTATGTTAGTGCCTCCAACAACAGCAATCCCGCCAGCAATGCGTTGACCATGCATAGCGCTCAGGGCAACAGCCTTGCGCTGGCCAATGGCACAACTCCCCCTCCGCAGCCAGCACCACCGGCGCCTCCGGTGATCAGTAGTTCCTCTCTGAGCGCTTTGCTACCCGACGTTACATCGACGACGTATATCGGTCAGATGGAGCTGCGCTCATCAGGCGACAAGTATTCCAATATTGATATGCAGGGATCCAGCTTGCATGCGCTTGGCTTTTATCAAGAGGACAAGAAGAAATATACCGTTGATAACATTGATGTCCTGAGTTACGACAACGCCAGCAGGGCCATCAAAACCCTGGATGTGGGTATGAAACAGCTGGGTGTTCAGCGCGCTCGGCTCGGGGCCCAAGCCAACGCGCTGGATTCACGGGTACGCAATCTGGCCAATGCCAATGAGAACCTCAGCGCTGCCCGCTCAAGGATCCGGGATGCCGACATGGCTGTGGAATCGGCGCGCTTGGTCAGCACCCAAATCTTGCAGCAGGCAAGTGCTTCTATTTTGAGTCAGGCAAACAGTCGCCCCAATGCGGCCCTGAGTTTGCTGCAATCCTGAGCGGGACTGCCAGCCGGCATAGCAATTGGTCGCTATCATTCATGGTCACTATCCATAAAGACAAAGAGGCCACCCAATGGGTGGCCTCTTTTCTTATTGCTTCTTGTTGCCGGATGCTATTCGGCAGCGTCAGAGAGTGATCCCCTTGAGTGCCTGGGTCAGTTCGCTGGCGGTGGCTTTCAGCCCTTGTGTGCCGGCTACCGAGGCACTGGCAGACTCCTCCACCTGCGCCGCTTCATGGCGCACCTGATCCAGATTGTGGGTGATCTCGGCGGCGACCGAGCTCTGCTCCTCGCTGGAGGTGGCGATCTGGGTGCTCATCTGCAGCACCGCATCGCTGTGGTTGCTCAGTTTTTCGATATCTAGCCCCACTTCGCTGATGAGCTGCTGGCTGCTGGCGGCACGCCCCACGGTTTTCTCCATGATCTCGTTCAGTGCGCCGGTACCGGTCTGCAGCTCTTCGATCATCTGCTGGATCTCCACCGTAGCCTGCTGGGTACGGCTGGCGAGGGTACGCACTTCATCCGCTACCACCGCAAAGCCGCGACCCTGCTCACCGGCACGGGCCGCTTCGATGGCGGCGTTGAGGGCCAGCAGGTTGGTCTGCTGGGAGATGGCGTTGATGACGTTGACCACCTCGTTGATCCGGTTGGCGTTGTGGGTCAGGCGCTCGACCGCGCCGGAGGCGTTGCCAATCTCGTCGGCCAGGGTACGGATCGCTTCGATGGTGCGGGCCACCCGGTTGGCGCCATTGGCTGCCTCTTCGCTCGATTGACGGGTCTGCTGCAGGGTGTCGTTGGCATTGCGCGCCACTTCGCGGATCGCCGCCGACATCTGCTCCATGGCGGTGGCCAGTGAATCCATGTGCTGGCGCTGGGAACGCGCCATGCTCTCGCCTTCGCGTGCATGGTCACGAAACTCGTCGGCGGCCATGGTCAGCGCTTCGGCAGACTCTTCCACCAGTTTGACGATCTGGTGCTGGCGGTCGGTAAAGCGGTCGATGCTGCCCGCCAGGGTGGAGAACTCGTCCCGCACCGGGAAGAAGTTGAGTCGGAAGGTGAGATCCCCGTCCGCCACGGTTTGCAGCGCCTTGTTGGTGGAGTAGAGCGCACCGGAGACAAAGGTCATCATGTAGTGGATCACCAGCGCCATCAGGGCGGCCAGCGCGCCGATGAGGAGCAGGGTCGAGCCCTGACCCTCCCACATGGAGAGGTTGCCGGTGTCGAGATCACCGGTGACGTAGCCTGCCTGACCCGCTGGCGCGCTAAAGAGGAAGTGATCTCCTTGCTGCTGCAACCCGCTGCTGCCTTGTCGAGTCAGACGCAGATCAGCAGGCAACACCAGAGTTGGCTGCTGGCTGACCAGCTGCGCCGTGGTCTCGACCCGTTGCTGCAACTGTGCTACCCGCAGGGAGATCTCCTGCTGATGGCTGGCCGCCAGCATATACCAGCTGAGAAAGGCGATGATGAAGAGAGGTAACCAGAACGCGATATGGAATTTTTCACTGATGGTGAGGTGAATGAGATAGCGGTCAACCCACCGGAATTTAACTTCTTTCATAATGGAGCTGCATCCTGCAGAGATAGAGTGTCGGGCACATTATCGTCTCGGGAATTTTTTTCTTAAGCGGAAGGTGTGAGAAATGGGAGAGCAATCGTTTGTCATTCGGGTGTGGGGGCAGGTGCAGGGGGTAGGATTTCGCTATTTCACCCGCGAGCGGGCGCTGCAACTGGGTTTGCGGGGCCATGCCTACAACCTGGAGGATGGCTCGGTGGAGATCCTCATCAGCGGCCCCGCGCAGGGGGTGCAGATGATGCTGGGGTGGCTGGAACATGGCCCGCGCACCGCCAGAGTGACCAAGATGGAGTATGAGGAGGCGCTGCCGCCCACCGGTCAGGGCTTTCACACCAACTGAAGGGGCGGGGATGAGATGGACGCTGACAAGGAAGGTCTGTTGCTGACTCAGGCAACAAGCTGGGTCGCCCGTTATCAGGAGGCGGCGCGAGCGGTGCGCGAAGAGGCCAGCGAACCGGCCGTGCATGGCTACCGTATCGCGGCGCGCCGCTTGCTGGCGTTGTTCGCCCTGTGGCGGCCACTCACCTATCATCCCGAGCTGGAGCGGCGTCTGCTGCGCTCGGTCGGGCGGCTCTCGGCGCTGCGGGATGCTCAGGTCTACGCCGAGCGTTTTGGCAAGCCGCCTGCCAGCACGGGTAATACCCACAAATCGGCCTGTCGCGTGCCCCTGTTGTCGCGGCGACTGGCCCGCTGGCTTGCGGCGGTGGCGCAGGTGCAGGATGCGTGGGCATTGGCGTTCCTCTATCAGCAGCATCTGGCCCTGCGCCTTGATGAGGCGCAGAGCGCTCTCGATGAACCTATTCCCTGCGTTGGGAAATCTGCCAGCTCCCGTCAGCAACAGTTGCGCCGCTGGCATCGGCTGCGCCTCGAGATCAAGCAGGCCCGGTATGGCGTGGAACTGTTGCTGGATCTGGGGAGTGGGGAGCCCGGCTGGTTGAGCACCCTGACTCACTGGCAGGAGCGACTCGGACAGTTGCAGGATTGGCGTCAATGGCGGCGGAGGTTGCGAGCAGAGCAGGGGAACACCCGCAAGCAGACGAAACTGCGGCAGCAGTTGAAGGGGAAGATCACCGCCCGTTTGCGTCAACTGGACTGCCAGCAGGCGGAGCTGGTGGCGCTCAAACTGGCGATGCTGGCAGGCCACAACATGAATGACATGCCAAGTCGGCTGGTCAGGTATTCAGAACAAAATGTATCGCCCGCGAATCCCGGTGGTGGATAGCCCCGAGGCCGCACGCAATCTGCGGCAGCCATCCGCGATCAGCATCTACAAAAGCTATCCAGGCCAAACAGGTGAGACAAAAAAGAGAGGCCGTTTGGCCTCTCTTCTCTATCTGGCTGTGGTCGCAGTCAGCGATGTGCTTACTTGACGCGCATACCCGGCTGGGCGCCTTCCTGCGGCTCCAGGATCCAGAGATCCTTGCCGCCCGGGCCTGCAGCCAGCACCATGCCTTCGGACATGCCGAAACGCATCTTGCGCGGCGCCAAGTTGGCCACCATCACGGTCAGCTTGCCTTCCAGATCTTCCGGGTTGTAGGCGGACTTGATACCGGCAAACACCTGACGGGTTTCGCCGCCGATATCCAGTTGCAGCTTGAGCAGCTTCTCGGCTTCCGGTACCGCTTCTGCTTTCTTGATCAGCGCGACGCGCAGGTCAATCTTGGCAAAATCGTCATAGGTGATGGTTTCGCTGATGGGGTCATCAGCCAGCGGGCCGCTCACTTTCGGTGCCTGCTCTTTGGCCAAGTCTTCCTTGGATGCCTCGATCATGGCTTCAATCTTCGCCGGCTCTATGCGGGAGAAGAGCGTCTTGAACGGTGCCACGGTGTGATCGACCAGCGGCATCTCGATGCCATCCCAGCTGAGGGTTTCGGCCAGGAAGGCTTCGGCACGCTCGGCCAGCAGCGGCATGACGGGCTTGAGGTAGGCCATCAGCACGCGGAACAGGTTGATGCCAACAGAGCAGACCGCCTGCAGCTCGGCGTCAGCCCCTTCCTGCTTGGCGATAACCCAGGGAGCCTTGTCGTCCACGTAGCGGTTGGCCTTGTCGGCCAGCGCCATGATCTCGCGGATGGCGCGGCTGAACTCGCGGCTCTCATACGCTTCGGCAATGGCGGTACGGGCATTGGCGAATTCGGCGTAGAGCTCGGGCTCGGCGCAGGTTGCTGCCAGCTTGCCGCCAAAGCGCTTGGCAATAAAGCCGGCGTTGCGGGAGGCAAGGTTGACCAGCTTGTTGACCACGTCAGCGTTGACGCGCTGCACGAAATCTTCGAGGTTCAAGTCCAGATCGTCGATGCGGCTGTTGAGCTTGGCGGCGTAGTAGTAACGCAGGCACTCCGGATCCAGGTGGTTCAGGTAGGTAGATGCCTTGATAAAGGTGCCCTTGGACTTGGACATCTTGGCGCCGTTGACGGTCACATACCCGTGCACGTTGACCTTGGTCGGCTTGCGGAAGTTGGCACCTTCCAGCATGGACGGCCAGAACAGGCAGTGGAAATAGGCGATGTCCTTGCCGATGAAGTGGTAGAGCTCGGCGTCGGAGTCCGCTTTCCAGTAGCTGTCAAAGTCGATGTCGCCACGCTTGTTGCACAGGTTCTTGAAGGAAGCCATGTAACCGATGGGGGCATCCAGCCAGACGTAGAAGTACTTGCCCGGGGCGCCGGGAATTTCGAACCCGAAGTAGGGGGCGTCGCGGGTGATGTCCCACTGCTGCAGGCCGCTCTCGAACCACTCCTGCATCTTGTTGGCCATCTCTTCCTGAATGGCGCCGGAGCCACGTACCCACTCAGAGAGCCATTTTTCAAACTGCGGCAGGTCGAAGAAGAAGTGCTCGGAGTCCTTCATTACCGGAGTCGCGCCGGAGACGGCAGATTTCGGATCGATCAGCTCAGTCGGGCTGTAGGTAGCGCCGCAGCTGTCGCAGTTGTCGCCATACTGCTCCGGAGACTTGCACTTGGGGCAGGTCCCCTTGACGAAACGGTCCGGCAGGAACATGGATTTTTCCGGATCGAACAGCTGGGAGATGGTGCGGCTCTTGATAAAGCCACCATTTTTCAGGCGGCCATAGATCAGCTCCGCCAGCTCGCGGTTTTCGTCGCTGTGGGTGGAGTGATAGTTGTCAAAGCTGATGTTGAACCCGGCGAAGTCGGCCTGGTGCTCCTTGGAGACAGCGGCAATCATCTCTTCCGGGGTGATCCCCATCTGCTGTGCCTTGAGCATGATCGGGGTGCCGTGGGCATCATCGGCACAGATGAAGTGCACCTGATGGCCGCGCATTCGCTGATAACGAACCCAGATATCGGCCTGGATATGTTCCAGCATGTGGCCAAGATGGATGGAGCCATTGGCATAGGGGAGGGCGCAGGTTACCAGCATTTTACGAGGATCAGTTGCCATATTACGTTCTTGATGTGCTTGTTGGGATGATAGAGTGCCGTGCATGTTACCCGAATTGGGGGTAGCCTGCCTAGGGTTGTGGCTGTGCCAACCTTGGCAGCACCTGCTGTTACGATGGCAGGCAAGCCACTGATTTGTGTGCGGTAACCGTTCACCTCAAGATAATGACAAGATAATGAGGAGTTAATGGTGATTGATTCAGTAAAACAGATCCTCGCCGAATTTAAGCCAGCAGGCTGGCACAAGGATCTGGTGGATGCCGGATTCGTTCGCGAGATCATCAATCAGGGTCAGGGGCTTACTATCCGGCTGGTATTGCCGTTTGCCGGTCTCTCGCTGCTAGATCAGCTCAAAGAGAACTACGATGCCAGACTGCGCAGCGCCACCGGCGCCGCCCGTATCGACTGGGCACTGGAGATTGACGTCGCCAGCATGCCGCGGGCGCAGGGCCTCAATGCCGTGCAGGGCATTCGCAACATCATCGTGGTTGCTTCCGGCAAGGGGGGGGTGGGCAAATCTACCACTGCGGTCAACCTGGCGCTGGCGCTGCAAAAAGAGGGTGCGCGGGTCGCTATTCTCGATGCCGATATCTATGGCCCTTCCATTCCCACCATGATGGGCACCCTCAAGGAGCGCCCGGTCAGCCATGACGGCAAGCTGATGGAGCCGGTGATGGCCTGCGGCCTCAAGAGCAACAGCATCGGCTATCTGGTCTCCGAGCAGGATGCCACCATCTGGCGTGGCCCGATGGCGAGCAAGGCGCTGGCGCAGATCCTCCATGAGACCCGCTGGGGCGAGGTGGATTATCTGGTGGTAGACATGCCGCCGGGCACTGGCGATATCCAGCTCACCATGGCCCAGCAGGTGCCGACGTCGGCCGCGGTCATTGTTACCACCCCGCAAGATGTGGCGCTGGCCGATGCCCGCAAGGGGATCGCCATGTTCAACAAGGTCGATGTGCCGGTGCTCGGCATCATCGAGAACATGAGCTACCACGTCTGCAGCGCCTGCGGTCATCATGAGCCGCTGTTTGGTACCGGTGGCGGCCAGAAGATGGCAGAGCAGTATCAAGTGGCACTGCTTGGTCAATTACCGCTGCACATCGATATCCGCCAACACATGGATGATGGCTGCCCGACGGTGTTCGGCGCACCGGAAGGGAGCCTGGCTCAGGCCTATTTGAAGCTGGCGCGTAGGGTAGGGGCTGAACTCTTTTTCAGCGCAAAACCGATTGCGACCCCCCTCTATGCCATGGCGCTGGATGAATAATCGGCGGTCGGTCACTTGAAAGGGAATTGAGGGTGGGCATGACCCACCCTTTTTTATATAATGGATCGGTTTAAACCATCCCCACTGCTCTTCTCTTTTAGGTATTTGTCATGTCTGATACTCAACATTCGTGTGTGATCATCGGTATTGCGGGCGCATCTGCGTCTGGCAAAAGTCTTATAGCCCAGACCATTTATGAAGAGCTGGTGGCCGAACTGGGCGCAGGTCAGATTGGTGTGATCACCGAAGATTGCTACTACCGTGATCAGACCCACCTGACCATGGAAGAGCGGGTCAAGACCAACTATGACCACCCTAACGCGCTGGATCACGACTTGCTGGTACAGCACCTGAGCCAGCTGGTCAAAGGTGACGCGGTTGCCATTCCCCAGTACTCCTACACCGAACACACCCGGATGAACGAAGTGACCCCGTTTGCGCCGCGCCGGGTGATCATTCTGGAAGGGATCCTGCTGCTGACCGACAGCCGTCTGCGGGATCTGATGGATGCCTCCATCTTTATGGATACCCCGCTCGACATCTGCCTGTTGCGCCGTCTGGTGCGTGATGTGCAGGAGCGTGGCCGCACCATGGACTCCGTGCTCAAGCAGTACCAGAAGACAGTGCGTCCGATGTTCCTGCAGTTTATCGAGCCGTCCAAACAGTATGCCGATGTGATCGTGCCCCGTGGTGGCAAGAACCGCATCGCCATCGACATGCTCAAGGCGCGTATCCGCCACATGTTGATCGGTTAAGATGAAACAAGCCGGGTGATGCCCGGCTTTTTTAAAAGCACAATTTGTCAGGAGAGTCGCCCAATGCGTCTGTGTGATACCGATATTGAACGCCATCTGGATGAAGGCAAGATCGTCATTGAGCCACGGCCCGGGGTAGAGCGGATCAGTGGTGTCAGTGTCGATGTGCTGCTGGGTAACGAGTTTCGGGTGTTTCGCGATCATACCGCGCCCTATATCGACCTGAGCGGCCCGAGCAGCGAGATGGCCGATGCCATCGATCGGGTGATGAGTGACGAGATCCACATCCCCGATGGCGAAGCCTTCTACCTGCACCCGGGTCAGCTGGCGCTGGCGGTGACCTACGAATCCGTCACCCTGCCTGCCGATATCGTCGGCTGGCTGGATGGCCGCTCTTCACTGGCGCGCCTGGGTTTGATGGTGCACGTGACCGCGCACCGCATCGATCCGGGTTGGTCCGGTCGCATCGTGCTGGAGTTCTACAACGGCGGCAAACTGCCGCTGGCACTGCGCCCGAAGATGAAAATTGGCGCCTTGAACTTCGAGATGCTCTCCGGCGTCGCGGCCCGTCCCTACAACAAGCGGGAAAATGCCAAGTACAAGAGCCAACAGGGCGCCGTTGCCAGTCGTATCAATCAGGACTGATAACTGGCAACACGGCAACGATGCAAGGGAGCACAAGGGCTCCCTTTTTGCATCTGGAATCAAACGGATATGGGGCTGATGGTGCTGGCCGGATGAGATTGACGGGGCAGGGACGCTTTATCACCACTTTCGCCCGTTTTTCTGTCATAAAAACGTCATAAAAATGAAATTATTGGCTTAATTGTCAGCTATTTTTGCCCTTTCCCGCAATCATTGATGGCTTTAATTAATCGATGGCAAGCCGCATGAAGACTGGCTCTAGGATATTTTTTTCCAAAAAGCTCTTTTTTTTTATGGCTGAAATATTTCAATGGTGGCTATGGTGTTGGCCGCCATCTGGCATAATCCGCCGCAACTCATAAACAGGCTTTTTTTTATGTTTGAAATGTTTAGTGGTTTGGGTTTGTGGTGGTCAATCGGTTTGGTATTGGCCGTTTTTTTTGTGCTTGCCTATGAATTTATCAACGGCTTTCACGATACCGCCAACGCGGTAGCAACGGTTATCTATACCAAGGCGATGCCAGCTCACCTGGCGGTCGTTGCATCGGGGATCTTCAACTTTTTTGGCGTCATGTTCGGCGGTCTGGGTGTGGCCTATGCCATTGTCCATCTGCTGCCCATCGACCTGCTGCTTGGGATGGACTCCACCCAAGGGTTGATCATGGTCTTCTCCTTGCTGTTTTCCGCCATCGTGTGGAACCTGGGCACCTGGTTCTTCGGGATCCCGGCCTCCAGTTCACATACCTTGATCGGTTCCATTCTGGGGGTAGGCGGCGCCTATGCCTGGATCACCCATAAACCGGTGACAGAAGGGATCAACGTGGGCAAAGCGATCGACATAATGCTTTCCCTCATCATCTCTCCCACCATAGGTTTCATCATCGCGGCACTGCTGCTGCTGGCAATGAAACGCATCTGGACCAGCAACAAGATCCACAAAACACCGGAAGAGCGTCAGCTGGTGGATGGCAAGAAGCACCCGCCATTCTGGGCGCGTCTGACCCTGGTGGCCTCGGCCATGGGCGTCAGCTTCGTACACGGCTCCAACGATGGCCAGAAGGGTATCGGTCTGGTGATGCTGGTGCTGATCTGTATGGCGCCTGCCTATTTCGCACTGGACATGAACAGCCGCGCCTATGATCTGGACCGGACCCAGGATGCCAACCAGCGCATCATGGAGATCTACCAGCGCAACCAGTCCGCCCTCTCGGACGTCATCAACTTCTCTGCACCGGCAACGGCTCAGGAAGAGCTGATGACTCACTGCTCCGCCGATGGCGTGCTGCAGGCGATGGCCACCCTGGATGCCCGTCTGGGTGCCGTGCGTACTTATGATCAGATGAGCCTGACTGACCGCCGCGAAGTGCGTCGTCTGCTGCTCTGTATCGATGACACCGCCCGCAAGGCTGCCAAGCTGCCGCTGCCAGCCAAGGAGCTGACCGATCTGGCCAAATGGCGCAAGGATCTGACCGCGACCGCTGAATACGCACCGACCTGGGTGATCGTCTCCATCGCGCTGGCGCTCGGTTGCGGCACCATGGTGGGCTGGCGTCGTATCGTCCATACCGTGGGCGAGAAGATCGGCACCACCGGCATGACCTACAGCCAGGGCATTGCGGCCCAGATCACGGCTGCAACCTCCATCGGGGTCGCCAGTCTGACCGGTATGCCGGTGTCCACCACCCACATCCTCTCTTCTGCGGTGGCGGGTACCATGATTGCCAACAAATCCGGCCTGCAGAGCCAGACCATCAAGACCATCCTGATGGCCTGGGTGCTGACCCTGCCGCTGACCATGCTGCTCTCCGGCGGCCTGTTCATCGTCAGCCACCATCTGTTTGGTTGATCTGCCGCGCTCATAACGCGCATCACAATGACAATGCCGCCCGGTCGAAAGATCGGGCGGCATTTTTTGTGTAATTTTCAGTGGAGTTGTATCTCCACCTGATGTTTTTTGTTCTTGAGATAAACAGATAAGAAGGCTCTTATTCATTATTTGATTGACGACTCGTTATGGTTTTTCTGGCTGAACTTTCGTCATCGAATATCTCTTTCTAATAGTGTGCTTCTCTTGTGATTAATGGATTAACCAATTAGCGTGTTTAGGCGAGGTGCAGATGCACCATCTGATAAAGCGTCACTGAGGAGTAGATGATGAAGCTGATGAGCCCGCCCATGGTGGATTTTGCGACCGGCAGCTTGTCCGGTGCCGAACTGGTGGAGAAGTGTACAAGGTTGGCTGATCTGTATGGCTTGTTTGCCGATCCTGCTTCTGAAGCAGGGGTTGACCCGCAAACTGTGCTCTATCGTGTGGCGATGTTGCCCAGCAGTGGCGTGGAGGGGGATCTCAACATGGGTGTCACCCATCTTGAGGCCGGCAGGATAGGGAACGAGTTTTTTATGACCCGCGGTCATATCCATGCTCGCGCCGAGCAGGCGGAGTACTACTTCGGGTTGTGCGGAAGGGGACTATTGCTGTTGCAGGATATGGCCGGTGTTTGCCGGTTGGAGCAGGTCTTTGCCGGCAGCGTTCATCATATCCCTGGCCACGTTGCCCATCGACTTGTCAACACTGGCGAGACGCAGCTCTCGGCGTTGGCGGTCTGGCCTGCCATTGCCGGTCATGATTACCGGCTGATGGCAGAGCGGGGGTTTGGCCTGCGGGTGGTCGCAGGGAAGGAAGGGGAACCTTGTGTTGTGAGCAGCGAGGTGAGTGTCTCAATCACCTAACCATCAGCCTACATGGGTCGTGAGCGACCCCGTTAGCGGCTGCCGCAAGATTGGCGTACCACCAGGGTAGGGGGCAGAATGATGCTTTTGGCCGGCTCGTCGTTGCCGGCAATCCGCTCGAGCAGCAGTTCACCCGCCTTGCGGCCAATCTCCCGTGCCGCCACCGAGACGGTGGTGAGCGCCGGTTCGACCAGCGCTGTCTCCGGCAGATCGTCAAAGCCCACCAGTGCAAAGTTCTGGCCGATGAGCCGCCCCTGCTTGCGCAGCGCCAGCATGGCGCCGAGCGCCACCACATCCTGATAGCAGACCGCTGCCGTCACCTCGGGGTGCTGCTCCAGCAGCGCCGTCGTGGCGCGGGTGCCCTCTACCCGGCTGGCGCCGCAGCTGATGATCCACTCCGGTTTGGCAGTGATACCGTGTTCGAGCAGCTTGCTCATATAACCACCGAGGCGTTGGGAGCGGCTGATGGAGGTGGAGGAGCCCCCAACAAAGGCGATATGACGATGGCCGAGTTTCAGCAGGTGCTCGGTCGCCAGCTGACAGCCCAGAAAGTTGTCGGTGCCGACAAAGTCGATCGCTACATCCGGCACCGGTCGCACCACCAGAATGGTGGGCATATGGCGACGTTGCAGGCTCTCGAAAAAGCTGTGGGGCGTAGGCTGGGCAGCGCAGATCACCATGCCGGCGGCACTGTTGCGTTGCAACGAGTCCATAAACTGCTGCTGCCTTGCCGCCGACTCCTCGCTGTTGGCGAGAAACAGCATCAGGTCGTGGTGTTCCATCTCCCGGCTCAGGCCCGCTGTCATCTCTGCATAGAAGGGGTTGGTAATGTCGTGCAGCAACAGGCCAACCTGATTGCTGCTCTTGTTGCGCAGGTTGGCGGCAGTCTGGTTGTAAACATAGCCGAGCTCGTCGATGGCCTTGAGTACCCGCTGGCGAGTGTGGTCGGAAATGCGTCCCTTGTTGCGCAGGGTCATGGAGACGGTGGCGGTGGAAACGCCCAAGTGGCGGGCAATATCGGCAACAGTCACATTGCTCATGGTGTGGGTCCAGTCATGATCGTGCCATCAAGATATATCGATTAACCTATATTTCGGATGAGAGAAGGTTGCAAGTGAGCGGTTGATCACGAATTTCACCGCCCATGCCGATGATATATCCCAATGTTTGAGGTTAATCGTGTTTATCAGGTTGTGGTTAACAGGTTAATCGATTTATCTCTGTCGTAGGTGTCAACGAGAGAGCAAGCCAATGATTCATTCGAGTTACGTTTCCAACTACGACAAATATCCAGAAGTGACCGTTGTTGGATATGAGCGGGCCGCCTGTGCGGGATGGGATGAGATTGCCCATCAGTTGCAAGCCAAAGTGAACGGGCAAGACAAGGCGAAAGTGGTACTGGTGATCGACTGCTATCACGGCGTGGATCAGACCGAGCTACGCAACCAGCTGCTGACCAGATTCGGGCCTCACACGCTCATCGATGTGGAACAGGCGCGCCTGCCCGAACCCAAAGTGCTGGCGATGCTGGACCGCTTCATCACAGATGACCGGGTGTTTGGCGTGCTGGCACCTCACAAGATGGTGGAGTTTTTTGACCCGGTCGCCTTGGTGCGCCTGCAACAGCAGGTCGCAGAGGTGGCCGAAGGTCTGGTGGTGGTGATGGGCTGCGGCGCTTCGCTGGTGGCGAAAGGGGATGTGCGGGTCTATGCCGATCTTGCCCGCTGGGAGATCCAGCAGCGTCTGCGCCGTAAAGAGATTGGCAACTGGGGCGCTGATAACACCGAAGAGGACATATTGCGCCGCTACAAGCGGGCCTTCTTCATCGAGTGGCGAGTGTTTGATCGCCATAAATTGGCCCAGCTGCCCACCATCGATTTCCTGCTCGACACCAACACCAGGGACAAGCCGACCATGGTAACGGGGGCGGCACTGCAACAAGGGTTGCATCAGGCGGCGCGCCAGCCGTTCCGGGTTGTTCCCTTCTTCGATCCTGGGGTCTGGGGCGGGCAGTGGATGAAGCAGGTGTGTGATCTGGACCCAGCCCAACCCAACTACGCCTGGTGTTTTGACTGTGTGCCCGAGGAGAACAGCCTCTACCTGCGCTTTGGCGAGGTGAGGGTGGAGATCCCGTCGCAAAACCTGGTGCTGTGCCAGCCAAAAGCCCTGCTGGGGGAGCGGGTACACGCCCGCTTTGGCGCCGAGTTCCCGATCCGGTTCGATTTTCTCGATACGGTGGGGGGGCAGCCGCTCAGTCTGCAGGTGCATCCGCTGACCGAATACATCCAGCAGGAGTTCGGTATGCACTATACCCAGGACGAGAGCTACTATCTGCTCGATGCCAAGCCGGACTCCTGCGTCTACCTCGGCACCCGTAACGGTATCGACCCGCAGGCAATGCTGGCGGACCTAGCTGCCGCCCAGCGCGGTGAGAAGCCCTTCGACGACGAGCGCTTCATCAACCGCTTCCCGGCTCGCAAGCACGACCACTTCCTGATCCCGGCTGGAACCGTCCACTGCTCGGGAGAGGGAGCCATGGTACTTGAGATCAGCGCCACCCCTTACATTTTCACCTTCAAACTGTGGGACTGGGGCCGGGTCGGGCTCGACGGCATTCCGCGCCCCATCCATCTGGAGCATGGCAGCAAGGTGATCCAGTGGGATCGGGATACCGATTGGACCAAGCGAAATCTGGTCAATTGCATTGAGCCCATCGCTGAAGGGGAAGGGTGGCGTGAAGAGCGCACCGGACTGCATGAGCGGGAATTTATCGAGACTCGTCGCCACTGGTTCAGCGTGCCGGTAGAGCACGACACCGGCGGCACTGTACAAGTGCTCAACCTGATAGAGGGTCGGGAGGCAACGGTAGATAGCCCGGACAACGCCTTCGCCCCCTTCGTGGTGCACTATGCCGAGACCTTCATCGTACCGGCGTCGGTAGGGCGCTATCGTATCCGCCCGAGTGGCGAGAGTGAAGGGCAGACCATTGCCACCATCAAGGCCTATGTGAGGGGGTAACCAAGATGCTGAGGATCCTTATCGCAACCCATGGTTCACTGGCGCCGGCCCTGCTGGCCAGCGCCAATATGGTCTACGGCGAGTTGCCCGCCGTAGCCACAGTCTCTCTGACCGAAGAGGGGGGAATAGAGACGTTTCGCGCCGAGTTTGAACAGACCCTGCGCCGTCATGGCGCGGGGTCTGACGGGGTGTTGGTGCTGTGCGACATGGAGTGCGGCACACCCTACAACGTGGCATGCCGCTTTGCATTTGATCCCGCATGGCCGCAGCCGGTAGCCGTGGTGACCGGGGTGAATTTTCCCATGCTGCTGATGAGTGCCGACTGGCTTGCAGCGACCGATGTGCACGAAGCGGCCCGCCAGTTGCTGGCACAGGCTCTGGAATCCATGGTGATCGCCGCACCGGCGGTGCACCAGCAAGATGACAACTTCTAGGAGAGCGAGATGGCGATTTCATTTGTACGCATTGACGATCGGGTGATCCACGGTCAGTTGGTGACCCGCTGGGCCAGAGAGCTTCCTTGTGACGGTATCGTCGCGATCGATGATGAGGTGGCGGCCGATCCGCTGCTCTCCCAGGTGATGACGGGGGCAGTGTCGGATACCAAGGTGTGGCTGTTTGATGTGGCGACCGCCATTACCAAGTTGCCCAAGGTGATCGCCAGTGATAAGCGCTACTTCGTGATTGGCAAGTCGCCGGTCACCCTGCAGCGCCTGTGCGCCGCCGGGATCTCCCTGGATAATCTCAACGGCAAGATCAACGTCGGGCCCATGAGTGCCCGCGAGCAGACTACCACCATAGGCCCCAACCAGTCGGTGACGGCGCAGGAGATCGCCGCTTTTGATTACTTGGCCAACCTTGGTCACGAGATCGACTTTCGGCTGGTACCGGATGCCAGTCACTACAGCTGGGCAGATGCCCAGAAAAAGCTGAAATAGGGAGCAGAGATCATGTTTCTGGAAGCGACCCTCATCGGGATACTCTGCTATCTCGGTGCTCTCAGCAGCCCTTGGCTGCTGGGCTTGACCGGTGGCTGGTATACCATTACTCGCCCGTTGGTATCGGGCATGCTGGTCGGTGCCATTCTGGGGGATATTCAGACCGGGATCCTGATCGGGGTGGCGGTGCAGGCAGTCTATATCGCCATGGTGACGCCGGGCGGTTCCATGCCGGCGGATCTCAACTTCGTCGCCTTTCCGGCCATTGCGCTGGGCATCATGTCGGGCAAGGAGCCGTCGGTTGCCGTGGCGATTGCCGCCACCATCGGCATCGCCGGGACCATCCTCTTCAACTTCATGATGGTGTTCAACTCCTACTGGAACCACAGGGCCGATGTGGCGCTTGAGCAGGGCGATGAACAGGGGGTTTACCTCAACAGCGCCATCTTCCCGCAGGCCAGCAACTTTGTGCTGCGTTTCGTGCCGACCTTCATTGCCGTCTACTTCGGCAACCAGTACATCGAAGGGTTCATGAACAGCCTGCCGGAGCTGGTGATCCGTACCATGACGGTGGTGGGCGGCATTCTGCCTGCAGTCGGCATTGCCATCTTGCTCAAGCAGATCATCAAACAGAACAGCATGCTGATCTACTTCCTGGTGGGTTTTGTCGGCATCGTTTTTCTCAAGCTCAACATGGTGGGGCTGGTGATGATTGGGGCCCTGCTGGCGCTCATTCACTATAACTACAAGCCGGAACCACGCCCTGCAGTCGCTGCCCGTGCTGCCACCCAAACCGATGATGAGGATGAATTCTGATGAACACAGAGCTGCAATCAGGGGAACTGGCGGCCAAGCAGCCGGTTGCTCTTACCTCAAGGGATCTGCGTGCCTGCTGGCGTTCGTGGATGATGTACAACCTCTCCTCCATGAGCTTCGAGCGTCTCGAATCGTTCGGCTTTTGCCTTGGCATGATGCCGGCGCTCAAGAAGCTCTATCCCGGCAAGGCTGAACGGATGGAGGCGATGAAACGCCATGCCTCCTTCTATAACACCGAGCCCCAGATCGGCGCCATTATCAACGGGTTGGCAGTCGGGCTTGAAGAGAAGCGGGCCAATGGCGAGAAGATCGACGGTGAGACCATCAATACCCTTAAGGTCGGCCTGATGGGCCCCATCGCTGGCATCGGTGATTCCATGATCCCCGGTATGCTGGTGCCCATTTTGCTCAGTATCGGTATGGCGCTGGCGGCAGGGGGGAGTGTGCTGGGGCCGCTGTTTTACGTCATCAGCTTTAACGCCATCGCCATTACTGGCTCCTACATGTTGTTTATGAAGGGCTACAAGCTGGGCACTGGTTCGGTGGAGTCTCTGGTCAGTTCCGAGTCGGCCAAGCTGCGCGAGGCGCTCTCCCTGCTTGGGGTCTTTGTGATGGGCGGGGTAGCGGCCAGTTATGTCAACCTCTCCACCGGGCTCGATTTTGTCACCTCGGACGGGGTCAATATCCAGGTTCAGAGCATGCTGGATGGCATCTTCCCCAAACTGATGCCGCTGGTGGTGGTGCTGGGTACCTGGTATCTGATGGCCAAGCGCAACGTCTCGCCGGTCAAAGCGATGCTCGGGCTGTTGGTGCTGGCCTTTTTCGGGGTCGCCATCGGTCTGTTCTGATGGGGTCAAGGCCATTTGGTTAACAATGGGAGAGCCTGGCTCTCCCTTTTTATCGCCGTTGCGAGAGGTAATTTATGCATATCGAGGTGACTGAGGCCGCGCAGCGCTGCCATCGCTGGCTGGTCTCCGAGGCGCTGCCCCTTTGGGGCGCGCAGGGGGTTGACCCTGAGCGTGGGCTGTTTGCCGAGGGATTGGATAGTGCTGGCCAGCCTTTGTGGCAGCCGACCCGTTTTCGGGTACAGAGCCGCCAGATCTATGTGTTCAGCCACGCCACCCTGCTGGGGTGGTACGACGGGCGCACCCTTGCCGAGCGTTCTGCTTTGGTCGGTATGGGTCATTTTGACGATGGGGCGGGGCATAGCGTTTTCTCCATTAATCGGGATGGTTCGATTGCTGACGCATCAGTCTGCAGCTATGAATACGCGTTTGCTCTGCTGGCTGAGTGCTGGCTCTATCGTCTGAGTGGCGATCCACGCTGGCAACAACAGGCCGAGTCGCGCTATCAGACCATTGAGCAACTCTTTGCGGACCCGCTGCACGGTGGATTTCACTCCACTTGGCCATCTGGCCCACTGCGCAGCCAAAATCCCCATATGCATCTGTTCGAGGCGTTGTTGGTGGCGGCAGACAGCTTTGATGATGTGATATGGCAGCAGCGAGCAACCGCGCTGTATCGGCTGTTTCGTCAGCGTTTTCTGGAACCCGGTTTACTGCGCGAGTTTTTCGACGATGCGCTGCTGGCGCGTCATGCTGACTCCCGTCTTATCGACCCGGGTCATCACTACGAGTGGTGCTGGCTGCTGGCACGCTACCGGACTCTTGCCAGCAGCTGGGAAATCCAGCCAACCAGCACCGAGATTGACGAGGCAATCGGGATATTGACCCGCTTTGCCATCCGCCACGGGCACGGGCAAACCGGGCTGGTGATCGATGAGCTGACCGATGATGGGCAACCCTATCGCGATACCAGCCGGCTCTGGTGCCAGACCGAACATTTGAAAGCACTCCTGGCGACCTATGAGCAACAGGGGGATGAGGCTACCGCCTGCCAGATCAGCAAGGTAGTTGCGCGGATCTTCCACTACTACCTGTTGCCCGCGATGCCCGGACAGTGGGTCGATCAAGTGGATAACGAGGGAAAGCCGCTGACCTCTCATGCGCCAGCCAGCACGTTTTATCATCTGTTTGTGGCGTTTAGCGAACTGGCACTGGTCGCAGGGGTGGGTATCGGGGAGTAGGGTGGCCTATGGGAGGCGTTTAAAAATCCCAGCCGTGCTGTGCTTGCAGTTCACTGGGAGCGCCTTCACGAGCCTTGCGCCGCGCAGCCTCGACCCGACGTTTGCGATCCCGGCACAGGCGCATCACCTCTTGTTGCTGGGCAGGGGTCATGGTGAGCCAGTTGAAACGCTCTTCGCGATTGCGCAGGCACCCCTTGCAGTAGCCTTTGTTGTTCACTTCGCAGACCCCGATGCAGGGGCTCTGCAGCGGGAATATTTCGAGCTGTTCCATCCATCACCTCGCGCATCCTGTCACCTTGTTATAACCCAGCGGATCCCCTTTGGAGAAATCCTGCTTCAAGTGATTGATGTCGTTTGCTTTCCCCCTGCAAATTTGGCATCTTCCCCGCCGAGCATGGCTCTTGGCGTTATATGAGGACATATGAACAAACACGCGTACTGGCTGACCGCCGCAGTGCTGGGACTGGCCGGTTGTGCGGGCAACTCTGACAAAGCAGAAGTGCCCAAAAAACAGACCGACAACAGATGCTTTCTTAACTGCGAGGTGCCGGAAAATCTGGGCAAGCAGTATCTGGACGGGACCTTGCCAGAGGATCTGGTGAGGGTGGAGCGGGTCAATAGCCGTGCGCGTGCGGACTACAGCAAGTTTGGCCCGCAAAGCAGACTGGTATTGGAGCGCTCCGGCAAGATGACCCGCCGTTATGGCGAGCTCTATCACCAGCTCTCCCGCTGGGTGGCGGGCGGCGGCAATCCTGCCGACATTACCCGTTACGGTATCAGCCTGGCTCAGCTGGGCGGCGCCGATCGCATGGGTAACGTGCTCTTTACCGGTTACTACTCGCCGGTGCTGGAGGTGCGCCACCGCCCGGATGCCAAGTACAAATATCCCATCTATGCCATGCCCAAATGTGGCGGCCGTTGTCCTACCCGGGCCGAGATCCATCAGGGAGCGCTGGCCAACCGAGGGCTGGAGCTGGGTTACAGCAAATCCCTTATCGACAACTTCCTGATGGATGTGCAGGGCTCCGGCTTTGTCCACTACGGGGATGACGATCGGCTGCAATATCTGGGGTACAGCGGCAAGAACGGTCACGGTTACGTCAGTATCGGCCGGGTGTTAATCGATCGCGGTGAAGTGCCCAAAGAGCAGATGTCGATGAAGGCCATCAAGGAGTGGGCCAACCGCCAGCCGGAGGAGAGCGTCAAGGAGTTGGTGGAGCAGAACCCCTCCTATGTCTTCTTCGAGCGCCGCCCTACTAATGATGTGATCGGCGCCGCCGGCATCCCGCTGCTGCCGATGGCGGCTGTTGCTGCCGACAAGACCCTGTTGCCGATGGGGACGCCGATCCTCGCCGAAGTTCCCCTGCTCGATAAAGAGGGCAACTGGACCGGCAAGCACCAGCTGCGGCTGTTGATTGCGCTGGATGTGGGCGGGGCGGTGAAGAAGGGGCACCTCGATCTCTACCACGGTATGGGTGAGAAGGCCGGTGTCGCGGCCGGTCACTACAAGCACTTTGGCCGAGTCTGGAAACTGGGCCTGCACCACGGGCCGACTGCCGCCCCCTGGTTGTAATCCTCTGAGGGTTCGCGCGTCTGTAATCGGGCGCCCGGGCAATGTGAAGAGACAAAAAAGCCGCCGGATTGCTCCGGCGGCTTTCTATTTTGTGCGAGTGGCTGCTGGTGGCTGCGTCAGCTCTTCTGGATATCCAGCCGGATGGCGCCGACCGGTTTGCAGCAGCAGGGGAGACACTCCCCTTGGGCGACAAATGCCAGCGGCACATTGGGGTAGTGCACCTTGCCGGCCATCAGCGGAGTGCGGCAGGCGCCGCAATAGCCGCTGCGACACTGGAATTCCACATGATGACCATGGCGCTCCAGGGTCTCCAACACGCTTTCGCCGGGATGGGCGTGCAGCACGGCACCATCCCGGGTATGTACCCGTGGTGCCACGACCGCATGCTGTTCGGCAGGCGTGTGCGGGGCAGGGGTCAGCGTGTTGGTTGCGTCACTCACAGCTCGAAATCACCCAGGTCATCGGCATTGACTTCGCTGTCGATCTGGCCGACCAGATAGGAGCTGACCTCTACCTCTTGCGGGGCGACCTGTACGTTGTCGGATGACAGCCAGGTGTTGATCCAGGGGATCGGGTTTTGCTTGGTGCCGGCAAAGGCTGGCTGCAAGCCGACTGCACTCATGCGCAGGTTGGTGATGTACTCCACGTACTGGCAGAGGATGTCCTTGTTCAGGCCGATCATGGAGCCGTCCTGGAACAGGTACTCGGCCCACTCTTTCTCCTGAATGGCCGCTTCCTTGAAGATCTCGAAGCAGGCCTGTTCGCACTCGGCGGCGATCTCGGCCATCTCCGGGTCATCCTGGCCGGTGCGCATCAGGTTCAGCATGTGCTGGGTGCCGGTGAGGTGCAGCGCTTCGTCGCGGGCGATCATCTTGATGATCTTGGCGTTGCCTTCCATCAGTTCGCGCTCGGCGAAGGCAAAGGAGCAGGCGAAGCTGACGTAGAAGCGAATTGCCTCCAGCGCGTTGACACTCATCAGGCACAGATAAAGTTTCTTCTTGAGCTCGCGCAATGTGATGGCCACTTCGCGGCCAGCGACGGTGTGGGTCCCTTCACCATGCAGGTTGTAGAGGGCGGTCGCTTCGATCAGGTCGTCGTAGAAGTGGCTGATGGAGCCGGCGCGCTTCAAGATCTGCTCGTTGGTCACGATGTCGTCGAACACTTGGGCGGGGGTGTTGACGATATTGCGGATGATATGGGTGTAGGAGCGAGAGTGGATGGTCTCGGAGAAGGCCCAGGTCTCAATCCAGGTTTCCAGCTCCGGAATGGAGACCAGCGGCAGCAGCGCCACGTTGGGGCTGCGGCCCTGAATGGAGTCCAGCAGGGTCTGGTACTTCAGGTTGGAGATGAAGATATGCTGCTCGTGGGGCGGCAGGGCCTGATAGTCGATGCGATCACGGGAGACATCCACCTCTTCCGGGCGCCAGAAGAAGGAGAGCTGCTTCTCGATCAGCCGCTCGAACACTTCGTGCTTTTGTTGATCATAACGGGCTACGTTGACCGATTGGCCAAAAAACATCGGCTCTTTGAGCTGGTCGTTTTGGGTTTGGCAGAAAGTTGAATAGGCCATGGTTACCAGAATATGTGAATAGAGAAAACAGGAGAGCGGGAGCTTCATGCTCCCGCCCGGTTATCAGTTCTTGCCGTGACTTAGATTTTGCAAGCCCCGCCAGCGCAACCGTCATCTTGCAGATCGGTCTGGGCATCGTCTGCACCATCACGGGTGTTGTGATAGTACAGGGTCTTGAGGCCGTATTTGTAGGCGGTCAGCAAGTCCTTGAGCAGCTGTTTCATCGGGACCTTGTTGCCTTCGAAACGGGCAGGGTCGTAGTTGGTGTTGGCGGAGATCGCCTGATCCACAAACTTCTGCATGATACCGACCAGCTGCAGGTAGCCGTCAACGCTCGGTTGCTTCCAGAGCAATTCGTATTGATCTTTCAGGCGATCATACTCGGGTACCACCTGTTTGAGAATGCCGTCTTTGGAGGCCTTGACTGAGACCAGGCCGCGTGGCGGCTCGATGCCGTTGGTGGCGTTGGAGATCTGGCTGGAGGTCTCGCTCGGCATCAGGGCGGTCAGGGTGGAGTTGCGCAAGCCCACGGACTTGATATCGGAACGCAGACTTTCCCAATCCAGATGCAGCGGCTCGTTGCACAGCGCATCCAGATCCTTCTTGTAGGTGTCGATGGGCAGGATGCCCTGGGCATAGGTGGTCTCGCCAAACAGCGGGCAGGGGCCGAACTCGCGGGCCAGCTGCACGGAGGCTTTCAGCAGATAGTACTGAATGGCCTCGAAGGTGCGGTGAGTCAGCGCCAGACCGGAGCCGTCGGAGTAACGGGCACCGTTTTTGGCCAGGTAGTAGGCGTAGTTGATGACGCCGATCCCCAGGGTGCGACGACCCATGCTGCCCTTCTTGGCGGCGGCAATCGGGTAGTCCTGATAGTCGAGCAGGGCGTCGAGGGCACGCACGGCCAGATCGGCCATCTCTTCCAGATCTTCCAGCTTCTCGATGGCACCGAGGTTGAAGGCGGAGAGGGTGCACAGGGCGATTTCGCCACTCTCGTCGTCGATGTTGTTGAGCGGCTTGGTCGGCAGCGCAATTTCGAGGCAGAGGTTGGACTGGCGTACCGGCGCCACGCTCGGGTCGAACGGGCTGTGAGTGTTGCAGTGATCGACGTTCTGGATGTAGATGCGACCGGTACCGGCACGCTCTTGCATCATCAGGGAGAAGAGGTCTACCGCTTTCAGGGTCTTCTTGCGAATGGCCGGATCTTGCTCGTACTTGACGTAGAGCTCTTCAAACTTGTCCTGATCGGCGAAGAAGGCATCGTACAGACCCGGCGCATCGGACGGGGAGAACAGTGTGATGTCACCACCCTTGATCAGGCGCTGGTACATCAGCTTGTTGATCTGCACGCCGTAGTCCATGTGACGAACTCGGTTCTCTTCCACGCCGCGGTTGTTCTTCAGTACCAGCAGGCTCTCGACTTCGGTATGCCACAGCGGGTAGAACAGGGTGGCCGCACCGCCGCGCACGCCGCCCTGGGAGCAGCACTTCACGGCAGTCTGGAAGTATTTGTAGAAGGGGATGCAACCGGTGTGGAACGCTTCGCCGCCACGGATGGGGCTGCCCAGACCGCGGATGCGCCCCGCGTTGATGCCGATACCGGCGCGCTGGGAAACGTAACGCACGATGGAGCTGGCGGTGGCGTTGATGGAGTCCAGGCTGTCGTCGCATTCGATCAGTACGCAGGAGCTGAACTGACGGGTCGGGGTGCGTACGCCGCTCATGATCGGGGTCGGCAGGGAGATCTTGAAGGTCGAGACCGCATCATAGAAGCGCTTGATGTAGTCCAGACGGGTATCTTTCGGATACTTGGAGAAGAGGCAGGCCGCAACCAGCATATAGAGGAACTGCGGGCTCTCGTAGATCTCGCCGGTAACGCGGTTCTGGACCAGATATTTGCCTTCCAGCTGTTTGACTGCCGCGTAGGAGAAATCCATGTCGCGCCAGTGATCCAGATGGGTGTTCAGCTCTTCGAATTCGGCCTGGGTGTAGTCTTCCAGCAGGTGCTTGTCGTACTTGCCCATGTCCACCAGACGAGCCACGTGCTGGTAGAGGTGGGGCGGTTCGAACTGGCCGTAGGCCTTCTTGCGCAGGTGGAAGATGGCCAGACGGGCTGCCATGTACTGGTAGTCCGGGGTCTGCTCGGAGATGAGGTCAGCCGTCGCCTTGATGATGGTTTCGTGAATGTCGGCGGTACGGATACCGTCATAGAACTGGATGTGGGATTTGAGCTCTACCTGGGAGACCGACACGTTGTCGAGCCCTTCGGCGGCCCAGTCCAGCACGCGGTGAATTTTATCCAGATCGATGGGTTCTTTGTGTCCGTTACGCTTCGTCACAAACAAGTTCATTGGCTGATGACCTTCAGTTGATTCCCGAAAAACCATCGCACAATGGCGCTACCCTTGCCCCGGCGATATGCGGGAGTTGGGTAGAGATTGTGCGATGAATCACAAGATGTAGTGTTATTTTAAGTTCGAGCTACAAGATAGTGAGGTCAGCCCGCCATTGCAATGTGTGGATAAGTGACGAGCTGTGGATAAATTGTGAGTCTTGCCCCATCAGTTAGTGACTGCTCACAGTGAGCGGGTTTTCATTCGTCCGCTCCGCTAAATGCAAGTCTCCCGATCGAAGATGGAAAATTTAAATAACTTTTTTTGCTTGCGAAACGGGGGGCTTTTTACTAGCAAACGGCGGCTGATTATCCCTTATGCAACAAGGGTCAAAAGCTGTCCAGTTGTCGCAGCCGCGGGCTCAGCGTGGCAAGGGCTTTGCATCAGATGACGGTGGTTTGTAGCCGCTTTGTGATGGTTGCGAGCTTGTCAAATGGGTATCCAACAGGCAGAAAGCTGCCTTTATTATCCATGAATAGACGAGTGATGGTGGCGCAGGACGCAGGAGCGTAAAGGAAAGATGCAAGGGGCGGAGAGTCTCTTCGCCCCGTTATCGCATGTCAGCCGGTAAGGCTGCGCGTTACGCTTTGGCCGTCAACTCATAGCGCAGCCAGTGGTGCAGGGCCTGCACGGTATCAAACTGCAGATCGGCGCCCCATTGGGCGGGATCTTCCTCATTATTGAGATAGCCCCAGCCAGCGACCGCGGTGCGCATGCCGGCGTTGCGGCCCGCTTCGATATCCCGCACATGATCCCCCACATAGAGGCAGTGAGCTGCTTCGACCCCCAGCTTCTCACAAGCAAAGAACATGGGGGCTGGGTCGGGCTTGCGTACCGGCAGGGTATCGGCGCTGACCGTTACGCCGCAGCTGGCGAGCTGTGGCAGGGCCGCCAGCAGCGGCTCGGTGAGAAAGCCCGGCTTGTTGGTGACTATGCCCCAGGGGAGCTGTTTCTCGTCGAGCCACTCGATGAGATCCACCATTCCCTCATAGGGGCGGGTACCGACGCAGAGATTGGCCGCGTAGTAGTCGAGCAGGGCATTGCGCAGGCGGGTGGCACCCAGCTCTTCAAGCAGTTCGTTGCCGAGCCCTGCTTTGAGCAGCCCGAGCGCTCCGTGGGAGGTGGTCTGACGAATGATGTCGTCAGAGAGCGGCGCAAAACCTTCGTTTATCAGCACATGGTTGACGGCGGCGCCGAGATCCGGGGCCGTGTCGAGCAGGGTGCCATCCAGATCGAACAGCACGCAGCGCAGGGGCACAGGGTGAGAGGCGCTCATCAACCGTGCTCCGGGCGGACAAACTCCACCATATAGTTGACGTCGACATTCTTGCCGAGCTTGAACTGGTTGGTGAGGGGGGCGTAGTGGACGCCACTCATGTCCCGCACCAGCAGGCCAGCTGCTTCCCCCATGCGACACAGTTCGGCCGGGGTGATGAATTTTTTGTGATCGTGGGTACCCTTGGGCACCATCTTCATCAGGTATTCGGCCCCGATGATCATCATCAGATAGGATTTGGGGTTGCGGTTGATGGTGGAGACGAACACCCGGCCGCCCGGGCGCACCAAGGTGGCGATGGCGCGCAGCACGGAAGTGGGGTCCGGCACATGCTCCAGCATCTCCATGCAGGTGACCACGTCATACTGGCCCGGCACTTCGGCGGCATGGGCTTCGGCAGTGATCTGGCGATATTCTAGCTCGACACCCTGCTCCAGAGCGTGGAGGCGGGCGACGCCGAGGGGCTCCTTGCCCATATCGATGCCGGTGACCCTGGCACCACGGCGGGCCATGCTCTCGGAGAGAATGCCACCGCCACATCCGATATCGAGAATGCGCTTGCCAAACAGACCGCCACTTTTGTCGGTGATCCAGTCAAGGCGCACCGGATTGATTTGATGCAGGGGTTTGAATTCACCTTCCATGTCCCACCAGCGGGAGGCGATGGCTTCAAACTTGGCGATTTCTGTCAGATCGACATTGGCATCACTGTTCATTTTTCGAAGATCCTGTGGCAGGGCGCCCGCTTCTGAGTCATGGGCGCAATCTATTGTCCTGGCGGGCATTATAACGGACGGACTTTGTCACACCAGCCCGATCTGATACCCGATTTGTGGCTTAAGGTATTTGGCTCAGTGTGTTACCATGTCGCGCTGTTTAAGCCAAAGAACAACTAATTAGGGATAAGGCTTTCTATGAGCGATCTGGCCAGAGAGATCACGCCGGTCAACATCGAAGAAGAGCTCAAGAGTTCCTATCTTGATTACGCCATGAGCGTGATCGTAGGACGAGCTCTGCCGGATGTGCGTGATGGCTTGAAACCGGTTCACCGCCGCGTTCTGTTTGCTATGAACGAGTTGGGGAACGACTGGAACAAGCCCTATAAAAAATCGGCCCGTGTGGTCGGTGACGTAATCGGTAAATATCACCCGCACGGCGATATCGCTGTGTATGACACCATTGTCCGGATGGCGCAGGATTTCTCCATGCGTTACATGCTGGTCGATGGTCAGGGCAACTTCGGTTCAGTCGACGGCGACAGCGCCGCGGCGATGCGTTATACCGAAGTGCGGATGGCCCGCATCTCCCACGAGCTGCTGGCTGATCTGGACAAAGAGACCGTGGACTGGGTGCCGAACTATGACGGCACCGAGATGATCCCGGCGGTCATGCCTACCAAGGTTCCCAACCTGCTGGTCAACGGCTCCTCCGGTATCGCGGTGGGCATGGCGACCAACATTCCGCCTCACAACCTCACCGAGATTGTCAATGGCTGCCTGGCGCTGATCGAAAACGGCGACCTCACCATTGACGAGCTGATGACCTACATCACCGGCCCGGATTTCCCCACCGGCGGCATTATCAACGGTCGTTCCGGCATCGTGCAGGCGTACCGTACCGGTCGTGGCTCCATCTATGTGCGGGCCAAGGCTGAAGTGGAAGTGGACGAGAAGACCAGTCGCGAGACCATCATCGTTCACGAGATCCCCTATCAGGTGAACAAGGCTCGACTGATCGAGAAGATCGCCGAGCTGGTCAAAGAGAAGAAGATCGAGGGCATCAGTGCCCTGCGCGATGAGTCTGACAAAGACGGCATGCGCATCGTTATCGAGATCAAGCGCGGCGAATCCGGCGAGATTGTGCTGAACAATCTCTACAAGCACACCCAGATGCAGACCACGTTCGGCATCAACATGGTGGCGCTCGATAACAACCAGCCCAAGGTGATGAACCTTAAAGAGATCCTGGATGCGTTCCTGCTGCACCGCCGTGAAGTGGTGACTCGCCGGACCGTGTTCGAACTGCGCAAGGCGCGGGATCGGGCACACATTTTGGAAGGTCTGGCGGTTGCGCTGGCCAACATTGATCCCATCATCGAGCTGATCCGCCACAGCGCGACCCCGGCCGACGCGAAAGCGGGCCTGGTTGCCAAGGGCTGGGAACTTGGCAACGTGGCCGCCATGCTGGAAAAAGCGGGCGACGACGCGGCACGGCCAGAGTGGCTGGAGCCTGAGTTTGGTATCCGTGAAGGTCAATACTTCCTGACCGAACAGCAAGCCCAGGCCATCCTTGACCTGCGTCTGCACAAGCTGACCGGCCTCGAGCACGAGAAGATCCTGGAAGAGTACCAATCTCTGCTGGATCTGATCGCCGAGCTGCTGCACATCCTGGCGAGCCCGGCTCGTCTGATGGAAGTGATCCGCGATGAACTGCTGGCTGTGCGTGAGCAGTATGGCGACGAGCGTCGTACCGAAATCAGCATGTCCAGTGCCGAGATCAACATCGAAGATCTGATCACTCCGGAAGATGTGGTGGTTACCCTGTCTCACCAGGGCTATGTGAAGTATCAGCCGCTCTCCGACTACGAGGCCCAGCGCCGCGGTGGTCGTGGCAAGTCGGCCACCCGGATCAAGGAAGAGGACTTTGTGGAGCGTCTGCTGGTGGCCAACACCCACGACACCATTTTGTGCTTCTCCACCCGTGGCAAGGTCTACTGGCTCAAGGTTTACCAGCTGCCGGAAGCGTCCCGTGGTGCCCGTGGTCGTCCGATCATCAACCTGCTGCCGCTGGAAGAGGGTGAGCGTATCACCGCTATCCTGCCGGTGAAGGAGTATGACGCCGAGAAGTATGTCTTCTTCGCCACCGCCAATGGTACCGTGAAGAAGACCAGCCTCTCTGACTTCAGCCGTCCGCTCTCCTCCGGTATCCGCGCCATCAACCTCAAAGAGGGTGATGAGCTGATCGGGGTGGATATCACCGATGGCAGCAACGAGATCATGCTCTTCTCCGACGCGGGCAAAGTCGTTCGCTTCGCCGAAGGCAGCGGTCGCGCCGATGCGGATGTCAGCGATGACGTTGAAACCGACGATGACGCCGGTAACGACGATGATGGCAGCGACAACGGCGAAGGCACCGAAACCAAGGGTACCTTCAAGGGTGTGCGTCCCATGGGTCGTACCGCGGCCGGTGTGCGCGGCATCAAGCTGGGCGCCGGTGACAAGGTGGTTTCCCTCATCGTTCCGCGCGGCGAAGGTGCTATCCTAACCGCCACCGCGAACGGTTACGGCAAACGTACCGCACTCGACGAGTACCCGACCAAGAGCCGTGGTACCCAGGGCGTTATCTCCATCAAGGTGGATGAGCGCAACGGCAAGGTGATCGATGCGATCCAGGTCGAAGATACCGACCAGATCATGCTGATCACCAACGGCGGCACCCTGGTGCGTACCCGTGTTGCCGAGGTGAGTGTCATTGGCCGTAACACCGGCGGTGTCCGTCTGATCCGTACCGGTGAAGACGAGACCGTGGTTGGCCTGCAGCGCATCGCCGAGAGCGACGAAGACGAGAACGACGCGCTGGCCGTTGACGGTGAGGTATCTGAAGGTACCGATACCGCGACCGGCACTGATGCGGCCGATGCAGGGGAAGCGGGCGACGAGTAATCGTCATCAGTTACCCGAGCAACGTCTCTGATCAAAAAGAGCGACCCTGGTGGTCGCTCTTTTTATTAGTCTGCTTTTTATGACTCTCCGCTGATCTTACGGCTGGATCACTCCTGCAGCCACATTCTGGCGCTGCGGGCGGGAATGGCGACCCGTACCCACTGGCTCTGCACGTTGACCACGGCTCCTTGGTCGAGCACGTCACGATAGTTGCGATACCAGTTCATCTCGAATTTGGCGGTATCGAGCCAATACTCCTGCTCATAGTCGCACTTGTTGATGCCGACCAGCCCCTGTTTGCCCCGTTTGAATAGCACGAAGCAGTCACCGTTGCCGACCAGCTGCATCGGTTGGCCCTGCACCGCATTGTGAAAGCGGATCATCCCCTTGAGATCGGCGCGCTGGTAGTAATCCTGCCAGCGCAGTCCATCCTTGGCCTGGGTCTCGCCGTGATCCGAATAGACCAGCGGCGAGCCACCATCGCGGCCGAGCAGGTAGGCGTAGGCCAGCTTCTCGTCAGTCTGGGTCAGGATCTGATAGCGGAAGCCGTCGTTGGTGGGGATGTCGTGGGTCACGGCAAAGGTGACGGCGCGATTGCCCGGTAGCGCCTGACCATAGGCGCCCGGATCCGCCAGCAGGTTCATGCTGCCGCCATACCCCAGCGCGCCACGCAGGGAGGCAAACAGCGGAAAGTCATAGGCTCCCTGACCGCTGCTGTCGAGGTAGGGTTTGAGAAAGCGCTCGTAATCGGTGCTGCCAGCCCCCCCTGTGGTGATCACCTCGCCAAACACGTGCATCCCCTGTTTGATTTCGGGGGTGAACACGGCATTGATCTGGTAATCGCTCATGTGTTTGACCGCATCTACCCGAAAACCCTTGATCCCCATCCCCTTGAGTGCCTTGAGATAGGCCTGTTGCTGGCTTACCACCCAGTTGTTGGGATCCAGATCCGGCAGCCCCTTGTCACCGGCACCGCCACAGAGACGCCAATACTGGACATGACCCGGATCGCTCCAGTCGCTGATGCACCCTTCGGGATGAAAATCCTGACCGGAGAGGAAGTTTTGCCCCAGATCGCCAAACAGTTTCTGGCGCTCGAAATAGGCCGGGTTGCTGGCGTAGCTTTGCAGCAGCTCGTTGCCGGGATAGTTGAGGTCCTGGCGTTTCCAGCTCTCGTTGGCCATGTGGTTGAGTACCACATCGGCATAGACGGCGATGCCCCGCGCCTTCATGGCGGCGATCAGTTGCTCGAGCTCCTGCTTGTTGCCAAGGGGGGAATCGACAAGACGCAGATCCTGCGGCTGGTAACGAGCCCACCACTCGTTGCCTGATGACTTGAGAGGTGGTGAGATGAGTACCTGTTTGTAACCGGCCGACTTGATAAGGTCGGCTTTGGCGGTCACTTCACTGTACTTCCAGTTGAAGGCGTGAAGTATGACGTCGGCGTGCGCCAAGGGGGCGATCAGCATGCCTGCGATCGCCCATATTCCCGCTGTGTGTTTCATTATTGTGTCCCTGTTTTTATAGATGCCTGAATGGGCAACCCAGCTTTGGCGGGAACAGGGTGAGCTGCAATCCACAACCTGCAGATTTGTGACCGCTTTCAGAGTGATTTCGCCGAGTATGTGAGCGGTTTCGGCTTTTTCTCGCCACCGCCAGTTGCCTTTTTACAAGTGATTTTTTTGTCATTTCCCTGTCATTCCCAGCCGCTATCCTGCCGGGCGAGTGGTGCGTTGTTGCCATCACCTTCACCGTCAGGAGCTGCATATGACCAGTTGGATCACGTGGGAAATTTGGTGGAGCCGGGTATGGGGCGAGTCAGAGGTGCCGCAGTATGAAGAGGATGAGCACGAAGTGGCCCATGAACCCTCGCGGCTGCCGGTTGAAATGGTGCAGCAGGGTCGGGATCAGCGCGCAGGATAAGGCGTTAGCCCTCTCTTTACCGGGTAGCGCTTTCTTGTCGCGACATGGCTACATCGTTGGAAAATTCTGAAAAGCGGGGTTTCCACAGGATGTGTTGCGGCAGGCCTTCCTCTCAACCTCTTGGCACGCCTGATGTGTGAAGGGCGTGAGCAGGGGGATTAGAAGAGCGACAGCTGCTCCCCGGGGCGGATAAACCCATCCAGCCTGAGCTGAATATGACGTTTGCCCAGATCGAGGCGCTTGCTGATGAGGCGAAAGCGCTGGGCCAGCAGATCGGCAAAGTGCCCCTCACCGCGCATGCGGGTACCGAAGGCGGTACTGTTGAGCCCGCCACCGCGGCTGGCTCGCAACTGATTCAAAATAGCCTCCTTCTGGCCAGGATAGTGGGTATCGAGCCAGTCCCCAAATAGCGGAGCCAACTCGTGGGGTAACCGCAGCAGGATGTAATCGGCGCAACTGGCGCCAGCCTCGGCGGCCGATTTGATGATCTGCTCCAGCTCCGGTTCATTGAGCCGCGGGATCATGGGGGCGGCCAGTACCCCCACCTGCACGCCAGCGTTGGCCAACTTCTCGATCACTTTCAAGCGGCCTGCACCCGTGCTGGCGCGGGGCTCCAGCTGTCGGCGCAGGGTTTCGTTCAAGGTCGTCACCGACACCATCACCTGACACAGTCCCTCTCTGGCCAGCTCGGTCAACAGATCGAGGTCGCGCAAGATCATGGCGCTCTTGGTAATGAGCCCGACCGGATGGCGGTGGGCCAGCATCACTTCCAGCAACTGCCGGGTGAGGCGATAGCGCTGCTCGATGGGTTGATAGGGGTCGGTATTGGCGCCAATGAAGATGGTCTGTGGCTGATAGGCCGGTTTGGCAAACTCCCGGCGCAGCAGGTCGGCTGCATTGCGTTTGGCAAACAGCTTGCTCTCGAAATCGAGGCTAGGGGAGAGCTCCAGATAGGCGTGACTGGGTCTGGCATAGCAGTAGATGCAGCCGTGTTCGCACCCCTGATAGGGGTTGATGGAGCGACCAAAGGGGACATCCGGCGAGCTGTTGTAGCTGATGATGCTGCGTGCATCGATCTCCCGCACCTCGGTGCCAGGCACAGAAGAAGTGAAGGCGGCATCCCAATCGGACGATTGCCAGCCGTCATCGACCGCTTCGACAAGGAGGCCGCTAAAACGGTGATCGATATTGTGGGGACTGCCTCGTCCTGCCATGGTGTGCACCGATACTGTTTATATATACAGTTATTTTGCAGGTGCCCCGGATAAATGACAACAACGGCTGATCGACCGGGTGCAAAAAGGGTTGTCGCAGGGATCTCTAGCTTGATCGCGGCGCTACATTTCGTTTACATAGACGAAATGAGAACTGGATCACGGAAATCATCATGAGACCCACCACTTCCCGCTGGCTGTTTATCGGTCTGCTTGCCCTGGTTATCTGGCGTCTGCTTCCGCTCTCCACCGAGCAGGAGATGGCTGCTGCCAACCGTGCTTGGCGTACCGGTCATTTCGATGAGGCGACCCGGATCTGGTCGCCACTGGCCGATCAAGGCCAACCTCGGGCGCAAGCCTTGATGGGCTGGAGCCATGAAGTGGGGCAGGGGAGCGAGCAGGATATCAATCGGGCCATCACGCTCTATCGCCAGTCGGCGCAGGCGGGCGATTCCTTTGGCCAATACCGGTTGGCGGATGCCTATTTGCGTGGCACCGGGGTGAAGCGGGATCTGCGCGAAGCCTTTCACTGGATGGATCTTGCCGCCCGTAATGGCGATGTGCCGGCGATGCTGAAAGTCGGGGTGCTCCATCTGATGGGGGCGAGCGGGCGTGTCGATCTCTCGCAGGGGAAACAGTGGCTCTATCAGGCGGCTCAAAAGGGCAACAAACTGGCGCTTCAGGTGCTGCAAGAGCTGGCGCTGGCAGAGGAGGGGAGCAGTGACTTTGACTTCAACTGGCAATCCCTGCTTGGCGAATAGTCGGCAGGCGACTCATTTGACTGTAGAAAATATCTGCAAATCCGATACAGCACGCCCGACTTCTGGTAGCATGGGGCCGTTTTGGCTTGGTTTGTCACGTTAGACATGTGGTTTACGTGTCAGGCCGTCTTCGCAAAGTGCTGTGGAGAACCAAAACATCACCTTTTTGAATCTCTTTTCCATCCCGCATGTGACCTTTGGTAGGGGTCACCACTGTATAAGGAAACACATAATGCCAATCATTACTCTGCCTGACGGCAGCCAACGTCAATTTGCCCACTCTGTTTCCGTCATGGATGTGGCTGCGGACATCGGTCCCGGTCTCGCCAAGGCGTGCATTGCCGGTCGGGTAAACGGTGAACTGGTAGATGCGTGCGAGCTGATCGAAGCCGATGCTGCGCTGGCCATCATCACCGCCAAAGACGAAGAAGGTCTGGACATCCTGCGCCACTCCTGCGCCCACTTGCTGGGTCATGCTATCAAGCAACTCTGGCCCCAGACCAAGATGGCCATCGGTCCTGTCATCGACAACGGCTTCTACTATGACGTTGATCTTGACCGTACCCTGACCGATGAAGATCTGGCTGCCCTGGAAGAGCGCATGCTGGCGCTGGTAGCCAAGGATTACGACGTCATCAAGAAGAAAGTCTCCTGGCAAGAAGCGCGCGATGTATTCGAGGCGCGCGGCGAGTCTTACAAAGTCGAAATCCTGGATCAGAACATTGCCCGTGATGACCAGCCAGGTCTCTATCATCACGAAGAGTACATCGACATGTGTCGCGGCCCGCACGTGCCCAACATGCGTCACTGCCACCACTTCAAGTTGCTGAAGATGTCCGGCGCCTACTGGCGTGGCGACTCCAACAATAAGATGCTGCAGCGTATCTACGGTACCGCCTGGGCTGACAAGAAGCAGCTCAAGGCCTATCTGCAGCGTCTGGAAGAGGCCGCCAAGCGCGACCACCGCAAGATCGGCAAGCAGCTCGACCTGTATCACATGCAGGAAGAAGCACCCGGTATGGTGTTCTGGCACAACGATGGCTGGACCATCTTCCGTGAGCTGGAAACCTTTATCCGCGGCAAGCTCAAAGAGTACGACTATCAGGAAGTGAAAGGTCCGTTCATGATGGACCGCGTTCTGTGGGAGCGTTCAGGTCACTGGGAGAAATACGCCCAGGCCATGTTCACTACCCAGTCTGAAAACCGCGAGTACGCCATCAAGCCGATGAACTGCCCGGGTCACGTCCAGATCTTCAATCAGGGTCTGAAGTCCTACCGCGATCTGCCGCTGCGTATGGCCGAGTTTGGCTCTTGCCACCGCAACGAGCCGTCCGGTTCCCTGCACGGTCTGATGCGGGTGCGCGGCTTTACTCAGGATGACGCGCACATCTTCTGTACCGAAGAGCAGATCATGGAAGAGGTCTCCGGCTGTATTCGTATGGTCTATGACGTCTACGGTACCTTTGGCTTCGAGAACATCGTGGTCAAGCTCTCCACTCGTCCCGAGCAGCGTATCGGCTCCGACGAGATGTGGGATCGCGCCGAGAAAGCACTGGCCGAAGCGCTGGAGCTCAACGGTCTGAAGTACGATCTGCAGCCGGGTGAAGGGGCGTTCTACGGTCCCAAAATTGAATTTACTCTGCACGATTGCCTTGATCGTGCGTGGCAATGTGGTACCGTGCAGCTCGACTTTGCCCTGCCTGGTCGTCTGGGTGCCACTTATGTGGGCGAAAACAACGATCGCCATGTACCTGTGATGATCCACCGGGCCATCCTGGGTTCTATAGAGCGCTTCATCGGTATTCTGACTGAAGAGTACGCCGGTCTGTTCCCGACTTGGTTGGCACCGACTCAGGCTGTGGTCATGAATATCACGGACAATCAGGCCGATTATGCGGTGAAAGTAGCCAAAGCATTGAATGATGCGGGCCTTCGCGCAAAAGCGGACTTGAGAAATGAGAAGATTGGCTTTAAAATCCGCGAGCATACTTTGAAGCGAGTACCTTTCATGCTGGTCTGCGGCGATAAAGAAGTTGAAGCCGGTAAGATTGCAGTACGGACTCGTAAAGGGGCTGACCTGGGCACTTATCCTGTTGAAGAGTTCATCGCTCTGTTGACCCAGGAAGTTCAGACCCGCGGACAAAAGAAAGTGGAGGAATAAGCTATAAAAGGCGGAAAAAAACTGGGCAAGCAACCGCAAGCCCGCGCTCACCGGATCAATGAAGAGATCCGTCTGAAAGAAGTTCGTCTGACTGGTCTGGATGGTGAAGCCATTGGCATTACCTCCATTCAGGATGCTCTGAACTTGGCCGCAGAGGCCGGAGTTGATCTGGTAGAGATCAGTCCAAATGCTGAGCCGCCCGTTTGCCGGATCATGGATTACGGCAAATTCCTCTACGAAAAGAGCAAAACAACCAAAGAACAGAAGAAAAAGCAGAAAGTCGTCCAGGTCAAGGAAATCAAATTCCGTCCTGGCACTGACGAAGGCGACTATCAGGTAAAACTACGCAACCTGGTTCGCTTTCTGGAAGACGGGGACAAGGCTAAGGTCACCCTGCGCTTCCGTGGTCGTGAAATGGCCCACCAGGATCTTGGTATCAAGGTTCTGGAGCGCGTCAAGAACGATCTGGAAGAGTTGGCCGTAGTCGAGTCGTTCCCGAAAGTCGAAGGCCGTCAAGCTGTGATGGTCCTCGCACCTAAGAAGAAATCTTAAGGCCCACAAGAAATTGACTCATGGGGCTTGCCCCATGAGTTTGTTCGCCTTGCGATTTTGTTGTCACTCACAATGCGGAGTATGAAATGCCGAAGATGAAAACCAACCGGGGTGCTGCAAAGCGCTTCAAAAAGACTGGCTCGGGTCGCTTCAAGTGCAAGCACAACCACCTGCGTCACATCCTGACCAAGAAGAGCAGCAAGCGTAAGCGTCAGCTGGGGCCGAAATTCATGGTTTCTGCTGCCGACCACAAACGTGTTGTCGCTTGTCTGCCGTACGCATAAGGGGGGATGTGAAAAATGCCAAGAGTTAAACGTGGTGTGACTGCTCGAGCTCGTCACAAGAAAGTAATGAAAGCCGCCAAAGGTTACTACGGCGCCCGTTCCCGTGTTTACCGCGTAGCGGTACAAGCGGTAACCAAAGCTGGTCAGTATGCCTACCGTGACCGTCGCCAGAAAAAGCGTCAGTTCCGTCAGCTGTGGATTGCGCGTATCAACGCTGCAGCCCGTCAGAATGGTCTGTCCTACAGCCGTCTGATCAACGGTCTGAAGAAGGCTTCTATCGAGATCGATCGCAAGATCCTGTCCGATATCGCCGTTCACGACAAAATGGCTTTCACCGCCCTGGTTGAAAAAGCTAAAGCAGCTCTGGTTTAATCCAGTTCTGTTATAAACGCTAAAAGGAGGCTCAGGCCTCCTTTTTTGTATCTATAACCATCTGTTTTGCATCACTATTTCCTTTCTCTCATCCACGTTTTGTTCGCTTTTTGCACGAGTTATAGATTTTTCTACATACAAAGCGATATGTGCGAGATGACCTATTCTACAACTGCTTTATATGCCAACAAACTAGATGTTTGTTCCATTATTTCAGGAGTGGCGGTGAGTCGATGAGACTCGCTTGATATAACAAAATGATTTGTAGGGAGAAAAGCCCACCTTAACTATGGTCAGCGAAGGGGCTTTTTTTGTATTATTCCCCTCTTGACCTTATTTAGCCTAAAGGCTCCTGTACCGGGAGTGGTGACGAGGAAGACATGCAACAGCTTGAAGAAGTAGTCGGCCAAGCCAGAGCCGAAATTGAGGGCGTGAGCGATATCGCTACCCTCGACGAAATCCGGGTCAAATATCTGGGTAAAAAGGGCTTTTTTACCGAGCAGATGAAGGGCCTGGGTGCCTTGTCTGCCGAAGAGCGTCCCGCCGCGGGCGCCGTGATCAACCAGGCAAAACAGCTGGTTCAGGATGCGCTGAACGAGCGTCGTGAAGCGCTCGAAGTCGCCGTGCTGAACCAGAAGCTGGCCGCCGAGACCATCGATGTCAGCCTGCCGGGCCGTCGCATTGAGAATGGTGGTCTGCATCCTGTAACCCGCACCATCGAGCGCATCGAGCGCCTGTTTGGCGAGATGGGCTTCAAGGTTGCCCGTGGTCCCGAGATTGAAGATGGCTTCCACAACTTCGATGCGCTGAACATTCCGGCTCATCACCCGGCGCGTACCGATCACGATACCTTCTACTTCAATCCTGATCTGATGCTGCGTACCCACACCTCCGGTGTGCAGATCCGTACCATGGAGCATCAGCAGCCGCCGATCCGCATCATTGCACCGGGCCGCGTCTATCGTAACGACTACGACATTACCCATACCCCGATGTTCCATCAGGTTGAAGGTCTGCTGGTTGACGAGCATGCCAGCTTTACCGAGCTGAAGGGCATTCTGCACGACTTCCTGCGCAACTACTTCGAGGAAGACCTGACCATTCGCTTCCGTCCTTCCTACTTCCCGTTCACCGAGCCGAGCGCCGAAGTAGACGTGATGGGTAAGAACGGCAAGTGGCTTGAAGTGCTGGGCTGTGGCATGGTGCACCCGAACGTACTGCGTTCGGTTGGTATCGATCCGGAAAAATACTCCGGCTTTGCCTTCGGCATGGGCGTTGAGCGCCTGACCATGCTGCGTTACGGGGTCAACGACCTGCGTGCCTTCTTCGAAAACGACCTGCGCTTCCTCAAGCAGTTCAAGTAAGGGCGAGAGAACATGAAATTCAGTAAATCCTGGGTGATGGAGTGGGTCCGCACCGAGTTGAGTGACAATGCACTGGCCGAGCAGATCACCATGGCCGGTCTGGAAGTGGACGCCGTGGAAGCGGTGGCTGGCCAGTTCAACAATGTGGTCGTGGGTGAAGTGGTCGAGTGCGCCCAGCATCCGGATGCCGACAAACTGCGGGTGACCAAGGTCAACGTGGGTGAAGCCGAGTTGCTGGACATCGTCTGCGGCGCGCCAAACTGCCGTCAGGGCCTCAAAGTGTGTGTGGCCAAAGTAGGGGCGACCCTGCCGGGTGATTTCACAATCAAGAAAGCCAAGCTGCGTGGCCAGCCGTCTCACGGAATGCTCTGCTCGTTCAGTGAGCTGGGTATCGACGTTGAAGCAGATGGCATCATCGAGCTGCCGGCCGATGCCCCCATCGGTACCGATATTCGCGACTACCTCAATCTGAACGACGTCTCCATCGATGTGGATCTGACTCCGAACCGTGCCGATTGCCTCGGTATCGCCGGTCTGGCTCGTGAAATTGGCGTGCTCAACAGCGTGGACGTGGTCGAGCCGACCTGGGCACCAGCTGTTGCCACCATTGATGCAACTTTCCCGATCCGGGTTGAAGCAACCGCCGATTGCCCACGGTATCTGGGGCGCGTTATCAAGGGGCTGAACTTGCAGGCCCAGAGCCCGCTCTGGATGCAAGAGAAGCTGCGCCGTGGCGGCATTCGTTCCATCGACGCCATCGTCGACATCACCAACTACCTGCTGCTGGAATACGGTCAGCCGATGCACGCCTTCGATCTGGCTACCCTGGAAGGGGAGCTGGTGGTACGTCGCGCCCACGCTGACGAGCCGATGACCCTGCTCGACGGCAACGAAGTGAAGCTCAAAGAGACCACCCTGGTGATTGCCGATGCCAAAGGTCCTGCCTGTATGGCCGGTATCTTCGGTGGCAACCGCACCGGTGTATCCGAGACCACTACCGATATCCTGCTGGAGTGCGCCTTCTTCGCGCCGCTCTCCATCACCGGCCGTGCCCGTGCTTACGGTCTGCACACCGACTCTTCCCATCGCTTCGAGCGCGGGGTTGATCCGGAGCTGCAAGCCAAGGTGATGGACCGTGCAACTCGCCTGCTGCTGGATATCTGCGGCGGCGAAGCGGGTCCGGTCATCGAGGTCAAATCCGATGCCCATCTGCCGAAAGCGGCACCCATCAAGCTGCGTCGCAGCAAGCTCGACAAGGTGATCGGTATCAGCGTGGCTGACGCTCAGGTGGTCGAGATCCTGACTCGCCTCGGCATGCAGGTTACTGTGGATGCTGACGGTTGGACTGCGCTGGCACCCTCCTGGCGTTTCGATATCGCCATCGAGGAAGACCTCATCGAGGAAGTGGCTCGCATCTACGGCTACAACAACATCCCGAACCTGAAACCCGCTGCCTCCTTGGCGATGGTGGAGCAGGCAGAAGGGCAGGTGACCCTGAAGCGTGTGCGCGACCTGCTGGTTGACCGCGGCTTCCAGGAAGCGATCACCTACAGTTTCGTCGATCCCAAGACCCAGCAAACCCTGTTCCCGCAGAGCGATGCCATCGTGCTGCCGAACCCGATCTCGGTCGAGATGTCCGCCATGCGTGTGTCTCTGTTCCCGGGTCTGGTGCAGGCCGTGGTTTACAACCAGAACCGTCAGCAGCCGCGTGTGCGTCTGTTCGAGCAGGGTCTGCGTTTCATCAAGGATGAAAGCGCCGAAAACGGCATCCGTCAGGAGCCGATGCTGGCCGGTATCATCACTGGCAACCAGAGTGACGAGCACTGGGACATCAAAACCCGCGCAGCCGACTTCTTTGATTTGAAAGGGGAGCTGGAAGCGGTGCTGGACTTGACCGCCGAAGGGGCCACCTTTACCTTCGAGCGTACCGAGCACAGCGCCCTGCACCCGGGCCAGAGCGCAGCCATCCTGCGCAATGGCGAGATCATCGGCCACATCGGCGTGATCCACCCGAGCCTCGAGAAGAAGCTGGGCCTCAAGAGCCGTGCGGTGATGTTTGAGCTGGAGCTGGATAAGCTGACCCCGGCCAAGGTGCCTGTGGCAGCCGAAGTTTCCAAGTTCCCGGCGAACCGTCGCGACATCGCCGTGGTGGTCGATCGTCAGGTTCTGGCAGGTGATGTGCTTGCGGTAATTAAAAAAGTTGGCGGAAATCAGGTAGTTGGAATAAACTTGTTTGACGTATACCAGGGTGCTGGTATGGCAGAGGACAAGAAGAGCCTGGCCATCAGTCTTGTATTGCAAGACACCCAGCGCACCCTGGAGGAGAAAGAGATTGCCGAGACCGTAGACAATGTCGTGCGGGCCCTTGGTGAAGAGTTGAATGCATCCTTGAGGGATTGATCTATGGCGCTTACCAAAGCCGACATTGCAGAGCACCTGTTCACCCAGCTCGGGATGAGCAAGCGTGAAGCCAAAGATATGGTGGAAGCCTTCTTTGAGGAAATCCGACAGGCGCTTGAGCGTGGTGAACAAGTCAAGATTTCAGGCTTCGGTAACTTTGACCTTCGTGAGAAGAATCAGCGTCCCGGACGCAACCCCAAGACGGGCGAGGATATTCCGATCAGCGCCCGCCGCGTGGTGACCTTCCGGCCTGGCCAGAAGCTCAAGGCCAGGGTAGAAAATGTTGAACCCAACGAGTGATAAAAAGCCAGGCAGATGCCTGGCTTTTGTTTTCAGATGACCAAATTCCCCGTTTTTCTTCTGGGTGCCGTACTGGCAGTGCCATTGCACGCCAAGCCTTTGCAGACCACAGTGCTGCCGTTGGCGCCGGCGACCCAAGCTTATGTAAATTCACTGAGTCAGCTTTCGCTCTGTTATCCTGCGACGCTTCCTCCACCATACCTGATGGCCGAGGGTGGACTGCTCAAGGATCGCCTCGCCCGGTTGCAGGAGCTGTTCCCGATTCCGCTTGTGCTCAAAGAGCTGCCCGATTGGCAGACATTGCGCAATGGGCTCGCAGAGGGTGACTGCGACATCATTCCCTATGTCGGAACCCGCAAGAAGGCCGTGGAGGGTATGCGGTTAAGCCGTCCGATGATGGAGACCGATGCCGCCATCCTCTACAAGGGTGAAAATCTCAAACAGGCCCGCTTTCTGGTCTACTCGGTGGCAGACTCTGCCCGCCTGCTGCACGAGCTCTATCCTCAGGCGCGCATTATTTCCCTAAAAAGCGGAGAGAAGGTCTACGACGCGCTGCAGAGCGGCAAGGGTGATGCCTATCTGGGGGACTATCTGCAACTGCGCTATCTGATGCGCGAGTTTCCTGCCGATGGGTTGCGCCTGCGCCGCCTGTTTGGTGAGGATCGGATCATCAGCTATCGCCTGATGATGCGCGATCAGCCGGAGTTGGCCAATCTGGTGGACACCCTGATCCGTCATATGCCCGCCGGTACTATCTATACCGATCTGGCTCGCTATCTCGATCAGGGGTCGCTATATGTCAACCAGCCCCACTTCAGCGATACCGAGCAGGCCTGGTTATCCGGCCGCGGGCGCACCATTCGCCTGGTGGTCAATCCCGAGTTGATGCCCTATAGCGGCGTCAATGATCTGGGGGAGGCAAAAGGGTGGAGCGCGGATGTGCTGCGCTGGGTCACCCAGGAGACCGGGCTGAAATACAAGCTGGTGCTTGCCGCCAGTAAGGCGGAGGCCGTAGAAAAGCTGCGCCGTGGTGAGGCGGATATGATGGCCGGCTTGCCGGAATCCCCGGCATTGACGGATCAGTTCATTTTCAGTCGGACGATCTCTACCAACCGGTTTGCCTTGATCAGCAAGCGCAAGTTGGCAGCCGATCGCATCACCCAACTCAAGCGGCAGCGTATTCTGGTGCCGGAGTCCCTCTACGATCCCTCCTTGCTCGCCCTGCTCGGTGATCAGGAGTGGGTTCGCATCGACAGCATCGAGCAGGGGCTTGCAGTGATCAAACAGGGCAAGGCTGACGCTATGTTGAGCGAGCTTTATCAGCTGCAATATCCCCAGCGTACCAACTTGCTGGAAGGGCTCGATATCGAGGAGCTGGAAGATCGCTTCAGCCTTGGCTTTGCCATCAACAAGAGTCAGACCGAACTGGCCGGGGTGATGGATCGCAACCTGATGGCCCTGACCAGCACCCAGATCGACGAACTTAACCAGCGCTGGCGCCGCTTGCTCGTCGTGCAGCAGCCCGGCGTGAGCTACGCCGCCTGGTTTGGCTCCATCGCCATGGCACTGCTGATCAGCGGCGTTGTCATCGGCGGGATCTGGCGTTCCCGCCAGCAACTGGCACGGGAAGTGGCCCAGCGCCACGCCGCCGAGAAGGCGCTGGCCATCGAGAGCGAGCTGCGGGAAACCATGTTTCAGGCGTTGCCGGTGCCCGTCTATCTGCGCAACAGCCATGGCAAGGTGATCAAATCCAATAAACAGGGGCGACGTCTGGCCCTGCGTTATTCGCAGCAGTTGATGCTGCCGCCGGTGCAGCCTCAGAAGAGTGAAGGGGAGCTGGTGCTGGGGGATCAGGTCTTCGCCTATGCCCAGCATCCGCTGCGGCTGGACAAGCAGGCACCTGCCACCGATCTTATCGCCCTCTCGGATATCAGTGTGCTACGTGAGCAGGCCCGTTTTCTGCGTCAGGCAGAGCGCCGCCTGCGTGCCCTGACCAATACCGTCCCCGGCGTGGTGCTGCAGTTTATGTTCGAGCGGGGACGGGTAGGGGGCATCGAGTTTATCAGCCGGGGCTGTTACGAGCTGCTGGGGCTGGCGAGTCAGCAGATCCGTCGTGAGCCTAAACGGGTGCTCATTATGCTGGAGCGCGAGGATCGTCGTCGGGTAAGCCGTGAGATGTTCGCCATGTTGCAGGCTGGCAAACCCTTCGCGTTCACCATGCGCTATTACCATCCGACCAAGGGTCTGCGCTGGTTGCAGCTCTATGGCCGTGGCCGCAGTCAGCCGCAGGGTTGGCGGATCTATGCGGTTATGCAGGATGCCACTACCAGGATCGAGCAGGATCAGGCACTGCAGCACTCCCATGAGCAGGCGCAACAGGCAGTGCTGGCCAAGGGGCGCTTTCTGGCCGCCATCAGCCATGAGATCCGCACGCCGATGAACGCCATGCTCGGCTTGCTGGAGTGGCTGGCCAGTACTCCTTTGTCGAGAGAGCAAGACTCTGCGCTGGCGCGGGTGCGTCAGGCGGGGGATGAGCTGCTCGGCCTGCTCAACGATGTGCTCGACTTTAGCCGTAACGAAAACAGCAAACTCTCCCTCTCGCCCCAGCCCACCGATTTTGCCGAGCTGTGCGAGCATGTGGCGGCGGTGCACTGGACCAAGGCGCGGGCCAAGGGATTGCAACTGCGCCTTAAGTTGGATCCGGCTCTGCCAGCCCTGCAAACCCTCGACCCTCACCGGGTACGGCAAGTGCTCCACAACCTGCTCTCCAATGCCATCAAGTTCAGCCTGCGTGGGGAAGTGGTGCTGTGGGCCGAGGTGGTCGCATCGACCTTGCGCTTTGGTGTGGATGATCAGGGACCGGGGATCACTGCCAAGATGCGCACCACGCTCTTTATGCCGTTCGAGCAGTTTGCCGTTGAAGGGCAACTGCGGGCGCCGGGCACCGGTCTTGGTCTGGCGATCTGCAAGCAGCTGGTCGAGCAGATGGGTGGTCTTATCGATGTCGAGGGGCGCGTCGGTGGCGGTAGCCGCTTCTATTGCGAGTTGCCCCTGAAGCGGGTGCAGCAGGAGCCGGACTGGCAGCCCAATGTGCGGCAACTGGCACTCTCTTTACCCCACGATGAGGCGCAAGCGCTGTCGCCCTGGCTCAGCCGCTTGGGGATCGCCACCGTCAGCAACGCCGTTGATACGCTGCAAGCGGAGGTGGACGAGAAGGGGCTCTACTATTGGGCATGGCAAGGGGAGTCCTGGGTGCCCGGGACCATCATCACTCTGCTACAGCCACGGTTGACCCCGGATCAACCGGTGGCCGGCACCCAGCCCGGGCTCGGCATGCGGGTACTGCTGGTTGAAGATCACGATGTCAATCGCGAGCTGATCAGCCTGCAACTGGGGCAACTTGGTGCCAGCGTTATCACTGCCGCCAACGGGCAGCTGGCGCTGGAGATGCTGGCGCAACAGGAGGTGGATTTTGTGCTGACCGATCTGCAGATGCCGGTGATGAACGGGGCCGAGCTGTGCAGGCAATTGCGCCAATCCGCCCGTTGGGCCCGTCTGCCGGTCTATGTGATCACCGCAGATCTCAGTGATCAGGCGGCAAGGGAGCTGCAATCCTGCGGTTGCGATGGCCATCTGGACAAGCCGGTCGCCCTCAAGGAGCTGGCGACCTTGCTGCGCCATATTGCCAAAGAGGGGAGCAATGTTGTCGCCCCGACACCGGTTGCCTCGCTGCTGACCGATGAACTGGCCGCCCTTTATCTGAAGGCTACCCGTGATGATTTGGCCGAACTTGAGCGCTGCAGCACAGAAGAAGATGAAGTTGGCGTGAATGCAGCTTTACACAAGTTGAAGGGGGCCGCCAGAATGGTAGGGGCGACTGCGTTGGTGGCGGTCATTGAAGAGTGGCAACAGGCGCCCCATCCGATGCTGCAAGCCAGATTGAACCGGGCACTGGATGAGTTCAGCCAGCAGTTTTCAAAGAGGGCTCAAGATGATCATCACTGATGAAGAATTACTGGCGTTGCTCGATTCGGAAGAGCATGAGGCGGCAGGATTTTGCCCCATTGTGCTCTATGCCCTCGACAGCACCGCCCATGAGTTGGCCAGCACCATGACATTACCCTCCTATGTCACGCTACACCGTACCCGACCGGATGCCTGCTGGCAGTGGGAAGGGTTGTTTGCGGCAGGTGCCATTGCCCTTTACGACCCCGCCGCTCATCAGCAGGCGGACTACTTCCCCCAGTTGCAGCAGCATGAGGGGATCTACGCTATCGGCGAGGATTGGCTGGGGGGGCTTGCCGCCAGTTACCGTAACTGGTGCAACTGGCTGGCCGCTAACAAGGTGCTGCTGCTCGAGGATCACCCGTTTCAGGGGATGCAATTGCAACAGACCATCGCCGGGTTGGGGCTCTCCTGTCAGTGGGTACAGGATGAATCGGCCTGTCTTGCGGCATTGTCGGCGGGCGACATCAGCCTGCTGGTGTGCGATCTCAGTCTGGTGGAGCAAGATGCCATCAGTCTGCTGATGAACCAGCCCCAGTTGCAGGAGGCCGGGCTGCCCATCGTGCTGCTTTCGGCCCATGAGCAGACGCTGATCGACGGTGCCCGCCGCCTGCTGCACGATGCCGGTTTCAATATTCTGGCGGCGCTGGCCAAGCCGCTTGATTGCGACGAGCTGCTCAGGTTGCTGCGCCGACTCTATCTGGGCCCGCTGCGTCAGCAGCGCTTGAGCGGCCAGCGCCGCTCCATCCGCCGGTGGCAGGGGGAGGTGCAGGGTCAGCTAGGGCTGCTCTCCAGTCCCGCGACCCCTCATCCGGTCTGGCTGGCGGTGACGGGTTTGCCCAGCCGCTGGGAAGCGCTCAAGGATTGGCTGACGGAGCAGTCGCGCACCCCAGCCGAACTGACCCTGCTGATCCACCGTCGAGACCACCTGCTCGGCAATGCCGATCGCTTCGCACTGGTGCTGCAAGCCAGTCTGGCGGGGAGCAAGCTGGCGCTGCTGCTCGATAACAGCCAGCATCTGCCATTCGATCTGCTGGAGCGTTTGCCGCTGCAAGCCTTGCTGCTGGGGCAGGGGATCTTGCCGGAGATGGAGTCCTTGACCGGTGACTCCCTGCTGGGACGCTTTATGGCCCGGGTTCGAGAGCTGGGGATCGCCGTCTATCTGGATGATCCTTACAACCTGCTCGACGTCGAAGTGTGGCGAGAGCGCGGTATGACGGGGCGCTGGTAAGCCATGCCGCGCTACCTCTGCTGGCCCATGCACCGGGAGCGCCTTGGCAAAGGGCTGGATGGCTGGCCTCATCCGGTTTCCCGGGCCGCACTGCCACTGGCTATGGAGGTCTCCGGGGTGCCTTGCCTGCTGCGCGAGCTGCATGGTGTGGCGCCTGCCCGCATGCTGGCCGCTTACGATGCATTGAGTGAAGAGAGCATCTATCTGCGCTTTATGCGTCCGAAACGGACGCCGCCACCGGAACAGGTGGCCCAATTTCTCAATTACCATCCCGAACAACAGATTTCGCTGTTGCTGACCGATCTGGCTGGTGAGCCGCTGGCTCAGGCGCAATCAATCCGCCGTCGCCTTCATCCCGATCGGGCGGAGTTCTCCTGCATCGTGGCGGATCACTTTCAGCACAAGGGGGCGGGGCGACGGATTCTGCTGGCGCTGGCACTGCTGGCCAGGGAGGACGGGATCCGGGAGTGGACGGCGGAAGTGCTGGCCCAGAACCGGCCCATGCTGACCCTGCTCAAGCGCCTTGGCTTGCCGCTGACCCTGGTGACCGGACGGGAGATGGTCTTTGTCAGGCTGGATCTGTCGGTACTGGATGCCTGGTTGCCCGTGCCGCCAGCGGTGCCGCTTAAGACCAAGGGCGAATAGTGACACTTTTTTCCCTGTGCTAAGGTCACATTTATTGTGCGGGGATAGACGGAGCAGCTTATGGCGCAGTCATATAAACATATCGTGATCCTGACCGGCGCGGGGATCTCTGCCGAATCCGGCATCAAGACTTTTCGTGCCTGCGACGGTTTGTGGGAAGAGCACAAGGTCGAGGATGTGGCGACCCCCGAGGGGTATGCCCGGGATCCCGAACTGGTGCTGCGCTTTTACAACTCCCGCCGCAAACAGCTGCAACAGCCCCAGGTTCACCCCAATCCGGCCCACTATGCGTTGGCTCGTCTCGAGCGGCTTTTGCCCGGCACGGTCACCCTGGTGACCCAGAACATCGACAATCTGCACGAGAGCGCTGGCAGCAAGAACCTTATCCATATGCACGGCGAGCTGCTCAAGGCCCGCTGTCCCGAATCCGGTCAGGTGATCGAGTGGCGCGGCGATCTTCATCAGGACGAGCTCTGCTCCTGCTGCCAGTTCCCTCAGCCGATGCGTCCCCATGTGGTCTGGTTTGGCGAAATGCCGCTCGGGCTGGATCGCATCTATAGTGCGCTGGCCCAGTGCGATCTCTTTATCTCCATCGGCACCTCTGGCGCCGTCTATCCGGCCGCCGGGTTTGTCCATGAGGCGGGATTGAACGGGGCGCACACCATCGAGCTCAATCTCGAACCGAGCGAGGTAGGTAGCCAGTTTGACGAAAAACGTTATGGCCCTGCCTCCCTGCTGGTGCCCGCCTATGTCGATGAGTTGCTGGAGGCGTGCGGCATTCATCAACCGAGGCAAGTCGAGGGGCACAACTGGATGGAGATGCGCGGTCCCTGAGCTAGTGTGCGACGGGACAGTTGCAATGGTTCGGTGAAATCGCCACACTGGCAACCATTAAAAAAATGGGACGCAGTTGGCGCAAATTACCATGACCGCAGTAAAGCAATGGATCGCTTTTTTTCTCCTGATGCTGGCCAGTGCCAGCGCATCGGCCTCTATCCCCCTGATGACCCTGGTACTGCCAGATGGCCAGCAGGTGACCCTCGATGAGGCGGCCCTCTCCGCCTTGCCACAGACCGAATTCACCACGACTACCCCCTGGACCCAGGGCACCCACCACTATCGCGGGCCGACCCTGTCAGCAGTGCTGGCGGCGCAAGGGATCCTGGATGCTCGCAAGATCGCCGTCTCGGCCCTCAACGGCTATCAGCAGGTGGTGGATCTGGCCCTGTTCGACGGCGTGCCGCTGACCCTGGTGCGTCAGGAGGACGGCAAACCGCTGACCCGGCGCAACAAGGGGCCGCTCTGGCTGCTCATCCCGTTCACCACCTATCCCAAGCTGGACGTGCCTGCCATTCACAACTGCATGGTGTGGCAGGTGACCCGCATCGAGATCGTCGATTGATGGGGCTATCCCGCCAAAATCTGCTGTTGGTTGCGGTGTCGCTGCTGTTTCTGCTCTCGTCGGGCAGCAGCCTCTATCTGCAGTATCGGCAGGAGCAACTGGTCGATACCTTCTACCGCAATGTCCACTGGAACATCAGCCAGGTAATGCTCGAATCCCAGCGTTTCCTCTACGACCTGCAGCTCTATCGGGCTGGCAGACTGTCGATGGAGACCCTGAGCCTTGATTACGATCTGCTGTGGAACCGGCTCGATATCTTCCTCATCAGCAGTGAGACCGCCGAGATGCGCCAGCGGCACGGGCTCGGCAAAGTGCTGGCCACCCTGTTTGAGCAGATCAAGCAGCTCGAACCCCAGATGGAGGCTGGTGCGCTGCGCGAGGGGGCTGAGCTTGCCCGCTTGCAGGAGGCGATCGCCAGACAGACCCGTCTCGTCGAACAGATAGGGGATCAGATCCTCTCTGGCCAGGAGCGGGAGCATTCGGTCAGCCAGATCCGCAACAGCCTGTTCTGGCTGCAGATCTGGCAACTGATCCTGCTGCTGACTGGCGGCGCTCTGGTCGCAGCCCTCATTCGCGCCAATTTGGCGAACCGCCGGCTTGCCCTGCTCGATCCCCTGACCCAGCTTGGCAACCGCCGTGCCCTGCAGGAGCAGCTCTCTCGCGCTCTGCATGCCGATGATGTGAGCGCCCTGGTGGTGCTCGATCTCAAGCGCTTCAAGCAGGTCAATGATCTGCTGGGTTATCAGGTCGGTGATCGGCTGTTGCAGATGGTGGCCAACAAGCTGCAGCAGGCCCATGGCAGCCACGCTTACCGGCTCGGCGGAGATGAATTTGCCGTGGTGCTGACCAAGGCGAATGATGCGCTGGAAACCGCCATTCATGAGCTGGTGGATCTGCTCCATTTCGAGTTCGTGACCCGGGAGTGCAGCTTCGATCTGGCCTGTCGACTCGGGGTCGCCAAGGCGCAGCAACAGGATGCCGCCCGGTTGCTGGATCAGGCCATCCTGGCCCTCAACCAGGCCAAGCGTAGCCAGGAGGGGGCGATCAGCTGGTTTGAGCCAGCCATGCTGCAGCAGTTGCAGTTGAGTCAGCAGCAGCTTCATCAGCTGCGAGAGTGGCTGGCGGGGCGCGAGCCTGCACCGCTGCGAGTGGCATTGCAGGCGCTGACGGACGGACAGGGCAACGACATGTGGCAATTGGCACTTGAGTGGCGTGAGCAGGGGGCGCCCTGCCACATGCGCTGGCTGCAGGAGTGCGGCGTACTGGGGCCCGTGTTGGCCCGTGTGCTGCAAACGCATGAGGCGCAGTATGCCGATGGTCGGGCACTGCTGGTCCCGCTCGACAACCAGGCCCAGCTGACCCATTTACTGGCCTATCTGCCAGAGGCTTCCCGTACGCTGCTGGTGTTGCTGATACCGACGCTGCAGCCGGATGGTGCCCTGCTAGCAGGATTGCGGCAGCAGGGTTGCTCTCTGGCGCTCAGAGAGATTGGCAGCACCACCGCGGCGCAGTTGGCAGCCGGCTGGCCTGTCCGCTACTGGCTGCCGCAGGGTGATGAAGATGGCGAGTTGTTGCAACCGCTGGCCCGACGATTGGGGTTGGTGCCACTGCAAGTGCTGGCAACCAGGGAAACGAGGTCGCTGGCCTGAGGGCAAAAAGCGGTATTGCACCGGCAAGAGACAGAATGAAACAAGGCGACCTCGGGGTCGCCTTGTTCTTTTGTTGCCCCTGAAAATCAGGGGCGAGGGGCGCAGGATTGCCTGATCACCAGGTCAGGGTCGACGGTGATCAGGTGGTTCTCCACCACTTCGCCGTTGATGCGGGCCAGCAGGCGGGTGACGGCGAGGCGTCCCAGCTCCTCTTTGGGCTGGTTGACGGTGGTGAGCGGTGGCGACATAAATTCGGCCAGCGCCACATTGTCATAGCCAACGATGGAGATATCCCGCGGGATCACCAGCCCCGCCTGATGGGCGGCACTGATTGCTCCCATTGCCATCATGTCGTTGCAGACAAAGAGGGCGGTGGGACGCTCGGGCAATGCCAGCAGACGGGTCATCGCCTGATGGCCGCTGGCGCAGTCAAAATCACCCTCCTGGATCCACTCTTGATTGAGCGTGAGACCTGCCTCCTGCAACGCCTGCTCAAAGCCAGCTTGGCGCTGGTTGGCGGGGGCGCGGCTGTGGGGGCCTGTGATACAACCGATGGCGGTATGGCCTAGCTCAATCAGATGGCGGGTCGCGAGATAACCACCGTGGAAGGAGTTGTCGGCGATAAGATCCACATCCTCGCTGACCAGCCCCCAATCCATCACCACCACCGGCAGGCTCTTGAGCCAGTCGAGCTGGTTGAACACCTCTTGTTGGCCTTCGCTACACATGATCAGCAGGCCATCGACCCGCTTGCGCAGCATCATCTTGAGGTAGGAGAGGGCGGTTTCTGCCTGCCCTTCGGTGTTGCCCAGCATCAGGTTGTAGCCCTGCTCGAAGCAGTAACGCTCCACCCCGCGCACCACTTCGGCAAAGAAGGGGTTGCTGGAGGTAGTGACCAGCATGCCGATACTGTTGGTCTCCTTCACCTTGAGGCTGCGGGCCACCAGACTCGGGGCATAGTTGAGATCGCGCATGGCAGCGAAGACCCGTGCGCGGGTCTCCTCGGCCACGAAACGGGTCTCGTTGATGACATGGGAGACGGTGGTGGTCGAGACCCCCGCCAGCGCCGCCACCTCCTTGATATTGGCCATCAGTGCCCCAGTGCAGTCTGCTCAAGCAGGAAGGTGTCGACCTCCTGCTTGCTCGGGATCGAGCTCTGGGCGCCGAACCGGGTGACTGAGAGCGCTGCGGCACCGTGGGCAAAGCGCACCGCGCTGTGGAAATCGGCACCGGCCAGTTCCGCCGCCAACAGGGCGCCGTTGAAGGTATCGCCCGCGGCAGTGGTATCCACCGCCTTGACCCGAAAGCCCGGGATGAGTTGCTGCTGTGCGTTGCTGCAATAGACCCCCTGCGACCCCAGGGTGATCATCACGTCCGCAATGCCCATCTGGTGGAAACGGGCGGCCGCCTCGCGGGCACTCGCTTCGTCGGTGACTTTCACGCCGGTCAACAGCTCGGCCTCGGTCTGGTTGGGGGTGATAAGATCCACCAGTGCCAGCAGTTCGCTCGAGAGCGGACGGGCGGGGGCGGGGTTGAGCACCACCCGGGTGCCGTTGGCGCGGGCCAGCCGTGCAGCTTCATGGACACTCTCGAGCGGCACTTCCAGCTGCAACAGCAGGGTGTGGGCGTCGGCGATCATCGCTTCGTGGTTTTTCACCACAGCAGGGGTGATGGCACCGTTGGCTTCGGCGGAGATACCTATGCTGTTCTCCCCCTCATCGCTCACATAGATGATGGCGATACCGGTCGGGAGCTTGGGATCGAGCTCGACGGCGCTGACGTCGATGCCATCTTTGGCAAAGCCGCTCTTCATCTGGTGGCCGATGGCGTCATCACCGATGCGCGCGATAAAGGAGACGGGGGCGCCAAGGCGGGCAGCTGCGACTGCCTGATTGGCCCCCTTGCCACCGGGCACCACCTGATAGCTGTGACCGGTCAGGGTTTCACCCGGGCGAGGAAAGTGGGGAACGCGCAGCACATGGTCTGCATTGACACTGCCCAGAACGACGAGACGATTCATGTTGATTACTCCTGATGCATCTTGGCTTGAACACGCTGACTGAGTGAGTTCAAGCCGGGAGGCACCTGAACGAGAGGGAAAAGGGGAGGCGAACCTCCCCTCGAGCACTTACTTGCTGACCACTTGCAGCGGTACCGGAATGGATTTCTCTACCGGCTGACCTTTCAGCACCTTGTCGGCAGTCTCGACGCCGATGGCACCGATCAGGGCTGGTTGCTGGGCCACGGTGGCGGCCAGTTTACCCTTGGCAACGGCGGCTTTGCCATCGTCAGTGCCGTCGAAGCCGACGATCATCACCTCTTTACCGGCAGCCTGCACGGCGCGGATGGCACCCAGCGCCATCTCGTCGTTCTGGGCAAAGACGGCTTGAACGGTCGGGTGGGCCGCCAGCAGGTTTTCCATGACGTTCAGACCCTTGGTGCGGTCAAAGTCGGCAGGCTGGGAAGCCAGCACCTGCAGCTTGTTGGCCGCCACGGCCAGGGCAAAACCTTCGCCACGGTCACGGGCGGCGGAGGTGCCGGCAATCCCTTCCAGCTGGATCACCTTGGCACCGGTACCCAGTTTTTCGGTGATGAAGTCACCGGCCAGCTTGCCGCCCGCCACGTTGTCGGAGGCAATGTGAGCCTTGACCTCACCCTGCGCGGCGCCGCGGTCCAGAGTCAGTACCGGGATGTTGGCGCGGTTGGCCAGACGGATGGCGTTGCCCACCGCTTCGGAGTCGGTCGGGTTGATCAGGATGGCGTTGACCTTGCGCACGGTGAGATCTTCTATGTTGGAGAGCTCTTTGGCCGGGTCATTCTGGGAGTCCAGCACCACCAGCTCGTAGCCAAGCTCCTTGGCCTTGGCTTCGGCTCCCTCCTTCATGGTGACGAAGAAGGGGTTGTTGAGGGTGGAGACCACCATCGCCAGGGTATGGTCGGCAGCCTGGGCGGTGCCCAGCACGGACATGATGGCGGCAGCGAGCAGGGTATTGAGCTTTTTCATCATTTCATTCCTTGTGTGTGGCGTGTTTTACGTTGTTATCGGGTACTTTTGTTGTCGACCATCACGGCAAGCAAGATCACGCTGGCCTTGGCGATCATCTGGTAATAGGAGCTGACATCGAGCAGGTTGAGGGCGTTGTTCAGGAAGCCGATGATCAGCGCACCAATCAGGGTGCCCATGATGCGGCCCTTGCCCCCCATCAGGCTGGTACCACCCAGCACCACGGCGGCGATGGCGTCCAGCTCGTAACCCATGCCGGCGGTAGGCTGGGCAGAGGAGAGGCGGGAGGTGACGATAAGACCCGCCAGCGCCGAGAGCGCGCCGCACAGACCATACACCGCCAGCTTCACCCGATCTACATTGATACCGGAGAGACGGGTGGCCGATTCGTTGCCGCCCAGGGCGTAGATGTAGCGACCGAGACGGGTGTGGTTGAGCATGAACCAGGCGAGCAGGAAGACGATAGCCATCAGCCAGATGGGCACCGGCAGACCGAACAGGTAACCGGTACCAAGCCAGGCGAAGTGATCGGCGCCGTCACTGAAACCGGTGGAGATGGGGCGACCCTCGGTATAGACCATGGTGATGCCGCGCAGGGCGGTCATGGTGACCAGGGTGGCGATAAATGCCTGAACCTTGCCCTTGGCAATGATGAGACCGCTGACGCCGCCCAGCAGGGCGCCGGCACCCAGAGTGAGGGGCACCACCAGCCAGATCGGCAGCTCCATGGCGACCATGGTGGCGGCCAGCGCGCCGCACAGGGCCAGCACAGAGCCGACCGACAGATCGATACCGGCGGTAAGGATAACCAGCGTCATACCGACCGCCATGATGGCGTTGACCGAGGTCTGGCGCAGGATGTTGAGCAGGTTGTCGGCGGTGAAGAAGTTGGGGCTCAGAAAGGAGACCACACCAATCAGGACCAGCAGCGCGACCAGGGATTTGTTCTCGATCCACCACGCCTTGCTCATGACGCCACGGCGGGAAAGGGTTTGGGTTGTCATTGGGATGCCTCTTGCTCTGCTTGCCACTGTTTACCGACTGCCGCCGCCATCAGCTTCTCCTGATTGGCATCGCGGGTGTTGAACTCTGCGCTGATGCGCCCTTCGTGCATCACCATGATGCGATCACTCATGCCGAGCACTTCCGGCATCTCGGAGGAGACCAGAATGATGCTCATCCCCTCCTTCTTGAACTGGTTGATCAGCTGATAAATTTCCTTTTTCGCCCCCACGTCGACGCCGCGGGTCGGCTCGTCGAGGATCAGTACCTTGGGCCGGGTCAGCAGCCCCTTGGCGATGGCCACCTTCTGCTGGTTGCCGCCGGAGAGCAGCTTTATCAGCTGATCCTGACTCGGGGTCTTGATGTTGAACAGGCGCACATAGTCGCTCACCGCCTGCCGCTCGGCCTTGCCGTCAATCTTGCCGTTGCTGATGAACTCGTCGAGGGCGCACAGACTCATGTTTTCGCGCACCGACAGCTCCAGCACCAGCCCATCGCCCTTGCGATCTTCAGAGATATAGGCGATGCCTGCGGCCAGCCCATCGGCCGGGCTTTTGGGCACCAGCGCATGACCGTCCACTGCCACTTCACCGGCGCTGATGGGGCTGGCGCCATAGATCAGCTTCATCAGCTCGGTACGGCCGGAGCCCATCAGGCCGCTGAAGCCCAGAATTTCCCCCTGACGCAGGGAGAAGCTCACCCCGCGCACGCCGGGACCGGCCAGATCCTTCACCTGCAGGCTGACGGGGCCGAGCTCGCGTTCAAGGCGCGGGTACTGCTCTTCCAGCCGGCGACCCACCATCATCTCGATGATCTTGTCTTCATCCAGATCGCTCACCGCCTTCTCGCCGATCCACTTGCCGTCCCGCAGCACGGTGACCCGATCGCAGATCTCGAAGATCTCCTTGAGGCGGTGGGAGATATAGACGATGCCGCAGCCTTGTTCGCGCAGCTCGCGGATAACCTTGAACAGCTGCTCGGTTTCGGTATCGGTCAACGCATCGGTCGGCTCGTCCATGATGATGACGCTGGCATCGAACGACAGCGCCTTGGCAATCTCCACCATCTGCTGTTCGCCGATGGAGAGATCCCCGAGCCGGGTATCTGGGCCATGCTTGACGCCAAGTCGCGCCAGCAGGCCGCTTGCCCGCTCGCGAAGCTGTTTGTGGTTGATGCTGCCAAAACGGGTGCGCGGTTCGCGACCGAGGAAGATGTTGGCGGCAATCGACAACTCCGGCAGCAGGTTCAGCTCCTGATGGATGATGCTGATCCCCTGATCCTGAGAGTCGCGGGGGCCCTTGAAGTGGACCGGCTGGCCGCGGTAGCTGACGCTGCCCGCATCGGCCTGATAGATGCCGGTCAGCACCTTCATCAGGGTGGATTTGCCGGCGCCATTTTCACCGAGCAGGGCCATCACCTGGCCCGGATAGACCCGCAGACCCGCTTCGTCGAGGGCGCGCACACCGGGGAAGGTCTTGACGATCCCGGTCAGCTCCAGAATGGGTGATAGGGGGGAGGTTGTGCTCATTTGCAGCTTCCTTGAAGAGGCCTTCTTTGAAGAGTGTCAGAACGCCACACCGGCGCAGAGGATCAGGTTGGCGTAGGGAGTCACCTCGCCGCTGCGCACGATGGCCTTGCTCTGACGGGAGCGGGTTTTGAACTCCTCATGCAGGCAGTATTCGATAGCGATAGGCTTGCCCTGGGCGGCTGCGTGGGCTTCAAGCTGATCGACCAGCGCCTGATGGGCGGCGGGGCTGATCTGCTTGATCTCGCTCGCCATGATCACCTTCTCCACCACCAGATCGGTGAGCAGGGCGGTCAGTACGGTTTCAAGACTGGGTGTCCCCGCCATCAGCGCCAGATCGATCCGCTCCGGACCTGCCGGAATGGGCAAGCCTGCATCGCAGACGGTGATCTCGTCGGTGTGGCCCATCTGTGCCACCAGAGCACTCAGGGGAGCATTGAGCAGTACGCCTCGTTTCATACAGCACCTCATCAGGCCTTGGCCCGTCAATCTGTGAACCGCTAGGCAACCGGTTACGCAACCGGTTGCGTCATGGCGCAAAGATAGGCTTTTTACCGGGGAAGGGCCACGGCAAAACCACGGAAATGTGAAAACGATCTCAAAGGCGGGAGAAGAAGTGCAGGGGAGGAGGCCGGAAGGGTGTCAGCAGAGCCCTGACACCCTTGTTATTTATCGAACTATTGATTTTATGGTTAGTTGGCTAGTGCCTTGGCGACCGCCGGACGGCTCAGCATGCGCTGATAATGATCGGCAACCTTGGGGAATTCACTGATCTCGACCCCATCGCTTTTCAGCCAGCCCGCGACCACGAACAGATAGATGTCCGCCACGCTGAACTGCTCGCCCAGTACCCAGGGACCGGCCAGATAGTGCTGCTCAATCTGGGCAAAGCCATCGCGCATATTGCTGGCGACTTTCTGCTGCATGGCGGCAATGGCCTGCTCGTCATCGGCCCAGCGGCTACCACGGCGACCGTGGGCGTGGGAGACATGCACGGTGGAGGCGAGGAAGCTGTTGACCTCCTGCATGCGGGCCAGCAGGAACGGGTTGTCAAGCGGCGCCAGCTTGGCTGCGGGGAAGCGCTGCGCCACATAGAGCAGCAGGGCCGGGGTCTCGGTCAGGGTGCCCTGCTCGGTGATCAGGGCAGGCACCCGCCCTTTGGGGTTGATGGCAAGATACGCAGGGTCACGCTGCTCCCCTGCGGCGAGGTTGACGAGACGGGGTTGAAACAGGGCATTCGCTTCCAGCAGGGCAATCTGCACGGCCATGGCACAGGTGCCGGGAGCGAAATAGAGGGTCAGATCGGACATGAATACTCCTGATTGGCTCAGGCCACCCGCGATACTTGCGAAACCTTGCTTCGCGGAGCACTACGGGCAGTCATGAAAAAAGAGAGGGGCAACGTTTGCCCCCCCACCAATCTACACCCCTGAGGGGTAATGAAAAAGCGCCGAATTTAATCGGCTTTGATCACCATTTCTTTAAGTACTGCTTATATAGGCGGGAGGAGTTACTTATATCTTAACTCCCACGTGAAGCGCACGAGGTACGATTGCCGCCTTTGACATGTATCTTAAGCTGGAGTGATCAGCCTGAGGTCATCTGTTCCATATGCACCAAACAATATATCCTCGGATATTTCTTCAAAAGGTTGAATGTACCCATAATGAGTAAAGCCAAGTTCTTGCGCCAACCTTAGAACTTCCTTTAACTCCGAATGAGATAACGTTTCTGAAACAGCAACTTTTCTGAAAGGTGGAGGGGCAGCATCATCACCAAATTCAGTAAATCCTAATATGCCAATTGAATTTAGCTTTTTAAGAATCTGTACTCTGTCTGAAAGATGAATATTTACTCCACATGAAAGGTCAGATAAAGCTAAACCAGACGGGGGTTCAGTCTTGTTTGAAGACAAAAGTTTTTCAATAGAATCAATTTTCTTCTCAAGATCTATCACATGTGCATCTTTTCTGGAGACTCTTATTGGTTCATTTGTGCGACTACTTAGATATGTGGAGTAATAAGAGTCTTCTTGAAGCTCTGGTCGAAATTTGGTCTGAAGAAGAAATAACGCACCTATAAAAACTGGCACGTTAATAATTGCAGCGATAACTAAAGCGCCAGCTTGCCAACTACTAGCATCCATTCTAGTGGCAGCAACTAGAAAAGCACTATCAACAGAAAGTAGGCCAACAAGCCATGCCCCGAGTAGCTGTATTGGTTTTGTAATTCTTTCAGGCGTTATTTTTGAGCTATCCATATTTTAGTTCGTAGTCGCTCCAATTTATTTTCTCATAATAGAGATTAGATGAATGGCTGGGACATCGGTTCGATTAGCGAAGCGTAATCGGACCTTCGCGGTTTCGATAAGACTGCCAGTCATTCCCCATAAACGTATCTATTGTGCCTATATCTCCACAATGGAGCAATGCTGAACCCATTCTGAATAGAAAAAGACACCACTACCACTCTCATATTCCCCTGCAAGTTTGCTTTGAAGCTGGCTGTTGTGGAGAGCGGACAAGAGTTGTGGTCTGTCTGGCTTAAAGGTGACTATCTATATATTTTGCTTTTAATCTATGCGCGCCTGAGCCTCTCTGTGTCAATGACTGTTGTGCTTAAAAATTGCGCTGGTGGTTAAAATGAGAAGGGGGCAAATATTGCCCCCTTTATCCATTAAGCCCGTCAGGGCCGATTAACCGCCGACTTAACCCGCCTTGGCCACCATGGCTTTCAGCTGCAGGAAGTACTGCTCGTAGAGGTGGGAGGCGTCCCCCACATCGGACTGGAATTCGCCCTTGCGTTTGATTTCGTCGCTCGGGAAGACCATGGTGTTGTTGCGAAACGCCGGGGTGAGCAGGGGAATGGCATCCTTGACCGGGGTGGGGTAGCCAATTGCCTCGGCCACCTTGGCGGCCACATCGGGGCGCATCAGGAAGTTGATCAGGGCGTGGGCTTCCTTCACATGCTTGGCCTTGGCCGGGATGGCGAGGTTGTCCATCCAGAGTACCGCCCCTTCTTCGGGGTAGGTCATCTGGATGGAGGGGTATTCGCGCTGGGCGCCATAAGCCGAGCCGTTCCACAGCATGCCGATATTGACCTCACCGGCGATAAAGGGGTCGGCCGGGTTGTCGGAGTTGAACGCCTTGACGTTGGGCATCAGCTTTTTCAGGTATTCGAACGCTTCGGCAATTTGCGCCTTGTCCTGGGTGTTGGGGCTGTAACCCAGCTGCACCAGCGCGATATGGAACACCTCGCGGGCATCGTCCATCAGCAGCAGGCTCTCTTTCCACTCCGGTGCCCAGAGCTGCTTCCAGCTGGTGACCGGCTGCTCGATGATGTCGGTGTTGGTGCCGATCCCGGTTGCGCCCCAGATATAGGGGATGGAGTAGCGGTTGTCCGGGTCGTACTCGTGGTTGAGCAGGGTAGGGTCGAGGTGCTTGAAGTTGGGCAGCTGGGCGCGATCCAGCGGCTGCAGCATTCCCTCTTTGGCCATTTTCGAGATGAAATAGGTGCTGGGCACCACCACGTCATAGCCGTCGCCATGGGTTTTCAGCTTGGCGTAGAGGGTCTCGTTGGATTCGTAGGTGGAGTAGATCACCTTGATGCCGGTCTCTTGCTGGAACTGCTCCAGCAGGCCATCCGGCACATATTCCGACCAGTTGTAGAAGTAGACCACCTTGTCGTCGGCCGCGTGAGCGCTTTGGCTCAGCAGCGGGGTGGTGAGGGTGAGGGCGGCTGCCAGCAGGGCGCCGGCCTTGTGTTGGATTGTCATCAACAACTCCTTGGGGTTATGGGGCCTTGCGGCCCACCGTGACAGAGTTCGCCAAAGATGGCGGGGACGAAACGGGCAGGGTTAACCCTGCCGTTTGCGCAGTAACAGTTGCGCCAGCAGCACCATCCCGAGGGAGGCGACCAGCATCAGGGTGGCCAGGGCGTTGACCTCGGGGGAGACCCCCACCTTGACCATGGAGTAGATCTTGAGCGGCAGGATCTCGTAGGCCGGGCCGGTAACAAAGGAGCTCACCACCACGTCATCCAGCGACAGGGTAAAGGAGAGCAGCCAGCCCGCCATCACCGCCGGCAGGGCCAGCGGCAGTATGATGCGGCGCAGGATGATCCACTCGCCAGCCCCCAGATCCCGCGCTGCCTCGAGCATCCGTACATCAAAACCGCACAGCCGCGAGTAGACGGTGATCACCACGAACGGCAGGCAGAAGGTGATGTGGGCGATCAGTAGCGACCAGAAGCCGAGCGCAATGCCGGTCACCACAAACAGGGTCAGCAGGGAGATGGCCATGACGATATCGGGGGACATCATCACCACAAACAGCATGCCGCTCACGTACTGTTTGCCGCGAAAGCGGTAGCGAAACAGCGCTACGGCGGTGAGGGTGCCGATCAGGGTGGCCGCGGTGGCGGTGAGGGCGGCGATGGTCAGGGAGTGCTGGGCTGCCTGCATCAGGCTGGCGCTGGCAAACAGCTTCTCATACCAGCCCAGGGTAAAGCCGCGCCAGTCGATGCCATATTTCGACAGGTTGAAGGAGTTGGCGATCAACACCCCGATGGGTACATAGAGATAGCCAAACACCAGCAGCAGGAACAGAGCTTTCAGTGAGCGCATCATGCCAGCTCCCCCTTCTTGCTGAGCAGTTTGCCCGCCCGCCAGTAGCAGTAGACCAACAGCGCCATCAGCACCGTCAGCATCACGCTGATGGCGGCGCCAAAGGGCCAGTCACGGCTGTTGAGGAACTGGGTCTTGATCAGGTTGCCGATCAGCAGGTGTTTGGCGCCCCCCAGCAGATCGGAGACATAGAACATCCCCATGGCGGGCAGGAACACCAGCAGACAACCGGCGATGATGCCGGGCAGGGTGAGGGGCAGGATGATCCGCACCAGCCGCTGCCAGCCGTTGGCGCCGAGATCTCGCGCCGCCTCCAGCAAACGGCCATCCAGCTTCTCGATGCTGGAGTAGAGCGGCAGCACCATAAAGGGGAGCAGCACATAGACCAGCCCGATGATGACGGCCACCTCGGTATACATCATCTGCAGCGGTCGCTCGATAAGCCCCAGATCCAGCAGCCAGCCATTGATCAGTCCCCGGGTGCCGAGCAGCACTTTAAGCGCATAGGTGCGGATCAGGGAGTTGGTCCAGAACGGCACCACCACCAGAAACAGCAGCAGCGGGCGGACACGCGCTGGCAGATGAGCCAGCAGCCAGGCAAAGGGGTAGCCCACCAGCAGGCAGATGGCGGTGGCGAGCAGCGCCAGCCAGAGGGAGTGGAGCAGCACCTCGAAATAGAGGGGGTCCAGCAGGCGGCCATAGTTGCTCAGGGTAAAGAGCGGCGCGATAAGCTCGGACTCGTCACGGGTCAGGAAGCTGACGCCGATGATCATCAGGTTGGGCAGGAAGACAAACAGCGTCAGCCAGCCGAGGATCAGCGCGATGGCCCCGTTGCGAAAGCCGTTGTGGGCAAAGCTGTGCGGTACCCGCAGATTAGTGAGGCTCATAGGGCAACACCACCTCCCAGCTGTCAACCCAGTGGATCGCCACCTCCTGACCAAGGCGATAGTCAAAATCGGGGTCATCCTCGTCGAAGAACTCGGAAATAAGCAGCTGTTTGCCACTTTCGAGCTCGATCACCGAATCCAGCGTCGCCCCCTTATAGTTGCGCTCGCGGATGTTGCCCCGCAGCGCGCCGCTCTGATCGTCATCCTGATCGAGAATGCGCAGATCTTCCGGGCGCAGCAGCACCAGTACCTTGTCGTCTGGCTGAAACGGTAGTGTGGTATGGAGCAGGCATTCTCGCCCCTCTACCTCGGCCTGCCAGATACCGGGCTCACGCTGGCTGATCAGCTTGCCATCCATCACATTGATCTCGCCGATAAAGCGGGCCACGAACAGGTTGGCTGGCGATTCGTAGATATCGCGCGGGGTGCCGCGCTGGATGATCTTGCCGCCCTCCATCACCAGGATGCGATCAGACATGGTGAGCGCCTCTTCCTGATCATGGGTAACGAAGACAAAGGTGATGCCAAGGCGACGTTGCAGCGCCTTGAGCTCGCTCTGCATCTGCTTGCGCAGCTTGTAGTCGAGCGCCGATAGGGATTCGTCGAGCAGCAGCAGGCGGGGCTTGTTGACCACGGCGCGGGCGATGGCGACCCGTTGCTGCTGACCGCCAGAGAGCTGATCCGGGCGGCGGTTGGCCAGCTCGGTGAGCTGCACCATGGCGAGAGTCTCCTCGACCCGCTGGCGGATCTCGCTGGCCGGTACTTTCTGCATCTCGAGGCCAAAGGCGACGTTTTCAAACACCGTCATATGGGGGAAGAGCGCATAGCTCTGGAACACGGTGTTGATGTGCCTGTGTTCGGCGGGGATATGGGTGATCTCGTCACCGGCCAGATGGATGGTGCCACCATCGACCGATTCGAGCCCGGCCAGCAGGCGCAGCAGGGTGGTCTTGCCACAGCCGGAAGGGCCCAGCAGGGTAAGAAATTCACCGTCATAGATTTCAAGGTCAAGGTCACTCAGGATCACCTTGCCATCGTATTTTTTGCTGATCTTGTTCAGCGCGACAATTACCTGTGGATTGTTCATCATCCGCCAGTCTCACCCCAGCCAGTGGCCATCGTGTTGAAAGAGGGCCGCATTCTATGCAGCCGACACATGAAATTAAAGGCTTTTTGGCCCGAATTAGCCGCAACTGCGCAGGAAAAACGGCTACGAATAGCAGACCAAATCGCTATAATGTGCCACCTGATTTGGTCGTTTTCGATATTGGATAGTCAATTGAGTAATAAAATGCGTATTGGCGGCTCCCTTGAGCAGTCTCTGAACCAGGGCTACCGCCTTGATCTGAAAGGGGTCATCCAGGAGGGATGGCAACAGACCCGCCGTACCGGATTTGGCCTGCTGCTGGCGATTGTCGGGGTGACGGCGATCTGGATCCTGCTCAGCAATGTGCTGCTGTTGCCCTATCTGGGGGATGACAGCCAGATGAATGTGGCCATGGTGCTGAGTCTGCTGATGACGGTGGTGATGGCCCCCATGACCAGCTCCCTCGATATGCTGGGGTTGCAGCAGTCGGTCGGGGTGCGCGCCCGCGCCAACCAGGTGTTCGACTTCTTCCGCCACTTTGTACGCCTCGGCATGTTGAGCCTGCTTGGCAGTCTGCTCACCAGCCTGTTTGGCCCGCTGTTCGATCTGCTGGGATTGCCCGCCGTACTCTCTTTCATCCCCTCGGCCCTGATCGGCATGGGGCTGCTCTTTACCGTACCTCTGGTGCTGGAGCGCGGCCTGACGCCGCCCCAGGCCATTCTGGTCTCTCTCAAGCTCTTTGCCCGCGGCTGGCCCAGCATTGTGCTGTTCCACGGCGTGATGACTGCGCTCTTCTTCCTGGCTCTGATCCCCATGGGGTTGGGGCTTATCTGGGTGGCACCGCTCTATTTCAACTGCAAGGGGATCCTCTATCGGGATCTCTGCGGGGTGGGGGTAGAGGTTAACGAGGTGACAGAAGGCCCCAACCATTTCAATGCATGATGCAAAAGGACGTTGAATGACCCGTCGATATGGAGTGACCAAGGCTGTGCGCCATAGTCTGCTGGGCACGCTCTTGCTGCCAGGGCTGGCGCTGGCTGAGCCGGTGCTGGATCTGCAATACAGCACCTTCTACAGCCAGATGAAGACCTTTGCCAAAGGGGAGTTTGGTCACGCCAGACTGGGGTTTTATCTGACCGATCCGCAAAATGGTCAGCGCTGTGGCCTCACCTTTGCCCGGGTTGCAACCGACAGCAAGGAAGTGGCGGGCGATGTAACGGTCGATAGCGAACTGCGCCTGCCTTTTGATGAGGATCTCAACCTCGACAAGGGGATCGTGACCGTTGGCCTTAAAGAAGAGCACGCCACTTGCGATATGACGGTACAGGTTATGGCCGACGCACCGAACGGGCCCGAGCTGCCCTTGGCCGAGCTGGCGGCCCGTCAGCAGCAGATGCAGTCGCTGCTCGACAAGATGGCGGGCATGGTCGGCAAGCACTTCCTGCCGAAGATGGAAGGGGTGCGCATTACTCTGGTGGAGCAGAGCGGCACTGCTTATCTGATTGATGGCGCCCGTCAGGAGGCGCTGCCCTGGCAGGAAGGCCACCTGCTGCTGAGCAATGAGCAATTGGCCGCGTTCGCCACCGGGCAACTGCGCCTGCAGGGTGACGTGTTGCGCCTGACCCCCTGGCTGCATAAAGGGTGAGATCGGTCGCGCTGTCACCGCAGTGACAGGCCAATCCAGAAAGCAAAAAAGGAGCGATCATCGCTCCTTTTTTATTGCGTGGCGTGTGTCATGTGAGCGCGGCTTAGCGCACTTCAATCACATCCAGCATGTCCATCTCGTCGATATCCAGCAGCGGCGCCTTTGGCATCTCGGGCGGATCAAACGCCTTGTCGCCGCCATCTATGATGCCGGAGTCACGGTTGATACTCTTGAAGTCAAACAGCTTGTGGTCGAGCAGGTGGCTCGGGATCACGTCCTGAATGGCGGTGAACATGGTCTCGATACGACCGGGGAAGCGGCGATCCCAATCCTGCATCATCTGCTTGATGGCCTGACGCTGCAGGTTCTCCTGCGAGCCGCACAGGTTGCACGGAATGATGGGGAAGGCTTTGACGTCGGCGTAGCGGATCAGATCCTTCTCTTTGCAGTAGGCCAGCGGGCGGATCACCACGTTCTTGCCATCGTCGCTCACCAGCTTGGGCGGCATGGACTTGAGCTTGCCACCGTAGAACATGTTGAGGAACAGGGTCTCAAGGATGTCATCGCGGTGGTGGCCAAGGGCAATCTTGGTGCAACCCAGCTCCTGGGCGGTGCGATAGAGAATACCGCGGCGCAGCCGTGAGCAGAGGGAGCAGGTGGTTTTGCCTTCCGGTACCTTCTCCTTGACGATGGAGTAGGTATCCTCTTCGACAATCTTGTACTCGATGCCGAGGGAATCCAGGTACTCGGGCAGCACATGTTCGGGGAAACCGGGCTGCTTTTGATCCAGGTTGACGGCAACCAGATCGAAATGGATGGGGGCGCTGGCTTTGAGGCTCATCAGTATGTCGAGCATACCGAAGCTGTCCTTGCCGCCGGAGAGGCAGACCATGACCTTGTCGCCCTCTTCAATCATGTTGAAGTCGGCAATGGCCTGACCCACGTTGCGCCGCAGGCGCTTCTGCAGTTTGTTAAAACTGTATTTTTCTTTGGCGTTTAGCTCTTCTAGCATGCTCGTAAAACCCGGGACACAAATAAGCGCGTTATTATAGCCATGTCCCGGGGGAGGGCAAGGTGCCAGGCACCTTATGATTGATTGCGACGGCTGTCGACCGGGCAGCTGTAGTCCGCCGGTTTGAGGATCAGGATGTCGCAGGAGAGGCGGTCAATCACATGTTCGGCGGTATTGCCGAGCAAAGCAGCAGAAAGCCCGGTACGGCCGACGCAGCCCATGATCATCAGGGTCGCCTTGAGCTCTTCGGCCATATCCGGCAACACCTCTTCCGGTAGTCCCTCTGCTACCCGGGTCCAGAGATGACCGATCCCGAATTTGTCTGCATGGCTGAGCAGCAGGCTTTCGTGGTGTTTGCGGATCGCCTCGTTGTAGGCGTTGGGATCAAACTCCGGCAGCTCGATGGCCACGTTGACCGGGGTGCCCGGGTAGGTATTGACCAGATAGAGATTGGAGCCCAGCAGCTCGGCGATGTCGCTTCCCTCCTGGGTGATCCGTTCGTTGAGCAATTTCTGATCCGGATCGTCGCTTGAGCAGTTGATGGCGGCGATGATGTTGCCGCCCCGTTGCCAGTGACCCTCTTTGACCAGCAGCACCGGACAGGGGCATTTGCGCAGCAGGTGCCAGTCGGTGGGGGTAAAGATGAAGGTTTGCAGGAAGCTGTGATGATGAGTGGCTTTGACCACCAGATCGTGGCGCTGCTCCAGCACTTCCTGAATGACGCATTCGAAGGGACGATTGTGCCAGACTACTTTCACTTCGCACTCGATCCCCTGTGCCCGATAGGGGGTCAGGATCTCGTCCAGCCACTCACGTCGCTGTGAAATGACGCCATCACGCATCTCTTGCCGCTCGTCCACCGAGAGCATGGCAGTCATTTCATACGAGAAGTCATAGATGGTGAGCAGCAGGGTCAGATGGGCGTTTTCGTCCAGCTCGGCGACTTTGACTGCCCGTTCGAGGGCGATTTGACGCTCCTCTTCTGGATTGATAACCACCAGAATATTCTGATATTTGACCATCTTCTCCTCCTTGGAAAAGTCCAATGACAGCAGAATCTTAGCCATTACAGCTTAGCGCAGGAGGAGGGTATGGGGAACGTACCGGATCACATTCCAGAGGAAAGGATCCGGCAGGGAAAGAAGAAGAAAAGCGGGAGGGTAAGCGGAAAAATCAGCCGCAGGGCGGGCGAGTGGCTCCGGCCATCATGCCAAGGGCGACCTGATCCAGCACGGTAATGTATTTGCCTTTAACGCTGATGAGACCGGACTTCTGGAAACGGCCGAGCAGACGACTGATGGTCTCGACGGTCAAACCCAGATAGTTGCCAATGTCACCACGGGTCATGGATAGACGGAACTCCTTGGCGGAGAAACCGCGCTCGGAGAAGCGTACCGACAGATTGTGCAGGAAGGCGGCGAGGCGCTCTTCAGCATTCTTCTTGGAGAGCAGCAGGATCATCTCCTGATCGCCCATGATTTCGCTGCTCATCAGACGCATGATCTGCTGGCGCAGTTTGGGCATCTTGCCGGAGAGATCATCCAGCACTTCAAAGGGGATCTCGCACACCATGGCCGTTTCCAGCGCCTGGGCGAAGGAGGGGTGGGCCTGCTTGTTGATGGCATCAAAACCGACCAGATCGCCAGCGAGGTGGAACGCAGTGATCTGCTCATCCCCTTGCTCGGTGATGGTGTAAGACTTGATGGTCCCGGAACGGATGGCATAGAGCGATTTGAACTCATCGCCAGCCTTGAACAGCTCTTCACCCTTCTGGATCGGCTTCTTGCGCTCGATGATGCTGTCCAGCTGATCAAGCTCGTTGTCGTTCAGAGTGAAGGGAATACAGAGCTGACTGATGCTGCAATCCTGGCAATGAATTGCACAGCCACCGCTCTGGATACGTCTGCCAGGTTTCTTTTCCGGGATCATAGGCTCATACGAATAATTGATTTATATCAAACAAGTTTACCATCAACTCATCCGTTTTGGATAGGGTTTCAAAAGGAAGCAATGCCAATCCAGAAGGTATGCACCCCGAACAAAATGAGCAGCAGGGCACCGCCAAGGCGCAAACTGCGCAGGGTGAGCCAGTATCTCAGGCGATCGGCAAGCCCTCCCAACGCAAACAGGGTGGGCAGGGTGCCGAGACCAAAAAAGAGCATGATGAGCGCCCCGCCACTGGCCGAACCGGCCGCCGCGCTCCAGGTCAGCATGGAGTAGACCAGCCCGCAGGGCAGCCAACCCCACACCATGCCAAAGGGCAGTGCCTGCACAGGTGAGGTGAAGGGGAGAAACTTGCCCGCCAGCGGTTTGATACGGGGCCAAAGTCTTGCGCCGAGCCGCTCCAGCAGCAAGATCCCTTGCCACCAGCCCGCCAGATAAAGGCCAAGCGCAATCATCAATAGCGCTGCCACGAGACGCAAACCGGCAATAGCGTGTTTGCCTGTGCCCAGCTCGCTGGTGGTGGCGAGCAGGCCGCCCACCAGTGCACCTGCAATGACATAGCTCAGGATCCGGCCGAGGTTGTAGTTGAGCAGATAGGCGAGCCGCCCCCAAAAGTGCTGCTTGTTGGCGGGGATCGCCATGGAGAGCGCGGCAGAGACACCCCCACACATGCCGATGCAGTGGGCGGAGCCTGCCAGTCCGACCAGCAGGGCGCCGGCCAGATCAAGGTTGTGGGTCATGGTCAGCAGGCTTTACGGGTTTGTGGGTAGGTTGCTCTTCGTCAAACAGGATGTTGGAACCCTGCCGGTCGAGATCTTCAAACTGTTCGGAGCGAATGGCCCAGAAGAAGACGACCCCGGCGATGATCACAAACAGGATGGCGATGGGGATCAGGACAAAAATTATATTCATGAGAGGTACCTTGGCGTTCATCCTTGGCAAGCGTCCCCTATGGTAACCCTGTTCGGGCAGGGGGCCAGCCGCTATCAATTAGAAATGTGGCCTGCATCGGAGGTAGGCCACATTTTCAGCTATTTTCCGCCACCGGTCTCATCGGTTGAGGCGCATGGAGTTGGTTACCACGATGAGTGAACTGAGCGACATGCCCGCCGCTGCCAGATAGGGGGGCAGCCAGCCGCAGGCTGCCAGCGGCAGCACCAGCAGGTTGTAACCGATGGACCAGGCGAAGTTCTCGATGATGATCTTGCGGGTACGCATTGCCAGCACTCTGGCCTCGAGCAGTCGGCTCAGGTCATCGGCCAGCAGGATGGCATCGGCGCTGTTTTTCGCCAGATCGGTGCCACCAGCCATGGCAAACGAGGCGTGAGCGCCAGCCAGTACCGGCGCGTCGTTGATGCCATCGCCCACCATGATGCTGATATCCCCTTGGGCTTCCCGGGTCTTGAGGTAGGCCAGCTTGCCATCGGGTGAGACCCCCTTGACCAGCTCATCCACACCCAGCTCGCGGGCAATCTCGTCTGCTTGCAGAGAGCTGTCGCCAGTCAGCACGGTAGTTTGCAGACCTGCTGCCTTGAATGCCGCGATTAGCGCCCTGGCATCGGGGCGCAGGGTATCTTCCAGATTGAAGCGGGCCAAGACCTGCTGCTCGTCGGCCAGATAGATAGCCAGACCGCGGCCGCGCTCTTGCGCCGGATCCAGCCCAAGCCAGCGGGCACTGCCGATGCGGTAGCGTACGCCATCCACCAGAGCTGTGATGCCGTGACCGATGACCGGGGTGATCTCGCGGGTGGATGGCAGCACACTGATACTGTCGACAGGTAGCCGGAAGGCGCGAGCTATGGGGTGTTCGGATTGCGCCTCCATGGCCCGGGCGATGGCGAGGCAGTGCGCCTCCTCCACGTCTGCCAAGGTGGTGGTGCCGGTCAGACTGATCTCCCCTGTGGTCAGTGTGCCAGTCTTGTCCATCACGATCCGGTTGGCCTTGGTCAGCACGTCCAGCACATGACCACGGCGCAGCAGAATGCCGTTGCGGGTCAGATTGGCGGTGGCCGAGGTCAGCGCCGTCGGGGTGGCCAGCGACAGGGCACAGGGGCAGGTGGCAACCAGCACGGCGAGAGTGACCCAGAACGCCTGATCTGGTTGATGGAAGTGCCAGAAGGTCCAGACCGCGGCGGCAATGATCAGCAGCACCAGAATAAAGTGGCGCGACAGTTGATCCGCCATCTGGGCGATGGCCGGTTTATCATCGAGAGCATGATCCTGCAGCCGCATGATCTGGGCGATCCGCGACTCTTCAATACGGTGGCTGACCCGGATCTGCAGCGGGGCATCCGTGTTGATGGTACCTGCATAGACCTGATCACCGCGCTGTTTGAGCAGGGGCAGCTGTTCACCGGTCAGCATGGATTCGTTGAGGCTGGCTTGCCCTTCGACAATGATGCCGTCAGCTGGCAAGGTTGCTCCGGCCAGCACCCGCACCCGATCGCCGACCTGCAAGGTCTTGGCCGCTACCTCATGCTCCCCTTCATCATCGATGCGGGTCGCCATGATGGGCACCAGTCGCGCCAGGTTGGAGCTCGATTCCGACGCCTTGCGTCGGGCCCGCAACTCGAGAAAGCGCCCCAGCAGCAGGAAGAATACGAACATGGTGATGGAGTCGTAATAGACCTCACCGGTATTGAACACGGTGGCCCACATGGAGGCGATAAAAGCCCCGATCAGCGCCAGCGACACCGACACATCCATCGACAGGTGACCCTGTCTCAGGCTGCGCCAGGCACCCACGTAAAAGGGCTGGGCCGAGTAGATCATGATGGGGGTGGAGAGCAGCAGGCTTATCCACTTGAAGTAGACCATGAACTCATCTTCAACGCTGGTGAAGAGATCCATGTAGAGGGCCACGGCGCACATCATCACCTGCATCGAGCCCAGCCCCGCCAGTGCCAGCCGGAACATATAGCTGCGCACCTCTTTGGCGTAGAGCGCCTCCTGTTGATGGGTCTGGAACGGATAGGCGCGATAGCCGATCTGGGCAAATCCCTTGAGGATGTCACTCAGGGAGAGCTGGTCCGGATCCCACTTGATGCGGGCCCGGTGGGTGGTGGTGTTGACGTTGATGTAGCGCAGGCCGCCAAGGGTCATCAGGTGGCGTTCGATAAGCCAGGCACAGGCGGCGCAGGTGAGCCCTTCAACTGTCAGCTGGATTTCGCGAAGGGTACCGCTGTCGGTGACAAACTCCTGTTGCACTTCTGCCAGATCGTAGTGGGTGAGGGCGGCCAGCTCCTCGGGCACCAGATCCCCCTTGGTACCGGGGGCGGTGCGGTGATCGTAGTAACTGGCAAGGCCGCACTCCATGATGGTTTCCGCCACCGCCTGACAACCGGGGCAGCACATGGGGTGAACAATCCCCTTTATCTCGAGGGAATAGCCACTATTAGCGGGTACCGGCTCGCCACAGTGAAAACAGGGGGTCATGCGTTATGTCCCCCTGAATGCAGAATGCAAGCAGCAGGGGCGCTGGCGAGAACCGGCTCGCCACAGTGAGAACAGCCGGTCATGGCTTAGCGTCCTTTCGGGTCGAGTTCGACAGGGGCCAGGGTCGGCAGCTGGACGGTCTCTTGCAATCGCCACTCGTGGTCAAATGCATCGACCCGAATGTGCCACTTGCCGACCAGCGGCTTGTCGAAATGGAGGCGATAGGTGCCGCTCGCATCGGCGGTGATCATGTGTTCGCTGTCCTGACCGGCCAAGGTCGGGTGGAACAATGAGAGATAGAGAGCTTGCCCGGCAGGAATGTCACCGCTGATGGGTTTGAGGGTCAGCTCGTTGCCGTCAACCTCCAGCCCAAAGCGGATATTGAGCGCTTCGGAGCGGTCAAACTTGCTCAAGTCCTGATTGATCTCTTTCCCTTGTTTGTAATAGTCCTCGGCAACCAGATTGACCCCATCCTTGCTGGCGATGATGGCGGTGGCGATGCTGCCAACAACGGCGGCAGTGGGGAGGGCGATGATAAACCAGGGCCAGAATTGGCGATACCACGGTTTGGATAGAGGTTGGGTCATGATTGCTACTGCCATGAAACGAATGATTAACGTGGAAGATGGTTTTTACGCAACACAAGATAACAAAAAGCCTCGAGGAGTCGAGGCTTTTTGCTGTGTAATCACGTGTTTATCACATGTTACAACGTTACGGGCGAACCTTATTTGGCAGACTGTTGATGAGACAGGCTGTAAACGTAGGAGGCCAGCAGGTGAACCTTGTCCTCACCCAGAATGTCTTTCCAGGCTGGCATCACGCCGTGACGACCGTGGGTGATGGTTTGCACCACCACTTCGCGGGAGCCACCGTAGAGCCAGGTGTTGTTGGTCAGATCTGGCGCACCGACGGCGATACCGCCCTTGGCATCGGCCCCGTGGCAGGCTGCGCAGATGGCAAAGCGTGCTTCACCTTTCTTCGCTTCCACCAGGTCAACCTTGCGACCGGAGAGGCTCAGCACATAGGAGGCCACTTCCTGAACGCCATCTTTGCCGAGGATTTCACCCCAGGCAGCCATGATCCCCTGACGACCGCCCATGATGGTGGTTTTGATTTGATCAGGCTGGCCGCCCCATTGCCATTCGCTGTCGGTCAGGTTCGGGAAGCCGCGGCCACCACGGGCATCGGAGCCGTGGCACTGGGAGCAGTTCTGCAGGAACAGACGCTGACCCACTTTCAGGGCTTCCGGATCCTTGGCGATCTCGGTGATGGCACGATAGGTTTTGCCATCCGCTTCATAGGTGAGTTCACGGAACTTGGCACCGTAGATCTCGTCAGCCTTGGCGACCTCGCGGTCATACTCCACTGCGCGACCTTCGGCCTTGGCCGATTCGGTTGCAGCCTTGGACTCGGCCAGTGAGCGCACGTCCTGATTGGAACTTTGCCAGCCCAGCAGGCCTTTGAAGTTGCCAAGTCCCGGGAAGGCGACCAGATAGACCAGACCGGTGACGATGAAGAAGAGGAACATGTAAGTCCACCACTTCGGCAGCGGGTTGTTGATCTCCTCGATGCCATCGAAGGAGTGACCCATCGATTTGCCTTCTTCAACACCCATCTTGTCCTTGCGGCACCACATCAGCAGCAAGAAGCAGCCGAGGATGGTTCCCAGACTGATGACAGTCACAAAAATGCTAAACAGAGTGCTCATTATTGTTTCGCTCCTGCGTTCTTTTTATCAGCACCGGGTTGCTCATCATCGGCAAAAACCAGATTGGCAGCCTCGTCGAAAGAGGTCTTGCGGCGTTTGCTGTAGGCCCAGACGATGATGCCAATCATGATGGCCATCAACAGCAGGGTATACAGACCGCGAAATGTGCCGTAGTCCATTTTCGCCTCCTTATTTCAGGGCATGACCCAGTGATTGCAGATAGGCCACCAGCGCATCCAGCTCGGTTTTGCCCTTCACGGCTTCGCCAGCACCCTGAATATCGGCGTCGGTATAGGGCACACCGAAGTGATCGCGGAACAGCGCCAGCTTCTTGGCGGTCATCTCACCGGTCAGCACATTGGTATCAAGCCAGGGGTAGGCGGGCATGTTGGATTCCGGTACCACATCGCGCGGGTTGATCAGGTGAACCTTGTGCCACTCGTCGGAGTAGCGGCCACCAACACGGGCCAGATCCGGACCAGTTCGCTTGGAGCCCCACAGGAAGGGGTGCTCCCAGACGCTCTCGCCAGCGACCGAGTAGTGGCCGTAACGCTCGGTTTCGGCACGGAACGGACGGATCATCTGGCTGTGGCAGTTGGTGCAGCCTTCGCGAATGAAGATGTCGCGTCCTTCCATCTGCAGAGCGGTGTAGGGCTTGAGGCCTTCCACCGGCTCGGTGGTTTGCTTTTGGAAGAACAGCGGAGTGATTTCAACCAGGCCCCCCAGACTGATGGCGAAGATGATGCCGACCACCAGCATGGGAACGCTTTTTTCAAATATTTCGTGACGGTTATTGTTGCTCATGGGTTGACCTCTTCAATCATGCTGGCTGGGCGACAGGTTCCAGAGAACCTTTGGGCGCAGTGATGGTGCGATAGGCGTTGTAAGCCATCAGCAACATGCCGGTGACGAAGAAGCAGCCACCCAGGAAGCGCACGAAATAGAAGGGATAGGATGCCTGCAGCGCTTCAACAAAGCTGTAGGTCAGGGTGCCGTCTTCGTTGACTGCACGCCACATCAGGCCCTGCATCACGCCGGAAATCCACATGGCAACGATGTAGAGCACGGTGCCCACGGTCGCCAGCCAGAAGTGAACGTTGATCAGCTTGACGCTGTACATCCGGCCCTGACCGAACAGGTTCGGGATCAGGTGATAGACCGCACCGATGGAGACCATGGCAACCCAGCCCAGCGCACCGGAGTGCACGTGACCAACGGTCCAGTCGGTGTAGTGGGAGAGGGCGTTGACGGTTTTGATCGCCATCATCGGGCCTTCGAAGGTCGACATGCCGTAGAAAGAGAGGGAGACGATCAGGAAGCGCAGGATGGGGTCATAACGCAGTTTGTGCCAGGCACCGGAGAGAGTCATGATGCCGTTGATCATACCGCCCCAGGAGGGTACGAACAGGATCAGGGACATCACCATGCCCAGTGACTGGGCCCAGTCAGGCAGTGCGGTGTAGTGCAGGTGGTGCGGACCGGCCCAGATATAGAGGGAGATCAGCGCCCAGAAGTGGACGATGGAGAGGCGATAGGAGTAAACCGGACGACCGGCCTGCTTGGGCACGAAGTAGTACATCATCCCCAGGAAGCCGGCGGTCAGCAGGAAGCCTACCGCGTTGTGGCCATACCACCACTGCACCATGGCGTCCATGGCGCCGGAGTACATGGAGTAGGACTTCATGCCGGAGAGCGGCACTTCCATGTTGTTGACGATGTGCAGCACCGCAACGGTGATAATGAAGGCGCCGAAGAACCAGTTCGCCACATAGATGTGGGAGGTGGTGCGCTTCATCAGGGTGCCGAAGAAGACGATGGCATAGGCGACCCATACCACAGTGATGGCGATATCAATCGGCCACTCCAGCTCGGCATACTCCTTGGCGGAGGTGTAACCCAGCGGCAGAGAGATGGCGGCAGAGAGGATGATCGCTTGCCAGCCCCAGAAGACGAAGGTTGCCAGCGGGCCACCAAACAGTCTGGTTTGACAGGTGCGCTGAACCACGTAGAAGGAGGTGGCCATCAGTGCACTGACGCCGAAGGCGAAGATCACTGCGTTGGTATGGAGGGGCCGCAGACGACTGTAAGTCAGCCACGGGGTCTCGAAGTTGAGGGCAGGCCAGATCAACTGGGCTGCGATCAGTACGCCAACCGACATGCCGACAATTCCCCAGACAATCGTCATGACGGTAAACTGGCGAACAACGGTGTAGTTGTACTCAGGATGGTTAGTTGTATGGCTCATCGTTATATTCCGCTTCCGATGCTGCTGTTGTTTGGTTTTGTATCCGGAGGACCGGACTGGCTTCATCAGCCACCGCCGACCAGTTGTTAACATCTGTTAACGAAAGGAAAAGCAAAAGATGGCTAAATGAAAACTGCATGGGAATGATACTGAAGTGACAGGTAAAATAACAGTATAAACAGTGATATATTTGGCTCCGTCCGGTCTCGATATGGCAGTTTTTTACCTTGTTCGAGATCACAAAAAACTATTTTAATTGCATCTTAATCGGGCTGTTTTTGATGAAAGAGAGACTTACCGCACGTAAAGTTTTGCACCTCGTACTGGTATTGGCGCTGTTATTGGCGCTGATGGCCTATCGCACCTGGTTTTCGGCCGATAACAGCGTCTCTGCTGACCAGAAAAAAGATCAGATTTGTGATCTTTCCCACACCCCTTGCAGCGCGCTGATTGGTGACAAGCCACTGACGATCGCCATCAAGGAATTACCGCTGCGCGCCGAACATGACTTTGCCATCGCTATTACCGGCGGCGATCCGGCCATCAAACCGGTGAAAGCGACACTCGAAGGCAAAGATATGTTTATGGGCACCATTCCGGTGAACTTTGAACAAATAGACGGACAGTGGCAGGGGGTAACCCAGGTGGGGAGTTGTACATCACCCGTCATGATCTGGTTGTTAAATATCGAGTGGAGTAATGGTCAACGCCAGCAATTGGCGCTTTCCGTTGCCGGGGAATAACGGCGCAAGGAGCGGGGAGTGGAAAAAATATTTGAAATTTCCCGGCCAGGCGTTACCTTCCCCAAACCATCAGGGAGTGAAGTTCATTTAATCATGATTGAAAAACAACCGTTTTATCGCACCCTCAACCAGCAGGCCAAGGCGCTGCTGGAGGGGGAAACCGATCTTATTGCCAATCTGGCCAACCTCTCCGCACTACTTAATCAGGAGCTGGCGGAGATCAACTGGGTCGGTTTTTATCTGTTGCAGGGCGAGACCCTGGTATTGGGGCCATTTCAGGGCAAACCGGCTTGCGTACGGATCCCGGTCGGCCGCGGGGTGTGTGGTACGGCAGTGGCAGAGGGGAGAACCCAGCTCATTGACGATGTCCACCAGTTCGACGGTCACATCGCTTGCGATGGCGCGAGCAACTCGGAAATCGTGATCCCGGTACGCCGTGGTGGCGAGATCATCGGGGTGCTCGATATCGACAGTCCGATTTTTAACCGTTTCGACCAGCAAGACCGGATTGGCCTCGAAGAAACGGTGCAAATTTTGGAAAGCATGCTCTAAGTCATTGCTAGATGGTTCGCAAAAGGCCCCAAGCTCTCTATAATGGGGCCTTTGTTGTGCTCGGGACGTGCCCGTGCGTTTATATGAAAGCCAAGGTTATACATGGAAAACACTGAGAAGCTGAAGAACAGTAAAGAGATCGTTGCCTACCTGGTCGAGAAATTCCCGGCCTGCTTCGTTGCTGAAGGAGAGGCCAAGCCGCTCAAGATTGGCATCTTCCAGGATTTGGCCGAGCGTCTTGCTGACGATGCCAGAGTCTCCAAGACCATGCTGCGTTCCGCACTGCGTCAATACACCTCCAGCTGGCGCTACCTGCACGGTCTCAAAGCTGGCCAGGCTCGCGTTGATCTGGATGGCAACCCGGGCGAGCTGCTGACCGAAGAGCACATCGAGCACGCCAAGCAAGCTCTGAAAGAGAGCAAAGAGCGCGTATTCGCCAGCCGTCGTACCAATACCAAAGAGAAGGATGAGAAGGCCAAGAAGCCCCGTCGTCCTGCTGTGCGCAAAACCGAGAAAGCTGATGTAGCTGCCAAGCCGAAAGCTGCCGCCAAGGCACCGGTCGCTGACGCTCCGCTGGTTAAAGTGGATGCCGCTACGCTGAAAGTGGGCCAGGATGTGCGCGTCGTTATGGGTAAATTCCCGGTTCCGGCAACCATCAAGGAAGTAACCAAGGACGATGTACAGGTCCAACTGCAGACCGGCATGATGGTGCGGGTCAAATCAGAGCACTTGGTTCTCTAAGGAGACAAATGTTGAAGCATGGCGTAATTCGTTTTTCCCTCGTTGCCTGTAGCCTGGCGCTTGCCGGGCTTGCACAGGCCATCGAGCCGGTGCTCAAGGAGAGTGATTTGCCTGTGTTGGCTCAAGAGAGCCAACATGCTACGGCCAGCAAGCGAATTACCAATCTGTTTACCCGCTCGCACTACAAACAGTTCAAGCTGGACGATGCCTTTTCCTCCGTGATTTTCGATAAATATCTGGAGAATCTGGACTATAGCCGCAACCTGTTTTTGGCCTCTGATATCAGCCGTTTTGAAAAGTACCGTAACGGTTTTGACACCGACCTCGAAAGAGGCCGTCTGGCACCCGCCTACGAGATGTTCAACCTGAGTCAGCAGCGGCGTTATGAGCGGTTCGAATACGCCCTCAAACTGCTTGATACTCCTTTCGATTTTACCCAGACCGACAACTATGTGTTTGATCGGGAAGGGGCGGCTTGGCCCAAAGATGAAGCAGAGCTCAACGAGCTGTGGCGTCAGCGGGTCAAGTTCGATGCCCTGAGTCTCAAGCTCAGTGGCAAGGAGTGGCCCGAGATCAAGGAGCTGCTTGGCAAGCGTTACAACAACGCCATCAAGCGGATGTCCCAGACCGAGAGCGAGGATGTCTTCCAGCTCTTCATGAACTCCTTCGCTCGCGCCATCGAACCGCACACCAGTTACCTCTCACCGCGCAGTGCCGATCGTTTCAACACCGAGATGAACCTCTCGCTGGAGGGGATTGGTGCCGTGTTGCAGGCTGAAGATGACTTTACCGTCATCCGTTCTCTGGTGCCCGGTGGCCCGGCTGCCAAATCCAATCACCTCAAACCCGATGACAAGATCACCGGGGTAGGGCAGGAAGATGGCAAGATTGTCGATGTGATCGGCTGGCGTCTTGATGACGTGGTCGAGCTCATCAAGGGGCCCAAAGGGAGCAAGGTCAAGCTGGAGATCCAGCGCGGCAAGGGCGCAACCGCCAAGACCGAGCAGATCGAGCTGACTCGCGACAAGGTGCGCCTTGAAGACCGGGCTGCCAAGTCCAAGGTGATTAACGCCGAAGGCAAGAAAATTGGCGTCATCGAGATCCCGAGTTTCTACGTCAATCTGCATGACGACGTGATCAAGGAGCTCTCCAGCCTGAACAAGAAGAAGATCGATGGCTTGATCATCGATCTGCGCGGTAACGGCGGTGGCGCCCTGACTGAAGCTTCCGCCCTGAGCGGTCTCTTCTTTGCCAGCGGGCCCGTGGTGCAAATTCGTGATCACATGGGCCGTATCACGGTCAATGGCGATGACGATGGCAACGTCTACTACGGCGGCCCGATGTCGGTGATGATCGACCGCTACAGTGCCTCGGCCTCCGAGATCTTCGCTGCCGCCATGCAGGATTATGGCCGCGCGTTGATTCTGGGTGAAAACTCGTTCGGCAAGGGGACGGTGCAGCAGCATCGCAGTCTCGCCAAGGTCTATGACTTCTACGAGCAGCCGCTCGGTCACGTGCAGTACACCATCGCCAAGTTCTACCGGATCGACGGTGGCAGCACCCAGAACAAGGGCGTTGCGCCGGATATCAGCTTCCCGACACCGGTTGCTCCGGAAGAGACGGGCGAAAGCCGTGAGTTCAATGCGTTGCCGTGGGACAAGATTGCCTCCGCCAACTACGAGAAACTCGGCAACTTCGCCAGCGTACTGCCCAAGTTGCAGGCGGCGCACGATGCCCGGATCGCCAAGGATCCCGAGTTTGCCTATGTGATGCAGGACATCGCCGACTACAAGGAGGAGAAAGACAAGAAGTCGGTCTCCCTCAACGAGGCGGAGCGTGTTGCAGAGCAGGCGAAACAGGATGAGAAAGCGCTCAAACGTACCAACGAGCGTCTGGCACGTCTTGGGAAGCCGGCGGTGAAGAGTCTGGATGAACTGCCCGCTGATTTTGAAGCACCCGATGAGTATCTCATCGAAGCGGCCAATATCACTGCGGATCTGGCCAAGGTCAGCAAACCCAGCTGACAAGGCGACCTCCAATGCACAAGGGCGACTGCGGTCGCCCTTTCTTTTTGTCTGACGTATTTGACGTAATGCAAATTGTTTGACCCCACCAGTTGGTTGTGACAGCCTCTTTCTCGCCTTTAACAAGCGTGGAAGCAGACAATAATGACCGATCACTCCCAGGCCATGACGGCCAAATATCGCCAGGATTATCAGGCGCCGCTCTACTGGATCGACACCATCGACCTCGATTTCCAACTGCAGGAGCCGCTGACCCAGGTCACCGCCATCACTCGCATTCGCCGCAACGGCGAGCACAATGCGCCGCTCGTCCTTGATGGTGAACAGCTGACCCTCAAAAGCGTTGCCATTGATGGCATTCCCTGTGACCACTACGAGCAAGGCGAGAGCAGTCTGACCCTGTTTAACCTGCCGGCCGAATGTGTGCTGACCATCGTCACCCTACTGGATCCGGCTGCCAACACCGCGCTGGAAGGGCTTTACAAGTCGGGCGATGCCTACTGCACCCAGTGCGAAGCGGAGGGCTTTCGCCGCATTACCTATTATCTGGATCGCCCCGATATTCTGGCGCGCTACAGCACCCGCATTACCGCCGACAAAGCCCAGTTCCCCTTCCTGCTCTCCAATGGCAACAAGGTCGACTGCGGTGATCTGGATGGCGGCCGTCACTTCGTGCAGTGGCAGGATCCTTTCCCCAAACCGAGCTACCTGTTTGCGCTGGTTGCCGGTGATTTCGATGTGGAGCGCAGCCACTACACCACCCAAAGTGGCCGCAAAGTGGCCCTCGAGATCTTCGTCGACAAGGGCAACCTCGATCGCGCCGGTTTTGCCATGGAGAGCCTCATCAACTCCATGCGTTGGGACGAACAGCGTTTCGGTCTCGAGTATGATCTCGACATCTACATGATCGTCGCGGTGGACTTCTTCAACATGGGCGCCATGGAGAACAAGGGGCTTAACATCTTCAATTCCAAGTTCGTGCTGGCCAATCCGGCCACCGCCACTGACAGCGACTACCACGGTATCGAACGGGTGATCGGTCACGAATATTTCCACAACTGGACCGGCAATCGCGTTACCTGTCGAGACTGGTTCCAGCTCAGCCTGAAAGAGGGGCTGACCGTGTTCCGGGATCAGGAGTTCTCCTCCGACCTGGGCTCCCGTGGCGTCAACCGCATCAACAACGTGCGTACCGTCCGCGGCCCGCAGTTTGCCGAAGATGCCGGCCCCATGGCGCACCCGATCCGCCCGGATGTGGTGATCGAGATGAACAACTTCTACACCCTGACCGTCTACGAGAAGGGCTCGGAAGTGATCCGCATGATGCACACCCTGCTGGGGGAAGATGCCTTCCAGGCTGGTATGCGTCTCTACTTCGAGCGTCACGACGGCTCGGCCGCTACTTGCGATGATTTCGTGCAGGCGATGGAGGATGCGTCCGGTGTCGATCTTGGCCGTTTCCGCCGCTGGTACAGTCAGTCCGGCACCCCCGAGCTGACCGTGACCGACGAGTATGATGCCGCCAGCGGTATCTATCGCCTTCATGTGAGCCAGCATACCCCGCCGACTCAGGATCAACCGCAAAAGCTGCCGCTGCATATCCCTCTCGATATCGAGCTTTATGACGAGCAGGGTGCCGTCATCTCGTTGCAGTATCAGGGCAAGGCCATCGGCAACGTGCTCGACGTGCTGGAAGCGGAGCAGACCTTCGAATTCGATCAAGTGCCCGTCAAACCGGTTCCCTCCCTGCTGCGGGACTTCTCTGCGCCGGTCAAGCTGCACTATGACTACAGCGATGAAGCGCTCGCCTTCCTGATGCGCTTTGCCCGCAACGAGTTTGCCCGCTGGGATGCGGCCCAGATGCTGATCAACAAAGCGGTCATCGACGGGGTGGCACGGGTCCAGCACGGGCAGGGGGTTGAGCTCTCCCAAACCCTGTTGGCCGCCTTCGTCGCCATTCTGGACGACAACGATCTGGACTTGGCCCTCAAGGCGGAGATCCTGGCGCTGCCCGGTGAGGCGACCCTGGCCGAGCTGTTCGAGGTGGCCGATATCGATGCCATCCATCAGGTGCGCGACGCGATCCATACCCGTCTTGCCGAGGCCTTTGGTGCGCGCTTGGCGGCAACCTATCAGAGCCTGCGTCTGAATGGTTATCAGGTGGTGCACGCCGACATGGCCAAACGGGCCCTCAAAGGGGTAGTGCTCGGCTATCTGGCGGCGCTTGATGCGGAGCATGCCGATGCGCTGGTGCGCGAGCAGTATGCAACTGCCGACAACATGACCGACACCCTGGCGGCACTGCAGGTGGCCAACGGCTATCTGTTGCCATGCCGCGCCGCGCTGCTGGCCGATTTCGAGGGCAAGTGGGCCAAGGATGGACTGGTGCTGGACAACTGGCTGCGGCTGATTGGCAGCAAACCGGCTGCCGATGTGCTGAGTGAAGTGAAACAGGCGATGAGTCACCCCACTTTCAGCATTCGCAATCCGAATCGGCTGCGAGCGCTGATCGGCAGCTTCGCCATGAGCAATCAGGTGCAGTTCCATGCGGTGGATGGCAGCGGTTACCGCTTCCTGACCGATCTGCTGATCGAGCTCAATGAGGTCAATCCGCAGGTGGCCTCCCGCCTTATCACTCCGCTTATCCAGTTCAAGCGATTGGATGAGGCGCGCAAGGCGCTGATCCGCGCCGAGCTGACCCGTCTTGCCAACCTTGAGGGGCTGGCACGGGATCTGTTCGAGAAGGTAAGCAAGGCGCTGCAGCAGTAAGTGTCGACGGGGCAGGGGCGTTAATGCGCCTGCCCCTATCGTGTGATTTGTCGTGTGATCAGGAGCAAGCGTGAAGCAGTTTACTTTTCGGCTCTCATTGAGCAGTGACGAGGTGATGCTGATGTATCAGGGCCATGCCAGACGGCTGGTGGTGCGCAGCGAACAGGGATTGACCCTGGAGCTTGGCATAGAAAAAATACGCCCCTTTGTCGCCATCAATGGTGTGCATGGCTATTTTCGGCTGAAAACCCAGGACGATTACCGCTTTATCAGCCTAGAACGCATAAATTAACAAAAATCGAACAGATTACCGACTGTTTATCTGCTTTGCGTCACTATCTATCCGGTAAATTGGCACAAAGGTAGTGGGAATTTCTGTATTTTTGGTTATTTGCAAAATTTCTCACAGTTTAAGCCGTGATCTGCACCTTGTTTTTAACATCTCGTTAGCACCTTTCCTCGCCTTCCCTTAGCCAAGCCATTACACTTCGCAACAACTCTGCACCAGCGGGTAACCAGGGTGGTTGCCTCTGCGTCGGTGGTTAATGTCGTCCGATAAGGAATATAAAAATGGCATTGAAAGACGCCCCTACCTCAGTTCTGCTCGAAAACGTTCTCAGCCTGATCCATCAGAAGTTGCCCAAAAACAGTGCCTCTCTGGTCGAGCGCTTCGTTGCCAAGTTTTACGGCAACATGGCGAGCTCCGACCTGCACGATCGCAATGACAGCGATCTCTATGGCGCGGCCCTGAGCCTGTGGAATGCCCTCAATCAGCGCAGCGGTACCGATCCCTACATCCGGGTCTACAATCCCGAGCTGACCCGTCACGGCTGGCAATCGCCCCATACCATCGTCGAGGTGATCCTGCAGGACTCCCCCTTCCTGGTGGACTCCATCCGGATGGCGCTCAAGCGACTCAATATCACCGCCCACATGATGCTGCACCAACCGCTGCACCTCATTCGTAGTGCGGATGGCAAGATTGACGCCATTCTGGAACTCGACAACACCGACGGGCAGACCTCGGTTGAAACGGCATTCCTTATCGAGATCGATCACCTCACCAGCGAGGAGCAGATGGCCGCGCTGGCTACCGAGCTCAACTCCGTGGCCGGTGAAGTGGCGCTGGCAGTCGGCGACTGGCAGCCCATGCTGGCCAAGCTCAATGAGATCATCGACGAACTGCCCAAGCGCAAGCACCCGGTCAGCAAGGAGGAGGTGGCCTCCTGCGTTGCTTTCCTTAAATGGGTGGCTGCCCACAACTTCACCCTGATGGGGTATCGCCGTTACGACGTCAAGGCGGTGGAGGGGGATCACGAGATCCTGCCGCAGGCGAGCTCCAGCCTGGGGTTGATGAAAAACTCCATCAAGGAGGTGGGTCAGCGCCTTGGCAACATGCCAGCCAGCGCCCGTCACGCCGCCCTGAGTTCTGACCTGCTGATCCTCACCAAATCCAACAGCAAGTCCCGGGTGCACCGTCCGGCTTATGTGGATTACATCGGCATCAAGCGCTTCGACGAGCATGGCAAGGTGATCGGGGAAGATCGCTTCATCGGTCTCTATGCCTCTTCCATCTACAACACCAGCGCGACCCAGATCCCGCTCATCAGCCATCGTCTCGAACGCATCATGGCTGCCTCCGGTCACGAGAAGGGATCCCACGCCTACAAGGCGCTGCTGAACGTATTGGAAACCTACCCGCGCGATGAGCTGATCCAGGCCCGCGAAGAGGAGCTGTTGGCCACCGGTCTTGGGGTGCTGGAGATGCAGGAGCGGGACATGCTGCGGCTGTTCGTGCGCCGCGATGTCTATGGTCGCTTCTTCTCCTGCATGGTCTATGTCACCAAGGAGCGCTACAACACGGCGCTGCGGATCAAGACCCAGCAAATTTTGCAGAAGTATTTTGGCAGCAACGAAGAGGTGGAGTTCAACGTCTACTTCACCGAAGGCGTGCTGGCGCGGACCCACTACATAGTGCGGGTCAACAACAACAACGTGGATGTGGATGTGAACGAAGTACAGAACAACCTGATTGAAGCGGCCCGTAGCTGGGACGACAGACTCGACTCCGTGCTGCTTTCCCATTATGGCGAGGCCCGTGGTAATGAGCTGCGCCGCCGTTTCAGTACCGCCTTCCCCCGCGCTTACAAGGAAGATGTGCTGCCTGGCTCTGCCGTGGCCGACATCATGGCGCTCGATAACCTGAGCGAAGCCGAGCCACTCGGCATGCTGTTCTACCGCGCGCAGGAGGAGGAGAACGACCGTCGGGTACGGCTCAAGCTGTTCCATCGCACCGAGCCCATTCACCTCTCAGACGTGCTGCCGATGCTGGAGAACATGGGGCTGCGGGTGATCGGCGAAACACCGTATCAGGTTCGCACTCCAGGGGGCGATCTGTTCTGGATCCTCGACTTCTCCATGCTGCTGCACGGCGAGCAGCCCTTTGATCTGGCCCAGAGCCAACAGCGCTTCCAGCAGGCTTTTGCTGCCATCTGGAACAAGCAGCTGGAAGATGACGGCTTCAACCGGCTGGTGCTGGGGGCGGGTCTCACCGGCCGTCAGGTGTCGGTGCTGCGCGCCTATGCCAAATACATGCGCCAGACTGGCGTCTCCTTCAGCCAGTCCTATATCGAAGAGACCCTGACCCGCTACCCCGACATCGCCCAGTTGCTGTTTGCTCTGTTCGAACATCGTCTGGATCCTGCCGGCAAGCAGGACGCCAAGGTACAGGCCAAGCTGCACGAGGAGCTTGCCGCCAAGCTGGATCAGGTGGCCAACCTGGATGACGATCGCATCATTCGCCGCTATGTGGAGATGATCGACGCTACCCTGCGCACCAACTACTACCAGCTGGACAAGGCGGGCAACATCAAGCCCTACATCTCCTTCAAACTGGCGCCGTCCAGCATCACCGATATGCCGCTGCCGCTGCCCAAGTTCGAGATCTTCGTCTATTCACCACGAGTGGAAGGGGTGCATCTGCGCTGGGGCAAGGTTGCCCGTGGCGGCCTGCGCTGGTCCGATCGCAAAGAGGACTTCCGCACCGAAGTGCTGGGTCTGGTGAAAGCCCAGCAGGTGAAGAACACCGTCATCGTGCCGGTGGGGGCCAAGGGCGGTTTCTACTGCAAACAGATGCCGGTGGGGGCGCCCCGTGCCGTCATCCAGGAGGAGGGTAAGGCCTGTTATCGCCTGTTTATTCGTGGCCTGCTCGATGTGACCGACAACATCATCGGCGGCGAGGTGATCCCGCCCAAATCCGTGGTGCGCCACGATGAGGATGACTACTACCTGGTGGTCGCCGCCGACAAGGGCACGGCGACCTTCTCCGACATCGCCAACGAAATAAGCCTCGAATACGGCCACTGGCTCGGCGATGCGTTCGCCTCCGGCGGCTCGGTCGGTTACGACCACAAGAAGATGGGTATCACCGCCCGCGGCGCCTGGGAGTCGGTCAAACGGCATTTTCGTGAAATTGGCGTCAACTGCCAGACCACCGATTTTACCTGCGTCGGGATCGGCGACATGGCGGGGGACGTGTTCGGCAACGGCATGCTGCTCTCCGAGCACACCCGGCTGGTGGGCGCGTTCAACCACATGCACATCTTCGTCGACCCCACTCCGGATGCTGCCAAGAGTTTTGTCGAACGCCAGCGCCTGTTCGATCTGCCGGGTTCCAGCTGGGATGACTACAACCGCGAGCTGATATCACAAGGGGGCGGCATCTTCTTGCGCTCGGCCAAGTCCATCAAGCTGAGCCTCGAGATGCAGACCCTGCTCGGCACCGACAAGGCCAGCATGGCGCCGAACGAGCTGATCAAGGCACTGCTTTGCCTCAATGTCGACCTGCTGTGGAACGGCGGCATCGGCACCTATGTGAAGAGCGCTCGCGAGAGCGATGGGGAAGTGGGCGATCGCAGCAACGACGCACTGCGAGTCAATGGTCGCGATCTGCGGGCCCGTATCGTGGGCGAGGGAGGCAACCTCGGCTTTACCCAGCTCGGTCGGGTGGAGTACGCCAGTCAGGGCGGTCGCATCAATACCGATTTTACCGACAACGTCGGCGGGGTGGATTGCTCCGATAACGAGGTGAACATCAAGATCCTGCTGAACCAGTTGGTGGCGGCAGGGGATCTGACCCTCAAGCAACGCAACCAGATGCTCTACGAGATGACCGACGATGTGGCGCAGATCGTGATCACCAACGCCTATCGCCAGTCCCAGTCCATCTCGGTCACCAGCTTCCGCGGCTCTGAACAACTGAAAGAGCAACAGCGCTTTATTCAGGGGCTGGAGCGGGAAGGCAAGCTCGACCGTGCGCTGGAGTTCCTGCCATCCGATGAGGAGCTTTCCGAGCGGATGGCAGCAGGGCAGGGGCTGACCCGCCCCGAACTGGCGGTGCTGGTGGCTTACGGCAAGATGGTGCTGAAAGAGCAGCTCAACTGCCCGGAAGTGACCGACGAGCCCTTCCTCGCCAACATGTTGGTCACCAGCTTCCCGGCCAAGGTGCAGCAGCAGTTTGGTGCCCAGCTGGCCGATCACCCGCTACGCGGCGAGATCATCGCTACCCGGGTGGCCAACATGCTGGTTAACGACATGGGGCTCAACTTCGCCAGCCGGATGAAGGACGAGACCGGTGCCTCGGTCGCCGAAGTGGCTTGCTGCTTTGCCATGGCCCGCGAAGTGTTTGGCATGAACCAGCTGTGGCGCGATATCGAAGGGTGCGACAACCTGGTGGATGCCCAGACTCAGCTCGAGCTGATGTTCTACAGCCGCCGCATCGTGCGTCGTGCCACCCGCTGGTTCCTGCGCGCCCGCAATCGCAGCTGGAGCATCAGCGAGAACATCGCCTTCTTCCGTCCGGCGTTCGAGACCTTAGGGAAGCACCTTTACGAGGTGATGGATGAGAGCGAAGTGGCCGAGCATCGTCAGGCTGTTGCCAAGTGGATGGAGAAACAGGTGCCTGAGGCCATTGCCCGTCAGGTCGCCCATATGAGCAGCCTCTTCTCCAGCCTGGATCTGTCGCAAATTGCCGCGGAGCACAAGACCGATATCCTGCGCGCAGCCAATGTCTACTATCGCCTCGGAGCCAAGTTGGATCTGCACTGGTTCCTCGACCAGATCAACCATCAGCCGGTCGGCAACCACTGGCAGGCGATGGCGCGAGCCTCCTTCCGCGAAGATCTGGACTGGCAGCAGCGCAGTCTCACTTCTGTGGTACTGGAAGGGTGCAAAGATCAGGGAGAATGCGCTACCATACTGGCCGACTGGATTTCGGAGCATGAACAACTCTTGTCCCGTTGGACCCACATGTTGGCCGACTTCAAGACCACCAGCACTCACGAGTTCGCCAAGTTCTCGGTGGCCTTGCGAGAGTTGAACCTGCTCCAGTTGAATTGTCGGGCACTTTAATTGCCAGATTAAGGCATGACACCGACATTACACCCAAAGCCCCGGCCAGTTGCCGGGGCTTTCTTTAAGGAGCAAAGATGTTGTACCCCATCGCCAGGCATTTCCTGTTCAAACTCAATCCGGAACAGGCTCACGATCTCTCCATGAAATATTTGCCCCGCCTTCTCGGTACGCCACTCGATTGTTTCTTCCGCCAGAATTTGCCGAAACGCCCCGTCACTGTCATGGGGCTTTCTTTTGCCAATCCGGTGGGATTGGCGGCCGGTCTGGATAAAGATGGTGAGTGCATTGACGCGCTGGGCGCCATGGGATTTGGTTTTATCGAAGTCGGTACCGTCACCCCCAGACCCCAGAGCGGCAATGACAAGCCGCGCCTGTTCCGGGTTATTCCGGCAGAGGGGATCATCAACCGGATGGGATTCAACAACAAGGGGGTTGATCATCTGGTGGCCAAGGTAAAAGAGGCCAAATATCAGGGGGTCATCGGCATTAATATCGGCAAGAACAAAGATACTCCCATCGAACAGGGCAAGGATGATTATCTGATCTGCATGGACAAGGTTTATGATCACGCCGGTTATATTGCCGTCAATATCTCTTCCCCCAACACCCCGGGTTTGCGTTCGCTGCAATATGGCGAGGCGCTGGATGAATTGCTGGCAGCTCTCAAGGTGCGCCAGCAAGAGCTTGCCGCCCAATATAAAAAGTATGTGCCGCTGGCGGTTAAAATTGCCCCTGACTTAAGCCTTGAGGAAATAGATCAGGTGGCTGCTTCGCTGGTGCGTAATGGCATTGATGGGGTTATCGCCACCAATACCACCCTCGAGCGCGAGATGATTTATGACATGCCTCATGCCGGTGAAGCGGGTGGCTTGAGCGGTCGTCCGCTGCAACACAAGAGTACCGAGGTGATCCGCCATCTGGCCAAGGCGCTCAATGGTGCTCTGCCAATTATCGGGGTGGGTGGTATTGATAGTGCCATGGCCGCCCGTGAAAAATTGGCCGCCGGTGCCAGTCTGGTACAAATTTATAGCGGCTTTATTTATAAAGGGCCGGGGCTGGTCAAAGAGATTGTGACCAATATTTAAGAAATAGATGGCGGAGCCCTTTATTTGACGTTGCTGATTTCCTGCATATGGAATAAAGTCAACTGGTAATTATCAAGTAAGGGCTCCAACATGTTTATCCAACCGACCGATAGCTGGCAATGGCACTATGATGCCCAGAGTGACCGTCTGATGTTGGACCTGTCTGATAACATGTTATTTGCTACCGAGTATAAAGGGCGACAATTGGTGCCCAGCTCGTTTACGACCCAACCTTTTTGTGTCGATGATGCCGCCCTCTATTATCAGTTGATGGATAAAGCAGCTGAACTTGAGTGGAGTATTCCCCATCAGGTTCAGTTGGTGCTTAATGCCATCGCGGTCAGTCGCTTTTATAAACCCCTGATGCCGCAAAGCTGGTTTTTTAGTGAACAGCATCCGCAAGTGATCCCGCAAAACGGTGATCTGGTCCTGATGAGTACACCTCATGGCAACGGCGAATTTATGGTCATTGAGGCAGGGGAGCAGGCCAGCGTCTGTTTGAACCTCACAGCCGATCTGGTATTGACCACCAGTAAAACTCTGCCACGTTTCGGGGTGATCAAGGTGATGAATAACCGGATGAAACCGCGTATTACCGTGACCGAGCAATATCGTCAGGTCAGTTGATATATTTTCATCAATTGTTTTATCTCTGTGATTACACCGTTGCCTGTTTTTACTGTGGTCATCTCAATAGCGCCTCGTTTCTGATACTTCATTGATCCGCGAACATCTTGCCCATTCTCATTGTTCTTCATGGTTGTGATCCAGCCTATCTTGAGGCTTATTACACTCACTTGCACTTTGTGTTCTGACCCACGCAGTATCTTGGCTTTCCGTGCTGCAAGCATGGCGTCTCATTCTTGTTTCGTTCTGCTTGCGTAGTGCCTCCACCTCAGTATCAACACATCACTCACTGAAGCGATTTGCTTCATACGACATTTTATGCTTGAAACGAGAGCTATTCTCACTTACATTTTGTTATAACATAACAAAATGGAGTTACCATGAAGCCTCATATTCACCCGGATTATCGTTTGGTGCTGTTCCATGACACGGCGGCAGATGCCTTTTTCCTGGTCGGTTCAACCATCAAGAGCGATCGCCGCTATACGTGGCAAGACGGGAAGGAGTATCCCTATGTATCGCTCGATGTTTCCAGCCAGTCGCACTCGTTCTATACCGGCAAGCAGAAGCAGGTATCGAGCGAGGGGAGTGTGGCCCGTTTCAACAAGCGCTTTGGCGCATTTTCAAGCAAGAAGGAGTCCTGAATGCAGGTCGTCTGTTCACTCAAATCCGCAAGGGCGCGCCATCCCGATTGTCAATTGGTGCGCCGCCGCGGCAAATTGTTCGTGATTTGCAAAAGCAATCCCCGTTTCAAGGCTCGTATGAAGTGATCCGCTAAATGATGTCTGGCCCCATGATCTCGCCATCGGATAGTCATGGGGCCTTTTACCTTTTCGCCACCTATCAATCTGTTTCCATCCTGCTGTTTGCGCCGACTTTTGCATGCTCCAGCCCGCCTGATGAGGTATAATGCGGCACTATTTTTATGGGTTCCCCGTGAGCGTGATGAAAGAATTTTTTGCAACCTGCCCCAAGGGGCTGGAAAACCTGTTGGCCGATGAGCTGACCAATCTTGGCGCAGAGCAGGTCCGTGAGACCGTGGCTGGCGTCCACTTCAAAGGCGAACTGGCGATTGGCTACAAGGCCTGCCTGTGGAGCCGTTTTGCTTCCCGCATCGTGCTGGTGCTCTCCGAATTCCAGATGAACGACGATCTGGATCTCTATCTGGGCGCCCACACCATTCCCTGGGAAGAGCACTTCTCCGGTACCTCTACCATCGCGGTCGACTTTACCGGTACCAACCCTGCCATTCGCAATACCCAATATGGCGCGCTGAAGATCAAGGATGCCATCGTCGACCGCTTCACCAAGCGCGGTCACGTGCGTCCGGACGTGGACAAAAAGTCGCCTGATATCCGTATCATGGCGCACCTGGGCAAGGGCAAGGCCAATATCACGCTGGACTTGTCAGGCCCGGCGTTGCACCAGCGTTTCTATCGTCAAGGCACCGGTGAAGCACCCCTCAAAGAGAACCTGGCCTGCGCCATGATTGCCCGTAGTGGCTGGGCCGGTGAGCCCATGATGGACCCTATGTGCGGTTCCGGTACCTTGCTGATTGAAGCTGCCTTTATCGCCGCCGACATGGCACCGGCGCTGCGCCGCGAGCGCTTCGGTTTCGATCGCTGGCTGCAGCACGATAGCGAACTGTGGCAAAGCCTGATGATGGAAGCGCAAGTGCGCGCCAAACGTGGCATGCAGCGTTGCGAAGTAAAACTGTTTGGTTGTGATGCCGACCAGCGTGTGCTGCTCAAAGCCCGTGACAACGCCAAAGCGGCCGGTGTGGCCCACCTCATCACCTTCAAGCAGGCCGACGTCACCAAGCTGGAAAACCCGCTGCCGATGCCTGCCCCTGTTGAAGGGGAAGAAGGTCAAGGGGAGGCTCGCCAAGTTGGTATGCTGATCTCCAACCCACCTTATGGCGAGCGTCTTGGCGAATTCCCGGCGCTGCTGGAAGTGCACCAGGCCCTCGGCGATGCCCTGCGTCGCAGCTTCCAGGGTTGGAAAGTCTCCATTCTTTCCGCATCGCCCGAGCTGCTTAGCTGTCTGCGCCTGCGCGCTGACAAGCAATATCGCCTGTTCAACGGCGCCCTCGAGTGTCAGCTGCGTAACTACCAGATCGCACTGGACTCCGTGGCTTCCCAAAAAGAGGTCGCGCAGGACTTTGCCAACCGTCTGCGCAAGAATCTGAAAACCCTCGAGAAGTGGGCCAACAAAGAGGGCATCGATTGCTATCGCCTCTATGATGCCGACTTGCCGGAATACAACGCCGCCATCGACCGCTATCAGGACTATCTGGTGGTGCAGGAGTATGCCGCGCCCAAAGACATTCCCGCCCAGAAGACCCGTCAGCGTCTGCTCGACATGGTTCAGGCCGCCATCAAGGTGACCGGGATGGACGGCGAGAAGGTGATCCTGAAGGTGCGCGAGCGTCAGGAAGGCAAACAGCAGTATCAGAAACTCTCTGAAGAGCAGCACCGGATGGAAGTGCAGGAGTACGGTGCCAGGCTGTGGGTCAACCTCTACGACTATCTGGATACCGGCCTGTTCCTTGACCATCGTCAGACTCGACGCATGCTGGGTCAGATGGCCAAGGGAAAGCGCTTCCTGAACCTGTTTGCCTATACCGGCAGTGCCACCGTGCACGCAGGTCTTGGCGGTGCCAGCGAGACCACCACGGTGGACATGTCCCACACCTATCTGAACTGGGCGCAGGACAACATGCGTCTTAACTCGCTGGTGGGCCGTCAGCACAAGTTTGTCCAGGCAGATTGCCTGAAGTGGTTGTCTGAAGCCGATGAGCAGTACGACCTCATCTTCATCGATCCGCCCACCTTCTCCAACTCCAAGCGGATGGACGAGAGCTTCGACGTACAGCGCGATCACCTGCTGCTGATGCAGCACCTGAAGCGCCTGCTGGCGGCGGACGGCACTCTGGTCTTCTCCAACAACAAGCGTCACTTCAAGATGGATCTGGCCGGTCTCGAGGCCACCGGTCTCAAGGCCCAGAACATCACCCAAAAGACGCGACCGAAGGATTTCGAACGTAACCAGCATATCCACAACTGCTGGATCATCACCCATGCGCCGGAGCAAGGTGAGGCGTGATGCTGACCCTGTTTCATACCGACGGTTGCCACCTGTGCGAGCAGGCCTGGGCGCTGGTGAAGGAGGCAGGTCTTGCCACCGCCACCCGCCAGTGCGACATCATGGATGATGAGCAGTGGCTTGCCGCCTATCGGGTGCGCATTCCGGTGCTGCGTGACGAAGCTGGCCGCGAGCTCGGTTGGCCCTTCACGCTGGCCGAGCTCAAAAGCTGGGCCGCCTGTCAGGGGTGAGAGTGATTTGACGATAAAACGGGGGCAGACCCAGTCTGCTGCCCGTTTTTTTCATATGAAATAAGGAACATACATGGCTCTTTTAACATTGCACGGCGCATGTCTGTCGTTCAGTGATTTCCCGCTGCTCGACAATGCCGAATTGACCATCGAGCGGGGCGAGCGCCTCTGTCTGGTTGGCCGCAACGGGGCGGGCAAGTCCACCCTGATGAAGGTGATCGCCAGCGAATTGCCGCTGGACGACGGGCGTCTGGTGTTGCAACAAGATTTGAAAGTGACCCGCCTTGAGCAGGATCCGCCTGCTTCCAGCGAGCTGACGGTGTTTGACTATGCCGCCGAAGGGCTGGCAGGGGTGGGGGAACTGCTCAAGCAGTACCACCACATCTCCATGGAGCTGGCGAGCGATCCGTCAGACGCCAACATTCGCAAGATGAGCGAGTTGCAAGAGCAGCTCGATTATCAGAACGGCTGGCAGTTCGAGACCCGTATCAGTCAGGTGTTGACCCTGCTGGGGCTGGATCCCGATGTGACCCTCGACAGCCTCTCCGGTGGCTGGCTGCGCAAAGTGGCGCTGGCTCGCGCGCTGGCTTGCGATCCCGACTTGCTGCTGCTCGATGAGCCGACCAACCACCTGGATATCGAAGCCATCAACTGGCTGGAAGATTTCCTCAAGGATTTTCGCGGCGCCATCGTCTTTATCTCTCACGATCGGGAGTTCATCCACAAGCTGGCGACCCGGATCATCGATCTCGATCGTGGCGCCATCACCTCCTGGCCGGGCAATTATGACGAGTACCTGCAGGGGAAAGAGGAGTGGTTGCGGGTCGAAGAGCTGAAAAATGCCGAGTTCGACCGCAAACTGGCCCAGGAAGAGGTATGGGTGCGTCAGGGTATCAAGGCTCGCCGTACCCGTAACGAAGGTCGGGTGCGCGCCCTTGAGGCAATGCGGATGGAGCGCAGCCAGCGCCGCGAGTTGCAGGGCAAGGCCAAGCTGCAACTGGACGAGGTCAATCGCTCCGGCAAGCTGGTGTTCGAGACCGAAGGGCTGGGGCTGGACTTTGGCGACCGAACCCTGTTCAAAGGGCTCGATCTGCAAGTGCTGCGTGGCGACAAGATTGCGCTGGTCGGCCCCAATGGCTGCGGCAAATCGACCCTGATCAAGCTGTTGTTGGGTCAGCTTGAGCCGACCCGTGGCACCGTCAAGGGGGGCACCAATCTGGAGGTGGCCTACTTCGATCAGTACCGCGAGCAGCTCGATCCCGAGCAGACCGTGGTGGACAACGTGGGGGAGGGCAAGCAGGAGGTGATGGTGCGTGGCCGCTCCCGTCACATTCTTGGTTACCTGCAGGACTTCCTGTTCGAGCCCAAGCGGGCCCGTACCCCGGTCAAGGCGCTCTCCGGTGGCGAGAAGAACCGGCTGCTGCTGGCCAAGCTGTTCCTCAAGCCCAGCAACCTGCTGATCCTCGATGAGCCGACCAACGATCTGGATGTGGAAACCCTGGAGCTGCTGGAAGAGCTGCTTTCAGACTACCCCGGCACCCTGCTGCTGGTCAGTCACGATCGTCGCTTCATCGATAACACAGTGACCGGCTGCTGGCTGTTTGAAGGGGATGGCCGCATCAGCGATTACGTAGGCGGTTACGCCGACATGATGGCGACCCGCGAACAGCAGAACGCTCAACAACAGGCCAAGAGTGCACCGGTCAAGGCGCCCGAGCCGGTCGTTGCCGCCGCGCCAGAAGCGCCGAAGAAAAGCAAGAAGCTCTCCTACAAGCTGCAGCTTGAACTGGAAGGGTTGCCCGCTCGTCTCGAACAGCTGGAAGCCGAGCTGGATGCGCTGCAAAGCGAGATCAACCAGCCTGGGTTCTTCTCGCTGCCGGCAGATAAAACCCAGCCGAAACTGGATGCGCTCAATGCCGCTGAAGCCGCGCTGGAACAGGCATTTGCTCGCTGGGAAGAGCTGGAAGGACTCAAAAATCAGGAGTAAGTTCCCTGTAATTAAAACTTAATCCAGTTCAGTGCCTTGTGTCACATAGCCCGGTTAGGGTGGAAGTTTTTGTTTGACCGAGTGCGCTCGCAGGAGTAAAGATGAAAGCGACCGATGCAGAATTGGTCGCTTTTTTTGTTCCACGAAGAGGGTCGTAGATGATGAAGAGACAGAAGCGGGACCGTCTGGAAAGAGCTCGTGCTCGTGGTTATCAGGCTGGCGTGGTCGGCAAACAGAAAGAAGCGTGTCCGTATCAATGCCTGGATGCCCGAGGGCATTGGCTTGGTGGTTGGCGTGACGCCATGGAAGGGCGGGGCTCAGGCCTCTTCATGAAGTAGCAGGTACTTCATCACTCATTACAAAAGGAAAGGGGCCGTTGTGGCCCCTTTGCGTTAGTGCTGTTTTACCACCAATCAGAGAGATCAGAATGCGGTGGTATCTTTAAACAGGCCCACTTTCAGGTCGGTGGCGCTGTAGATCGGACGGCCGTCGACTTCGACCACACCATCAGCAATTCCCATCACCAGCTTGCGGTTGATGACGCGCTTGAAGGTGATCTTGTAGGTCACTTTCTTGGCAGTCGGCAGGATCTGGCCGGTGAATTTCACTTCACCTACGCCCAGAGCACGACCCTTGCCGGGGCCACCTTTCCAGCCCAGGAAGAAGCCAACCAGCTGCCACATGGCGTCCAGACCGAGACAGCCAGGCATCACAGGATCACCTGGGAAGTGGCAATCGAAGAACCAGAGATCCGGAGTAATGTCGAGCTCAGCCAGGATCTCGCCCTTGCCGTGTTCGCCGCCGTTGTCATTGATCTTGACGATGCGGTCCATCATCAACATGTTGGGGGCAGGCAGCTGACTGTTACCCTCACCAAACAGTTCGCCACGGCTGCAAGCCAGCAGCTCTTCACGGGTAAAAGAGTTCTTGCCCTGTTCGCACAGGGAAAGGCGGGCTTCCATGGTGGTATTGTCTACGGTCACGCGGTATTTCCTTCAAATGGGTCAAAGCCGGGCCAATTTAGCTTACAGTTGTTCGCTAAACAACTCCGATCACTTCATCAGCGGCCAAACAGGCGCCCCAGCAGGGATTGCAGCAGTCCGACTTTGGCAGTGGAACCGTTCAACTCGTCCAACCGCTCCTGAATACGGCCAAACAGGGTATCGGGCATATCAGGCTCACCGGCGACACAACCAGTCAGCAACTCGATGGCCTCTTCCACATGATCCACCGGGTGGATGTGGAACTGGCCTGCTTCAACCGCTGCAATCACCTCGTCAGAGAGGTTCAGCTGCTGGATGTTGGTGCCCGGCAAAATGATCCCTTGCTTGCCGGTGATGCCGTGGATTTTGCACACCCGGAAGAAGCCTTCAATCTTCTCGTTCACGCCACCAACGGCCTGCACATTGCCAAACTGATCGACCGCACCGGTCACGGCGAAGTGCTGATAGATAGGCTGGCGGGCGAGGGCAGAGAGCAGGGCACACAAGCCGGTCAGGGAGGCGCTGTCGCCATCAATTTCGTGGTAAGACTGCTCGAACACCAGATTGGCCGACAGGGGGGAGGGGTTCTCTGCACCAAATTTGTTGGAGAGATAGCCGTGGATAATCATCATCGCCTTGGCGTGGATATGACCGGCCAGCTCCGCTTTGCGCTCGATATCCGCCACATCGCCATCACCAAGGTGTACGGTCGCGGTGAGGCGCACCGGCTCGCCGAAGTCATAAGGGTGACCGGAGACCTGAATGACCGACAGGCCGTTGATCTGGCCAATCTCTTCGCCGTCGGTTTGCAGCAGGATCTGGCCGTCGATAACCCCCTGATCGGACTGCTCAACCAGATAGTTGAGGCGGTAATCCTGCTCTTCCAGTGCGCCCCGAATATGCTCGTCGGTGACCACATCGGATCCCAGCTCCCGGGCCAGACTGTCAGCCATCCGCATGATGGCGGAGAGTTGCACTTCGGAGAGCGACAACCACTCCTGATGGTCACAGAGGCGGCTGGCATGACGACAAAGGGCGGCGAGGGCGGCTGGCGTGAAGTCCAGCAGGCTCCAGCGCTGGCGCAGCCAAGCCAGGTACTGCAGAAATTCCTGCAGATCCTCTTCAATATTCACCTCTGACACCAGATCCGCGCGCAGGAAGATGCGCTCGGACATATCGCGATCCAGCATCTGGAACTCGGCCACATCGAGTCGGTCACCCACCAGGATCAGCTTGAGCTTGATGGGGGTCGCTTCAGGCGCGAAGAAGGGGGTCAGGGTTTTCCCTTCCTGATAGGCGTTCCAGTCCAGCTCGCCTTTCTGCATGGCATTTTTCAGTTTGAACCAGAGGTGCGGCTGATCCAGCAGCTCGTCCAGTTGCAAAATGAGGTAACCGCCGTTGGCTTCGCGCAGCAAGCCAGGCTCCAACAGGTGCTGGTTGGCATAGACAGAGCCTTGCTCGGTCTGGTAGTTGATGGAGCCAAACAGGGTATCCCAGTTGAGGTCACGGCCATAAATTACCGGCGCTTCCTGCGCTTCGTGGTGGATCAGCAGATTGATCAGAATGGGGTGCTGGAACTCCAGACCCAATGCCACGTGAGCCGCCAGATCGGAGAGGAAATCATCGATTTTCGGATCATTGTTCTGCTTGCGCATGATGCGGGTCACGATGCGTTCGGCATCGAGATGGTGGCTCAACAGCTTGAGCAGCTCGCCAACCATTTCGCAAAACTCGACGCCGGTGCCCGGTTGCAGGCGCAGCCAGATAGGCTTGTAGGGGTTGTTCAGATTCTCGGTGTAGCAGAGATCAAACAGGTCACCATCCTTGCCATTGGAGTCGGCAATCAGCGTCTGGCAAACGCCTTCGTAATCTGCGCCGGGAAACCCGTTGAGCAGCATGACCGGACAGTCACCATCAAAACTGGCAAGACGTTTGATGCCGGAAATGGCTCTGGGTTGCAGCGCAGCAAAGGGGATAGGTTCAAGCTCGCTGAGCTTGGTGAACTGTTCAATCGCAAAAGCGGGTTTTAATTGTTCTGATGTTAATTCAGCCACTTAAGACATCCGGTCGAAGATAGGATCAATTGTTGCCATTATACACAGTTCAATTAGTGGTGACAGGAAACAAGATATCTAATTTAACATAATATACATTATGCGCAGTGTTGGTTGAGGGCAAAACAGAGGGGCCGGAAGCCCCCCAATTCAAAATCACGGCAGATCTTAATGCTCTATACCGCCACGAGCATTTCAGATGGGAATGAAGCCATCAAAGGCTCTCGGCTTTCCTTATCGTGCCAGATGCAAGACACAAGGGTTACGCCGGTAAGCGATTGCCTGCTATGAACGGTCATTGACGGGCCGCCACTACGAAGCTGCGCAACATCACCAGGTTTAAACAAGGTTCGGCCATAGCCATATTGTTCCTGATTTTCTTCCAGTTTCAGCAGGATACTTGGGAAGGTCCACTCTACGGGCTCTCCGCCCAGTTCGGGGTTGAACCATACGCAGCAGGTATCATTGCTTTCCTCATCATCCACCGGTTTGACGGTCATCCTATAGCCACCGCCTGAAAGTGTCACAACTTGGCCTGGATAGAAGTATTGGAATCTTTGCATTACTACTCCTTGTTACGCTAATAACTAGCTTAATCAGTATCAGAATGACAATACAGCAAGCAATGAACCTTCACAGAATGCCATAAGGCTCGCCACCAAGAAGATCAGCGCTGGTCGGAGAAATGCAGCGTGCGAGATGCTATTACCACGAAGTTCTTCCGGAACACGCTGTAGTTTCTCTTCATTGAACAACTGTAATTGCGTTAGGTAGGCACAAACCATCGATAGGCCACACGTTACCAATCCGAACAAGAATGCACCCATGGCACAACGTATGCCTATTGGCGTGGTTACATCGGTTTTTGCAGCTACATTGCCCAAGTAAGCCAAAATGGCAACTGCTGCCCCTCCATTCGCTAATGCACAGAACTTGAAAGCCTCGATGGAAATCGTGATGAGCGACTTGTAGGTTTCGTTCAAATGCCAATCGTCAGACATGCCATTGTATCCATTGATCTTTATCTAGAATCATTCTGACTCTATCAGGGTTCAAATGTTGCTAAAAGAGATAACAACCTTGCGGGCTGGGTTTTCAAGGGGTAGTCCGTTTCCTGGGCCTGTCGGTGAATAATGGCGCCATCGTGCAGCCCTAAAAATTGCTCGCCGGGTTGGATGGCTCTGTTAGCCATGTTCAATCGGCGCGACCTCGCGGCGTGCGGCATGCAGCACATCGGACATTTCCTCTGGGCTGGCCCGTCGCACCACATCCACAGGCCTGGCACAGCCTAGCCAACTATTGGCCGACTGGAACCAGATCGCTAGCGCCACAGGACCGCGCTGGGTTTGCAGGACGCTGATGATCTGGTCCAGTTCCGGCGATGCTGGCAGGTTCAGCTCGGCCAGACTGAGGACATACCCTTTGGCCAGCAGTTCGTCGCGGGTTGCGACCCGAAACGGTGATTTTTCGCCCATTATTCGCTCCTCTGGTGTGAGAAATGTTGAAGGTCAAAAAGAGGTTTTGAAGGTCAAAAAGCAGATGTTGAAGGTCAAAAGCCACATAATCTTTACAAATTATGCCGATAAATGGGGTTATCGGCATCACGTGAGAGATAACAAGGCTTTATTCAGCCGGTTCTGCGGCACAATTATCCAGCGCATGACGATGAACCGTCACAAATGCCAGTCTCGGCCAGCTTAAGAAGATCCTCACCCAAGTCAGCAAGACCTGCTATCCGGTTCCCCTGCTGTTTGGCAATGTAGAGGTCGGCCAACTTGGCCAACTGATCCGCCAAAGCCCCCTCGCCCAAAACATCTACTCGCTCAACCAGGAAGTCAGGCGGTTCTTTTTCCTGGTTGAAGTGGTCATCCCAATGATCAGACATACCCCCTCCCCTTAGTCGATATTCTGAAACCACAAATGTCCCATTTTGAGACATGAGTCCACTATTAAATCAATATGTTGTGCGGAATTCCCCTCACTTATTGAACGCTATGTTTGATTTTCACAGTTATAACCTTCGTTATTACAATGAATATTCTTAGAAATATCTGTCCCTTACTTGAGAGGTCTCTCTCTGGAAATATTGATACTCCTTCTTGTAAAACAGCAATAAAAATGCCGACTATCGCGATAGATTCCCCTCCCCTTAATCCTCACGGCTTATTGTTGTGGCTGGCATGATTGCGACTTTTTTGGAAGTCGGGTCAATTGATATTCAAGGCACGTTTGGCGATGGCCAATGTGGGTGGCTGGCAGGTCAAGTAGAGGTTGCTGTTAAACTGCTGCAATATACGTTTGAGCTCGTTCATATCATCGAGATGGAGGGTTAAGGACCAGAGTGCTCTGGGCTGGCCGTGATGGAGGCCATTGGTATAGATAATGGTGCAATCTTCAATACGCAACTCTTTGCAGTGGGCCTCCATCTGCAGGCCCACATCCGGAAACCAGATATGCAGCGTGCCTGAAGAGATAAAGGTGAACTGGGCCATGAGCGACCCTTTGCCAACGATCCTAAAGGTCTTTTCCACCACTGCCACTTGCATACCCGCTCCTTGGTATCTCGTCAATATTGATATCAATATCACCAATGATGACTGGATATGCAAGTGTGATAACAAGGCGCTGTTCAATCCGAATATGATTGCTTCCGGCATGTTACTTAGCTTTCGGCATCGGGTGGTCTCGGTGTTTCAACAAGCAATTTTGTTTTTTGCTTCTCTGCTACGGGATAAATATGTATGCCGCAGATGGCAAGGAGCCTGTTCTGAATCATCCATGTGAGCCAAAAATATTTCCTGAACCGATTGCGATCCAGAGAAGTACAAAATCGCCGCACCAACTTCTATGACATCCCAAACAAGCCATTCTGTGTTCTAAGAGCAGTCAATACAAATCAGGGTCATGTCACGTTGTTCGTTAGTTCTTATGAATGTTATCTCTCACATGTTGGTTCAATCGGTCCAGCGGCTTTTGCTGGGCGCTCTCATGTCGTTCACTGTTGCTGGTGTGCAGGTATTTCGAAGTGGTGTCGATGCTGTCATGTCCTGCATCGGCCTGTACGTGGGAAAGCGGTCTCCCATGCAGGTTGATGTCATGGGTGATCCCGGTATGGCGGATCGCATGGGGAGAGAGTTGCCGCATTTCGGCCGCATCCTGGACAAATCCATCCTGCTCTGCCAATTCTGCGCCTTTACCGATGATCACCATGATCAAATCCCGTAACTGGCGAATTCCAAGGTTGGCGTTGAGTTCCCCCTGATCGCGACCATGTGCTGCCGCTTTATGGCGAACGAACAGTGGCGTCTGTTCATCCGGTGTCGGCAAGGGAGAGAGACCGAGGAAACGGCGGTAGCGTTCGAGTGCCGCCAACAGCGCTTGGGATACCGCCACGGTACGCCGTTTACCCCCTTTGCTTTGCGGAATAAAGTAGCCCCAGACGCCGGTTTTGCGATCCCGCCTGAACTGCCCCATCACAGGTGTAAAGCCCGGCCGGGCAGCAACCTCAGAGATCCGCAGATAGCAGGCGTACATCAGAATGGTGAGAAAACGGCTGCGCTCATGCTGCTCCGGATGGTCGTTGGCAAGGGTATCGGCAGCTTGCATCACGTATGACCACTGCAACTCGCTGAAGGCCTGCACCTGATCATCGGCCTCCTGCTGTTGCGGCCGTTTGACCCGCTGCAGTAGCAGAGCGGGATTCCTGTCCATGTACTCCTCCTGGATCAGGAACTGGAAGAAGGCCGACAGGATGGCCAGTTTGGTCTTCATCGCCTGCTCGCTAAGACGATAGGGCAAGGTGCGGCCCAGCTCCCGCTTACCGAGAAACGGTCGCCATTGTGGATTGGGCAACCGCTCCCCCCACTCCTTGTCGAGGACAAACTGCGCCACGTTGCGATAGGCGATCAACTCGTCAGGAGGGGACTGACAGTAGTCGAGATAGCGGATCATGATGCGGCGAGTGAGATCTTTCGGGCTGATGGCCGCCTCGCGAAAGCACCAGTGCAAAAAAGTGGTCAGTTCGCTGCGATAAGTTTTGTAGTTGTTTTCGCTGTTGCGCTGCTCCAGCAGCCAATCGACCGCCAGCTCGTAAACCAGCCCTGCATCGGGCACATCGTTGAGGCTGAGGTTGGCAAGGTACTGATTGACCTGCGGGTTACCGGCCTCCAGATAGATAAGGCTGTCAAACAGCGGCATAGCTGGCGGCAAGGATAATAGTTGTTGAGTCATGGTGTTGCTTGTTGATGCTGAGATGAATCGATATGAGCCTGTGAGCCGAGTTGATAGAAAAGGGCTCGTGATAGATGAATGCGGCTTCTATTGGGATTGGTACTGCCTCTTGTTGTTACTGATTAAGGTAACCGGGAGCGATCTGGATAACGTTCTCTCCACTGTTTGCTCATTATTTCCTCATAGTTCTGGTTGGTGTCGCTCAGTGGTGCACGCTATTCAGTTATGCATGGGATATGCAGCATGGTTAAAAAATTCTCGGGGTAAATAGCCGTAAAAATGGTTTTAAATGCAAATAAAGTGAATGCGCAGAGCTGTTTATCCCGAGAAATAGCAGGTCTGTGCAATCAGGCCACCTGCTTTAGTGGCTTCTCCTTGCGCTTGGCTGCTGGGGCCTCTTCCTCTTTCGTGCCTGCCTGAACCTTGCCGCCGCGCAGCAGGGTTTGCAGCACATCGCGCTGCTCTGCCAGGTAGAATGCCAGACTCTCTTGCTGCTCTGGCGCCAACTCGATCGGGGCGCCAGCCAACAGGGTCATCAACTCGTCTGCCGTATCCAGCAGCTTGTCATAGGCATCGGCCTCTTTTTTGCTGGCAAAGGTCATTTTTTCCACTCCCCCACGAACAACCACATATTTGATCTCGACAGCCATGATGGCCTCCTCTTGGTGATGATGGATAGAGTATATGTATGGATATACAGTATTGCAAATAACCTAACCGGAAAAGAGTTCGCCGGGGTTTAGCGACAAAAGCCGCGCTGGATCAAGCTGTCTCAAAGTGCCATTTGACTTCCACGCCTGACTGGTCGGATCATGGCCTTATGACGATCGTACGACACCTGTTTATCCTGCTGATGGTAGAGGTGCTGCTCCTCGGGAGTATCGCCCACTTGGTCGTGGGACTCCCCTGGCTGCTGACCCTGCTTTTTGTGGTATTTGCCCTGTTTGGGTTGCGCTGTCTGGTGGTGCTCGGTAGCTGGCTGTTTACCCGCTTCTACCCCTCCCCGGCTATCGGCCCCTGGCGCAGGGTGAAGATGATGGCGCAGGAGATGTTGGCCTACCTCTACACCTTCACCTTGTTGTTACCGTTCGAGCCTTTGCTGATGGCACCCGATCGGCTGCGTCCATGCCAGCGTCCAGTATTGCTGGTACATGGTTACGGTTGCAGCCGCGGTATCTGGCGCACCCAGCGCACCCGACTGGAGGCCGCAGGCCATGTGGTTGCCACCATTACCCTGATGCCACCATTTGGTCATATCGATGAGATGGTGCCGCTGCTGGCCATCCGGATTGACGATGTGCTGGCGCAGACCGGGGCTGACAAGCTGGTGCTGGTCGGTCACAGCATGGGGGGGCTGGTCTGCCGCGACTATCTGGCTATCCATGGCGGTGACAAGGTAGATCGCCTGATCACCCTAGCCACCCCCCATCAGGGCAGTCAGCTTGCCGCCCTTGGGCTTGGAGCCAATGCCCGCGAGATGGAGCCCGGTTCCGGCTGGTTGCAGCGTTTCGCCTCGGTTCCTCTCTGCGTACCCGGCATCTCGGTGCGCACCAGTCACGACAATGTGGTGATGCCGCAGGAGCGGCAACGATTGGCGGGAATGGAAGATATTGAGTTGCCTGCCATTGGCCATCTCTCTCTGCTCTACTCCCGTCGCACGACAGGTCTGTTGCTTGATCTGCTGTCCCGAGTCTGACCCTCCTTATTCGTCCTTCAACTGTTATTCCAAATAAAACAGGGGCCTGATTGCTCAGGCCCCTGTTGATCTCTTTATCCCATCATTCGGTTAGAAGTGTATCCCCTTGATCAGGGTCGAGACGGCAACCTGATCGGCGGTCGCCTTGGACTTGTCGCCATCCTTGGGATCGGCAAAGGTGCGGAAGCTGGTGTTCATGATCACCTGGGCGACGCGCGGCGCCAGGGCATGCACCACCTGGCCAAATACCCCGAGGCGAGTGGCCAGACGAACGTGCTTGTTGATGATGGTATCGCATACCAGATCGGCAGCCTCTTCCGGCGTCATCATCGGCACCTGCTCATAGACCTTGGTCGGCGCGACCATCGGCGTTTTCACCAGCGGCATATTGATGATGGAGAAGCTGACCCCTTTATCGGCAAACTCGGAGGCGGCGGTACGCACCCAGGCATCGAGGGCCGACTTGGAGGCAACATAGGCGGAGAAGCGCGGCGCATTGGTCAACACCCCGATGGAGGAGATGTTGATGATGTGGCCTTTTTTCTTCTCAATCATGGTAGGCAGTACCCCCATGATCACCTTGAGCGCACCAAAGTAGTTGAGTTGCATGGTGCGCTCCAGATCGTGGAAGCGATCGAAGGAATCCTCGATGGAGCGGCGGATGGAGCGGCCGGCATTGTTGACCAGAATATCGACGCCACCGTGATCGGCCACGATGCGAGCGGTGACCTCCTCGGCTTGCGCCAGATTGGAGAGATCCCCCTGATAGATCTCGATGGTCAGCCCCAGCTCGGCAAACTCAGCTTTAGTCTCGGCAATCTTCTGCTCGTCGCGGGCGATGGTAACGACGTTGGCCCCCGCCCCCGCCAGCTTGCGCGCGGTTGCACGGCCAATGCCTGAGGTGGCCCCGGTCACCAGCACCACCTTGCCTTCTACCCGACCACGCAGGGAGCGATCGATGAAGAGCTCCGGGTCGAGGTGACGCTCCCAGTAATCCCACAGCCGCCAGGCGTAGCTGTGCAGTGGTGGCACTTCGATACCGGTCCCTTTCAGTACTCGCTGGGTTTCGCGACTGTCGAAACGGGTGGGATAACTGATAAGGCGGAACACATCCTTGGGCAGACCCAGATCGGCGATGGCGGCATCGCGGATGCGGCGCACCGGCGCCATGGTCATCAGCATGGCGGTCAGGTGGCGGGGAATGAAATTAAAGAGAGAGGCATTGATGCGGATCGCAGGCTCTGGCGCATGGGCGGCGCGGGAGAAGGTGCTCAGCATGTCGCCAACCCGCATCGGGTTGGGGTCGGTCAGGTGGAAGGTCTTGTTCTCCTCTCCCTCTTGATGGGCGATATGCACCATGGCATCGACCACAAAGTTGACCGGCACGATATTGATGCGCCCGCCCTCAACCCCGATGGCGGGCATCCAGGGCGGCAGCAGACGACGCAGCTTCTGAATGGTCTTGAAGAAGTAATAAGGGCCGTCGATCTTGTCCATCTCGCCGGTATTGGAATCACCGACAACGATCCCCGGGCGGTAGACTCGCCACGGAATGGTGCACTCATTGCGCACAATCCCTTCCGCTTCGTGCTTGGTCTGGAAGTAAGGCATGTCGAGGTGTTCGGCCTCATCGAACATGTCCTCGCGAAACAGACCGTCGAACAGGCCCGCTGCAGCGATGGAGCTGCAGTGATGGAACTGCCTCGTCCCCAGCCGCTCGGCAAGTTGAACGGCTTGACGGGTCCCTTCGGTGTTGACCTGCTGCTGGATCCCGGCCTTGGCGTTCAGATCATAGATGGCCGCCAGATGGAAGAAGTGGTCGATCTTGCCGATCAACTGCTCCTGTATCTCGACCGATACCCCCAGCAGCGGTTGCGTCATGTCGCCAAAAACCGGGACTGCGCGCGATTCATGCACATTCCAGAATGCAAATAACTCCGGCAATTTATCCTGATGAGAGGCGCGCATCAGAAAATAGACGATACAGTCGGGATGCTGTTCGAATAACTTTTTGATCAATCTACGCCCGATAAAACCACTACCGCCAGTAATGAAATAGTTCATAAAGAGAATCCTGCTACTGATTAGGGTGTTACTAGGTTGTTAGATATATCACGATTCATATGGGAATCCGCAATTTGATTGTCGGTTCGTGAGCAAACCCTAATTTCGGTGGTGTGCCTGTTCCGTTATTAGGTAGAACCCTCTATTTTTTGTCCCTAGACTGAAGTTGAAAAATCAGTAATGCCACAACCCGATTGCAGTTTCGTTGTCGCCATTACATTTAACTGTCGTTATTCAAGGAGAAGATCATGGCTAAGAAATTGAAAGCGCTGGCAGGGTCAGTGACCGACAACCAACTCACCTCCACCATCAAGGAGTCCACCCAGCAGATCTGGTTGGCGGGTCTGGGGGCCTATGCCAAGGCGCAGGAAGAGGGTGGCAAGATCTTTGAAGCCCTGGTGCAGGAAGGGGAAGCATTGCAGGCCAAAACCCGTCAGAGCGCAGATGAGAAGATTGCCGCAGTGACCGACAAGACCGCCAATACCTGGGGCCGTCTGGAGCAGGTGTTTGAAGATCGCGTGGCCCGCGCTGTGGCCAGCCTCGGCATTCCGACCCGCAAGGATATCGACAAGCTCTCCAAGCGCATGGCCGAGCTGACCGACGTGGTCCAGCAACTGCTGGATGCGCAGGAAGAGGAGGCTCCTGCCGCTGAAGCCAAACCGGCTGCCGCCAAAAAGCCCGCTGCCCGCAAGCCTCCGGTAAAGAAGGCACCAGTAGTAGCCAAGGCCAAAGAGGCCGTGGTTGAGCAGGCCGCCGATCTCCTCTCCGCTGCGGAAGATGCGGTGAAAGAGGTGAAGGCCAAAGCAGAGAGCGTCCTGCCCTGATCCCTCGCGGTGACGGAAGGTGATTGATACCGGCCCATGCCCTGCGCTGGGCCGGTCTTGTCATGGTGAATGTCATGGATAGAGAGGCGACGCTATGAGTACCATCGCAATTGCCCTTGCTGGCGGCGGGCCGCTCGGCGGCATCTACGAGATCGGTGCCTGTGCTGCCCTCTCTGACAGCATCAACGGCTTGCGCCTTGACCATGCCGATATCTATGTTGGCGTCAGTTCGGGGGCCGTAGTGGCATCGGCGCTGGCCAACGGCATCTCGCCGGCTAAGCTGGTGCGGATCCTGCTCAGCGATGACTCGGGGGAGATGTTTGACCCGGCTACCTTGCTGCGCCCCGCCTTTCGTGAATATGCCGACCGCCTGACCTCGATCCCGCCACTGGCGTGGCAGAGCCTGACCTACTATCTGGCTGCGCCCTGGAAGCGCAGCCTGTTTGAATCGCTGCAGGGGCTCTCCAAGGCCATTCCGACCGGACTGTTTGACAACCGCGGGGTGGACCGCACCCTGACCCAGTTTTTTTCTCGCCCCGGCCGCAGCAACGATTTTCGCCAGCTGCGCAGCCGACTGTTTGTGGTCGCTACCGAACTCGATACCGGCCATCCGGTCGCCTTCGGCAGCCCGGGGCTCGATGACGTGCCCATCTCGGCGGCGGTACAGGCGTCGGCCGCTCTGCCCGGTCTCTTCCCCCCTTCATTGATTAATGGTCGTTACTATGTGGACGGGGCGCTGATCAAGACTCTGCACGCTTCGGTAGCGCTGGAAGAGGGGGCGGATCTGGTGTTCTGCATCAATCCGCTGGTGCCCTATGATGCGGACATGGCCGCCGGCGCGCCGACCAATCTGGTGGACAGCGGTCTGCCGGTGGTACTGGCCCAGACCTTTCGCGCCATCATCCACTCCCGCATGCATGTGGGGATGGATCGCTACAAACACCAATATCCCGACGCCGACGCCCTGCTGTTTGAGCCCTCTTCTGCCGATGGCGAGATGTTCTTCACCAATGTGTTCAGTTACCGGGATCGTCGTCGCCTCTGCGAGCACGCTTACCAGCATACTCGCCGCGATCTCTGGCTGCGTCGTGACGAGCTGGCGCCGGTGCTGGCCAAGCATGGCCTCGAGCTCAATCTGGCCGCGCTGGCCGATGAAGATCGCACCCTGCTGGCCCCCGGCATTGGCTCGGTCGCCGCCCTCGACAAGTCGCTGGAGCAGTTGCAGCACTGGCTTGCCAAACGCTATCGCCACGGCGTGCGCCGTTCATCACCAAAGGAGTAGCATGGATCGCAAACCCAAACGTCGTACCCGGGAGCGGATCCTGACCACTGCCCTCGCCTGCTTCAATCGACAAGGGGAACCCGGCGTCACCACCTCGGCCATTGCGGCCGAGATGGAGATCAGCCAGGGCAATCTCTACTACCACTTCCACAACAAGGAGGAGATCGTCAACGCCCTGTTCTGCGAATTTGAACAGCAGATGGATCGCCTGCTGGAAGCGGTCAGCACCCCGTCCGATGAGCCAGAAGATATCTGGCTCTTTCTCCACCTGATGTTTGAAGCCATCTGGCAGTACCGTTTCCTCTACTACGATATCGCGACCCTGATGAGTGGTTATCATCAGGTGGAGCAGCGCTTTTCCGCCCTGCTGCGCCGCAAGGAGCAGACCGCCATCGCCATTTGCAACCATCTGCAAACGGCCGGGCTGATGGAGGGCACGGCGCAACAGATGCGCACGCTGGCGGCCAATGTGGCGCTTGTTGGCACATTCTGGATCTCTTACCAGCGGGCACTGCACCCCAAGGCGGACGCCGATATTGCCCTCGGCGTCTTTCAGGTGATGCAGCTGGTCGCACCCTATTTGCGGGCCGATGCCCGCGCTCATCTGGGCGCCCTCGCCCACCACTACACCGACAAGGTTTGATTCACATGCTACAGGGAGAACAAGCATGACCACTTCACAACTCGAATTTGTCACCTTCCCCTACGCGGATGCGGCCTATGACTATGCCGGCCAGAAGCTGGCGGACAACTGGGATCGCCTCCATCAGGGGGATGCCGAACCCTGGCCGGAGGACGAACAGGTACAGGATGCCTGGCGGGCCTATCATGCCGGGGATTTTGCCCGGGCCGTCGCCCTTGGCGAAGCGGCCGGTGAGGCAGGACTCAATGTGGCAAACAAGGCGCTGGTGATCCACGCCAGCTATCTGCTGGAGGACAAGTATGCCAAGCGCGCCGCCTTCGAGCGGGCGGCCAGTCATGCCGAGAAGCTGCAAAAACGCCAGTCCAAGAACGCCAACGCTTGGTATTTCCACGCGCTGGCACTCGGTCGCTACAGTCAGGTGATTTCCATCTCCAAGGCCCTCTCGCAAGGAATTGGCGACAAGATCAAGGCAAGCCTTGAGAAGGCGCTGGAGCTGGCGCCAGATCACGCCGAGGCCCATATCGCCTTTGGTGCCTGGCATGCGGAGATCGTCGACAAGTTGGGGGCCATGATCGGCGGCCTCACCTATGGCGCCAAGAAGGAGGAGTCCGAGCGTCACTTCAAGAAGGCGCTGGCGCTGATCCCCGACTCGGCTATCGCCCGCATGGAGTACGCCAACGCACAGGTGATGCTGCACGGCAAGAGCCGCCTGAAAGCCGCCGAAGCCCTCTATGCCGAAGCGGCCGAGTGCGAACCCATGGATGCCATGGAGCGCCTCGATGTGGAGGCAGCGCGGGAAGAGTTGGAGGATTAACCACCACTCTTGCCACGGATAGACAACAAAACAAAAGGCCAACCCGCGGGTTGGCCTCTTTTATGATGGGAGCTGACCGGTTGGCTACGCCGTCACCGGTCGCTCAAGTGCACGCTCAACCGAGCAGCGCATCCAGCCCGTTGGGGTCAAACAGCAACTCCGGCTCCATCAGCACCAGTAACAGCAGTTGCTCGAACTCCACCGCAAACCGCTCGACCACCCGATCCGGATCCGGTACCAGCTTCTTGTCGGTGATAAGGCCCAGCTGCACCTTGTGATCGTAAGAGAGGATGGAGACGCCGACGCCGATATCCCCAGATTGCGGCACCCAGAACAGCGGCTGACGCAATTTTGCTCCAGCCAGATAGAGGGTCTGCTGCGGGCCGGGCACGTTGGTGATCACTGCACTGGCCTTGGCCGTGAGCAGCTCGACGGCCTGCTGTTGCACCGCATTGGGGGCCATGCCAAGGGCATGTAACAGGTTGAGCACCACCACGGGTTGCAGCGAGGTGCGCAGCGCCTGCATCCGGTCACGCACGGTATAGAGCCGCTGCAACGGGTGTTCAACATCCAGTGGCAAGTCCAGGGCCACCAGCCCGAAGCGGTTGCCAAGTGCCCCCTCATCATCCGGTGCTCGCATATTGACCGGCACCAGGGCGCGGATCTTGACCTTGTTGGCATCATCCCCCTTCTCCTGCAGGTAGTGGCGAAACGCCCCTGCGGTGGCAGCGATCAGCAGATCGTTGACCGAGCAGCCCAGTACCTTGCCCACTGCCTTGATATCCGGCAGATCAATTTGCTCCGACCAGGCTACCCGCTTGGTGCTGGTGGTCTTGCCCCGCAGGCGGCAGGGAGAGTCATCACCGAGAGTGGCGATATTGCACAGCTCGCTCGCCACATCCCGCCCGGTCTTGAGGTAATCCACCGCCTTGGTGGGATGGGTGACCACTTCGACATATTTGGACCAGAGGCTACCGGTCAGCTTGAGACCGGCTCGCACCAGACGGCTGCCCTGGTGGCAATCCTCATCATCCTCGTCATCGCTGTCATCCAGTGGCTCCGGTGACGGTGGTCGCGGCGCCCCTTCCGGTGTGTTATCCATCATGGTCAGCATGGCTCGCACCAGCGAGAAGCCATCGCCCATGGCGTGGTGAATGCGCACCACCAGCGCTTGCCCACCCAGCGACGTGTCGGTGAGGTGCATATCCCACAGGGGGCGCTGGTGGTTGAGCGGCGTCGAGGCGAGATCGGCCACCAGCTTCTCCAGCTCCAGCTTGCCCGCTTCACCCGGCAGGATCACTCGCTTGAGGTGCTGATCGAGATCGAAATCGGGATCATGGCGCCAGTAGTAGGAGCCCCCCTCCAGCACGGCCCGCTGGTGGAAGCGGGGTTGCACCGAAATGGTGTGGCGCAATCCGGCCCGCAGACGCGCTTCATCAAGCTCTCCTTCAAACATCAGGACACCGATGATCTGCATCAGGTTGTTGGGTCTGTCCATGCGTAACCAGGCGGTATCGACGCAGGAGATAAATTCACTCAGTGGCATGGTTGTTTCCCTACAAAACGAATTTACCGAGGCGGCAAATTGCTCCTTCCCTCATATCCGGATGAAGACTTGATGCAATCAGAATGACATTAATGAGTGCCGACTCGAAATATGAAATAAAGATGAAAGATTACTTACAAAATAGAATCGAGACCTCGCTGGATAATAAATCTGAAAAACCACATGGCTTGCAAACTTATTTCAAACAGCCATCGTTTACAGCTGGTTTATTTAAAACCAGTGCAACGAAGAGTTTCAAACACGTTTGGGGCAAGGTAAGCGATTGTCGACATAATCGAGGATCTCTTGCTCCAGCACGCTGCGTACTGGCAACAGCATCAAACCAAGATGCACTTCCAGTTTCAGGGTATCTTCGTCCAGGGTGAGAGTGCCATGTACCCCTGAGCCGCGAAAGCGTAGCTCGGTCTCCTCTTCATCCGCCCATTCGCAATCGAGTTGATAGCTCTCGCTCATGTCCGCAGCGATGGCTTCGGCCGCGATCCGGGCGGCGGCCAATCCCAGCGGATGCTGACGGCTGATCTGGATGGTAGAGAGTGCGCTGCTGCCAGCGAGCGAGTTGAAGAACATGGTCGTTACTCTGGGTCATAAGTTAGTTATTGATATTAAACACATGTTCACAACAAATGAAAGGATGCTTCACATAAATGGGACTCACTTAACAGAGTCGAGAGGGATGAAGGCCATCAGCGAGGCATGGCATTTATTCCCTCCCCCGTGCGCGCTACACTTGTTACGGAACGGTCAGCAAAAGCTGCTTATTTTTCATTCACTTGTATCTTCGTATCACCCAATCCCCATCAATGGGCCCAAGGCCAGAGAGCTGTAGATGACGCATCAAGAACATGCCCACGACGACGATAGCACCCTGGGTCGGCTATACCGCCTGCTCAAGCGGGTTGCAGCCTTGCGCGAGCAGATGCGTGCCCACCCGGAAGATCAGCAGGATCGGGATCGGCTACGCCAGTGGCAGGCCGACCGGTTGGGGCGGACCCATCGAGATCTGCTGGAGAGTGACCGCTACGGTCCCGCCGCCGAGTTTTTCCTGACCGATCTCTATGGCCCGGGGGATTGCGCCCGCCGCGATGCGGACGTGATGCGGGTGATGCCGACCGCCGAGCGGCTGTTGCCGGAGTCCGGCCTCAAGGTGCTGGCGCAGGCGATCGAGCTTGATGCCCTCTCCGAAGAGCTGGACTACCTGATGGTGGTGGCGCTGCGGCGCATTGATGGCATTGATCCCATCACGCCGGACCATTACACCATCGCCTATCGTGCCGTGGGTGAACAGGCGCGCCGGGAACATCAGATTGCGTTGGTGAGCGAGCTTGGGATGACGCTGGACAGACTGGCGAGAAAGCCGCTGCTGGGGGCGACCCTCAAGCTGGTGTCAGGGCCCGCCCATCTGGCGGGGCTTGGCGAGCTCTTCTCCTTTGTCGAGCGTGGTTATCAGGTGTGTCATCAGATGCGGCGTGCCAACGAGTTTCTCGAAACCATCGCCAGTCGTGAGACGGCCATCATGACGGCGCTCTTTAACGGCGATAGCAGTGCGCTGGGGTAAGGCTTATCGAGGGATAAGCCGCCAGAATAACAAAGCGGGCCGATGAGCCCGCTTTTCGTTTATCACTGTTTGCCGATATGTTGGCCAATGCAAGAGCGATCAGATCACCAGCAGATCCATAAAGGCGTGCACCGGGGTGGCGGCAAGGCGCGGCCCATCCTGACAGAGGGCCAGAATGTCGCTGACCCGTTTGGCCGGGAAGCGGGTGGCCAGATTGTGCTGGAATTTATCCACCAGCAGCGGGATCCCCTCCTCCCGACGGCGACGATGGCCGACCGGATACTCCACTTCCACCTTGGCGGTGTGAGTGCCGTCCTTGAAGAAGATCTGGATGGCGTTTGCGATGGAACGCTTGTCTGCCTCCAGATACTCGCGGCTGTAACGCTTGTCCTCCTGCACCACCATCTTGCCGCGTAGCGCGTCGATGCGGGGATCGGCGGCAACATCGTCCTCGTAATCCTCGGCGATCAGGCGACCGAAAATGAGCGGCACCGCCACCATGTACTGCAGGCAGTGATCCCGATCGGCCGGGTTGTTGAGGGCGCCGACCTTGCTGATGATGCGAATGGCCGACTCATGGGTGGTGAGTTCGATATGGTCGATCTCCTCCAGCCGTCCCTTCACCTGCCCATGCAGCTTCATGGCGCACTCCACCGCGGTCTGGGCGTGGAACTCGGCGGGATAGGAGATCTTGAACAGCACGTTCTCCATCACATAGCTGCCGTACCCCTGATGCAGAGAGAACTGATGGCCCTTGAACAGCACGTCGTAGAAGCCCCACTTGGGGGCGCTTAGTACGCCGGGATAGCCCATCTCGCCGCTCATGGTGATAAGGGCGAGGCGCACGGCGCGCGAGGTGGCATCCCCCGCCGCCCAGCTCTTGCGCGACCCCGCATTGGGGGCATGACGGTAGGTACGCAGGCTCTGGCCATCGACCCAGGCCTGGGATACCGCATCGATCACCTGATCGCGGGTGCCACCCAGCATATGAGTCACCACGGCGGTGCTGGCGACCTTGACCAACACCACGTGATCGAGACCCACCCGGTTGAAGGAGTTCTCCAGCGCCAGCACACCCTGAATTTCGTGGGCTTTGACCATGGCCACCAGCACATCTGCCATGGTGAGCGGCGCCTTGCCCTCGGCCACGCGAGTACGGGAGAGCCAGTCGGCGGTGGCCAGAATACCGCCCAGATTGTCGGATGGGTGACCCCACTCGGCGGCCAGCCAGGTGTCGTTGTAATCGAGCCAGCGGATGATGGCGCCGATATCCCAGGCCGCCTTGACCGGATCGAGGCAAAGCTGGGTACCGGGCACCCGGGCACCGTGGGGTACCAGTGTACCGGGGACTATGGGGCCAAGGTGCTTGGTACATTCGGGGAAGCGCAGGGCAAGCAGGCCACAGCCAAGGGTGTCCATCAGGCAGTAGCGGGCGGTGTCGAGCGCCGACTCGCTGGTAATGGGGTGGTTGCAGACATAATCGGCAATATCGACCAGTACCTGATCGGGCTCGGGTCTGTGGTTGACGTCGACGTTGGCGGACATCGTGATTTCCTTATCGTTGTTGTAGGGAGACAAAGTGACGGGGGGCCGGGCCGACATAATCGGCGCTCGGGCGGATGATCCGGTTGTGCACGCGCTGCTCCATCACGTGGGCGCACCAGCCGGTGACCCGCGAGCAGACGAAGATGGGGGTGAACAGCTTGGTCGGGATCCCCATGTAGTGATAGGCGCTGGCGTGGAAGAAGTCGGCGTTGGGAAAGAGCTCTTTCTCCTCCCACATCACCTTCTCCGCCTCGCAGGAGACGCGATAGAGACGATCATCCCCCACCGCCTCGGCGAGCTTGGCCGACCACTCCTTGATGATGACGTTTCGCGGATCCGAGGTGCGGTAGATGGCGTGGCCAAAGCCCATGATTTTCTCCTTGGCCGCCAGCTTGGCCAGCAGTTCGCGCCTTGCCTGCGCTTCATCCTGCCAATCTTCAATCATCGCCATGGCCGCCTCGTTGGCTCCGCCGTGGAGCGGGCCGCGCAGGGTACCGATGGCGGCGGTGATGCAGGAAAACATGTCGGAAAGGGTTGAGGCGCAGACCCGCGCCGCAAAGGTGGAGGCGTTGAACTCATGCTCGGCGTAGAGGATGAGAGAGACATGCATCACCCGCCGCTCCAGCTCGCTCGGTGCCTTCTGGTGCAGCAGCGCCAGAAAGTGGCCACCGATACACTCCTCGTCGCTGTCGAGGGCGATGCGAACGCCCTCGTGACTGAACTTGTACCAGTAGATCAGAATGCCCGGAAAGGCGGCCAGCAGCCGATCCGCCACTTCATGCTCATGTTCGAAACCATCTTCCGGCTCCAGATCGCCGAGCATGGAGCAACCGGTGCGCAGCACATCCATGGGGTGAGCATCGGCGGGAATGCGCTCCAGTACCTCCAACAGCGGCTGGGGCAAGGTGCGCAGGCGACGCAGCTCGCGCTTGTAGGCGTCAAGCTGCTGTTCACCGGGCAACTCACCCTTGAGCAGCAGATAGGCGACCTCCTCGAACTGGGCGCTGTCGGCCAGCTCCTTGATGTCATAGCCGCGATAGGTAAGACCGGTGCCACTCTTGCCCACGGTGCAGATACTGGTCTCCCCTGCGCTTTGGCCGCGCAGACCGGCCCCGCCCAACGGTTTTTGCTGTCCCATAAGCTGCCTCCTATTCCTTGGCTGTAAACAGACGATCCAGGGTCTGCTCGTAGTGGTGATATCCGAGGAAGTCGTAGAGCGACTCCCGGGTCTGCATGGTCTCCACGACGGCCCTTTGATGGCCATCCTGGCGAATATGTTGATAGACGTTGAGGGCGGCCTGATTGGAGGCCCGATTGGCACTCAATGGATAGAGCACCATGTCAACCCCGTGGGCGGCCAGTTGCTCTTTGTCAAACAGCTCGGTTTTGCCGAACTCGGTCATGTTGGCGAGGATCGGCACTTTGGCCGCCAGCTTGAACTGGTCGTACTGGGCAAGCTCGGTCACTGCCTCGGCGAAGATCATGTCGGCGCCAGCGGCCACATAGGCGGCGGTGCGCTCAAGAGCCGACTCAATCCCTTCCACTGCCAGCGCATCGGTGCGGGCCATGATGACGAACTCGCCATTCTCGCGAGCATCCACTGCCGCCTTGATCCGATCACACATCTCCTCCAGCGACACCACCGCCTTGTTGGGGCGATGACCGCAGCGCTTCTGGGCCATCTGATCTTCCATATGGACGGCGGCGACTCCGGCCCGCTCGAACGCGCGAATAGTGCGGGCGATGTTGAATGCCCCGCCCCAGCCGGTGTCGATATCGACCAGTAGCGGCACACGGGTTGCGGCGGTGATCCGTTCGGCATCGATCAGCACGTCGTTGAGGGAGGTCATGCCGAGATCCGGCAAGCCGTAGGAGGCATTGGCTACTCCGGCACCGGAGAGATAAAGAGCTTGAAAGCCGCTGCGCTCGGCCATCAGCGCCATGTAGGCATTGATGGTGCCGACGATCTGCAGGGGATGTTCATTGGCAAGAGCGGTGCGAAAGCGCAGGCCTGCCGAGGGGGACAAACTGGACATCATGACTCCTTTCACCTGTCTAGTCTGGCTATCTAATATCACGTTTACGTTAACGTCAATTATACTTTCGTAACATTCCGGCTGCAGGCAAGACAGGAAACCGGTTTTAGGGTAAATTTCACCAATTCCTTCAACAGGTTGAATTGTATGATGGAGCCCGGTTCCGTAATTGTCTGTCCGGCGTGCGACTTGCTGATCCAGCGCAAAGCACTGCCGCTGCGTCGCCATGCCCACTGCCCGCGTTGTCACCAACATCTCTATGGCCGTTATGCCTTTCGTCCCTCCCAGTTGATGGCCCTGACCATCACCGGATTTCTGCTGCTCCCCTCCGCCTTTTTTGAACCGCTGATCTATCTGCGCCTGGCTGGGGTCAATACCGACGCCGACCTGCTGCGCGGTATTCTGGTGCTGTTTGGCGAGGGCGAATGGTGGGTGGCCAGCCTGGTGCTCTGGTGCGCCGTGTTGGCGCCAGTGGGATTATTGGCGGGGATCTTTGCGCTGGCTTCGGGTCTGGCCAAACGTTGGCACATTCTTCCCGTCACCTTGAAGCTGGTCGAGGTGTTTCGCCACTGGGCCATGCTGGAGGTCTATATCGTCAGCCTGCTGGTTGCCCTGTTCAAACTGATTGACATCGCCGATGTGCGCCTTGGTGGCGGCTTGCTCAGCCTCGGTATTCTGATGCTGCTCAACATGACCCTGTTGATCCTGTTTGACCCCACCCCCTACTGGGCGCGGATCCCGTTAAAGGAGCCGGAACATGACCAGCGCCCGTGAGATGGGGCTCTGCCGCTGCCATACCTGCGGTCTGCTGGTGCGTTATCAAGCCGGGGCAGTCTGCCCCCGTTGCAGCAGCAAATTGCAGGTGCGCATCCCCCGCTCCCTCGCCTGGTCGTGGGGCTTGCTGGCACTCGCCACCTTCATGTTGTTGCCTGCCAATCTGTTGCCCATAACCCATTTCTACAACAAGGGGTTGCTGCAGTCAGATACCATCTTCAGCGGTATCATGATGCTCTATCGCAGCAAAATGAGCGGGATTGCCACCATAGTCCTTACCGCCAGCATACTGGTGCCAGTGGGCAAAATATTGGGACTGGGCTGGATCTGCTGGCAGTTGCAGCGGGCCAAACCGGTGCGGCGCAAGCGCCAACTGGTAATGTATCGGGTGATCGATTTTATCGGTCGCTGGTCGATGCTGGACTTGTTCGTGATTTCGCTGATGGTGGCACTGGTCGATCGGGGTGTACTGCTGAGTGTCCGCGCTGGCCCGGGGGCCACCGCCTTTGCCGGTGTGGTGGTGCTGACCATGATGTCGGCCCGCATGCTCGATACCCGTTTACTGTGGGACAAGGCGGCCCGTTGATGATTTCTCTGTTTTTGTCTGATGTGCTGTTTAATCCAGCCAATAAGGAGTCACTATGATCGGGGCTGAACCCGTCATCGAAAAGCGCCGCTGGTTATCGCCGGTCTGGCTGTTACCCCTGATAGCCCTGCTGCTGGCAGGTGGTTTTCTCTATCAGCAGGTATTAAGCCGTGGCCAGCTTATCCAGATCAACTTCGCCCAGGGCAACGGCATCTTGCCGGGTAAAACCCAGGTGCGTTATCAGGGGGTGGCTATCGGCGTGGTGCAAGAGCTGGAGCTGGCTGAAGATGGCCGCAAGATTGCGGTGATGGCCAAGATTGACAGCCGTGCCAGACCGCTGATCCGCAAGGGATCCGACTTCTGGCTGGTGAGCCCCAAGGCGTCGCTCACCGAGATATCCGGCCTCGATACCCTGGTCTCCGGCAACTACATCAACCTGCAACCGGGGCGTGAAAGCAATCCGCTGGAGGAGACCTTCGATGCACTGGAGGGCCCTCCTCCCGGTTATCAGGCTCAGGGGCGCATGCTGCACCTGACCGCCGATTCGCTGGGTTCTGTGGGGATTGGCGCCAAGCTCTATTTCCGCGGTATCGAGGTGGGCAGCGTCATCAATACCCGCCTGGGTCAAGACAACCAGAACGTCATTCTGGATCTGGTGATCGAGCCGCGTTTTGAACATCTGGTCAAAGCCGATACCCGCTTCTGGAACATCAGCGGCATCAAGGGCTCCTTCAGTCTGGCTGGGGTGAGCGTGGAGGCCGGCAGCCTCACCTCCATTCTGAGCGGCGGCATTGCCTTTGACTCGCCCAAAGATTCACCAGAGCCGGAGAAAGGACAGACCTTCGTCCTCTATAAAGGGCTGGCGGAAGCGGCACGCGGCTCGCGTATCGACATTGCGGCTGGCGATCTCCCGGTCAAAGAGGGGATGCCCATCCTCTATGAGGGGATCGAGATCGGTCGTATCGACCCCATTCGGCTTACCGATAAAGGCCGGATGGTCACAGCGCTGATCAACCCGGAGCAGGCTTATCGCATTACCGACAAGAGTCAACTGGTGTGGGAGAGCGTCTCCCTCTCCGCGACCGGCGTGCAGCATGCAGATCGCCTGCTCTCCGGCCCGGCCATTCGCCTCGACTATGTAGCGGGCAAACCGGCACAGAAGATGGTTCTGACCGATCGCGCGCCCCAGAGCGGCACCAAGGTGGTGCTGCAGGCTGACGATCTGGCGGGGCTCAATCAGGATGCCCCTGTCTGGTACAAGGGATTGCAGGTGGGCCGCATCAGCCAGCTCACCCTGGATGCGCGCGGCAATGCCAGCGTCGAGCTGGTGATGGCGCCGAACTATGGCCATCTGCTCAACCGTGCCCGTTTCTATCGCGCCGCCCCGTTGCAGATCGATGCCGATCTGAGCGGCATCAAAGTAGAAACCAGTCCGGCCAGTGCCTGGTTGGGGGGCGGGATCAAGCTGGTACAAGCCAGCAGTGGCGAACGGATTAACCGTCTCTACCCGAGTCAGGAGCTGGCACTGCTCGGCACCCGTGATGCCAAGCCCCAGCGCTGGTTGCTCAAGGCAGATCAGGCCGATGGCATCGGCATTGGCTCACCTGTGCTCTATCTGGGGTTGGAAGCGGGCAAGGTCAAACAGCTGCGCGCCGCCAAAGAGGGGGTCGAGATCGAACTCGAGATTGATGGAGTCTATGCTCCCCTCCTCACCCAACAACCCCAGTTCTGGAAAAAACCGGCCATCGACACCAAGGTGCGGGTCGATGGGGTGCAGGTCAAGGTGGGCAACCTCGGTACCTTGCTGCGCGGTGCCATCGAGTTCGATCGGTTGGCCAATGGCCGTAGCAGTCATCAACTGTTCGATTCCAGGGAGCAAGCCAAGGCCAAGATGCGCCAGCTGTCACTAGTGGCAGACAGCAATCCGGGGCTCGGGATTGGCAGCCCGATCCGCTATCGTGGGGTCGATATCGGCAAAATTGAAGAGATCGAGCTGGAGCCGTCACTGGGTCAGGTGATCTTCAAGGCGGAACTCGATGGCCACTACGCCGAGCGTTTCCTGCAGTCCGGCGCCCGCTTTACTCTGGTGCAAGCCAAGCTGGGGCTGGGCGGTGTCGCTCACCTCGATACCCTGATCAAGGGGGCGTTTGTAGAAGCACAACCCGGTAAAGGCGCTGGCAAAGATCGCTTCCCCTTGAGTCAGGTCGGCCCGGTGGGTCTGGCCCTGACCCTCAAGAGCCCCTCCGTCAATGGCCTGAGCGTCGGCAGTCCGCTACTGTTTCGCAAGATGGTTGTGGGCAGTGTCACCAAGGTAGCGCTGGCTCGGGATGGCAGCGAGGTGGTGATCGATGTCAACGTGGATCAGGAGTATGCCCATTTGGTGCGGGCCAACTCCCGTTTCTGGAATGTCTCCGGGGTCAAGGCGGATATCGGGCTGACCGGCGGTACCATAGAGGTCGAGACAGTACAGAGCTTGCTGGCCGGCGGCATCGCCTTCAATACGCCGGAGAAAGAGATGGGTCCAACCGTCAAAGCGGGCCACAGCTATGCGCTCTACGGCAAGGCCGAGAAAGAGTGGCTGGAGTGGAGTCCGCGTATCCAGCCCTGATCTCTTCCCTTTGTATCTCATCCAAGCCCGGCACGGTGCCGGGCTTTTTTATATTCCGGTGCCTATTGATAGGGTTCAGATTCAGAATATTCTTAGCCTTGTGTTAGGATATCGCCCCTCTTTTTCGGTCAACGAGACGGCACAGTGCACGACAACACCTTCCTTCCCGATTACTTTTTACGCCACATTGCGGCCATCATGCCGGCCCATCTCTCGATGGATGAGTTTGTGGCCAGTTGTCGACGTCCGCTGCGCCGCAGCATTCGGGTCAATACCTTGAAGATCGCCGTCTCGGATTTCGTCGCCCTGATGGAGCCACTGGGTTGGCAGCTCGACCCTGTGCCCTGGTGTGATACCGGCTTCTGGCTGACCCGCAGCGATGAAACCGTCCCACTTGGCAACACCGCCGAGCACTTGAGCGGGCTCTTCTACATTCAGGAAGCGAGCTCCATGCTGCCGGTGACGGCACTCTTTGCCAGCGACAAGATCAAAGCGGATGGCATGTTGCTGGATGCGGCGGCGGCCCCCGGCTCCAAGACCACCCAGATAGCCGCCTTGATGAACAATCAGGGGATGCTGGTTGCCAACGAGTTTTCCAGCAGCCGGTTGAAAGTGCTTAGCGCCAATATCCAGCGCTGCGGCGTGACCAATGTGGGCATGACCCATTTTGATGCCAAGGTATTTGGCCAGTGGTTGCCGGAGACCTTCGATGCCATCCTGCTCGATGCCCCCTGCTCCGGTGAAGGGACGGTGCGAAAAGATGAAGATGCGCTGCGCAACTGGAGTATCGAGAGCATCGACGAGATTGCAGCGGTGCAACAAGGGTTACTTGAGAGCGCCTTCCATGCCTTGAAACCGGGCGGTGTGCTGGTCTACTCCACTTGTACCTTGAGTGAGCAGGAGAATCAGGCAGTCTGCCAATCCCTGCTGGATAAGTTTGGCGATGCCTTGAGTTTTGACTCGCTGGCTGACCTGTTCCCCCATGCAGAGCAGGCCTGTACATCCGAAGGATATCTGCACGTTTGGCCCCAGATCTTCGACAGTGAAGGCTTTTTCGTCGCCAGACTACGCAAGCTTCACTCGGTGCCCAACACCATGTTCAAGCCGGACAAGCTGGGTAAATTCCCTTTTGCGCCACTTCCTGCCAAAGAGGCGGAACCCATATTGCGCGAGATCGAAGCCAACTTTGGGGTGGCACCGCAGGGTCAGCTGTTTGGCCGCAATGACGAGATCTGGCTCTTCCCCCAGCGGTTTGATCAGGTGCAGGGCAAGCTTCGTTTCGATCGCATCGGCATCAAGTTGGCCGAAACCTTCAAGAAAGGTTATCGCCTCACTCATGAGTGGGCACTGGCCTATGGCGATAAAGCAAGCAAGGGCGTGGTCGAGCTGGATAGCGCCAATGCGCGGGAATTCATGATGGGGCGGGATGTCTGGCCAGAACAGGATGCTGGCACTGGCGAGGTTATCGTCCGCTATCAGGGGCATACCCTGGGCATGGGGAAATGGGTGGGGAGTCGGGTCAAGAATGCCCTCCCCCGCGAGCTGGTGCGTGACAACAATCTGTTCAATGCGTAGTGGGCCGCTCGGTGCATAAGCACTTGAACGAGTCTGAAATACCCACACTCTGGTTGAACTTTTCTTCGGATCTTGAAAAGCCTTGAGCCTTGTCTAAGCTTAAGGCAATCCGAACACCAGTTAGCGCACGGCTCTGCAAGGAGCCAATTCCCCTATGCCAGGTACAAGGAATTCGTACCTGGCTTTTTTTATCTCTTCACGTATCGCTGTTACTTCACTTTTGTGTCTATTCAACGGTCTCTTCGACCTGTGTGGCGACTCTGTTTTCAAACGGAGGTTCTCTACCCAGCTCATGTTGGTAGAGCAGATCGATCGCCTGCTCGATGAGTGATGCCTGACTGTCTTCGAGATGAAGACCCAGTGCGGCCAATCGTTCGGCGTGGCGATTGCTGATCCAGCATTGCAGCCGGGTATGGGTCTCCTGCTTGCGTTTTACATGTTGGCGCTGCCGCTCGGCATTGTTTTGGGGCCCCGCCTCTTGCTCTTCACGCACTGTCATTTCTTGGGTCATATGTCCTTGCGATATTACATTTCCGAGTTTGTTATCTCTCATCACATGCCATTATCCATTGGAAGATGCCCCTTCCACCTTGGGCTGCTGGCTGCACGGCAAATATATCATTAGATCAACAAGATATCATTTAACATAAAAAATGAAGTGACGCAGTTCTGTCAAAGCAAGCCATCAAGGGCATGATCGGAGAATTTGTGGGCGTCATCGAAGTACTCCTGCAGGGTTCGCATATCCTTGTGGCGCGTCACCTCGATGATCTTGTTCATCGGTTTGCCGGCAGTCACGGCAGAGGTGATAAATCCGCGCCGCAGGCTGTGGCCACTGACGTAAAGATCGTCGATGGCTTGACCGGTTCGCCGCTTGATCATCAGATTGATGCCTTGTGGGCCGAGTGGTTCGGCCATCAGTTGACCCCAGCGGTTCATGCGCCGAAATAGCGGCCCCTCGCTGATCCGGCTTTTGTGTAGCCACTTTTGCAGTGCCGATACGGGGCAATAGTGCTTGCCCGGGATCAGGGCTATCTCGGTTTCATGAAGCTGATGCTTGCTCGGTTTGAGACGAAGGCGGATCCCCTGCCCCACAAAATCGAGATCGCTCACCTCAATTCGGGCCGCTTCCGAGCGGCGCAAAGCGCCACTGAACATCAACAGCAACAGGGTGTGATCACGCAAGCCAGCCAGATCACCGGTGTCGATGCCATCGAGCACCTGGGTCAATGGCTGCAGCGTCAGGGCGCCGGTTTTGCGTTTGCGATTATCCCCCAATCTGACAATACCGCGCATCATCTCCTTGATTTCGGGATGTTCGGTGGGCATGGGATGAATGCCTTTCTGCTTGAAGGCATAACGGATCCCGGCAAGCCGTCTCACCAGGGTTGCCGGTTTACGAGGTTCACCGTTGCGTAGCTCCCCTTTTCCCTCTTCTTTATCCAGCCATACCCAGTCTGCCAATACGCCGTCAGCCTGATCAGCAAGAAAGTTCATGATGTCGTGATGGGTTGTTTGTAGCGGATCCAGTCCGTGCAATTGGCACCAGAAGACAAAAATACGGGTATCTGCCTGATAGGCATTGAGGGTGGAATCCGCTTTTGCACTGCGCAAAAAGCGGCGTGCCCGACTATTTAGCTGTGCATCGAAAACAGTCTGCAGTGACTGATAAGTCGGATTGGACAAGGATGGATATGCCACGGAACACTATGATTCATATGATGTTTGAGAGGATCTTACAGGATCCTTCACACACATCAAGTATCGATAATGAATATTATCGATACTTATAGCCTGATATTTTTATACCTCTTGGCCACATTAGATAAACGAAACATCGGAATATGATTCGTCTCAGTTTGTATGGATGAACAGGTTACATAGACTGGGTAAATGTGAGAGATAACACGGTTCGGTGTTGATATTCAGGTGGGTAATCAGATTGGTATTTGAAATATAAAAGCCCCGAGCAACGGGGCTTATGTGTTATTTTTTCGCCAGCTTGAAGAGTTCAAAGAAATTTCGGCTAGTGGCTTCTGCCAATTCGTTAAGCGGAATATGGCGCAGGTCGGCAATAAACTGGGCAACGTCTCGCACAAAGGCGGGTTCGTTCTCCCTCCCCCGATGCGGCACGGGGGCAAGATAGGGCGAGTCGGTCTCGACCAGCAATCTGTCGAGGGGCAGAGTCTTGACCACCTCTTGCAGGGCAGACGCATTTTTGAAGGTAGCGATCCCCGAGATGGAGATATAGAACCCCATCGCCATTGCTGCTTCTGCCATTTCGAGGGATTCGGTGAAGCAGTGCAGCACACCGCCAACCTGATCAGCGCCCTCTTCACGCATGATCTGCAAGGTATCTTGCTGGGCATCGCGGGTATGGATGATCAGCGGCTTGTTCAGCGCGCGAGCAACCCGGATATGTTCGCGGAAAGAGGCTTGCTGAACGTCCTTGTTTTCGGGCGAGTAAAAGTAATCGAGACCGGTCTCACCGATGGCCACCACACGTGGATCGGCAGCTTGCTTGAGCAGCAACTCGGCATCGACACCGGGTTCCTGATTGAGCGGGTGTACCCCGCAAGAGGCAAACACTTGGGGATAGGGGGCGATCGCCTCGAGCATGGTCGGGAACTGTGCCTGAGTCACACTGACACAGAGAAAATATCCCACGTCCAGTTTCGCGGCCTTGGCCAGTACATCAGCCATGCTGGTCTGCTTGCTGCCATAGCTGAGGCGATCGAGATGACAGTGGGAATCAACGAGTAACATATAAAACCTTTCTGCTTGTCGGTACTTATAACCAGCGACTGAGCCAGTTCATCAGATGGATGGTGGGATTGGAGAGCTGGCCCGGCTGGCATGCCGCTTTCAGGGCTACCAGATCTTGTTCTGCCTCCAGCAGTTTTTCGCTGGAGTGCTGCTCCGCCAACCGTTGACTCAAGATGGCCAGATCAGGCATGGCCAGCTGATGGTGACCGCATCCTGCCTGGGTTTTCAGGGCATCGCACAAGAAGAGCTGCAACCAGTGCAACCTGACCTGCGTCTCCTGACCAAGCTGGCTGCACAAAGCCGCCGCCTTGACCGGACTTTGACTCAGGGCGACAAACTGTTCCAGAAGTTCACGGCGAGTACTGTCCTGTTGCTGCTCGATATAGTCGAGTACCCGCAGCGGTGCCCCCTGACAGATCCGCACCTGAGCCAGAGTGGCCTGATGACCCTGCTCGGCCAACCAGCGTACAGTTTCCCCTTCCGCAGGCAAATGACAGACATGTTTGTGACAGCGACTGAGAATGGTGGGAAGCAACCGGGAAACCTGGGAGGCAATAAGCAACAGCAAGCTGTCGCCGGCCGGCTCTTCCAGGGTTTTCAGCAGGGCGTTGGCCGCCGATTCGGTCATCCGCTCCGCATCTGGAATGATCACCACCTTGCCACGGCCGAGCTGGGCAGAGCTCTGCAGCCGGGTGCAGAGCTCGCGAATGGCCTCGACCCCGATGGTCTTGCTGTCGCGAGTTATGGTGCCGAGATCCGGGTGGTTGCCCTTGTCAAACAGCTGGCAAGAGTGGCAGTGGCCGCACGGCTCTCCGCGATCCGGTTGCTGGCAAAGGTGCAAACGTGCCAGCCGCTCGGCCAGTTGCTCCTTGCCAAGACCGGGATCGCCCAGCAACAACCAGGCGTGGCCGAGACGACCGGACTGGGCCGTCTGGCTCAGGGCATGCCAGTCTGAGATCAGCCAGGGATACATAGCGACTCGTTCGACAGATAGTGATCCAATGCACACTCGATGGCAGCTTTGACCTGTTCCGGGGTTTGCGCCGCATCGATCACCACAATGGAGTCATCCTTGGCGGCCAGTTCGAGATAACGAGTTCGGGTACGCTCGAAGAAGCTCAGTTGCTCCAGTTCGATGCGATCCAGCTCGCCGCGATGGCGCGCGCGCTGCAAGCCAAGGGCAGGATCGATATCGAGATAGAGGGTGAGATCCGGTTTGAAGTTGCCGAGCACCGCCTGCTTGATGGCACCGATAAGAGCAGCATCGATGCCACGGCCACCGCCTTGATAGGCCTGGGAGGAGAGATCGTGGCGATCCCCCACCACCCAGACACCGTCGGCCAGTGCGGGTTTGATGCGGGTCTCCACCAGTTGTACCCGGGAGGCATACATCAGCAGCAATTCCGCCTCGATGGTGAGGCGCTCGTCGTGCACCTCTTTGACGATGGCCCGCATCCGCTCGGCCAGCGGCGTACCACCTGGCTCGCGGGTGCACTCGATCCGGTTGATGCCGTGGCGCTGCAGATAGTCGGTCACATAACGAACGGCCGAGCTCTTCCCTGCCCCTTCCAATCCTTCGATCACAATAAATTTAGACATTAGGGTTTCTTCAATATGTATTCACGAACCGCCCGATTGTGTTCATCGAGGGTCTTGGAGAAATAGTGGGCACCGCCCCCCTTAGCGACAAAGTAGAGATAGTCGGTCGACTTGGGGTTGAGCGCTGCTTCGATGGAGGCCTTGCCCGGCATGGCAATAGGCGTGGGCGGCAGGCCGTCGATCACATAGGTGTTGTAGGGATTCTTGTCGGTCAGATCGCTGCGGCGAATGTTGCCATCGTAGCGATCTTTCACCCCGTAAATAACGGTGGGATCGGTTTGCAACTTCATGCCCAGACGCAGACGATTGACAAACACCGAGGCGATCTGCGCCCGCTCGTCCGGCTGGCCGGTCTCCTTCTCGATGATGGAGGCCATGATCAACGCCTCATAGGGCGTTTTGTAAGGCAGGTTGGCCTGACGTTTCTCCCAGCTCTGCTGCAGGAAAGTCTCCATATCCTGATGAGCGCGACGCAAGATCGAGAGATCGCTGGCATGGGTGGTATAGGCGTAGGTTTCCGGCAGGAACCACCCCTCCAGCTTGCCATTCTCGATGCCGAGCTCCTGCGCCAGGTCAGCTTCGGATTGCTCGACGGTCAATCGCTCAAGATATGGGGCGCTGGAGAGTTGCTTCTGCCAATCCTCGAAACGGGAACCTTCGACGAAGGTGAGACTGAAGTGAAACTCCTTGCCCGATGCGAACAGAGAGAGGGTCTCCTTGAGAGGGGCCCCTTCCTTGATTTCATAGGTGCCCGATTTGATGGCCACCAGTTCGGGATGGCTGCGCAGCCAGAGCCGCACCGCCCAGGGGCTGGCTTCCCCCTCCCCCAGTTCGGCGATGAGGCGCGCCGCATGGGCGCCCTTCTCCACCGTAAAGAGGCGAGTTGGCCCCTTGTTGGTGAGCGTTTCTACCTGTTGCCATTTGTAATGTACATAGCCCCCGGCAGCGGCTACCGTCAGTGCCGCCCCCGCGAGCAGGGTGTAAAGCCGATTAAACTTCAATGACCAAACGCTCCTGTAAACGGCGACTCAATACCGCTGGGGGATAGTGAATATCCTCGATGCCATTGACCGGCACGACCCCCATCAGGGTATTGGTGAGCCACACCTCTTCCGCCTGCCATAGTGACTCCAGCGGAGCCTCTACCACACGCAACTCAATACTCATCTGTTTCAACATCGCCACCACCTGGCGGCGCATGATGCCATCGACACCACCGCGGGCGAGATCGGGCGTAAACACCGTCTTGCCCCGACGCCAAAACAGATTGGCACTGACCCCTTCAATGAGAAAACCACGACTGTTAAGCACTATCCCTTCGACTGCATTTCGGCTGACAAGTTCGCTTTTCAGCAATACCTGCTCCAGACGATTCAAGGTTTTAAGCCCGGCCAACATAGGCGCATCACCGATCCGCTGGCGGCACACCACCATCTCGATCCCCTCCTGCTGCCACTGACCATAGTGAGTGGGAAATGGCGCCAGAGTGACCATCCGGGTGGTGTGCTGACATCCGCTGCCATCATAACCCCGCCCCCCCTCGCCGCGGGTCAGGATCACCTTGACCACGCATTGTGGCTGGTCGGCCACCATCTCTTCAACCTCCCGGGTCAAGAGATCCCAGTCCGGTTCAACCAATCCCAGCCGGTTGTTGGCCAGCTGCAACCGTGCCAGATGGGCAGGCCACTGCAACACGCGCCCCTCCCTGACCGCCATGGTGGTGAAATGACCGTCACCATAGGCCAGCCCCCGATCATGGGCCGAGATCGTATCAAGCTTCATGCCATTGATAAGCAAAGGGATCCCTCCGATAAAAAAGGCCCGATACCGGCAGTATCGGGCCTGTGTCTTTGCCCTGCGGCAAATTATACGCGTTTGAAGATCAGTGAGCCATTGGTGCCGCCAAAACCAAACGAGTTGGAAAGGGCGTACTCGAAGCTGCCTGGCTTGGCCACATGGGGTACCAGATCCAGATCGCACTCATCATCCGGGTTGTCCAGGTTGATGGTGGGCGGAGCCACCTGATCACGCAGGGCCAACACAGTGATGATCGCCTCGATGGCACCGGCGGCGCCCAACAGGTGACCGGTCATGGACTTGGTGGAGCTGACCATCAGGGATTTGGCGTGCTCACCAAACACCGACTTCATGCCACGCAGTTCAGCCACATCACCCAGCGGGGTGGAGGTACCGTGCGCGTTGATGTAACCAATCTGCTCGGGGGCAATGCCGGCATCCTTGATAGCATTTTTCATGGCGCGAGCACCACCGTTGCCATCTGCAGGAGGCGCTGTCATGTGGTACGCGTCACCACTCATGCCAAAACCAACCAGCTCGGCGTAGATCTTGGCACCACGGGCCTTGGCGTGTTCGTACTCTTCCAGCACCAGTACCCCAGCACCGTCACCCAGCACGAAACCGTCGCGATCTTTATCCCACGGACGGCTCGCTTTTTGCGGCTCGTCGTTGCGGTTGGAGAGTGCCTTGGCGGCAGCAAACCCCCCCATCCCCATCGCGGTGGAGGCTTTTTCGGCACCGCCGGCGACCATCACATCGGCATCACCGTAAGCGATCATCCGACCCGCCATACCGATGGCATGGGTACCAGTGGTACAGGCGGTAGTCACGGCGATGTTCGGCCCTTGCAGACCTTTCATGATGGAAAGATGACCGGACACCATATTGATGATGGTGGACGGAACGAAGAAGGGACTGATCTTGCGCGGGCCGCCGTTGACCAAGCTTTCGTGGTTCTGTTCAATCAGACCCAGACCGCCGATACCGGAGCCAATCGCCACGCCGACACGTTCGGCATTCTCTTCATTGATGGTCAGGCCGGAATCATCCAGCGCCTGCATACCGGCCGCGATGCCGTATTGAATGAAGAGATCCATCTTGCGAGCGTCTTTACGGTTGATACCGTACTGCTCGGGATCGAAATCCTTGACCAGACCTGCGAAGCGGGTTGCAAACTCGCTGGCATCAAAGTGTTCGATAAGGGAAATGCCGCTCTGCCCGTTGAGCAGTGCTTGCCAGCTGGATTCGGCAGTGTTACCCACCGGGGAAAGCATCCCCAAGCCGGTCACCACGACTCTGCGTTTTGACACTGAGGTAGTCTCCGAGAGGTGTTTTGAAAAGGAACAAATACAAAAGAAGCGGCCCTTGGGCCGCTTCTTTCAGAACAGGAACTTATTCCTGATTAGCGGTGATGTAGTCGATAGCCGCTTGAACAGTGGTGATCTTCTCGGCTTCTTCATCAGGAATTTCGGTATCGAATTCTTCTTCCAGCGCCATTACCAGTTCAACGGTATCCAAAGAGTCAGCGCCCAGGTCGTCGACGAAGGAGGCAGCGTTCTTAACGTCTTCCTCTTTAACACCCAGTTGTTCGATGATGATTTTCTTTACGCGTTCTTCGATGTTGCTCATGACCTGAATTTTCCTTTAAAAATACGCTATTTGCGTCTGGTTGGGGTAGTTTATTCAATTGACGTGAGTTTGCAAGTAGCTTGCCGCTGGTCAAACCACGAAATGTGCCAAACTTCGGCGTACTATCGCAAATTTGAACAGATCTTACGACAAATTGATTACACCATGTACATCCCGCCATTAACATGCAGGGTTTCGCCGGTGATATAGGCTGCTTCATCAGAAGCCAAGAATACCACAGCTGCGGCAATTTCTTTTGGATCACCCAAACGGGCGGCAGGCACCTGACTCATGATGCCGGCACGTTGATCGTCATTCAGGGCACGGGTCATGTCGGTTTCGATGAAACCGGGAGCAACCGCGTTCACTGTGATACCACGGGATGCCACTTCCCGCGCCAACGATTTGGTAAAACCAACCAGACCGGCCTTGGCGGCAGCATAGTTGACCTGACCGGCATTGCCCATGGTTCCCACCACGGAGCCAATGCTGATGATGCGACCGTGACGTTTCTTCATCATGGCACGCAACACCGGTTTGCTCAGACGGTAAAGCGAGGTCAGATTGGTATCGATGATCTCGTTCCACTCGTCATCTTTCATCCGCATCAACAGGTTGTCACGGGTGATCCCCGCGTTGTTGATCAGGATGTCGATGTCGCCAAAGCGCGCCTTGATGGCAGCGAAGACGGCTTCGATGGATTCCTGGCTGGTCACGTTCAGTGCCATGCCGCAGCCATTGTCACCCAGATAGGCGCTGATCGCCTCGGCACCGCTCTCGCTGGTCGCCGTACCGACCACTTTCGCGCCACGGGCCACGAATGTTTCGGCAATCGCACGGCCGATGCCACGACTGGCACCGGTCACCAACACAACCTTATCGGTAAAGCTCATCACTTACTCCTGTTTACTTGATCTGGGCCAGCGCCTGCTCGAAAGAGGCGGCATCGTTGGCGTGAATACCTTCCACGCGCTTGTCGATGCGCTTGGCGAGCCCGGTCAACACTTTGCCCGGTCCCATCTCGATCTCGAGGGTAACGCCCTCATTGGCCATCCGCTCGACAGTCTCGGTCCAACGAACCGGGCTGAACAGCTGACGTACCAGCGCTTGCTTGATGGCTGCCGGATCCTGTTCACAGGATACGTCGACATTATTGATGACAGCGATGGTTGGAACCTTGATCTCGATCCCGTCCAGCGCAGCTGCCAGTTTTTCTGCGGCAGGTTTCATCAGCGCGCAGTGAGACGGCACGGAGACCGGCAGCGGCAGTGCACGCTTGGCGCCCGACTCTTTCATCAGCACGTTGGCTCGCTCAACGGCCTCTTTATGACCGGCGATAACCACCTGGCCCGGGGAGTTGAAGTTAACCGGAGAGACCACCTGCCCTTCTGCTGCTTTTTCGCAATTGGCGGCGATGGATTCGTTATCCAGACCGATGATAGCCGCCATGGCGCCGGTGCCTTCCGGTACCGCTTCCTGCATGGCCAGACCACGCAACTCGACCAGTTTGACCGCATCGGCAAAATCGAGTGCGCCGCTGCAAACCAGCGCGGAGTACTCACCCAGGCTGTGACCCGCCATCATGGCAGGAGTTGCCCCACCCTGCTGTTGCCACAGGCGCCACAGGGAGACAGAGGCCGTCAGCAGCGCAGGCTGGGTGCGCCAGGTTTTGTTCAGATCTTCAACCGGACCATCCATCACCAGGGCAAACAGGTCATAACCCAGCACCTGACTCGCCTCGGCGAAGGTCTCCTTGATCACGGCATGTTGTTCGGCCAGCTCGGCCAGCATGCCAACGGACTGGGAACCTTGTCCCGGGAAGGCAATGGCAAATTGGGTCATCATTGATTCCTTTTAGATAAGACAAAAATGAAATCGGTGACGGGATGATGGAGACACCATCCCGCCGAAGATCAGAGGCGAACCAGCGCCGAGCCCCAGGCAAAACCGCCGCCAAAGGCCTCCAGCAGTACCAGCTGACCCGGTTTGATCCGGCCATCCCGCACCCCTTCGTCGAAGGCAACCGGAACGGAAGCGGCAGAGGTATTGCCGTGCTTGTCGAGGGTCAGCACCACTTTATCGAGGCTCATACCCAGCTTCTTGGCGGTGGCACTGATGATGCGGAAGTTGGCTTGATGCGGCACCAGCCAGTCCAGCTCGCTCGGCTCGATGCCAGCAGCGGCCAACGTTTCGGTGACGATCTCGCTCAGACGGGTAACAGCGACCTTGAAGACATCGTTGCCCTTCATATACATGTAGGCTTCGAGCTCGGCACCCGGCATGCCGCGGCGAGGGTGCGGCAGCTTGAGCAGCTCGCCATAACGGCCATCGGCATGGAGATGGGTAGAGAGGATGCCCGGCGTCTCGCTGGCACCGACAATCACAGCCCCTGCCCCATCACCAAACAGGATGATGGTGCCGCGATCTTGCGGATCGCACATGCGGGAGAGCACATCGGCCCCGACGACCAGCACATGGCGAGCGGCACCAGATTTGACGAACTGATCGGCAATGGAGAGTGCGTAGGTGAAACCGGCACAGGCCGCTGCCACGTCAAAGGCAGGGATGCCCGGTACGCCGAGCAGCCCCTGCAGCTCGCAGGCGGCAGCCGGGAAGGCATTTTCAGCACTGGTGGTGGCCAGCACTATCATATCGAGATCGGCAGCGGTCAGACCGGCTGCATCCAGGGCGCGCAGGGCGGCCTGGTAAGAGAGGGTGGCAACGGTTTCGTCAGCCCCGGCAATACGGCGCTCACGGATACCGGTGCGTTCCACGATCCACTCATCACTGGTCTCAACCATCTGCTCGAGATCGGCGTTGGTACGCACTGAACTCGGCAGGTAGCTGCCAGTACCCAGAATTTTGCTATGCATAGAGTTCTTATAGATCCCTGTCAGAGAAGACAGCTTCAAGGCGATCTGCTATTTGCAGTGGAAGTTGATGTTTGGCCTCTTGTGCGGCCAGCAGGATCGCATTACACAGAGCGCGCCGTTCGGCCCGCCCATGACTTTTTACCACAATGCCGCGCAATCCTAACAGACTTGCCCCGTTATACTGGTCGGGGTTCAGGTAAGAAAAACGCCGTTTGAACATAAATCCGGCGATCCGGCCAAGAAAAGTGCGTTTCTTGCGGGGATATCCGGCCAGCTGGGCCATCATCCGCACCACCCCTTCTGCCGTCTTGAGGGCGACATTGCCGACAAAACCGTCGCAGACGATCACATCGCTGTCGCCGCTGAAGATGCGATCCCCTTCGACGAACCCGACATAATTGAGCGCTTGGCACTGACGCAACAATTCGGCGCTGTGGCGCACCAGATCGTTGCCCTTGATCTCCTCCTCGCCGATGTTGAGCAAGGCAACACGGGGTGACGCAATACCTTCGACCTTTTCGGCCACGACGGAGCCCATCACCGCAAACTGCAGCAAGGTATCCGCATCGCAACTGACATTGGCGCCGAGATCCAGCATCACGGTGCGTTTGCCGCTCAATGTCGGCAGCGCCTTGATAAGGGCAGGTCTGTCTACCCCGGGCAGGGATTTGAGCACGCACTTGGCCATCGCCATCAGGGCGCCGGTATTTCCGGCACTGACGCAGGCATCGGCCTCACCGGCTTTCACCAGATTGAGTACCACCCGCATGGAGGAGTCTTTCAGAGTTCGCAACGCCACGATCGGTTTATCGCCCATGCCAACCACTTGGGATGCATGTACGAAACGGACGCGGGGATGATTCAGCAAGCCATGTTGCTGCAGCAGAGAGGAGGTCTGGTGCTGGTCGCCGACCAGGATCAGTTTTAGCTGGGGTAAAAGAGACAGTGCCTGCACGGCGGCAGGCACTGTTTCCGAGGGGCCAATATCTCCCCCCATGATGTCTAGCGCGACAGTTTGCGTAGACAAAGGCAATCCTTAAGCGATTACCTTTTTACCGCGGTAGAAACCATCGGCAGTCACGTGGTGACGACGATGAATTTCGCCACTGGTCTGATCAACAGTCAGGGCAGCGGTGGTCAGCGCATCGTGGGAACGACGCATGCCACGCTTGGCACGGGTTTTACGGTTCTGTTGTACGGCCATTGTAGGCTAACTCCTAAATTCACTTACGTTTAAGCTCTTCAAGAACTGCAAAGGGATTCGGCCGCTCATCAGCAGGTTCGATTTCACCCCAGGTCATCTCCATGTTTCCTCTCGGGCATGCATCCAGAGAATGCATTGCAACTTGAGGCAACGAGAGGATGAGTTCATCCTCCAGGATTTGATGAAGATCTATCTCGCCGTTTTCGTCCAACTCAATGGGCTCATAAGCTTCCGGCAGTTCTTCCTCGTTTGTTCTTTCGAACAGCGGAGTGTAGATAAATTCAGCTTCACAGAGGTGTTCGAATGTCTCTCCGCAACGTTGGCAAACCAAGTCAACCTTGGCATGGGCAGTGCCTTTCATAACGGTCAACTTCTGGACATCTTTGCCAAAGTGCAGTGATACCTCGATATCACTCTGCAAGCCAGCGGTTGATTCCTCCAGCCTGGGCATCTGCGACTTTTCCACTATCCCGATGTAATCGAGCAGCTTCAAGGCACTACGGACTGGATCAACCTTAACGGGCAACTTCACCTTTTGCATAGGGCGCGAATAATATAGGTCCAACAACTGATAGTCAAAGGAAAAAGTCCTTACCGCCGATGATTTTAACGTTACAAGTCCCTAGAATGCCGGTACCTGCTTTCATCGGTAACTCGATTATGCCACAGAATCTGATCCTCGCCTCAACTTCTCGCTATCGCAAAGCCCTGCTGGAGAAGCTCGGTCTCCCCTTTGAATGTGCCGCCCCCGATGTGGATGAGCGACCACTGGCTGGCGAATCCGCCGAGGCGCTGGTGGCCAGACTGGCTCGTGCCAAGGCTGATGCCATCGCCGGGCAACGTGATCAAGGCTTGATCATCGGCTCTGATCAGGTGTGTGTCTGCAATGGTCACATCCTCGGCAAACCGGGCACCATCGACAATGCCATCGCCCAGCTGATGGCGGCTCAAGGTCGCAGCGTCACCTTCTACACCGGCCTGTGCGTGGTGAATGCCGCAACCGGTGAGGCTCATCAATTGGTGGAGCCTTTCACCGTCCATTTTCGCAACCTCGATGAAGCCGCCATTCGCCGCTATGTAGAGGCAGAATTGCCCCTAGATTGTGCGGGCAGCTTCAAATGTGAAGGAATGGGGATCGTGCTGTTCAGGGGATTGGAGGGGCGCGATCCTAACGCCTTGATCGGTCTGCCGCTGATCGGCCTGATCGAACTGCTTGAGCGTCATGGCATCACCCTGCCCTGATTGCGGGCGAATAGATAACCTAGATAGATGAGAGATATAAAAAACCCGGTTAATTGGCCGGGCTTTTTATCAATCAGATTATTGATGTCTCTGAAAGAGAAGCGTCTACAGCAAGGTGCGAAGAGCCGTCATGGAGTCCACCACTGCCACTGGCCCGTGACGACTGAGGGCATCGCGGCTATCCACCCCCCAGGTGACACCAATACGCGGCATGGCGATCGCCTCGGCCATTGCCATATCGTGAACAGAGTCGCCGATCATTACGGCCTGACGGGGTGACAGCTCCAACTCGTCCAGGATCTGCTCAAGCATCAGCGGATCAGGCTTGGAGCGGGCCTCATCGGCCCCTCGGCTGGTCACAAACAACGGGCGTAGCCCGGTTTCATCCAATACCCGATCCAGCCCGCGGCGTGATTTGCCGGTAGCGACGGCCAGTTGCAGCCCTCGTGACTGCCAGTCATGCAGCAACTCCCCAGCCCCGGCAAACAGCGGGCTGGGGGTCGCGTCGTGCAGATAGTGATGACGATAGCGATCGATGAGTGCGGTAATCTGGCGCTCACCGCTGGTGGCGCCACTGCCACTGCATAAGGGGAACAAGCGGGACATGGCGACATCGAGGCTCAATCCGATGATCTGCCGGATCTGGGCTGGAGCAGGAACCGCCAGCTCACAATCTCTGGCGGCACCTTGTACACAGGTCACAATCCGGCCCACCGAATCCATCAGGGTACCGTCCCAATCGAAAATGGCGAGCCGGATATCCTGCATCAGCGTGGCAAGCCGTTGAGGAAGTTGTCGAGTTCAGGTGCCAGCGGCGCTTCTACCTGCATCTCGCGACCATCGGCCGGATGGGTGAAGCTGAGCTTCCAGGCATGCAAAAAGAGCCGTTTCAGCCCTTGGCTGCGCATTTTCTCGTCAAACGCCGCTTCACCGTACTTATCGTCACAGGCGATCGGGTGACCGGCATGCAGGGTGTGCACCCGGATCTGGTGGGTACGACCGGTGATGGGGCTGCACTCGACCAGGGTCGCTTCGGCAAATTGACGCACGATGCGGAACCGTGTTTCGGAGGGCTTGCCATCGGCGCTGACCCGCACCACCCGTTCGCCAGACTGCAGATCGTTCTTGCGTAGCGGCGCATTGACCACCTTGACGTGAGCCTGCCACTTGCCACGCACCAGCGCCAGATACTGCTTGCGCATGGTCTTGACGCGCAACTGCTCATGCAAGCTGCGCAGGGCGCTGCGTTTTTTGGCAACCAGCAATACACCTGAGGTGTCGCGATCCAGTCGATGAACCAATTCGAGGAAACGGGCTTCTGGACGCAGGGCGCGCAACCCCTCGATAACGCCAAAACTCAGGCCGCTGCCACCGTGTACTGCCATGCCGGAGGGCTTGTTCAGCACGATCATGGCATCGTCTTCGAACAGGATCTGGCTCTCCAGACGCTGGATAACCCCGAGGTTTGCCGAAGGCAGCTCATTCTTCTCGGCAACGCGCACGGGGGGCACCCGTACCTCATCACCTGCGCAGAGTTTGTACTCCGGTTTGATGCGCTTTTTGTTTACTCGCACTTCGCCTTTACGAAGGATGCGATAGATCAGGCTCTTGGGGACGCCCTTTAGCTGAGTCTTGAGAAAATTGTCGATGCGCTGCCCGTCATGCTCAGCTTCGATGGTGAGCAGCTGCACTTGTTGTTGTATCTGTGTCATGGCGCGGATTTTAACACTGCCAGCGCCCCTTGGCTGCATGGTTTGTTGAAAAATGGCGCCTTGCTATAAAAGAGGTTTAAATGGGATAATAAACAAGGTTTTGTCATTGTGTTCAAGCCTTGTACTAAGTGGCCAAAAAGTATGCCACCCAATCCCGAAACACCGTGTATACAAGAACATGACGGTTCCCGGGTGCGAGGTACAACGCATGGAGAACACAAACATCACCGTTTATTTGTCTCCATTTCGGCATCCTTATTCATTCCTTCTCGAGAAGTGATGACCAGAACGCCCTTAGTTTGCGCCTCATGCATACCCCAGCCGGGAGGTTGCCCCAGTATGCTGAAGACCCGAGGCCGGCGCTGGCAGGACCCAGATGGAGGAAATCAAAATGACACAATAATGAGAACTCAATGAAAAGAATGCTTATCAACGCAACTCAAGAAGAGGAGTTGCGCGTAGCGCTGGTTGACGGACAACAGCTCTACGATTTGGATATTGAAAGTCCGGGACACGAGCAGAAGAAAGCGAACATTTACAAGGGTAAGATCACCCGCGTAGAACCCAGCCTTGAAGCTGCTTTTGTTGATTACGGCGCCGAGCGCCACGGTTTCCTGCCGTTGAAGGAGATCGCCCGCAATTACTTCCCCTCCGGTTACTCCTATCAGGGTCGTCCCAACATCAAAGAAGTGGTCCGCGAAGGTCAGGAAGTTATCGTCCAGATCGACAAGGAAGAGCGTGGCACCAAGGGTGCAGCCCTCACCACCTTTATCAGCCTGGCAGGTAGCTACCTGGTACTGATGCCCAACAACCCCCGTGCCGGTGGTATCTCCCGCCGCATCGAGGGTGATGAGCGGACTGAACTGAAAGAAGCCCTGAGCGGATTGACCGTGCCGGAAGGCATGGGCCTGATCGTACGTACCGCCGGTGTGGGCAAGTCGCCAGAAGAGCTGGAATGGGATCTGAACGTTCTGCTCAACCACTGGGACTCCATCCACAAGGCCTCTCAGGAGCGCGCCGCGCCGGTGCTGATCCACCAGGAAAGCAACGTCATCGTGCGTGCCATCCGTGACTATCTGCGTCGCGATGTGGGCGAGATCCTGATCGACAATCCGGTGATTTTCGAACGTGCCAAGGCCCATATCGAGCTGGTGCGTCCGGATTTCCTCAACCGTGTGAAGCTGTACAAGGGTGAAGTTGCCCTGTTCAACCACTTCCAGATTGAGAGCCAGATAGAATCTGCCTTCCAGCGTGAAGTGCGCCTCCCCTCCGGCGGCAGTATCGTTATCGATCCGACCGAAGCGCTGACCTCCATCGATATCAACTCCTCCCGCGCCACCAAGGGCGGCGATATCGAAGAGACTGCGCTGCAAACCAACCTGGAAGCGGCCGACGAAATTGCCCGTCAATTGCGTCTGCGCGACTTGGGTGGCCTGATCGTAATCGACTTCATCGACATGACGCCGGTTCGCCATCAGCGCGAAGTGGAAAACCGTCTGCGTGAAGCAGTTCATCAGGATCGTGCCCGCATCCAGCTGGGCCGGATCTCCCGTTTCGGTCTGCTGGAGATGTCTCGCCAGCGTCTGCGCCCCTCCCTCAACGAGTCCAGCAGCCATATCTGCCCCCGTTGCCAGGGTCAAGGCGTGATCCGTGACAACGAATCCCTCGCCCTGTCCATCCTGCGTCTCATCGAAGAAGAGGCCATGAAGGACAACACCGAGCAGGTTCACGGCCAGGTGCCGGTGGATGTTGCCGCCTATCTGCTTAACGAGAAGCGTGCCGCCATCGCCAGTCTGGAGCAGCGCAATGATGTGCGTGTTTACATCATTCCGAACCAGCATCTGGAAACCCCGCACTACGAAGTAACCCGCATTCGTCAGAACGAGATCCCGGAAGCGGCCAGCTACGAGCTGAAAACCGAGATTGCCAAGCCGGTCTACCAACCGAAGCAAGCTCAGGTGATCGAGCGTGAGCAACCGCTGCTGCAAGGCTTTGCCCAACCGGCACAACCGGCCCCTGTTGCACCGCAACAGCCGGCGGCTCCCGTCGCTGCGGCCCCTGCCGAAGCTGGCTTCTTCAGCAAGCTGATCAAAGGCATTACCGGCCTGTTCAGCAGCGATGCAGCCCCTGCCGACGTAAAAGCGCCCGCCGAGAAACCTGCAGCTCGTGAAGCACGCAAGGATGAAGGTCAACGTCACCAGCGCGAAGAAGGCCGTGGCCGTGGTCAGCGTCCTCGTCGTGACGACAACCGTGGCAACCGCAACAATGCGGAAGCTGGCGAGAAACGTGAAAATGGCAATCGCGAAGCCGGTGAAAACCGCAATCGTCGTCCTCGTAAAGAGCGCGAGCCCCGTCAAGAGCGTGAAGTTCGTGGCGAACAGCGCATGGAACGTGAACCCCGTCAGGAGCGAGAGCCTCGCGAACCGCGCCAGGAACGTGCGCCACGTCCAGCCCGTGAACCTCGTGCTCCCCGTGAGCCGCGTGCCGAAGTCGTTGTTGACGCAGTAGATACCGTCGATGCAGCTGCCGCCCAGCCACGTCAGGAAAAAGAGCAGAAAGTGGCCGAGCGCCGCGAACGTCGCCAACTGCGCAAGCAGATCCGCGTCGATGTCGCCGCTGCTGACACCCCTGCCCTGCCGGTTGACGAAGTACCAACGCAAGCTGAAGTGATCGATGCTACCGTGGGTAACGAGCAGGAAGAGCAGAGTGAAGGCCAGCGCCGTTCACGCCGTACTCCGCGCAGCCAGCGCATCGAGGGCCAACGCCGCAAGCGCATCAACGAAGATGCCCGCAGCCAACGTGACGAAGAACAGCAAGATACCACCACTCTGACCACCGCAGCCCAGGCAGATATTGCCAAAGCGCAGGTTGAAGAACCGGTAGTGCCTGTTGTTACCATCCCGAGCGCTGAAGCCGTCGCTGCTGCCCTGCAAGCTTCTGCTGCACTGACCGAGCATGTAGTCGAAGCCGTTGCTGAAGAAGCTGCCGAGCAGGCTGCTGCCCAGGTCGAAGCAACTCAAGCCGATGTGATCGCGAGCCCGGTTGTTGAATCTGCCGCTGAGGTCGTAGTGCCAGCAGAGCCGGAAGTTGCCGTTGTCGCCGCTCCGGCTGTCGACGTGGCTGCCGCTACCGTGGTTGAAACCGCTCCGGTGGTTGCAGAAGCCCCTGCTGTCAGCAATCCTGTCGTGGAAGCTGCACAGGCTGCAGTCGAAATGCCAGTTGCTGTTGTCGAAGCCCCGGCTCCTGTCGCTGCGGTTGCGGTGGAAGAGACTCCGGTCGTTACCAAACAGGTAGCTCACGGTGCTGGCCTGCTGGCTCGTGCCCGCAAAGCATCCGCCCCGATGGCAACCCCTGCCGAAGCCCCTGCCCTGCCTGCTCGTGAGTCGGTTAACTACCCGCCGCTGGTACGCAACGAAGTGAGCACATCAGGTCGTCATGGTGGCAGCACTGCCGCCGTCAACGTGGCCACCTGCCCGGCCGGTCGCCCCTAAGCAACCCGGGTTGACCCCCTAAACAAAAGCCACACCACCCGGTGTGGCTTTTTTATTTCTCTTTTCCCCTGTGCACTCACAGACACATTAATACCCATGTTCTGCAAAGCAGCTTTGTCTGTTATCTCTCTATCATTGAACACTGCGCTAACTCGTGTTTACTTTTTGACGTAACAGAGAAAGTCCATTTTCTACTTCTATGTTCAGCATGATGTGAATTGAGTTTGTCTGTGTAAAATCTTGTTTGTTGGCATACAAAAAGTTGTATTTATGACGATCTACAATGGTCTGGTGTGGGGTTCAAGATCCATTTGATATGGAACCCTCTGGTTCAATGCATACTTGCCAACCAGGGCATTCGGTTGTACCGAGACCTGAATCCTCCTTTCGCAGAAATGAGGAGGTTCGACATAAAGCAAACCTGCCTCAGGTCTTGTTTAACTGATGATCAACTCAGGTTGCATCTACACAGATGCACATATAGGTAACATATAGATTTGCTTCCCGGGAACAAGCCTGCTCCCCTATCCTAGCGGCAACACAATCAATGCACGAGATATTGGTTACGGCCCTTCCCCACACAATTAAGTGTTGAAACTGAGCAAGACGCTGGCCCCAATACGCGAGACCTCAGTAACCGCTGCTCAAGGATTCTGTTTAAAAGGCATATAAAAATGCCGCCCGGCTTTGCAACCGGGCGGCATTGAACATTTTCTGTTATTGAGAACTAACTATCAGGCTGTTGCCAGCTTGGCCTGCTCTTCACCGCGCTTGAGCATGGCGTAGGAGACACCGGTCAGCAGCGAACCTGCTGCAATCGCCACGATATACATCAGGACGTTGCTGATAGCGTGCGGGATAAAGAGCACAAACAGGCCGCCGTGGGGTGCCATCAGCTCGCAGCCAAACAGCATGGAGAGCGCACCGGTCAGGGCGCCGCCGACCATGCAGGCCGGGATGACGCGCATCGGATCCTTGGCGGCAAACGGGATGGCCCCCTCGGAGATAAAGCACAGACCCAGCACGAAGGAGGCTTTGCCCGCTTCCTGCTCCGCCTTGATGAACTTGGTGCGGGCCAGGAAGGTGGCGATCCCCATCCCCAATGCCGGCACCATGCCGGCGGCCATTACCGCTGCCATCGGGGCGTAGGTTTTGGAGGCCAGCAGGCCAACCCCGAAGGCGTAGGCCGCCTTGTTGACCGGACCACCCATGTCGAAGCACATCATGGCGCCGATGATGACACCCAGCAGCACGGCGTTGGCAGAGCCCATGTTGTTGAGGAACTCGGTCATGGCATTCATGATGCCGGCTACCGGGCCACCCACCACGTAGATCATCACCAGGCCGGTAAAGAGGCTGGCAAAGAGCGGAATGATCAGGATCGGCTTGAGCGCTTCCAGGGTAGTCGGCAGGCGCACCTTGTCGCTCAGGTATTTGGCGCTGTAACCGGCCAGGAAACCGGCCACGATACCGCCAAGGAAACCGGCGCCCAGCGAGCTTGCCAGCATACCGCCGATCATGCCGGGAGCGAGACCTGGGCGGTCAGCGATGGAGTAGGCAATGTAACCGGCCAGCACCGGGATCATCAGGGCGAAGGCGGAGCCACCACCGATCTTCATCAGAGCGGCGGCTAGAGTGCCTTCCACCTTGAACGCTTCGATACCGAACACAAACGAGAGCGCGATGATAAGGCCGCCCGCCACAACCATCGGCAGCATAAAGGAGACGCCGGTCAACAGGTGCTTGTAGGGGCCGGCTTTTTCCTCTTTCTTGGGTTGGCTGGCACCGCTGTGGCGATACAGTGTCGCCTCATTCCACGCCTTGTCGAGCTCGGCGCGAGTTTTCTTGAGCGCAGCGCCCGTGCTGGTGCGGTAGACCTGCTTGCCATCGAAACGGGCCATGTCCACTTCGATATCGGTGGCGAGGAACACCAGATCGGCAGATGCAATCTCCTCGACGGTCAGGGCATTCTGGGCACCGACCGAGCCTTGAGTCTCGACGCGGATCTGATAACCCAGCTGTTTGGCCATGGTCTCCAGCGCTTCTGCCGACATAAAGGTGTGGGCCACACCGGTCGGACAGGCGGTCACCGCCACAATGCGCTTGCCAACGGCGGCCGGTTTGGCGGCAGCGGGCGCGGCTTGATGGCGATAGAGGCTGGCACCGCTGGTTGCGGCTTCCAGCAAGGCAGCCGGATCCTGCAGGGCGAGATCCATGCTGCCCTGATAGACTCGCTTGCCATCATAGGTGGCGAGATCCACCGGAGCACTGGCGACAACCAGCACCAGATCGGCGGCGGCAATCTGCTCCTTGCTCGGTACTTGGCGGGGCTGCACGCTGGAGCCGACGTCGAGGGTGAGTTCCCAGCCAGCCAGTTTGGCCTGCTGTTCTATCCGTTTTGCAGCGAGAAAGCTGGTGGCAATGCCCGCCGGGCAAGCCGTAACCAAGATTGCTTTCATTGGGCATCTCCTGAGTTTTCCATTGAGGGGGTATTGCACTGAACTGGTGCCAGCTCATCCAGAGCCTTTACGCGCACCTGCTCAAGTAAAGGGTTGAGCACATTGATATCGTCAAAGCCGACCGCGACCTGACTGACCGCCAAGGCCGAGACGGCGGTGGCCAGCCGCAGGGTCTGCTCCGGCGCCCAGCCAAGGCTGAGACCATGGGCGAGACCGGCCACCAGGGAATCGCCAGCACCCACGGTGCTGACCACCTGCATCCGCGGCGGAATGGCTTGCCAAACGGCATCTGTGGCAAACCAGATGAGGCCATCGGCGCCGTTGGAGATCACCACGTTGGGGATGCCGCTTGCCTGCAGCGCGCGGGCACACTCGGCCTGCTCGCTCAGGGTCTTGATGGGGCGGCCTGCCCACTGGCTCAGCTCCTCCAGATTGGGTTTGACCAGGGTCGGCGCCGCCTTGATCCCTTCGCTTAAGGCCGCGCCGCTGCAATCGAAGATCACCTGCTTGCCCTTGGCCTTGAGCAAGCGGATCAGATGGGCGCAGTAATCGGGGGCCACCCCTTTGGGCAGGCTGCCTGCCAGCACGAACCACTCAGCATGCGGAGCCAACTCGTCGATGGCCTGCTCCAGCGCGCTCACCTCCCCTTGCTGGATGGTGAGCCCCGGCAGGTTGAGATCGGTGACCCGACCAGACTGCTCGGAAATCTTGACGTTGATGCGGGTGCTGCCCGCGACACGGACAAAGTGATCATCCAGCGCCCGCTCTGCAAACAGGGAGACAAAGCTCTGCTCATTGTCTGCGCCCAGCCAGCCGGTCACGCCCACCTCGCGGCCCAAGTCCTTGAGCACCATGGCGACGTTGATCCCCTTGCCTGCCGCGCGCAGGTTGGCTTCGCTCACCAGATTCACCTCGCCAAGGCTCATCGCCTCGAGACGGGTGGTGAGATCAAGGGCGGGGTTGAGGGTAATGGTGACAATCTTCATCAATGCGCCCCCTCGCCAAGACCAGCGGCGATCGCCTCACCGATCCCCTTCAGGGCCGCTTCGGCATCTGCCCCTTCGGCGCGAAATGCCAGACGATGCCCGCACTTGACCCCAAGGCCGATCACCTTCATCAGGCTCTTGGCGGAGACTGCCTCGCCGGTGCCATCCAGATTGGCAACCCGGATGTCGGATTCAAACTCTTTGGCCACCTTGACCAGCATGGCGCCCGGACGGGCGTGCAGGCCGTGGGGATTGATGATGGTGAAGGTTTCGGAAAGACCGCTCGCCGGCCCAGCTTGCAGCATGGCCAGCCCCTCGCCGCCCGCTAGCGTCGCCAGCTGACCAACAGCCGCCAGTTTGGCCAGATTCTCCAGTTGCGGCAGATGGCCACTATCTGCGGCGCACAGCAGCAGCATGGCGCTGACCGGCAGCTCCCCTGCCGTGAGGGCGCTACTCGGGGTGGCCAGCACCCAACCGGTCTGGGCCGATGCTGTTTGCTGAACATTGGCCCGCGCCAGCCAGACGCCCTCACCCAGATAGGCAGGTTCGCTTGCCAGCAGGGCGCTCACCATGGCGGCATCGCCCCAGCCCGCCGATTTGGCGCGGGCGGCTGCTCCCAGCAGCAGCTGGTCGCGATCATCTGCTGGGAAGTCAGCCAGAGTCAGGTATTGCACCTCTTTGGCGGCAGTGGCGCCGGTCAGGATGTTGATGATGGTGTCGGCATCGGTGGCCTCTTTGAGCTGAGCTGCCGCCTGCTCGTCACCCAGCACATGGGTGAGCTGGCGCAAAATGCCCAGATGCTCGTCGGACTTGGCGGCGATGCCGATGGCGACGTAGGCGATCTGCCCCTCGTCCCACTCGATGCCATGAGGGAATTGGGCCACCATGACGCCGGTGCTCTTCACCAGATGACGGGTATCGGTGGTGCCGTGGGGAATGGCGATGCCGCTGCCAAGATAGGTGGCATGCTGCGCTTCACGGGCCAGCATCCCATCCACATAGCCCGCTTCCACCAGACCGGCTTCGGTCAGTTTGCCTGCCAGCAGGGCAATGGCGTCCGACTTGGTCGCCACCGACTGCCCCAGCAAGATCTGCTCTCGCGCCAACTTCAACATAGAGACTCTCCATCAGGTTCCGGCCGCGCCGGTACGTCACAATTGAACATTCGGATAACTCGCCAGCTGACAATAGACCCGAACACGGTTCACTGTGATCGGGGCCCGATTTTCAGGCCACTGGGTCTCTTCGTTGCTGACAGGCTGAATCGTTTCACTTACACTCAGACTGAATCGTTTCAGCGAATTGATCAAGTACCCACAAAGAGTGCTTTTCAATGATATGATCCCGCGCACACTTTTCGGTGCCCTCACCCGGCAGTGACCGTGGGCCTTGCAACTCAAACAGAGCCAATATGATGAAACTGGATGAAATCGCCGCCCTCGCCGGTGTCTCGCGCACCACGGCAAGCTATGTGATCAATGGCAAGGCCGACCAATACCGCATCAGTCAGGCTACCCGCGACAAGGTGATGGCCGTTGTCACCGCCCACAACTATCAGCCGGACAGCCGCGCCGCCTCCCTGCGCGGCGGCCAGACCAAGACCCTCGGCTTTATCCTGCCCGACCTTGAAAACGCCAGTTACGCCAAGCTGGCCAAACGGCTGGAACAGGGGGCCCGGGCGCAGGGCTATCAGCTGCTCATTGTCTGCTCGGAAGATGAGCCCGCTACCGAAAAAGAGCTGGCCCAGATGCTGGTGAGCCGCCATGTGGACGCCCTGCTGGTGGCCAGTTGCCTGCCCCCAGACGACCCCTTCTACGGCAAATTGCAGGCGCAAGGCAGCCAGATCCTCGCCATCGACCGGGCGATGGCCGCCGACAAGTTCGTCACCGTCGCCAGTGAAAACGAGAAAGCGAGCTTTGATCTCACCAGCTCCCTGCTCACCCCGACTCTGCGCCATATCGCCTTGATCACCGCGCTGCCGGCACTCACGATCAGTCAGGAGCGAAAAGCCGGTTTCGAGCAGGCGGTCGCCAGTCACAGCGCGGCTCGCCACCTGTGCGAGGGGGATCACTTCTCTCGCCTTGAGGGGTATCGCCTGATCAAAGATCTGCACCAGCAGCTGGGTCAACTGCCCGAAGCGCTAATCACTACCTCCTATATCCTGATGGAGGGGGTACTCGACTACCTGTTGGAGCAAGAGATCGATATGAGCCAGCTCGCCATGGCCACCTTCGGGGACGATCGGCTGCTTGACTTCCTCCCCTTTGGCATCAACTCCCTGCCCCAGCAGCACGACGCGCTGGCCAGCCAGGCGCTGGAGCTGGCGCTCAAGGCGGTGAACGGCGACTACCAGAGCGGGCTGCACTATGTGAGCCGCACCCTCAAGCGCCGCCGCTAACCTGACCGCAGCAGACCCGATTTGCTGTCAATGGGTGGGTAAAGCGAACAGATGACAATAAGGCTGCCAGGATTGGCAGCCTTATTGTTGCTCCCCCTACCCGCCCGCTTTGCTTTCTCTACCGTCTGGCCGACTAAACAACCGGCCTCCACACTCCTTTCACCCCGCAACTAAACGCCAACGCCAACACCACGACAAGGCACTCCCCCATCCGTGCTGCAACCACTTGGCTGACCTGTATCAATGAGCCCCTGCCAATCATTTTTTCGGTGCTTTTTTCTGCAATCAGCTACCGCTGTCATCATTTATTTCCACTTGTTGCCACAAGCCAGCACAAGATCCGTATAAAAGGGGTTGTTTCCGCTATTTTGATCCGCTAACGTGGCAACCATCTTTTACAACTGACAGGTTTTAGGTACAGATGTTCCCGTTCCGATATTGCTAGCCTCCGGCCCTATCACCGGAGGCACCTTCTGATAACGCCAATCGGCCCCCTCTTGTTGACGTCAATGCTGACATCGCCAGTTTGCACTGACACCGCTACGTTCGGATGGATAACATGAATACCAAAACTCTGGGTTGTACCCTGTTGATTGCCGGCACCACCATAGGTGCCGGCATGCTGGCCCTGCCGCTGGCCTCCTCCTCCCTCGGCGGCCCCGCCACCCTGATGTTGATGGTCGGCCTCTGGGCCCTAATGGCCTTCACCGCCATGCTGCAGGTGGAAGCGAGCCTTGCCACCGGCAAGTGGTACCTGCACCAACTGGCGGATCATCTACTCGGCCCCTGGGGCAAGCGCATCGCCTCCTTCTGTATCCTGATGCTGTTCTACTCGCTGGCCTCCGCCTACATCAGCGGTGGCAGCAGCCTGCTGGCACAGGCGCTGGCCGATGCGGGCATGACCCTCAGCCAGGAGCAGGCCGCCTGGGCCTTTACCCTGCTGTTTGGCGGCATGGTCTGTGTCGGCACCCGCTCGGTGGATTACCTCAACCGGCTGATGTTCACCGTCAAACTGGTGATCATGGTGGTGGTGCTGGCGTTGCTGCTGCCCCGCACTGAAGGGCAGCATCTGCTCTCGATGCCGCTGGGTCAGGGCCTGTTGCTGGCGGGCCTGCCGGTCATCTTCACCTCGTTTGGCTTTCACGGCTCCATTCCGAGCGTGATGCTCTACCTCGGTGACTGCCCAAAACAGCTGCGTCGGGTCTTTGTCTGGGGCTCCGCCCTGCCGCTGATCCTCTACGTGCTGTGGCAGGTGGCGATCCTCGGTCTGCTCGGCCAGCAAGCCCTGCTGCAAACCGGCGGCGCGCTGGACAGCCTGCTGGCCAACGTCGGCAAGCTGGTGAGCTGGCCTGCGTTTAATCAGGCGATGCACCTGTTCGCCGATCTGGCGCTCGCCACCTCTTTCCTCGGGGTGACGCTGGGGCTGTTCGACTTTATGGCCAAGGTAACCCGCCGCAAGGACAACTGGCAGGGCCGCACCCAGACCGGCCTTATCACCTTCGTGCCGCCATTGCTGTTTGCCCTCTACTTCCCGCAGGGCTTTATCATGGCGCTCGGCTACGCAGCCATTGCGCTGGCGATCCTCGCGGTACTGCTGCCGGTGGCGCTGGTGTGGCAGAGCCGCAAACAGGCGCCTGCCCACCACTACCGCGCCCCGGGTGGCGTAGTGGCGCTGGGAGTGGCCGCCGCCATGGGCGTGCTGATCGTCGGCGTCCAGATCAGCGTCAGCCTTGGAATGCTGCCAGCGCTGTAATCCCCGATACTGAATGCTCCAAATAGCCAAGCCCCGCCAATTAACTTGACGGGGCTTTTTGTTGGAAAAGAAATCAAGTTGGATACAGGCATCCGCCATTAATTAAGAGAGCGCCTCTTACCAAACAAACACCCAAACCTTCAGCTATATACCGACCTTTTTACTACCCAACCCTGAATAATCAGTTCAAAAACCGTTCATGCCCCTTCGCTACACTGCACGCTCGTTTACCGCTATCAGGAGTCTTAAAACAATGATGTTGCACCTCAAGAAGAGCACCCTTGCCCTCATCCTGCTTGCCGCCAGCGGCGCACTCAGCGCAGCCGAAATCACCAACAACAATATTACCGAAGCGGAGATCAAGGCCGCGCAGGATGGTTGGGGCGCGGCGCTCATCAAGATCAGCGATGACTATCGCGCCGGTGGGATTGAGCGCGCCAAGGCGACTGCCGAGTCGGTGCTCGACAGCGCTTATGGTTACCAGCAGGGGCCGGTGCTGTTCAAACCCACCCTGGCCGGTGGCGAGCAGACCTTTCGCACCAACCGCGAGGGGGCGCTGGCCTACTTTGTCGGCAACAACAGCGCCTATCCGGCCGATAGCGGCTTTGCCCTGAAAAACTGGCAGGGCTATCGCTATGACAATGCAGCCGTCTATATCAACGGCGACATGGCGCTGACCATGGGCAAGGTGCATCTGGTAGATCGCGACAACAAGGAAACTACAGTCGACAAGACCTGGGGTTTCAAGAAGGGGGATGATGGCAAGGTGCGTATCGTGCTGCACCACTCCTCCCTCCCTTACGAGGGGTAATGACGGGGCGCAGCCCACCATCAACACGGTCAAAATACAGCCCTGCCACCTCGGCAGGGCTGTTTGTTTTGCGCCTGCGCTTGGCCGATGGCGAGTGAGTGGATGACGGTCGTGCTAAAGCAGTTTGCTGCTACCCTCAAGGCAAGCCATTGAGATGCCGAGCAATATCGCGTCTCTGAACACCAGCTATTCGATATCATCACACAAGGAGCCAGATACCATGACCATACTGCCTGTTTACGCGGCCCTGCTCGCTCTGCTGTTTGTGTTGCTGAGCATTCGAACCATTCGCACCCGCCATAGCCGCAAGGTGGCGCTGGGGCATGGGGATGACCTTCACGGTGATCCTGGTGAGCGCGGCCCATATCCTGATCACGGCGCTGCTCCCCTGACCCGGCCGTCACTAATAGCTGGCGAAGCGGTCTGGCAGCCATCCCCATCGGCTATTCTTCACTGCACAGATAGTCGCAACAGTGCTGCTTAAACAAGCCCGATTCAGGAGTACGATATGAAGTGGATTGGCTGGTTACTGCTTGTCGGGCTGACTCCCGTTGCCCACGCAACCCCGCTAAAACTTGCGGCAGCGGTCGAACACACTGCGATATTGCGCCCTTTTATTCATGACTGGTTTGGCCGGGCCGGCATCGACTTTCAGTTGATCCCCTGCACCTATGCCCGCTGCGAAAAGTTGATTGAGGTAGACCATGCCGTCGATGGCGATATGGCCCGGATCAAGGGCTTTGATCAGACCTATCCCCACTTGCTGCAGATCGGTGCCCCCATCTCGGAGGCGGCGATTTATGGTCAGCCACGGGATAACCCGAGCTGGCCCCCTGCCGAGGGTACCGTGATTGCCTGCCTGCGTGGCATCCAGTGGTGCGAGCGCTTCCTCGGCAACTATCAGGTCATCTGGTTGAACGATGAGAAGCAAGGGCTTGCCCAACTGCATCGAGGCAAAGTGGACTGGCTCATCAAGATGCGCCCCGCCTCTCAACCTGCACTGGCGTCCCCCTGGCAGAAGATCACCAAAGAGCAGGTTTTTCTCTATCTCGATAAAAAGCACCGGGCGGAAATTGCAGCCCTGCTCAAGGTACAGCTGGCGTTTATCAATAACGGCCGCTGGCTGGCGATGCAAAAGCAATACCTCTCCGCCATCTAGCGCGCTTCTCGCAGCACCACACAGTGCCGATTACATGGCTGAAAAAACAAAAAGCCCTGCCAGATTGGCAGGGCTTTTTCAGTCAACCGCATAGCTGGGGAGTCAAACTCCCGAGCCGCTTACTGGTTGTGGGTAGAGCGACGTGGACGACGGGCCTGAGCCGGTTTGCCAGCGCCATCAGCCGGACGCTGACCACCTTGCCGCTTGGGCTTGCCACCGTTACCGGTACGGGCACCACCCGCATTGCCATTGGAGGCGGAACGACCGGCCCCCTGACGCTGGCCTTGCCCTTGTGGACGCGGCGCACGGCGCTGCTCGCTCGGATCCCGGGGCTCTTTGCGCAGCGGCGCGCCGATACCACGGGCGATATTGTCGAGGGTCTCGCGGGAGGCTTCAAAACCGGCTACCTGCTCGCACGGGATGTTCTGCTTGGTCAGACGCTCGATGGCTTTGATCAGCTTGCCTTCATCGGCCGCGACCAGGGAGATGGCGTGACCGGCAGCACCGGCACGGCCGGTACGACCGATGCGGTGCACGTAATCTTCCGCCACGTTGGGCAACTCGAAGTTGACCACTTGCGGCAGCTTGTCGATGTCCAGACCACGGGCGGCGATGTCGGTCGCCACCAGCACCTTGACGCTACCATCCTTGAAACCGGCCAGCGCGCGAGTACGGGCACCCTGGCTCTTGTTGCCGTGGATGGCGGCGGCGCTGACGCCGTTCTTGTCGAGGGTCTCGGCAACACGGTTGGCCATGTGCTTGGTACGGGTGAACACCAGTACCTGCTGCCAGTTGTTGCTGGTGACCAGATGACTCAGCAGCGCGATCTTGTTGGCCTTGTCGCACGGATGCACCAGCTGCTCGATACGCTCGGCAGTGCTGTTGCGCGGGGCGACTTCGATCACCGCCGGGTTATCCAGCAGACCGGTGGCCAGTTCGCGGATCTCGTCGGCGAAGGTGGCGGAGAAGAGCAGGTTCTGACGCTTCTTCGGCATCAGAGCCAGGATGCGGCGGATGTCGCGGATAAAGCCCATGTCGAGCATGCGATCAGCTTCGTCCAGTACCAGGATCTCCACCTCGTCGAACTTGACGGCGTTCTGGTTGTAAAGATCCATCAGGCGGCCAGGACAGGCCACCAGCACGTCCAGACCACGGCGAGTCGCCATCATCTGCGGATTGATGCTGACGCCGCCGAAGACCACGTGGCTGCGCATCGGCAGGTGTTTGCCGTAGTTACGCACGCTCTCGCCCACCTGGGCCGCCAGCTCGCGAGTCGGGGTCAGCACCAGCGCACGAATGCGGTTCGGAGAAACCTTGCGCTTGCTCTCCATCAGACGTTGCAGCATCGGCAGGGTAAAGCCTGCGGTCTTGCCGGTCCCTGTTTGGGCCGCCGCCATCAGATCGCGGCCAGCCAGAACGGCGGGGATCGCTTGCTGCTGAATGGGAGACGGGGTGTCGTAGCCTTGTTCGGCAACGGCACGCAACAAGGGTTCGGCCAGACCGAGGGAAGTAAAACTCATAATTACCTGCTAGAGATAGGGGCGCCGGGGATTTGTGGTGGGGCTCCTCTGCTGAGCCGATGCCATCTCACAAGATCTGGGCCTATTGAGAAAACAACGATTTCCCCGGGGAGCAGAGCAAAGGGGAAAGAATAGAGGCGCAGTCTAACGGAGTTGCCCGGGATAAACGAGAAAAATGTGATGCTCCTCCCAGCACGAACAGAAAATCCCCCTTCTGCCCCCCGAATAATCCCGTTGATTGATGTAGCACGCACCACACTATTAACTGGCAACACAATATCTGCCCTCGCAGGCATGGCTCGCGGGGCAAAAGCACGGGATAGAAGAACACAATAACGAGGTTTAGCTATGACCACGCCATATCGTCCCCGCGGCAGCTGGCAGGCAAGGATTGGCCTGCTGCTTCTGCTGCTAAGCCCTGCGCTGCAGGCCAGTCAGACCCTGACCGTGGCCTGGAGTCACTGGCCCCCCTTCAGCCAAATCAACAACCGGGGTGAGCTGGATGGGCTGGATGTCAGCCTGACCAGCCAGATCCTCACCCAGGCGGGCTTTGCCCCCAAGTTTCGCGAGCTTCCCTGGGCGCGGGCACTGCATCTGGTAGAACACGATCAGCTGGATGTGGCGATGGCCGCCCTCCCTCTGCCGGAGCGCCAGAGCTATGCCCGCTTCTCGACCCCCTACCGCCAGAGTGCCTATGTGCTGCTGAGCAATGACCCGATTCCCGGCCATCAGGATCGCTGGGCGCAGCTCGATAATCTGCCAGCGTTGTGCAACGAGAAAGGGCTCAAGATAGGCAAATTGCGCGGCACTCGCCCCATGCATCAGATGGATAGCTGCCCGGCGCTTAAAATGGCGACCGAATACAACGCCGATGAGCGGATGATCGATCTGCTGCTGGCTCGCCGCCTCGATGGCATCATCATGGAGTGGCAATATGCCCGCTACCGGCTGGCCCAGCTGGGGGCCGAAGAGTTTATCAGCTGCCAGCTGTTGCTACACCACCAGCCGGTCAGTCTGATGTTTGCCAAAAACAGCGTGAGCGAAGAACAGATCCTCAAAGTCAACGAGGCCATTCATGCCTTGCCCAAACCCCACAACAAGTTCTCGCCCCCCAGGTGTCGCCTCAATGCCGATCCGGGCGCCGCGGATCTGCTGACCCGCACTCTCCGCAAGCATTGACGGAATAAGCCGCCACCTGAAATAGCAAAGGCGACCCGAAGGTCGCCTTTTTGGTATTGTCGAGCTTGTTCCCCGAATAGGGAGCAATCAGTCGATGAGCAGCAACAGCGATCAGCGCAGCTGCGGCGTCTGGGTCAACACCCCCTGATTCTGGGCACGATGGCGCAGCAGGTGATCCATCAACACCAGCGCCAGCATGGCTTCGGCGATGGGCACGGCGCGAATGCCGACACAAGGATCGTGACGACCCTTGGTGATCATCTCGATTGCCTCGCCTTCGGTATTGATGGTCTTGCCTGGCACCGTAATGCTGGAGGTGGGCTTGAGCGCCATGCTCACCACGATATCCTGACCTGACGAAATACCGCCCAGAATGCCGCCCGCATGGTTGCTGGCAAAGCCCGCCGGGGTCATCTCGTCGCGATGCTCGGAGCCTTTTTGCTCCACTACCGCAAAGCCGTCACCGATCTCCACCCCTTTCACCGCATTGATACCCATCATGGCATGGGCGATATCGGCGTCGAGGCGATCAAACACCGGCTCACCCAGGCCCACCGGCACATTGCGCGCAATGACCTGCACCTTGGCACCGATACTGTTGCCCTCTTTTTTCAGGTCGCGCATGTATTGATCCAGTTCTTCCAGCTTGCCCGCATCGGGGAAGAAGAAGGGATTCTGCTCGATCTGCGCCGCGTCAAACGCCTCGGCCTTGATGGGGCCGAGCTGGGAGAGAAAACCGGTGATCTCGATGCCATGCACCTGTTTGAGGTACTTCTTGGCGATCGCCCCCGCAGCTACCCGCATCGCGGTCTCGCGTGCCGAGGAGCGACCACCACCACGATAGTCCCGCTGACCATACTTCTGGTGGTAGGTGTAGTCAGCGTGACCCGGCCGGAACAGATCCTTGATGTCGGAGTAATCCTTGGAGCGCTGATCGGTGTTCTCGATGAGCAGCCCGATGGAGGTGCCGGTGGTCTTGCCCTCGAACACCCCGGAGAGGATCTTCACCTCGTCCGGCTCGCGGCGCGGCGTGGTGTAGCGGGAAGTGCCCGGCTTGCGCCGATCCAGATCCCCCTGCAGATCCGCCTCGCAGATCTCCAGCCCAGGTGGGCAGCCATCAACCACGGCGCCCAGCGCTAGGCCGTGGCTCTCGCCAAAGGTAGTGACCCGAAAGAGTTGACCAAAACTGTTCCCTGCCATGCGCGCTCCTGCTTAGTTCTTGTAGATGGCGAAATGATCCTGATACTGCACCAGCTCGTCACGGGTCATCACAAAGACGCCGTGACCGCCGTTTTCGAATTCAACCCAGGTAAAGGGGATCTCGGGGAACTGGGCTTCCAGATGGATCATGCTGTTGCCCACTTCGACCACCAGCACGCCGTTATCCTTGAGGAAATCTGCTGCATGGGCCAGCAAACGCTTGGTCAGCTTGAGACCATCGGAGCCGGACGCCAGCGCCAGCTCGGGCTCGTGACGGAACTCGTCCGGCAGATCCGACATATCTTCGGAGTCCACATAGGGCGGATTGGAGACGATGAGATCGTACTTGTCGCCCGCCGGCAGATCGCGGAACAGATCGGAGCGGATCGGAATGACCTGCTGCTCCAGCCCGTGATCGTTGATATTGCGCTCGGCCACGTTCAGCGCATCGATGCTGATGTCGATGGCATCCACTTCCGCTTCCGGGAACTCGTGGGCCATGATGATGGCGATACAGCCGGAGCCGGTGCACAGGTCCATGATCCGGGTCGGTTCATGTTTGAGGAAGGGCGCGAAACGGCTGGCCACCATCTCCGCAATGGGGGAACGGGGAATGAGCACCCGCTCGTCCACGTAGAACTCCCAACCGGCATACCAGGCCTTGTTGGTCAGATAGGCGGCCGGTACCCGCTCCTGTACGCGGCGGATAATCAGCTCGGCGATACGGTGACGCTCGCTGCTGGTGAGACGGGAGTGGCGCATGGCCGGGTCTACATCCGGTGGCAGATGTAACGCGGGCAGTACCAGCTGCACAGCTTCATCCCAGGCGTTGTCGGTTCCATGACCGTAAAAAATCCCGGCGTCGTTGAAACGACTCATGGCCCAACGCAACATGTCCTGGATGGTGTGCATCTCGGCAACCACCTCATCGATAAATATCTTGTCCAAATCCACCTCCAAGTCGAGTAATATCCGGCCCGAGCCCCGTTTACGTTGCGGGCAAGACGCATACCTAATACATGAGCATCTGATGAAAAAAACGCCCTCACCGACAGACGAGGAAACCCTGCTGTTCCGCGATGCGATAAAAGGTACCCGGAAAATCAAGCAAGATACCATAAGGGCCGAGTTACGCCCGGTCAAGCAGAAACGCGAATTGCGCGAAACCCGCGAAAAGCTTGGGGTTGACCACTATTTCAGCGATGAGTATCAGCCCCATCTCGACGATGATGGGCCGACCCGTTATGTGCGGGAAGATGTGTCAAAATTTGAGCTGAAAAAGCTCAAGCGGGGCATTTATCCGCCGGAGATCTACCTGGATCTGCACGGCATGAACCAGCAGCAGGCAAAACAGGAGCTGGCCGCCCTGCTCACCCTCTGCCAGAAAGAGAACATTCACGTCGCCTCGGTGATGCACGGCATCGGCAAACATATTCTCAAGCAGCGCATTCCCAGCTGGCTGGCCCAGCACCCCAATGTGCGCGCCTTCCATCAGGCTCCCCGCGAATGGGGCGGCGACAGTGCCATTCTGGTGTTGCTGGATATCGAAGAGTAGTTAGCCAAACGACCACACTATACTGAATATCAATATGTTATTCGCCGTGGAGGTCGCATGTTTACACAGGGTTCCCATGCCGACATAAAGTCATCTCTCGACGCCATCGGCGCTGCCGTGGCGGTGTTCAGCCTCGACAAGGATGATCACTTTGTGCTGGTCTCTGCCAACGATACCTTTGCCAAGGCGTTCGAGCTGGATGTCCTTGGCAGCATTGGCAAACAGCTGAGCGAGATGTTTCCCCGCTACATCACCAATACCATCGAGCCGCCAATGCACGAATGTGTGCGCATGCAGACCGGGCTCGAGAGCGAGCTGCCCATCGACAGCCTCTCGCGCACCAGTTGGTGGCGCTTTATTCTCTCCCCCATCATCCCCGAGCAGGCACGGATCAACCGGATCATCGTGACCGCCATCGATATCACTGCCAAAAAGCAGCTGGAAGAGGCGCTCACCAGCAGTCGCCGTCGCTTCGAAGCGGTGGTCAACTCCGCCTATGACGGCATCATCAGTGTCAGCAGCGAGTCACGCATCGAGCTTATCAATACCGCCGCCTGCGAGATGTTCGGCATCGACGAAAGCTATCTCGGCAAGCGGCTGGAAACCCTGCTTCCTCAGCGTTTTCGCGCCAATCACGAAACCTATTTCAAAGCCTTCAGCAGCTCCCCCATCAATTCGCGCCCGATGCACGCCCGCGCCTCGGTGATGGGTCTGCGCCGCGACGGCAGCGAATTTCCGCTGGAGGTGACCATCGCCAAGATCAATCTGGGCCCGACCACCGAGATGACCGCCATCTTGCGGGATATCTCTGAGCGAGCCCGACTGGTGGAGGAGTTGAAGGTCGCCGCCACCACGGATCCTCTCACCGGCATTGCCAACCGGCGCCGGTTCAACGAGCTGGTCAACGCCGAGATGCAACGCTGCCAGCGTTTTGGCCATACCATGAGCCTGCTGCTGATCGATATCGACCACTTCAAGGAAGTCAACGACACCTTTGGCCATCAACAGGGGGATCTGGCGATCCTGAGTCTGGTGAAACGGATCAGCAAACAACTGCGGGAGGTGGACATGCTGGGTCGCTGGGGTGGTGAGGAGTTTATCGTACTGCTACCGGAAACCTCCCTCGAGCTCGCCTGGGCCAGCGCCGAGCGGATCAGGCTAGCCATCGAATCCCAGCACCATGCACTGGAGGGGGCTCTTGAGATCTCCCTCACCATCAGTATCGGGATCAGCGCCAGCAAGGGCACCCATGACACTGTAGAGAAGATGGTTAGACGAGCCGACACCGCCCTCTATCTGGCCAAAAAGCAGGGGCGCAACTGCTGCCGCAAAGAGGAACCTGAGCCGACCTGATGGCGTACGCCCCTGCTCTCTGGTGACACTGCTAACCTGTGCCGCGGAGATAGCCAACCGCAACGAATACAAAAGACAGCGCTACTCTTTTCGGTAGCGCTGCTTTTTTCGTTTTGCCTTTGGTGCACTTTTCAATCACAACCATCAAGGGGACGGCTAAAGCGCAGTGGGCCGCCATCAGCCAGAGAGAGCCTCACCGACAGCATACCGCCGTTGGGCAATTGCCATTCGAAGAAGTCATCAAAACCGGCAATCGTTACGGCGCGGATCACCTTGGCGACCACACCGTACGCCACCAGCAGTATCCGCTCCCCTTGCATTGTCGAAACAAGTTCCGTGAGTCCCTGCGAGACCCGAGCAATCACCTCATCAATTGTTTCACCACCGGGAGGAGCTTCAGCCCAGCGCCGGGTGATATTGCGCGCCCACAGCTCGGGATAGCGTGTTCTTGCCTCTACCTGCGTCAGTCCTTCAAACAGGCCGACATCACGCTCACGAAAGGCAGGCACAAGCTCCACAGGCAATCCCAACTGACGAGACAAGATGGCTGCACTCTCCCTTGTTCGCAGCAGGGGGGACGCCAGCAGCCGATCGAACGGGGCCTGAGTGGCCACTACCTCGTCAGCCAATCGGGCAATGTGCCTCTGGCCACTCTCATTAAGCCCGATATCCAGTGCACCCTGATACCGTCCTTCCGCATTGGCTTGCGTCTCGCCATGGCGGATCACCACCAGTTCCATGGTGCACTCCTCTTTCCTGCTATCTGCTTAGTGATTAAACCGCATACGACTTCCCATTCGGATAACGAGACGACAATCCCCATTCATCTGCGCACCTTAACTATTATTTTAAATCGAGCAAGATTACCTCGCTCGCAATAAAAAACATCCGCCGAACTACATACTCTCATCCGTAAACGAATAGATACACATGACTTTTACATCCAATATGTTCATTTTTCTCTCTGTGAAATAAATGTCACCAAGGTGATACCATGAATTGATAGATGAGAAGAATAAACACCCTCATCATAAATACGAGAAGGATAGCGTCATGGGTGTGCTCTGCGAACCCATCGTTTAGCAAAACATCACTCAACGCTTTTTAATATTGCTTAGCAGCAAGGTTAAAACATTAAATCCAGCCATCAATAAATTTGATGTGGGCTGTTTACATCACTTTAAGCGGGAAATAAACGTTGGCCAAAAAATACAGCTACCCCTCCAGAGAGATGGATCTCTTTTTAATCTCTGCCACATATTATCCCCCAGCTCAAAAAATATATTAAAAGGGGGCTAAGCCCCCTCTCCTTATCAATGGATGGACTGTCTCTTTATTGGGTCGTCACCAACGCCCAGGGGCCACCTTTGGCGGGATCATCCCCTTGCGTCCACCATTTGGCCTGATAGACGGCGCCCTTGTAGCTCACCTTGTTGCCCGCGGTATAGACCTTGCTGGCCTCCCAGGCAGGCTGGCCATCAATGGGCGGGTCAACCGGATCGACCGGGGCAGGATCGAGCTTGGCGACGATCCGCACTTTCGGCCAGTTGGCGTGGGAACCGTAGAAGTTGGTCACGCACTTCTCGTAATCACCCGGCACCAGCGCAGAATAAGCGGTCTGGAAGCCCACCAGCTCACACTCGAAGGAGTAACCGCCCGGGCGATCAGGATAGTACTTCCAGTTGCCATCCCAGTTGGTGTAGAGCACGTCGGTAGCGCCGTTGAGATTGAGGCTGCCATAGGGAGTCTGCTGCCAGCAGGTGTTCTTCTCATCCGCCTTGACCGGGATCTGGTAGTGGTTGGCCAGCCCTTCCCAGTAGCGGATGCGATTGACCGGCTGCCCCTTGTCCTTGTTCTGTTCACCACACTCGATACCGCCGTTGATGACGTTGATGGTGGTACCGAAGCCATAGCCGATACCGGCGTCAGCTTCCCGTTTGGAGGGTACCCAGGTGCGATCAATCACGTGCAGCATGGCCGGTTTCGGGGCCTGCGGGGTGAGGAAGAACCAGATGGCAGAAGCGAGGTTGAGCCAGGAGTCCGCCACCAGCCCCGGGTTGTTGAGCAGCACTGAGGCATCGCCATCAAACATCGCCTCGGAGAAGGCCCCGTAGTTGAAGTGGTAAGAAAGCTGCTTGGCGCCGCGGCCAAAGTAACCTTGTCCGGTACTGCAGGGCCACTTCTTGTTCTGCCAGTCGTTCTGGCCACAGCCGGTGGTATAACCGGTCTGTCCCTCTGACCAGCCCATCTCCCGCACATGCACCAGCGCCTGTTGCCACTCCTCCAGCCCCAGCGGGTTATCGGAGACGTTCTCCTTGGCAATATGGCCGCCGGTCTCCTGAGAGAAGTGGGCAAAGGCCGTCACAATGGATTTTTTACAGATCGCATCAGAATCGCGCCCGTCGTTATATTCGCCGCAGAACGCAGGAAATTTACCGATGGCCCGCAAGAAGCGGACATAGGTATATTCCGGCGCGGCCATCTGGGTTAAATATTCCCATTCAGATTGGGGAAATACCCGTTCAACCAGTTTTACGTTGTCAGGATTGCTTGCCAGACCCGGTTCAATGGCATCGACTATTTTATTTGACCGGGTGGCCAGTGCCTTGGCCCATATTGTATACATGGGGTTGGCCGTCTTGGCCTTTTCCACCGCGGCCAGATCCGGGGCCGCAATCACATATCCTCCCGCATTTTGTGGATCGGGTTGAATATTCATGGTTGCACTCATTACGGCATAGCTGGGCAATACGCAAGCGGCAGCGTTCAGCCAGACACAACGCTTGGGTTTGAACATGTTTATCGTCCTTGTTTGAATTAATGCGCTCCAAGAGTAGGTGTTCCAACAACTAAATTCACGATGAAAATTAAGAAATGCGCGTAATTTGTGAACCATTTCACCTTGTGATATTCAGTGCAGCTGAAACAAAGAAATAGAACCCAAACGAAAACGCCAAAGCGTGATCTTTCGCCCATTTTTAGAACAGTTGAGACGGCCAGGTGGCCTGCCATACGGTCATTGTTCGTGATGAAAAAAATGGCTGACCCGCTTCACCAGTCAGCCATCAACAATGTTCAAATAACGCTCACAAAGAGCTCGCTGTCAGGCGCGCACGGCACGGATCAGGATATTGCGCGGGGTCATGGGTTTGGCACAGAACTCCCCCACTTCGACCCGATAACCCTGCTCTTGCAAAAAGAGCGCGCGATCCAGCGCCAGCCAGATCTCGAGAGGACGGCGAAACAGATGACGCACCAGCTCCATGCGGGCGACATCACCAAAGCGACGCTCCCCGTGCTCCAACCAGGCGGGATAGTCGAGCCCGGCGGGCAGCACAATCCCTTTGCGTTCAGCAGCCCAAACGCAGAATGCCTCGAAGGTGCCGGTCAGCAGGCTCTTTTGCATATTGGGCACCGGCAGATACTCATCTATGCCACGCACCTGACGCTGCAGGCAGTCAAACCCGAGACGCCACACCACTTCCTGCTCACGCAAGCGGGCTATCCGCGCACCGCCGGTGACCGTCTCCTGTAGCGGCAACTTGAGATCCGCCTTGCTCAACACCAGCTCGCTGGAGTTGGCCGCGGCCGACAGCGGGCGATAGTGGCTGGTACGGATCAGGTGGTAACAACAGGGAGAGATAGTCACGCCGCGGGCACTGCGTTCGGCCACCCGCTCCAGCAGATGGGTGTGCAGCTCGCCGCAGGCATGGAGTGCCATAGCGTGATGTTCGGGGGCGATCAGCGCCGCCGACTCGGGGGCAAAAGCATCGGCGCAGGTAAAGGTCATATTCGCGCCATCCCGCTCGGCCAGCAGCCGACCTTCGTCACAAAGCTGCCCTTGCAACTCCAGACTGAGGATAGGAGCCTGTCGATGAAGTGACACCAGCCGCCCAAGATGCCCCTTGCCAGCACACCACTCCAGATAGGGGCCCTGATGGGCAGGCAGACAGGCGGTGAACGACTCGATCTGGGCCTGCTTGCGCCCCGGCATATGCAGCGCCATCTCCTTGCTGCAAGTGATGGGCTCAGGGGTAAACGGGGCAAGCTGGCTGAGTTGCTGCAGCTCGGCTCCCTCGGCAATCCAGGGGGCAAGCAGACTGCTGAGGGCATCCATATCCGCATCGAACTCCGCCAACTGGGTCAGCGTCAGCCCATTGAGCAACGTCGCCAGTTCGGGCACCTCATCGGCAAAGGCCATGGTCAAATGATGATATGGCTGATATTGCCACCAGCGTCGGTAGCGGGTGAGCAGTCGATCCAGTTGTTGAAAACGTTGAGCCAGCACGAATGCCCCTGCCTTGCAGTCAAAAAGGAGGCTCATTCTAGCGATCCCGCTTCAAATTGCACTCTCAATACCAAACGATCAGCGCCGCGCAACAGCACAGCCAACCTTGTGAGCTAGGGCAGACCTGACAAAGTGCGGGGTTTTATGCTATATTCCGCCCCCTCTTTCACGCGCCCCGCCCAACGCGGGTCGCTTTACACTAGCTATGGGACCAACAACATGACCATCAACGCCATTCTGCAAGCGCGCGCGGGCGCCAAGTGTGAACTGTGCAGCGCCGAGCAGGCGCTGACCGCCTTCGTGGTGCCTCACTCCCCCGCCAGCGACGATGATCACAGCGTTGCTATCTGTGACACCTGCCGTGGTCAGCTGGAACAACCGGATACCCTAGTGGTCAACCACTGGCGTTGCCTGAGTGACAGCATGTGGAGCCAGGTGCCTGCGGTGCAGGTGATGGCATGGCGCCAGCTGAAAGCTCTCTCCGGCAAGGGTGAAGTGTGGGCTCAGGATCTGCTGGACATGATGTACATGGAAGACGAAGCCAAGGCTTGGGCTGAAGCTGGTATTGCTGACGAAGATGACGACAGCGTACCGACCGTTGACTCCAACGGCGCCGTGCTGCAAGAGGGCGACTCCGTTACCCTGATCAAGGATCTGGACGTGAAAGGCGCCGGTTTCACCGCCAAGCGCGGCACCTTGGTCAAGGGCATCCGTCTGACCAACAACCCGCTTCATATCGAAGGCAAGGTCAATGGCGTGCAGATCGTACTGGTTGCTGCCTACCTGAAAAAGGCCTAAGCCTAGGGCGATTGCTCTACTGTCTGCTGCCAGAGCACAAGCACAAGCACAACGAAAAAGGATGGCGTCACGCCATCCTTTTTTATACCCGCTTGCCGCAAACGGCCAACCTGAGTCCATAACAAGCCAGCCAAAGCAAAAAGGCGCATCCGAATGGACGCGCCTTGTTTACATGGCCGATGCCGTTAACCGGCAGCGGAAACGGTCACTCAGGAGGAGAGTTTGCCATCGAGCTCTGCAATTTTCGCAGACCAGTAGGCCGGGCCGGTTTCGTGGATATTGTTGCCTTCGGAGTCGACCGCAACGGTCACCGGCATATCTTCCACTTCAAACTCGTAGATCGCTTCCATGCCGAGATCGGCAAAGGCCACCACGCGGGCCTTCTTGATGGCCTTGGCCACCAGATAGGCGGCGCCACCAACGGCCATCAGATAAACAGCCTTGTGCTGCTTGATGCTCTCGACGGTTTTCGGGCCGCGCTCGGATTTGCCGATCATGCCGATAAGGCCAGTCTCACCCAGCATCATGTCGGTGAACTTGTCCATCCGGGTGGAGGTGGTGGGGCCTGCCGGGCCAACTACTTCGTCACGCACCGCATCGACCGGGCCAACGTAATAGATGAAGCGGTTGGTGAAATCGACCCCTTCAGGCAGCCCTTCGCCATTTTTCAGCATGTCGGCGATACGCTTGTGGGCGGCGTCGCGACCGGTCAGGATCTTGCCGGAGAGCAGCACGGTATCACCGCTCTTCCAGCTGGCCAGCTCGGCCTTGGTGATGCCATCGACGTTGACGCGGCGCACGTTGCCACCCGCTTCACGGGTGATCTCCGGCCAGTCACTCAGTTTCGGCGGAGTCAGTTCAGCAGGGCCTGAACCATCCAGCTCGAAGTGAACGTGACGGGTCGCGGCGCAGTTGGGGATCATCACCACCGGCTTGGAAGCGGCATGAGTCGGCGCAGATTTCACCTTCACATCCAGCACGGTTGTGAGGCCGCCCAGACCCTGGGCACCGATCCCCAGCTTGTTGACCTTGTCGTAGAGCTCGACCCGCAGCTTCTCTTCGGTGGTTTGCGGGCCACGGGCGATCAGCTCCTGAATGTCGATGTGCTCCATCAGGGCCTCTTTGGCCAGCACCGCCGCTTTCTCGGCGGTACCGCCGATGCCGATGCCCAGCATGCCTGGTGGGCACCAGCCTGCGCCCATGGTCGGCACGGTTTTCAGTACCCACTCGACGATATCGTCAGAGGGGTTGAGCATCACCATCTTGGATTTGTTCTCGGAGCCGCCGCCTTTGGCCGCGATGCTCACTTCCACCTTGTTGCCGGGGATCATGTCGATATGGACCACGGCAGGGGCGTTGTCTTTGGTATTCTTGCGACTGCCAGCCGGATCGGCCAGCACGGAGGCGCGCAGCGGGTTGTCAGGATTGGTATAGGCACGACGGGTCCCTTCGTCCACCATCTCCTGCACCGTCATGTCGCTGTCCCACTGGACTTGCATGCCAATCTTGACGAAACAGGTCACGATGCCGGTGTCCTGGCAGAGCGGGCGATGACCTTCGGCGGACATGCGGGAGTTGATCAGGATCTGGGCCAGCGCATCTTTGGCAGCCGGGTTGGCCTCGCGGTCATACGCCGCTTTGGCAGCCTGAACAAAATCCAACGGGTGGTAATAGGAGATGTACTGGAGGGCATCTGCGATAGAATCGATGAAATCCTGTTTTTTTATAATGCTCATATCATCCTCACTGGTCCTTGTCTCTACCACGGAGCAGGGCAAGGGCTTCCATATGATGGGCCGTGCTGACGTGCTGGCTAAAAACTATCAACCAACAAAAAACGAACGACACGGCAGTTTTTTCTTAAGTCACCGACACCTATGATACGCTTGCCCACCAGCACCGACTAGGGTTCGGGAACCAAACTGTTGCCTGTGTAACATAAAATGACGCCAACACTTCATATCCATCATCTAGACCATAGTGCTGAACTCCATCAGCTTTTTGCCCGCCTGCAACATCAGCCGTGGGCCATGTTGCTGGAATCGGCGGGACCACTCGGCGCCGATAACAGCTTTGATATCATCACTGCCGATCCGCTGGCGACCCTCAAAACCCGCGGCGAAGTGACCACTCTGCGTGTCGGGGCGAATATCAGCAAACACCACGAAGATCCCCTCGCCCTGCTGGCCCATACCCAGCAACAGCTGCTGGGGGAGCTGGATTTGTGTGCCACTCACCTGCCCTTTATTGGCGGCGCCCTCGGCCTGTTTGGCTATGATCTGGGCCGCCGCTTTGAGCGACTGCCGGTGCAGGCCGCCGCCGATATCGCGGTGCCAGACATGGCGGTGGGCATCTACGACTGGGCGCTGCTGCGCAATGTGGCGACCGGCGACTGGCAGCTGGTGCACTGGGGGGATAAAGCAGGCCTTGCCAACCGGCTGGCCTGGCTTGAACAGCAGCAGGCCAAACCGGCCCCCGCTTTTGCCTTGCTGGGGGCGTGGCAGAGCAATATGAGCCGCGCCGATTATGGCGAGAAGTTTGCCCGCATTCAGGCATACCTTGCCGCGGGGGATTGCTACCAGATCAACCTGACCCAGCGTTTCAGCGCCCCCTATCAGGGGGATGAGTGGCAGGCCTATTGCCTGCTGGCAACCGCCAACAAGGCCCCCTTCTCTGCCTTTATCCGCCTGCCGGAGAGCGCGCTGCTGAGCCTCTCTCCCGAGCGGTTCCTGCTGCTCGATGGCCGTCATATCGAAACCAAACCCATCAAGGGCACTCGCCCTCGCCACCCCGATCCGGCGACCGATCGACAAGTCGCGCAGGAATTGGCGCAGGCGGACAAGGACAGATCAGAGAATCTGATGATCGTTGATCTGCTGCGCAACGACATCGGTCGGGTCAGCCGGCCGGGTTCGGTCAGCGTGCCTCATCTGTTTGCGGTGGAGTCGTTTCCAGCGGTACATCATCTGGTCTCCACCATCCATGGTGAGTTGGATGCACGCTGGCAAGGGGTCGATCTGCTGCGCGCCTGTTTCCCTGGTGGCTCCATCACAGGCGCCCCCAAGATCCGCGCCATGGAGATCATCGAAGAGCTGGAGCCCCAACGCCGCAATGCCTATTGCGGCAGCATCGGCTACCTCAGCCAGCATGGCCGGATGGATACCAGCATCTGCATTCGCACTTTGATCGCCGAAGCGGGTCGCCTGCACTGCTGGGCCGGTGGTGGCATCATCGCCGACTCCGACGCCGACAGCGAATATCAGGAGACCTATGACAAGGTCGCCCGCATCCTGCCGCCGCTGTCGGCGCTGTAACCCTCCCCACTGTCAGGTCAACGCACAGGAGAGCTCCCCGCCATGGATCGCCACGAACTGCTGACCCGCTTCCAGTTGCAGCGACCCGCCCCGGCCCATCGCCTCGCCATTGGCGGGCTCAGTCCGGCCGCGGTGTTGATCCCGGTGGTGATGCGCGATGAGGGGCTCAGCGTGTTATTGACCCGGCGCAGCCCCCGGCTGCGTCATCATGGAGGGCAGATCAGCTTCCCCGGCGGGCGACAGGATCCCGGCGACGAGAACCTGATTGCCACGGCGCTGCGGGAGACCGAAGAGGAGCTCGGCATTCCGGCACGGCTGATTGAAGTGATCGGCACCCTCAACCCGCTCAATACGGTGTCACGATTCGAGGTACTGCCGGTGCTGGGGCTGCTCGATGGCAACTATCCCCTCATCCTGAGTCCGGATGAGGTGGATCACGCCTTCGAAGTGCCGCTGACCCATCTGCTGGATCGGCGCAACCACATCCCCCTGACCCTTTCCAGAGGGGGGAAAGCGCATACCATCTACTGGATCCCCTGGCAACAGCACTTTATCTGGGGGGCTACCGCCAGCATGATCAACCAGCTAGCCCAGCATCTCGCAAAATAACAATTTACCTACATTTGGCTGAGCGAGATTTAATCATTAACACTAAAATAACGTGCCAATTGATAAACAATAATTGAATTTTTCTTGTTTTGATCACATTTCCATAAGAAAGTGCGGTTTTTCGTGCCGTAAAGATGAATTTGATCAACATTTTTGATTAGAAAAACCGTATCCTTGCGCCGACTTAATAAGAACCACACATTCGGGGTGAGATAGATGTCAAACACAGTCACTGGCACGCAGGGAGTTGCGGCGTCAACAGAGCAAGGGATCAGCTCTACTCAAACCACTCGTTGGGAAAAACGCGACTCTACCTGGGTCATCAGTCTGTTCGGGACCGCGGTTGGCGCGGGGATCCTGTTCCTGCCGATCAACGCGGGTATGGGCGGTTTCTGGCCGCTGGTCGTCATGGCGCTGCTGGTAGGTCCCATGACCTATCTTGCCCACCGTGGTCTGGCCCGCTTCGTGCTCTCCTCCAAAAAGCCAAATGCAGACATCACCGAAGTGGTGGAAGAGCACTTTGGCGTGGGTGCCGGTAAATTAATCACCCTGCTCTACTTCTTCGCCATCTACCCCATCGTGCTGATCTACGGCGTGGGTATCACCAACACCGTGGAAAGCTTCATGGTCAACCAGCTGCAGATGAGTGCCCCGCCGCGCTGGATCCTCTCCATCGTGCTGATCATGGGCATGATGTCAGTGATGCTGGCCGGTGAAAAGTTGATGCTGAAAGTGACCGAGCTGCTGGTTTATCCGCTGATCGCCATTCTGGCCGGTATCTCTTTGTACCTCATTCCGGACTGGACCGGTGCCGCGCTGGAGCAAGTGCCCTCTGCCAAGGATTTCGCCACTACCCTGTGGCTGACCATCCCGGTACTGGTCTTCTCCTTCAACCACAGCCCGGCCATCTCCAGCTTCTCCCTGGCTCAGCGCCGCGACCACGGTGATAAGGCTGTCGAGAAAGCCGATGCCATCCTCAAGCGTACCGCCATGGTGCTGCTGGGCTTCGTGATGTTCTTCGTCTTCTCCTGCGTCATGAGCCTGACTCCGGCCCAGCTGGCGGAAGCCAAGGCTCAGAACATCGCCGTGCTCTCCTATCTGGCCAACCAGCATGCCAGCCCCATCATCTCCTACTTCGGTCCGTTGGTTGCGTTCGTGGCCATCGTCTCCTCCTTCTTCGGCCACTATCTGGGTGCCCGTGAAGGTCTGAAAGGGATGATCGTGCAGAACATGCGCAAGTCAGGCAAAGAGCCGAACGCCAAGAAAGTCGAGATGTTCATCATCGCCTTCTTCATCCTGACCCTGTGGGGCACTGCCATTGCCAACCCCTCCATCCTGGGCATGATTGAATCCTTGGGCGGCCCGATCATCGCTACCATCCTGTTCATCATGCCGATGTACGCCATCAAGCGCGTACCGGCCATGGCGAAGTATCAGGGTCATATCAGCAACGTATTTGTCGCTGTGATGGGGATGATCGCCATCTCCGCCATCCTTTATCAGCTGGTCGGTTAATCCCCTACCTGCCGCTGATAGCAAAAAGCCAGCCGAATAGTCGGCTGGCTTTTTTATCTCTGCAATCTGTGCCTCCGCGATTACCCTTCTCTCTCCTTATTACTCCTCTCACTCTGTTGGCTGTCTGCATGCTCACCAGCGCCATGACTGAGCACGTCGGGTATCAACATGACCCCCATGCCCGCAGCTCAATATCGCCAACACGTTTACTCCCCCTCACCAAACCATGATGGCGTGTCTGATAGGACGGGTTCATCTGCCGCAGCCAGCCACCTCCATTCTTCTGTGATGCTGTGATGCTGTGATGCTGTGATTGTCTTGAAGGTCTGGGGTAAGCCATAGCAATTGGCTGTTAGCAGAACAGACAAAGATGTGTAACGCACAACAGAGGGAGTAAGCACAACTCAAAGGGATAAAGATAAGGCAGCGCCCTGGACAAGGGCGACAGAATGTCCGGCACATCAGCCAATGAGATTGATCAAAGAGGAAAAGAGAGCAAAGCCGACAATAAAAAGCGCCCTCCGAAGAGGGCGCAAGTGTGTTGCGAAACTGACCGTTGCGAGATCAGGCTTCGCGGCTCGATACCGGAGCCACATCCAGCAAGGTTTCATCTTCGGCCATGCACGCTGCGGCGGTGAACAGCACGTCGGTGGAGCTGTTAAGGGCTGTCTCGGCAGAATCCTGCAGCACACCGATGATAAAGCCGACGGCCACCACCTGCATGGCGATGTCGTTGCTGATACCAAACAGGCTACAGGCCAGCGGGATCAGCAGCAAGGAGCCACCGGCGACACCGGACGCGCCACAGGCGCTGACGGTGGCAACCACGGAGAGCAGCACAGCCGTTGCCATGTCCACTTCCATCCCCAGGGTATGTACCGCCGCCATGGCGAGCACAGTGATGGTGATGGCCGCACCCGCCATGTTGATGGTGGCACCCAGCGGAATGGAGACCGCATAGGTATCCTCCGGCAGACGCAATTTTTCACACAGCGCCATGTTGACCGGGATATTGGCCGCAGAGCTGCGGGTAAAGAAGGCAGTTACACCACTCTCTTTCAGGCAAGTCAGCACCAGCGGATAGGGGTTGCGCTTGATCTTCCAGAAGACGATCAACGGGTTGACCACAAAGGCGATAAACAGCATGCAGCCGATCAGCACCACCAGCAGTTGAGCATAGCCAAACAGGGCATCGAAGCCGGTCTCAGCTAGAGTGGAGGCAACCAGACCCAGGATCCCGAGCGGAGCACAGCGGATCACCGCTTTCACGATGGCGGAGACACCGTGAGACAGGTCAGTGATGAGCGCCTTGGTGCTCTCGTTGGCATGGCGCATGGCGATACCCAGACCGATGGCCCACGCCAGGATCCCGATATAGTTGGCATCCATCAGCGCCTTGACCGGGTTGGTCACCACGTTGAACAGCAGGGTCTGCAGCACCTCGGTGATCCCGCCTGGCGGGGTGATCTCGGCAGTATTGGCCACCAGATGGAGGTTGGAGGGGAACAGGAAGCTGGCAATCACCGCGACCACGGCCGCAGAGAAGGTACCAAACAGATAGAGCGCCAGCAGCGGGCGAATATTGGTCTTCTGACCCTGTTTGTGACCAATGATGGCCGCCATCACCAGTACGAATACCAGCAGCGGGGCTACCGCTTTCAGTGCACCAACGAACAGACTGCCGAGCAGACCTGCCGTTTTCGCCCACTCGGGCGCAAACAGTGCCAGCAAGATACCGAATACCAGACCAACCAGGATCTGGCTGACCAGGCTGGTGCTATTGACCAGCCGAAGGAGGGGGTGTTGTTGTGTCATCAAAAAAGTCCCTAAGCACCGTAGTGCATGAATCATGAGTCCTGTCTGCAACCACTCATCGGGAGACCCCTGTCGCCCGGATGTGGTGTCTGTGGCCAGCCTTCTGTCGGGCCGATCCGCCAGTCACCGGATTGCATGACGGAATATCCCATTCACCATCTTTTTTTTCCAGAGACTCACCAAAAAATATCCCGTTTCCATCACAAAAAACCGCAACAAAACCTTAACCACAGCGCAACCACCCATTTTTGTACGTTTTATCGACACTCTCTGCCCTTACCCTCACGACCATTCCTGTGTCACCCGTGACCGGCATCGCTGTGCTATCATCCCCCATTTGCCGCGGAGCCTTGCCATGATCCCATCCCTGCTCAACCAATATTTTGGTTTCTCCGCACTCAGGCCAGGTCAAGAAGCGGTGATCAGCCGGGTACTGGCTGGTCAGAGTGCCGCCGCCATCTTTCCCACCGGCTCCGGCAAGTCGCTCTGTTATCAACTGCCTGCCCTCGCCCTACCTCACCTGACCCTGGTTATCTCGCCGCTGCTGGCGCTGATGCACGATCAACTCGCCTTCCTCAAAAGCAAGGGAATAAGCGCCGCTACCCTCGACTCAAGCCAGAGCCCGGAGGAGAGCCGACGAGTGATGCAGCAGGCGCTGGATGGCCAGCTCAAGATCCTGATGATCTCGGTGGAGCGACTCAAGAACGAGCGCTTTCGCCGCTTTATCCAGCAAGTGCCGCTCTCGCTGCTGGTCGTCGATGAGGCACACTGTATCTCGGAGTGGGGCCACAACTTTCGCCCCGACTACCTCAAGCTGCCGAGCTATCGCCATGACCTGAAGATCCCGCAGGTGTTGCTGCTGACGGCCACCGCCACACCGGCGGTTATTCAGGATATGCAGACCAAATTCGGCATCGCGCCGGAGGGGGTCGTGGTCACCGGTTTCTACCGCCCCAATCTTGATCTGGCGGTCATTCCCCTGTCGCCCGACGCGCGGGATGGCTGGCTCGCGCAAGAGTTGGCCAACGATCCGGCGGCCCCCACCATCGTCTACGTCACCTTGCAACACACCGCCGAAGCCTGCACCGAACAACTCGTTAGAGAAGGGATCAACGCCCGCGCCTATCATGCCGGACTCGACTCGGCGCTGCGCAGTCAAATCCAGCACGACTTCATGGCGGGCAAGGTGGACTGCATCGTCGCCACCATCGCCTTTGGCATGGGGATCGACAAAGCGGATATCCGGCGGGTCATTCACTACGATCTGCCCAAATCCATCGAGAACTACAGCCAGGAGATTGGCCGCGCCGGACGGGATGGCCAACCATCGCGCTGTATCGTGTTGGCCAACCAGAGCCAGCTGCCGGTGCTGGAGAACTTCGTCTACGGCGATACGCCGGATTTGAGTGCCATTCTCCAACTTCTTGCCATCATCAAGCAGAGTGGAAGCGAGTGGGAATTCACCCTGCTGCGCCTCTCCAACGACACCAATATCCGCCAGTTGCCCCTTAAAACCCTGCTGGTCTATCTGGAGATGGCAGGCATCATCACCCCGGCCTACAGCTACTACGCCGATTACCGCTTCAAGTTTGTGCTGGATAAAGGCGAGATAGTGAGCCGCTTCAATCCGGATCGTCGCCAGTTTCTGGAGCAACTGTTCGCCTGCGCCCCGCAAGCGCGCAGTTGGTGCACCATGGACTTTGACGCCCTCTGGCAGGGCTATCAGGGGGAGCGACAGCGGGCGGTTGCGGCGCTCGACTACCTGCAGCAGCAAGGCTGGATCGAGCTTGAAAGCAAACAGATGACCGAGGTCTACCGGATCAACAGTCAGGGGTGGGACAACGAGCAGGAAGCAAAAGCCCTGCACGCCCTGTTCCTGCAAAAAGAGCAGAGCGAGCTGGCAAGACTGCAAGCCATGCTCGACTTTTTCACCTCAAGTGAGTGCCTGAGCCACCGCCTCGCCCGCTATTTTGCCGATGAGGTGGCGCCGGTTCATTGTGGCCACTGTTCGGTTTGTCGCGGCGAGGTAGCACATCTCCCTCCCCTACCCCAACTGGCCATGCCAAACGAGGCGGGGATCCGCGCCTGGTGCGATCCGCTGATTGCCAAGACAGGTTCGGTGGATGCGCGTGTCCTGGCCCGTTTTTTGTGCGGTATCGCCACACCGCTGACCAGCCGGGTCAAGGCCAAATCGCTGGCGGGCGCAGGCCAGTTGGCCGCGTACCCGTTTGCCCGCGTCCTGGCGGCAGTGCAACAAGCCTACCCTTGCTAGATGAGTGCTGGCGGCGTCAATAGCCACCAGCAGAAACAAGCGTTTACAGACGCAGAAAAAGAAGACCCTCGCGGTTGCGAGGGTCAAGCCAACGGAAACGTGCTTAAACAGAGCTTGGTGAGGCAACAGTCAACTCTCTTGCTAAAGCGTCTTGCTGCTCACACATCGCCAATCTATGGCACTCAAAATGTAGCGTCAATGTAAAAATTAGAGCCAAAACTCCAAACAAAGTGATTTACGTTGACGTTCACGTAATGACATTCTCATCCATAACCCCGCCAACCCGCAGCCCCATTGCCTTTCGTCAAACCCCTTAATCTTTTCGCAATAAGTTCCCTCTTTCCCATAAACATTTATTTTTTATGTCTTTGACATTTACCTCACTATCGTGGCAAAAATAATTTAACAGTCAGTAACATAGCGGTGTTGTTGACTGACCCTCCCCGCACAAGGATCGGGCAGGTTTCTTCAGAATTTAACCTATCAACCGTGATGGATTACTGGAGTCTGTTGACTAGGCTTTAAAAGCGCACAACACAAAAGCAGTCATCCACTTTTTTCAGGGTAAGCGACTATAACGAGGGCAAAGTTATGGGCATATTCGAGCATTACCAACAGCGATATGAAAAAGCGAGAGAAGAGGAATATACCATCCAGGAGTTCCTGGATATGTGTAAGCAGGACAAAGCCTGCTACGCCTCCGCAGCCGAACGTCTGCTGACCGCCATTGGTGAGCCGGAGATGGTAGACACCTCAGCCAACCCCAGACTGAGCCGACTCTTCTCCAACCGTGTCGTGGCACGCTATCCCGCCTTCAAGGATTTCTACGGGATGGAAGAGGCCATCGAACAGATCGTCTCCTACCTCAAACACTCCGCCCAAGGGCTGGAGGAGAAGAAACAGATCCTCTATCTGCTGGGCCCCGTTGGCGGCGGTAAATCCTCGCTGGCAGAGAAACTCAAATCCCTGATGCAGAAGGTGCCCATCTATCGCATCAAGGGCTCACCGGTCAACGATCACCCCTTCTGCCTGTTCGACATCGAAGAGGATGGGGAGATCCTGGAAAAAGAGTACGGCATCCCGCGCCGTTATCTGCGCCCCATCATGTCCCCCTGGGTGGCCAAACGTCTGCACGAGTTTGGCGGCGACATCACCAAGTTCAAGGTGGAGAAGGTCAATCCTTCCATCCTCGATCAAATCGCCATTGCCAAAACCGAGCCGGGCGATGACAACAACCAGGACATCTCCTCACTGGTCGGCAAGGTCGACATCCGCATGCTGGAGCACTTCGCCCAGGATGACGCAGATGCCTACTCCTACTCAGGTGCGCTGTGTAAAGCGAACCAGGGGGTGATGGAGTTTGTGGAGATGTTCAAGGCCCCCATCAAGGTGCTGCACCCGCTGCTGACTGCAACTCAGGAGGGGAACTACAACGGTACCGAAGGGCTCTCAGCCCTCCCCTTTGACGGCATTTTGCTGGCTCACTCCAACGAATCCGAGTGGCAGCAGTTCCGCAACAACAAGAACAACGAGGCCTTCCTCGACCGGGTCTACATCGTCAAGGTGCCTTACTGCCTGCGAGTCTCCGAAGAGGTGAAGATCTACGAGAAACTGCTGATCAACAGCGAATTGACCGAGGCCAAATGCGCTCCGGGCACCCTCGAGCTGCTGGGCCAGTTCTCGGTACTGTCACGGTTGAAAGAGCCGGAAAACTCCAGCATCTACTCCAAGATGCGGGTCTATGATGGCGAGAGCCTGAAAGACACCGATCCCAAGGCGAAGAGCTATCAGGAGTATCGCGACTACGCCGGTGTGGACGAGGGGATGAATGGTCTCTCTACTCGCTTTGCGTTCAAGATCCTCTCCCGCGTCTTCAACTTCGACCACGCGGAAGTGGCCGCCAACCCGGTGCATCTCTTCTATGTGCTGGAGCAGCAGATCGAGCGCGAGCAGTTCCCGCAAGAGCTGCACGATCGCTACCTTGAGTTCATCAAGGGTTATCTGACTCCGCGTTATGTGGAGTTCATCGGCAAGGAGATCCAGACCGCCTATCTCGAGTCCTACTCCGAGTACGGTCAGAACATCTTCGATCGCTACGTAACCTACGCCGACTTCTGGATCCAGGATCAGGAGTACCGTGACCCCGAAACCGGCCAGCTGTTTGACAGAGCGTCTCTCAACAGCGAGCTGGAGAAAATTGAAAAACCCGCCGGGATCAGCAACCCGAAAGATTTCCGTAACGAAATCGTCAACTTCGTGCTGCGTGCCCGGGCCAACAATGCAGGCCGTAACCCCAACTGGACCAGTTACGAGAAGCTTCGCACCGTGATCGAGAAGAAGATGTTCTCCAACACGGAAGAGCTGCTGCCGGTTATCTCCTTCAACAGCAAAACCTCGGCCGAGGAGCAGAAGAAGCACGATAACTTTGTCGAACGGATGATGGAGAAAGGCTACACCCGCAAACAGGTGCGACTGCTCTCCGAATGGTATCTCAGGGTACGCAAGTCATCCTGACCCTGACTGTTCAAGGGGGAGTTATGGCGCATTTTATCGACCGCAGGCTCAACGGCAAAAACAAAAGCGCTGTCAATCGGCAGCGCTTCATCCGCCGCTACAAGAAGCAGATAAAACAAGCGGTCTCGGATGCTGTCTCCAAGCGCAGCATTCAGGACGTAGACAAGGGCGAGAGCATCAGCATCCCGACCAAGGATATCGGCGAGCCCCATTTTCATCAGGGGCACGGCGGTAAACGGGAGATGGTGCATCCCGGCAATGATCAGTTCGTCTCCGGCGACAAGATTGACCGCCCCAAAGGAGGGGGGGGCGGACAGGGTTCCGGCGAGGGACAGGCATCCAATCAGGGGGAAGGGGCCGATGATTTCGTGTTCCAGATCTCCAAGGATGAGTATCTCGATCTGCTGTTTGAAGATCTGGAGCTGCCCAGGCTGCAGAAAACCCAGCTCAATCAGCTGATGGAGGTCAAAACCTATCGGGCGGGCTACACCTCAAATGGGGTGCCCGCCAACATCAACGTGGTGCGCTCGCTGCAAAATTCGCTGGCGCGGCGAATGGCGTTGCAAGCGGGCAAGAAACGCCAACTGCATGAACTGGAAGATAGGCTGACTCTGCTGGCCGCCGATCCCAACGAGCACTTTGCCGAAATCGCCCTGCTCGAGAAGGAGATCAGGGAGCTGAAACGACGGATCGATGCGGTGCCGTTTATTGACACCTTCGATCTCAAGTTCAACAACTTCGTCAAACGGCCCGTCCCCTCCAGCCAAGCGGTGATGTTCTGTCTGATGGACGTCTCGGGCTCCATGGATCAGGCCACCAAGGAGATGGCCAAGCGTTTCTATATCCTGCTCTATCTGTTCCTCAGCCGGACCTACAAGAACGTTGAGGTGGTCTACATCCGCCACCACACCCAGGCCAAGGAGGTGGACGAGCACGAGTTCTTCTACTCCCAGGAGACAGGCGGCACGATTGTCTCCAGCGCCCTCAAGATGATGAACGACATCATCAACGAGCGTTACCCCGCCAACCAGTGGAACATCTATGCGGCGCAGGCATCTGACGGTGACAACTGGGCTGATGACTCACCGCAATGCAGGGAGATCCTGGCGCGGGACATCATGCCAAGGGTACGGTACTACTCCTACATCGAGATCACCACCCGTGCCCACCAGACCCTGTGGCACGAATATGAGTCGGTAGCCAGCCAGTTCCCCCACTTTGCGATGGAGCACATTCGCAAAGTCGAGGATATCTATCCGGTGTTCCGCGAGCTGTTCAAGAAACAAGCGGCGTGAGGAGGTCACATGATCGAAACAGAAAAACGTGTAGCGCCACTGGATGACGGACCAGACTGGAACTTCGATCTGCTGGAGACCTATCACCAGGAGATCGCCCGGGTCGCCCGTTTCTACAAGCTGGACACCTACCCCAACCAGATCGAGGTGATCACCGCCGAACAGATGATGGATGCCTACTCCAGCGTCGGCATGCCCATCGGCTATCAACACTGGTCGTTCGGCAAGCGCTTTATCCATACCGAGCGCAACTACAAGCGCGGCCAGATGGGACTGGCCTACGAGATCGTCATCAACTCCGATCCCTGCATCGCCTACCTGATGGAGGAGAACACCATGCCGATGCAGGCGCTGGTGATGGCCCACGCCTGCTACGGTCATAACTCCTTCTTCAAGAACAACTACCTGTTCAAGGCCTGGACCGATGCCTCCTCCATCATCGACTACCTGCTGTTCGCCAAGAACTACATCACCCAGTGCGAAGAGAAGCATGGCATCGAGGCGGTGGAACAGCTGCTCGACTCCTGCCATGCCCTGATGAACTTCGGGGTGGATCGCTACAAGCGTCCCCAGAAGATCTCGATGGCCGAGGAGAAGCGGCGTCAGAAGGCGCGGGAAGATTATCTGCAGACTCAGGTCAACGAGCTGTGGCGAACCCTGCCCAAGCAGCATAAAACCGCTGGTGTGGAGGACAGGCGCTACCCCGCCGAACCCCAGGAGAACATTCTCTACTTTATCGAGAAGAATGCCCCCTTGCTGGAGCCCTGGCAGCGGGAAGTGGTGCGCATCGTGCGCAAGATAAGCCAGTATTTCTATCCGCAAAAGCAGACTCAGGTGATGAACGAGGGGTGGGCCACCTTCTGGCACTACACCATCCTCAACCACCTCTATGACGAGGGCAAGCTGAGCGATCGCTTCATGATGGAGGTGCTGCATAGCCACACCAACGTGGTTTATCAACCTGCTTACAACAGCCGCTACTACTCGGGGATCAACCCCTATGCGCTGGGGTTTGCCATGTTTACTGACCTGCGCCGCATCTGCGAGAACCCGACCGAGGAAGATAGATACTGGTTCCCCGACTATGCCGGCAGCAACTGGGTCGACACCCTCCACTTTGCCATGCAGAACTTCAAGGACGAGAGCTTTATCAGCCAGTTCTTAAGCCCGAAAGTGATGCGGGATATGAAGCTGTTCGCTATTGATGACGACGATCTGAAGAACTATCTGAAGGTCTCCGCCATCCACAATGACGAGGGGTACCGTCAGGTGCGCAATACCCTGTCGGCCCAATACAACCTCAGCAATCTGGAGCCCAATATTCAGGTCTACAACGTCGCCGTGAAGGGGGATCGCTCCCTTACCCTGCGCTATGTGCCCCACAACCGCATCCCCCTTGGCGACTCACGCCATGAGGTGCTCAAACACCTGCATCAGCTGTGGGGGTTTGATGTAGTGCTGGAGCAGGACAACGGTGAACTGCCACCCGATATTATTGGCCGCTGCCCGGAGCGCAAACCGGGGATCTGATCCGTGACGTGATATCTCTACGGCCCACTTCGGTGGGCCGTTTTTTATCAGCGTTTACCTCTGCCTGCATCATCGCAGCACAACCGGAACAAACCACAACATAGAAAGAGGCCCGCATGTGTTGCGGGCCTCTTTGCCTTGCAGTCGCTCTGCAGCGGTTATCAGTAGAAGGTCTGCTGCTCTGCGGCCATCGCTTTGAGGCGGGCACAGGGAGCAAACCGGTCACCGTGGCGCTTCTGGTAATACTCCAGACGGCCAACCAGATGATCGATCCCGAGCGTGTCCATATAACGGAACGGGCCGCCGAGGAAGGGCGGGAAACCGATGCCGAAGATGGCACCGATATCGCCATCACGAGCCGAGGCCACCACACCGCTATCCAGCGCCATCGCCGCTTCGTTGAGCATCAGCAGCACGCAGCGCTCGGCGATCTCCTGACGGGCCAGCTTGGCAGAAGGCTTGATGCCGAGCACGCCATAGACGCTCTCGTCCACCGTCTTCTTGCCCTCTTTGCCGGTCAGCTTGTTACGCGGTGCCGCCTTGCCATAGAGGTAGAAGCCCTTGCCGTTCTTGCGTCCCTTGCGATCATTTTGCAGCAGCTTGTCGAACGCCTTGGGCGCCTGGAACTGCTCGCCGCCCAGCTCTTTCTCGAGAATGGGGGAGATCTTGGCGCCCACATCGATCCCCACCTCGTCCAGCAAGGTGATGGGGCCAACCGGGAAGCCAAAGTCCAGCAGCGCGCTATCGAGCACCTCCACCGGCTCCCCTTCCAGCACCAGTCGCGCCGCTTCATTCATGTAGGGGGCAAGGATGCGATTGACGTAGAAACCGGCTTCGTCCTTCACCACGATAGGCGTTTTACCCTGAGCACGGGCAAAGGCCAGAGTGGTGGCGACCGTCTCGGCACTGGTACCAGCGTGGGGGATGATCTCCGCCAGGGGCATCTTGTCCACCGGGCTGAAGTAGTGCAGCCCCACGACTCGCTCCGGGTGCGCCGCCTCTGCCGCAATCTGGTTAATGGGCAAGGAAGAGGTGTTGGAGGCAAACACTGTGTACTCACCGCACTCACGCTCCACGTCCTTCACCATCTGGTGTTTGAGATTGAGATCTTCAAACACCGCCTCCACCACCATATCGACCCGGTGGAAACCGGAGTAATCGAGGGTACCGGTCAACAGGCTCATCTGCTTTTCCAATTCGCTGCGCAGGATGTGACGGCGCTTGAGCTTCTTGGCCAGAATGTCATAGCTGTAGCGCATGGCATTGCCGATCCCGGCGCTTGCCACATCCTTGATCCGCACCGGCACGCCCGCCTTGGTAGCGGTGACGAACGCAATGCCGCCCCCCATCAGACCACCACCCAGCACGGCGGCATGGGCCACCTTGCGCGGCGCGGCTCCCTGATAGGTGACCTCTTTCTTCATCTCGGTGGTGGCAAAGAAGATGGAACGCAGGGCGGCGGACTCAGCCGTCATCACCAACTCGCCAAAGTGACGGGATTCGGCGGCCAAACCGGCCTTCATCCCCTCCTCCACACCGATGCGCACAACGTCCAGGATCCGCTCCGGCGCCGGGTAGTTACCACGGGTCTTGGCTTTCACCCCCTTGCTGGCCTGATCGAACAGCACCTTGCGGCCCAGCTTGTTGGTCTCCAGCACCTTGCCCTGCAGATCCCGTTTCAACTGATGGCGCGGTTTGCCCTTCTTGGCCAGCTTGATGGCAGCATCCAGCAAGATTGACGGCGGCACCACATCGTCCACCAGCCCCAATTTCTTGGCTTGTTTAGCACGAACCTGCTTGCCGGTCAGCATCAGATCCAGCGCCTTGGCCACCCCGATAAGGCGCGGCAGACGCTGGGTACCGCCAGAGCCCGGCAGCAGACCGAGCTGCACTTCCGGCAATCCCAGCACGGTTTTACCGTGCTCGGTCACCACCCGACCATGACAGGCCAGCGCCAACTCCAGCCCTCCTCCGAGGCAGGGGCCGTGAATGGCGGCGATCACCGGAATGGTCAGCCCCTCGATCTCGGCAAAGATCTCCTGCCCTTCTCGCGACAGGGTCTCGGCATCCTTGGCACTGGTGCAAGCGGCCAGCATGGTGATATCAGCGCCGGCGATGAAGGAGTCCTTCTTGCCGGAGGTGATCACCAGCCCGATCAAATCCTTGTTGCGTTTTACCTCGTCCAGTACAGAGCGGATCTCCTCGACAAAGGCGGCCTTGAGGGTATTCATGCTCTCGCCCGGCACATCCATGGTGAGGATGCCGATGCCATCTTTGCGAACATCCAGGGAAAAAGTCTTAGCGTTCATCATTCAACCTCCAACACCATAGCCACGCCCAATCCGCCCGCCGCACAGGCGGTGTTGAGCCCCAATCCCCCACCGCGACGACGCAGCTCGTGCAGGGTCTGGGTGATCATCCGCGCACCGGTCGCGGCAAAGGGGTGGCCATAGGCCAGCGAACCACCGAGGACATTGAACTTCTCCATGTCCACCTCGCCGATGGCCTGATCGCGGCCCAGCTTGTCACGGGCAAACTCGTGGCTGGCAAACATCTTGAGGTTGGCCAGGGTCTGGGCGGCAAAGGCTTCGTGCATGTCGATCAGGGTCAGATCACCGAGCGTGATACCGGCTCTGTCCAGCGCCAACGGCGTGGCATAGGAGGGCCCCATCAGCATGTCCTGCCACACATCAATGGCCGAGAAGGCGAAGCTGCGGATATAACCAAGCGGTTCGAGGCCAAGCTCTTTCGCGCGACCTTCGCGCATCAGCAACACTGCGGCGGCGCCATCGGTCAGCGGCGTGGCGTTGGCCGCAGTCACTGTGCCATGGACCCGGTCAAAAACCGGCTTGAGCTTGGCGTAACTCGCCAAGTCCGAGCTTTCACGGATATTGTTGTCCCGCTCGAGCGGTGACTTGTAGGGCGGTACATGGGCGGTAAACACCTCGCCACTGAGCTTGCCATCGGCCCAAGCCTGTGCGGCCAGAGTGTGGGAGCGATGAGCCAGCGCATCTTGCGCCTCGCGGCTGATCTGGTGACTCTTGGCCATCTGCTCGGCGGTCTGTCCCATGGAGAGACCGGTCGAATATTCCGCCACCGCAGGCGGCACCGGCAGCAGATCCTTGACCCGCAACTGGCGCAAAATGTTGAAGCGCTGCTGCAGATTGCGCGCCTTGTTGAGATCCACCAGGGCGCGGGCCAGCTTCTTGCTCACCCCGATGGGCAGCACGGAGGAGGAGTCAGCGCCGCCAGCGATGGCGATGTCTACGGTACCGGCCATGATGGATTCGGTGACGTTTGCCACCGCCTGAAAACTGGTGGCGCAGGCGCGGGAGACGCTATAGGCATCGGTATTGACGCTCATGCCGGTACCGAGCACGATCTCGCGAGCAATATTGGGGGCTTCCGGCATCTGAACCACCTGACCAAACACCAGCTGGTCGATAAGGGTGGGATCGAGATCGGTACGGGCAAGCATCTCGCTCACCACCAGTTTGCCGAGATCGACTGCAGGCACGCCATGAAAGGCGGTGGCCTGCTTGGCAAAGGGGGTACGCAGCCCCGCCACGACGGCAATCCGTTCGCCCTGGCGAGTCGTCAGTTTCAATGGCTGTTTCATCCTGGCTCCTTGGTTTAAAAGGCAGAGGTCTGACCTCATTGCGCCACATCTTAACAATCCAATCACAAGTTTCATACAGCTGATTGAAACTAAATTAAGCGCGGCAAGGCCCCTTTGCTCGCCCTTGGGAAGCAACTGGAGTATAAAAAGATCAACTTCCATAAAAACAACGGGTTTATCGCATGGCAGCGGCGGAGTTCAGAGCACTTAGGGACTATCTTGGCAGTCAGATCCTGGGGCAGGAGGAGCTAATAGAAGGGCTCCTGATTGCCCTGTTATGTGAAGGACATGTGTTAATCGAAGGGGCTCCCGGGCTGGCCAAAACCCGCGCCGTCAAGGCGCTCGCTGGCGCCGTCGAAGGGCGCTTTGCCCGTATCCAGTTTACCCCCGACCTGCTTCCCGCCGATCTCACCGGCAGCGAGGTGTTTCACCCGCAGGATGCCAGTTTTGTTTTCCAGCCAGGCCCCCTCTTCAACCATCTGGTGCTGGCAGACGAGATCAACCGGGCGCCAGCCAAGGTGCAATCAGCGCTGCTGGAAGCCATGGCCGAACACCAGATAACCGTGGGCAAAAAGAGCTGGCGGCTGCCGCCTCTCTTTATGGTGGCCGCTACCCAGAATCCCATCGAGCAGGAGGGGACCTATCCCCTGCCGGAGGCTCAGCTCGACCGTTTTTTGCTCAAGTTGATGGTGGACTACCCGAGCCCCACCATGGAGCTCGCCATCTTGCAGCTCAACGCCAGCGGCGAACAGCTTGGCGCGGCACCAGTGACTCTGAGCCAAACCACCTTGCAAGGTGCTCGCAACGAAGTGCTGGCGGTGACCATGCAAAGCAGACTGGAGCACTATCTGGTGGAGCTGGTCTGCGCCACTCGCCCGGGCAGCGGCCTGTGCCCTGCCCTTGAGCCACTGATTGCCGTAGGGGCCAGCCCCCGCGCCACACTTGGGCTGGCTCGCTCCGCCCGCGCCCGAGCCTGGCTTGCCGGACGTGATTATGTGCTGCCGGAAGATATCCAGCTGCAAGCCTATCCGGTGCTGCGCCACCGCCTTATTCCCAGCTATCAGGCACTGGCCGACAATCTGGATAACGATATCCTGATCGCCCAACTGCTGGATCAGGTGCCATGTCCCTAACGCCGGAGCTCCATCCCGATATCGCCCTGTCGCTGCCACGGCTGCTCAATATCCGGCTCTGGGCCAAGGCCAGGAAGCCACCTCACGCAGGCAGAAGCAGCAGCGAACGCGGCAAACCGGGCCGCTCTCCCGGACTCACGTTTCGCGAGCTGCGCGCCTATCAGGCTGGTGACGAGGTACGCCATATCGACTGGCGAGTGACGGCGCGCCTCGGTCGTCCTTATACCCGCCTCTATAGCGAGGAGCTGGATCAGGCGCACTGGCTGCTGCTCGATCTCTCTCCCGCCATGTATTTCGGCTCCACGCTGCAGCTCAAGGCGCGCCTCGCCTGCGAGCTGGCGGCAGCCTTGATCTGGCAAGGGGAGAAGCAGCACAACACCCTGATCTGCCACGGGCTTATCTCCCATCACCAGAGCCAGCGCGGCAGCGTGCTGCCCCTGCTCGAATCCCTCTGCCATCACTATCAGCAAGGGCTGGCCCGCCGGGCGCTTTCTCACTCACTGGCCGACACCTTGTCCGGCGTGAAGCTGCCTCACGCAGCCAAGCTGACGATCATCACCGATCACAGACCCTGCGAGTCGGCGCTCTGTCAGCAATTGCAACTGCTGTCCCGGCGCCACGATATTCACTACTGGCAGATCCGTGACCCCCTCGAGGCAGCCCTTCCCCCTGACGGCCAGCTGCCAGTGGCTATCGATCGGCCAGGGCAGCACTATCAGGGCTGGCTGGATGGGGGCCATGCCGGTTTCTCCCGCCGCTACCAGCAAGCTGCCGAACAGCAACTGGCCCACGGCAAGCAGTTGCTGTTGCCATTGGTGCAGCGCCTCTATCTGCTCGATAACAACCAGACGCTGCAACAGCAGTGGCAGGAGGGGTTATGTCATCAGGGATGATCTCCCCAGCCGAACTCGACAGCGCCAGTCCAGCCTCCGAGGCCATCACTCCGCCGCTGGCCGCCCTGATGCGCGACATCCACCCGGGGCCAGATCTGATTGAACAGAGTCTTGATCCCAGAGTGCAGGCGCTACTGTGGCTATTGATCACAGCGTTATTGCTGCTGCTGATCGTCCTGATTGCCAAGAGGGTGATACGTTACCGCCGCTGGTGTCGTCAGCTGGAGGGAGATCCGGCACTGCTGGTGGCACGCATACAGGAGGCCCTGCGTCATGAAGCATTGCAACGCTGGCCCGAGGCGCGCCAGCTTCAGGGAGAGGCGTGGCTCGCCTTCGTTGATCGTCACGGTGGCAGCGATTTTAGCCAGTTCTCGTCTCACTGGAGCAGTTGGCTCTATGGCAGCCAGAACCCGACTCGCGAGCAGTGCGAACAGCTTCGGCAACATTATCGCCGCTGGGGTCAAACCCTCTTCTTGCAACGCTCCCCCCGCTCTGGGCGTAAAGTCGCGCGGAGGCATCCATGATCCTGGCTTGGCCCTGGTTTGCGCTGGCGCTGGTGCTGCCCTTGCTGGTGCGCTTCGGCTTGCCGCCCCTGCGCCGCGGTTATCTGGCTCATCCCGGGTTTGCGCTGCTGCGCCCTCAGGCCGGATTGCCGCTCTGGCGCGCCATGCTGCTCTGGTGCGCCCTTATCCTCGCCCTCTGCCGCCCCCAGTGGTGGGGGGAACCGGTGATCAAATATGAGGGGAGTCGGGATCTGCTGCTGGCGGTGGATCTGTCAGACAGCATGCGTACCCCGGATATGCTCGATAACGGCGAGCAGCAAGCACGGCTAACGGCGGTGCGCCAGCAGATCAAGGCGCTGATCGCCAAACGGGCCGGAGACAGAGTGGGCCTCATCGTATTTGCCGATCACGCCTACCTGCTCTCTCCCCTTACTCAGGAGATCCCGGCGCTGTTGACCTTGAGCGACGAGCTCGATTTTGATCTGGTCGGCCGAACCACCGCCCTTGGCGAAGCCATCCAGCTGGCACGTCAGCATGGAGATCCGGGTCGCCCCACCGCCCTGCTGCTGGTCACTGATGGCCGCAATACCGCAGGCAATGCCGACCCGCTGCAGGAGGCCAAACTCGCCGCGGCACAGGGAATAAGGATCTACACGCTGGGGGTCGGGGCCGATCCCGATACCTTTATCCAACCCTACGATGAGGCGGGCAGCGGTCAGGCCGATCCCAGCAGCGAACTGGACGAACCGCTCCTGAAAGAGCTGGCAAAAACAGGACAGGGGCGCTATTTCAGGGCGCGAACCCAAAGCGATCTCGATGCCATCAATGCGACTCTCAATGCCCTTGAACCTGCCCCCATGCCGATTGCCCAGTACCAGCCGGTGATCGAGCTCTACCCCTGGCCATTGGCACTGCTTTGTGGCTTGCTGCTTTTGCCATCAGGGCACGGCAGACTGGAGTTTCGCATGGTGCGTAACTGGCTGGCACGAGGCGCGCGCAGATGGAGCTGATCTTGCTCCGCCCTCTGTGGCTGATCGCACTCATCCCCTGGCTCTGGCAAGGGTGGCGCCGTCGTCGCCAGCCCCCGCTGCTCGCACCTGCGATGCAGGCTTATCTGCTGCCAGCATCCCGTCCTCAACATCTCTGGCTCTGGCTGGCAACCCTACCCGTCATTTTGGCCCTGAGTGGACCGGCACTGCGCGGTGAGCTACAACAGCAGCCTGCAGCACCGCTAGATATCTGGCTACTGGACCTGTCACGCTCGATGACCGCCACCGATCTCAAACCGGATCGGGCAACCCGGGTCAGATGGCAATTACAGCAGCTGCTGAGCCGCGCCAAGGGCGAGCGCATTGCGCTGATCCTCTACGCGGGCGATGCCTACCTCGCCATGCCGCCAACCCGGGATCATCAGGCCCTTTCGCTGCTACTACCCGACTTGCGCCCCGATATCATGCCGTTGCAGGGCAGCAACCCGGCACGGGCGGTGGAACTTGCCATGAAGCAGCTGGCCCCTGGAGAACAAGCCCGTCTGCTGCTGATCACCGACGACCTCACCCAGAATCAGATGACCCAAATCGCCGCCCTGTGGCCCTGCCAGCAACGCCTTCTTTGCCGCGACACCCAGTCGGCACGCCTCGATATTCTGCTTGCCAGCAGCGGTCAACCGGCCCCCATGCCCGCCATTCCGGCCAGTGAGTTGGGGTTTGCCACCCGCATGCCCGCGCAGTTGCCCACCCCCGATAGTCAGGCCATTGCCGCACTGGCCAATCGCCTCGGCGGTGAGCTGCAGTGGCTTGGCAGAAACACCCCCCACTTTGCTCCCCTCCCCACCACGACCTCGGCCCTCACCCCGGCGCCACTGGATCTTGGCCCCTGGTTGCTAATCCCCTTGTTACCGCTCGCCTTGCTGGCCAGAGTCGGCGCCCGGTTGATGGTGGCGCTGATGGTGGGAATTCAGCTGCTTGCGCCGCAAGATCTGCAAGCAGCAGAGAAGGGAGATCTACAAGCGATGCAGGCTTATCAAGAGGGGGATTTTCAGCGGGCTGCCCGCACCTTCAACGATCCAGTCTGGCGCGGCAACGCCTGGTATCGGGCTGGTGCCTACCGGCAAGCCATCGCAGCCTATCAGGAAGCGACGAGCGCCACCGCCCACTACAACCGCGGCAATGCCCTGCTGCAACTGGGGGAGTTTGCGGCCGCCAAAGAGGCCTATCTGGCCGCTCTGGCGCTTGAACCCGGCCATGAAGATGCGCTCTATAACCTATCTCTGTTGCAAGGCGGTGCGGCCGCTGCACCCGATAGCAACAGCAGCAAGCAGCCCGAACCATCCGCTGAACAGCAGGCAGCAGCCAAGCCCTTGCCACCCTCTCCCCCTGTGTTGCTGCTGGAGCAGCGACTGCGCAAAGAGGCGCTGCGCCGGGACCTTATCAAGGTGGAGGAGCCCTGGTGACACGGGCAGGATGGGGGCTGTTGCTCGCACTTGCGAGTCCACTTTGCTGGGCTTTGCCCCCTCGGGCAGAGCTGCTGCCGGGGGCCGACCCCAGCGATTGGCTGCTGATCATCGAAGCGGATGGCGAGCGCCAGAGCAGCGAACTGGAGATCACCCCCCTACTGCGCCAGTTTGCAGTGGGCAGAGTGACCATGAGCCGGGTCACGACCCCGGTACAGCAACTGACTCGCTGGCAGATCCCGCTGCACCAGAGCGACTCACCCGCGAATACAAAGGTGGTGATTGCCCCGCTCAAGCTGGGAAATGAGTTTACCCCCTCGCTCACCCTGCCATTGAGAGAGGTGAAAACAGCGGCGCTGCCGCAACCCGCAGCCCCCTCGCCCCTCGAGATGCAGGCCAGCCTTGAGCATCAGGGCCCGCTCTATCCCGGCCAGCCGGTGATCTACCGGCTGACACTGTGGCTACCTACCAGCATGCAAAACCCGGCCCTGAGCGAGCTCAGCTCTGCCCACTTCACCATCCGTCGCCTCGGAAGCGACGAGTGGATCGCACCCGCTCAGGCAGGTCTGCCCGGCAGGCTCACCCGCAGCTGGCTTATTCAGGCAAAAGCGCCGGGACTCTGGTACCTCGACTCACCCCGCTTGCAGGGGCAGCTCACGCAGCAAGGGAGCAAGCCGCAAAAACTCTCGGCCCGCGCGGCACCACTCGAGGTTCGGGTCGACAAAGCCCCCGCCACGCCGGTGGCCACCCGGCTGACCCTGAGCCAGCGTCTTGAACCGGCCACCACGGGGGAAGTGGGTGAACCGCTGATCCGGATCCTCACCCTAACCATGGAGAATGGTGACAGCGGCCAGATACAGCTTGCCCCCCTGATGGCCCATCAACTGCCAAGCGGCATACAGGCACATCCCGATGGCGAGCAACAGCAGGAGCGTTACCGAGATGGCAAGCTGCTGTTTGAGCGACAGTGGCGCCAGACTCTGGTTGCGGAGCAGAGCGGTGACTACCAGCTGCCCCCCATTGATCTGCCCTGGTTTAATACCCAAAGCGGCCGGATTGAGCAGGCCAACCTCCCAGCCATCACGCTGACGTTTCAGGCAACGACAAATCGGCAACCTGATCAGCAGACATCGCAGGTGGCACTGCGAGAGAGCCTTTGGTGGGTCGTGCTGGCCATAACGCTGCGTGCGCTATGGCGCCACTGGCCCCGCTGGCGCGCCTTCTATCAACTGCAACGTGCCCTTGCCCGACACCAGCCGGATGCTAGTCGCAAGGCACTGATCCGATGGGCGACCTTGCGCTGGCAGGTCTCCTATTATCAATTAGGCCAGCTGCCCGACGCTGGGCATAATCGGCTCGGCAACGCACTCGCCGCACTCGAGCGAGCCTGTTTTGCACTGCACTATTCTGGCCCGCCCATCGAGTGGCGCGCTCTGGCGCGTATCCTCAGGGCTGATGAAACGGCCGGTATTGCGTACCTGATTTACCTGCTGGCGCACGGGAGTTCCCGCTCCCGCCGCCACGCCCCCTGACAAGGATTGCCCTATGGCACTGCTGTTTTTTAGAAAAAAACGTGCTCAGCAGCATATTGGTGGAAATGATCCGGCCACTTCGCCGGTCTCTGATCCCATGGCTGACAAACAAACCAAATTTGAAGCACTGGTTCATGCGCTGCATGGCGATCTCTATCGGTATGCCTACTGGCTGACCCGGGATCCCAACGTGGCGGAAGATCTGGTGCAAGAGACCTTCCTGCGTGCCTGGAAGGCTATCGACACCCTGCAGGATGACAAGGCGGCCAAAGGGTGGCTGATCACCATCCTCAGACGGGAGAACGCCCGCCGCTTTGAACGCAAACAGCTGGAGCTGGTGGATCTCGACGATCACCCTCAGCCCCAGCACGATGCGCTGCACAGCGAACAGGAAATGGAGAACGAGTGGTTGCACCGTCACATCGCCCGGTTGCCCGAGGAGTACCAGGAGCCACTGCTGCTGCAAGTCGTGGGAGGATTCAGTGGTGAGGAGATTGCCGAGATGCTCGGCCTCAACAAGAACACCGTCATGACTCGACTGTTTCGCGCCCGCAACCAGATCAAGGAGGCGATGGAGCAGAAGAACCAAGCAAGAGGACACGGACATGGATGAACTCGAATTTCGCCGCAACGCCATGATCCAGCCCAACGATAAACTGCCGGATTTTCTCAAAGCCGCTGAAGCCAGCCAGGCCAATCGGAACTATCTCGACGAGATGAAGCAGTTCGACAGAAGCCTCAAGCGCGCCATGCAGGTAGAGGTTCCCGCCGGACTGGCCGAACGGATCCTGCTCAGGCAAGCCATGCTGCAAGACAGTGACGCGCAAGATGAGATGCCGCCATCCCGCCCCCTTGGCACGGCGCCAGTCAAGCTCCGAACATCGACATCCTGGCGCCAGCTCGCCTTGGCTGCATCGGTCGCCTTCCTGCTGGGAATGAGTACCCGCTGGATCACGCTGCCAGAAACGGCTCCTGCGGCCCTCTCCCTCGCACAGGTGGCGATGGCTCATGTCTATGGCGAAGAACCCTTTATTGAAGGTGTCGATGAGCAGGTCAATCTGCATAACATCAATGCCAAGATGGAGAAGTATGGCGCCACCTTAAGCGGGATGGATGGGCTCAAGGTGACCTATGTCAATCACTGCTCGTTTTATCAGGGACCAGCCTTGCACATGGTGATCCAGGGAAAGATGGGGCCAGTCACTCTCTTTTTAGTGCCCAAACATGTGCCATTAACCCTGCAACAGGCCACCTTTGAAGATGGCACCCTCAAAGGAGAGATTGTCCAGCTCAAAGGCGCCAATATGGTACTGATTGGCGAGATGAGAGAGCCACTTGCCCCCGTTGCCAACGCCCTGCAGTCACGTCTGCAGTGGGACATTTAACATCGCTGGTTAACAACCTCAGATCCATCCTCAATAGCAGGCGGCGGTCACGAGCCGCTGCCTGTTCCCCCCCTGTTTACTCCCCTTTGTCACTCATTTGCCTCAAGATTTCGAAAAATTGACAAAATTTTTTTGTGACGGAGATCGGCAATCCAGGTCAATAATCCACCTTTACACCCTCAAAATGATGAATTAAACAGCAAGTTAAAACAAATGATTAACACATCGATCACTTTTATGTATTCTGCTGTCACTGGTCTGATTTCTTACCTCCTACCAGATCCATAGAATCACGCCAGAATTGATTGGGAAGAAGCTGAAATAAAAACGGATTTTGTCGAGGTTTGCATTGAACGTGCAGCCAATATCGGCAAAAAAATCTGCCTACAAGAGAGAACACCATGACGACAACTATTTTCAAGAAGAGCCTGATTGCCGCCACCATCGCGCTGGCCACCGGTCAAGTCCATGCCGCGGCATTCCAGTTGAACGAGCACTCGGCCTCCGGTCTGGGTCGCGCCTATGCCGGTGAAGCGGCTATCGCCGACAACGCCTCTGTTCTGGCCCGTAACCCGGCCGCCATGACCACCTTCGACAAGATGGCAGTTTCTGTCTCCGGCACCTACATCAAACCGGATGTCGATGTGGATGGTGCTGTTTACGCTGGCGCGAACAAAATGGCTCCAGCCAGCGAAAGTGGCATTGCTCCGGCAGCCTTCGTTCCCGCCTCCTACTTTATTCAGCCGCTGAATGACCAGTGGGCTTGGGGTATTGGCATCTTCTCCAACTACGGTCTCTCCACCGAATACTCCAAAACCTTCCCGGCTGGTGCCGGTGCTGGTGATACCGAGTTGATGACCTTCAATATCAACCCGAACATTGCCTATCGTGTCAACGAACACTTCAGTGTCGGTGCTGGTATCAACGCCGTTTACGGTGCCGCCGAACTCAACCGCTATGCCGGTCTGCTGGGCCCGCTGAACCCACCTAGCCAAGGTGGCCCGCTGCCGAAAGATACTCGTATGGCTCACTTGAAAGGCGACACCTGGGGCTTTGGCTGGAACGTTGGTACCCTGTATGAAGTCAATGAAAACCATCGCTTTGCACTGACCTACCGTTCACAAGTCGATATGAGCTTTGACGGTGATTTCCAAGGTGCAAGCTCACTGAATCGCACCGTGGATGGCAACCTGAAGCTGGATCTGCCTGCACAAGCCGAGTTCGCTGGTTACCATCGCCTGAGCCCGCAGTTTGCTGTTCATTACTCTGTAAACTGGACTGACTGGAGCGCCTTCCAGGAGCTGAAAGCAACCAGCAGCCAATGTGCTGGCGGCGTATGTCTGCAAAAAGATGAGAAGTTCAAAGATTCTACTCGCTACTCCATCGGCGGTACCTGGTATATCAACCCAGCATGGGAAGCTCGCATGGGCTTTGCCTATGACAACACCCCGATCGAAGCCGAATACCGTAGCCTGAGCATTCCCGACTCAGACCGTATCTGGTACAGCGCCGGTGCCACCTACCATATCAACACCGATATGAGCGTTGACTTTGGTATGGCTTATCTGGACGGTAAAGAAGTTGACGTCAACGAAGGTCTGCGTAGCCACTCCGACAGCCTGCGTTGGAAAGGAACTTCCCACGGCAACGCCTTCCTAGCTTCTGCCCAGTTCAACATGAAGTTCTGATTATTGATAGAATGGAAAGAGCGCCGCCAGGCGCTCTTTTTTTATCCATAACTTAGATTTCAGCGCACACATGTAGCACACACGTGTTTATTTTTCTTTTCCAATCAAGCTATTAGAGTGCATCATCCCAGCATTTAATCTTGTTTTATCCAGATACTGGCCATTACCGTTGCCTTACTGGTCATACCATATAAAATCCTGCCTCCATTCATATGACCGATTGAACCTTCGGGTAACAGCAAGGATTTTGCCATGCATCCCATCATCAAACCGTCCGCCATCGCCCTGCTGGTGATCGCGGGTCAGACCCATGCCGCCGGGTTCCAATTGGCTGAACAGTCCGCTACAGGACTGGGACGCGCCTTTGCCGGTGAGGCAGCCATCGCGGATAACGCCAGTGTACTCTCCCGCAATGCAGCAGCCATGACCCGCTTCGATCAGATGGCGCTCTCTGGCGGAGTCATCTATGTCAGTCCTGACGTCAATATTGAAGGCAACACCCGCTTGCCGACCAAAGCCGGTATCGTCACCTCCGATGCCAGTGCACACGATATCGCCGCCGCAGCCTGGGTACCCAACGCCTATCTCATCATTCCACTCAATGAGCAGTGGCGACTAGGCTTCTCGGCAACCTCTTACTACGGCCTTGGCGTCAAGATGCCGGATAACTACAGCGCGGGACACTTTGGCAATGTCTCCGATATCAAGACCATGGATCTGGGTACCTCACTCGCCTATCGCATCAATGAGATGTGGTCAATTGGTGCCGGGATCTCTGCTATTCAGGGCGAAGGTGAAGTCGGTGGCACCTTCCCTTCTCGCAACCTGATCGCAAAACATTTGCAAGGGGATGGCTGGGCATGGGGCTGGAATGTCGGCACCTTGCTGGAGTTGTCCGAACAAACCCGAATTGGCCTCTCCTACCGTCACGATGTCACTTTGACCCTCTCGGGAGATGCTATCGTGGGCCGACCCAATGCAGATGGCTCCGTTACCGAGATCAGAGATACCGGTAGTCTGGATCTGCCGTTGCCAGCGACGGCAGAGTTGGCGGCGTTCCATCAGCTGACTGACAAGCTGGCTTTCCACGGCAGCCTGAACTGGACCAACTGGAGCAAATTCGTTCAGTTGGAAGCTGATCTCAACAATTTGCAGAACATGCACATCAAGGACGAGCACTGGGAAGATAGCTGGCGCTACGCCATCGGTATGACCTATCAGGTCACTCCTAAATGGCAACTGCGCTCCGGTGTGGCCTATGACGCCAGCCCGGTGCCAGCCGATCGTCGTACCATTTCCATCCCGGATGCCGATCGCCTCTGGTACAGCCTGGGAATGGGGTATCAGTTCACGCCCAACCTGACCGTGGATCTGGGGCTGACCCTGATCGATGGCAAAAAGGTGGATGTCACTGAAAAAACGGAGCTGCAACCGGGTAATCCGATGACGACCTCCACCTTCCAGGGCACTTCTGAAGGGGATGCCTGGCTGGCTGGTGCACAATTGAGCTATCTCTTCTAAATTCCTTCCCTGCAAAAAAACGCTATGCCAATTATTGCCTTACTCAATAAGGTGAACACTGGCATAGTGTTCTGCAACACCATAAAATCAACCCAGTACCTTTACTGGAGCAAGGCATGTATTCCTACGTAGCAAGACAGCCGATCCTCGACAGAGACCTCAAAACTCATGCCTATGAGCTGCTCTTTCGCGATAGTCTGAATAATGTCTTCCCGAGCATCTCCTCCCAACAGGCGACGTCACGCCTGGTGGTCGAACAGTTCCTGCAACAAAATATCGATCAGCTCTTGGGCGGCCGCCCCTGCTTTATCAACTTCCCCCACTCACTGCTGCTGGAGGGATTGGCAGAGTGCCTGCCGCCCGAAAAAGTGGTGATTGAGATCCTGGAAGATTCCCCACCGGATGATGCCCTGCTGGAAAAGGTGAAACAGTTGCACAAGCTGGGATATCAACTGGCACTCGATGACTTCACCATGTCGCCGGATTGGGAGCGCTTCCTCCCCTTTATCCACATCATCAAGTTTGATCTTCGTGCCACCCCCCTGATGCAGATCAAAGTGTTTATCCAGCGGCATCAGACGCTGGGGCTCACCTATCTGGCGGAAAAAGTAGAGGACAAGGCGGAGTTCGAGCGGGTCAAACAGCTGGGGATCCAGCTGTTCCAGGGCTTTTTCTTCAGCAGACCCGAGATGGTCAAGCAAGCCACCATGGAGCCAGCGCAAGTCGTGGTGATGCAGTTGCTCAACGTGGTCAACGAGGCAGAGCCTGATATCAACAAGATTGAGCAGCTACTCGGTCAGGATATCTCCCTCTCTCTCAAGCTGTTGCGCTATGTCAACCATCTCAAAGGTCACACCAACCCTATTTCGTCATTTCGCCAGGCTGCCATCTATCTGGGAAACACCCAACTAAAGCGCTTTGTTTCGCTGGTAGCCGCGACCAGCGCCGGCAAGGGCAAGAGCGCCGAGCTCTACCAGATGTCGATGATCCGTGCCCGATTCTGTGAACTGCTGGCCCACGCCCACGCTCCGAGCCAGCAGGCACAACAAGCCTTTATCACCGGTCTCTTCTCCCTGCTGGATGTACTGATGGAGCAGCCGATGGACAAGCTGCTCGGCACTATCCCTCTCATCGACGATATTCGGCTGGCGCTGCTGGAGCGCAAAGGCAATCTGGGTTTCTACCTCGCGTTTTGTGAAGATTACGAAAGCGCCAACTGGTCACGGGTCACGGCCAGAACAGCCCGCCTGGGGCTGAGCGAGGATAAGGTGAGTCACCTCTATCTGGCCGCCACCACCTGGGTCACGGAACAACTGCTGGCGATGGAAGCCACCAATTAATTCGCCTCATCATTCACTTCGACCGCGATAGCGGTCGCCTCCCCGCCCCCGATACAGAGCGCTGCTACGCCTCGCTGCAGACCCCGTTGCCGCAGCGCGGCGATCAGCGTCACCAAAATGCGCGCGCCACTCGCCCCCAACGGATGACCGAGTGCACAGGCCCCACCATGCACATTGACCTTGTGATGAGGGATGCCGACCCCTCTCATGGCCAGCATGGTGACCATGGCGAAGGCCTCGTTGATCTCGAATAGATCCACCTCTTCCACCGACCATGCAAGACGCGCCAGTAAGCGTGAAATGGCGCCAATGGGCGCAGAGGTAAACTCGGCGGGCAATGCCGCATGGCTCTGATAACCGACGATCCGTGCCAGCACTGGTACCTGCCAGGCTTGCGCCGTGGCGCCATCCATCAATATCAGCGCCGCCGCACCGTCCGAGATAGAGCTCGAATTGGCTGCCGTAATGGTGCCCTCCTTGCCAAACGCTGGCTTCAGGGTCGGGATCTTCTCCGGTTTGCCCTTGCCGGGCTGCTCGTCTTCGGCCAGCAACAAGCGATCATCGCGATAGACACTTGCCAGCTCGGATGCAAACGCGCCGGCTTGCTGCGCATCGCGGGCCCGCTGCAATGACGCCAGGGCAAACTCATCCATGGCAGTGCGGGTCAAACCGGCCTGATCGGCGCTGCACTGGGCATGTATCCCCATCAGCTGGCCATCATAGGCATCTTGCAAACCGTCGAGGAATAGGTGGTCCAGCACCTTTTGATGCCCCATCCGAAAGCCGCTACGGGCGTTATCCAGCAGATAGGGGGCACGGCTCATGCTCTCCATCCCCCCCGCGACCACCACCCTGTTGTCACCAAGGCGGATGGTATCTGCCGCCAGCATCACTGCTTTCATGCCGGATCCGCACACCTTGTTGACCGTGGTAGCAGGCACACTATCTGGCAACCCTGCTTTCAACAACGCCTGCCGGGCTGGCGCTTGCCCCACGCCCGCCGCCAGCACATTGCCCATAAACACTTCATCGACCTGCTCCGGACGCAGCCCACTTTGCTGCAGTGCCGCCTCGATGGCACCGGCACCCAACTCAGGCGCAGTTACCTCTGCCAATGCCCCCTGAAACGCCCCCATCGGAGTCCGTTTTGCCGCCACAATTGCAATATCCATTTGCCTGCCTCTCTTTGTTACATGGCCATAACATAGGGGTTCTGACGCAATGGAACAAGAGTTGCAGTGCAGTTTACGTTTAGGTAAGGTGCACACAGGATTTAGTTCGCCAAGAAGTCTGTATGAACAACAAGGATGAAGGACGGCGCTTCAGCATCAGTGAGCTGGCCCGGGAATTTGATATTACGACGCGCAGTATCCGTTTCTACGAGGATCAGGGGTTGCTCAATCCCGCCCGAGAGGGACAGACCCGCATTTACAGCAAGCAGGATCGGGTTCGCCTCAAGCTCACCCTGCGCGGCAAGCGGCTCGGGTTCAGCCTCGCCGAGATCCGCGAGTTGTTTGATCTCTATGATGCCGACAAGAGCAGCCGCACCCAGTTACAGACCATGCTGGGACTGGTTGAGGAGAAACGGGAGACACTGCAACAGCAGATGGAAGATATCAGGATGGTGCTGCTGGAGCTGGATGCCGCCGAGCAGCGCTGCCAGCAAGCCCTTAGCCAGCTGGGATAACCGCATTGCTGGCTTATCAGGTAAAGTCCTTTCAGCCTGTCACAAGATGCCAGATAGCAAAAAGCCACTCCTGAGAGTGGCTTTTCTTCAACCTGACGGTTCGCTATTAAACGCGAACGAAGTCCAGGTGGATCAGCTTGTAACGTACCGGGTGACGCTGGATAGCTTTCACTTTTACGTTAACTTCTTCACCGTTGATAACCAGAGTCAGTACAGACTCATAGAATTCCGGCTTCTCTTGAGCCAGGATCATTTTCTTGTGGTCAACAGTGATGGACAGGGCTTCTTTGCCTGCACCGTAAACGATGGCAGGAACTTGGTCAGCTTGACGCAGGCGGCGGCTCGCACCTTTCCCCAGGTCAGAACGGACTTCAGCTTGGAATACGAAAGACATAGTATGTATCTCTTTTGGATGAATTTATGGTGCTAACTGCGACCGGTCAGCACCTCGCAAAACGAGCGCGAATACTACCACGGGCCAAATTCGGATACAAGGTACCGACTCTGCATTTAGCGCCCCTGCTCCAACCGGGCGAATTGCTGCTGACGCTGGGCTGGGCTCAGGGCATCAAACCGCGCCAGGGTCTCGGCGCGCGGGCAGTAGAGTCCCTCCCCCGTTCTGACCCGAATGCTCTTGCCAAGCCGTTGCTGATTCTCTGCCACCAGCGCCAGCAAATAGCTGTAGGTATCGGCTCCCCGGGCGCTGGATAACTGGTTGGCAATGCGCCACAGGGTCTCCCCTGCGGCGACCTGATGACACACGGTTTGTGGACCGCCGGCCGCAGGAGCCGAGAGGGTAAGCATGACGTCACTGCCTGCGGATAAGCTAGCCGTGTGGCTGGCGAGCGCCATATCGGCGCTCGCTACTCCCTCATCCCCTTGGGCACCACTCATCCCCGCAGTGCGAAAGGTCACACCCAGCTGAACCAGTAGAGGTTCGCTCTCGTCGGGGTCGCTGGGCATATCAACACCACCGAACGCGTCTTGGGGTGTGCGGAACTCGGCAATAAAGGGCGCGACAGGTTGCGCGTGATAATCAGAGGAACCACTCCCCTGCTGCATGATTGCACCAGCCGCAACAGCCTGCCTGGGGGCGACCCCGTAAGCCATCTCGTCGATGCGCCGCAGCCTTGCCAGATAGGTTTTGGAGAGCTGCGCCTCCCCCTCGAACAGATCGAAGGGAGGCACCAGTCGGGCTGGAAAGAGGATCTGCCAGCGACCGTGCTTCTGCTTTTGGGCCAGCGGCGGAAACTGATTGCCACGCCAAGCCACAAACATCGCAGGCGGCGTGCGAGCCAGCGGGTAATATTCCGGGTTCAACTGCACCCAGGTTTGTTCCGCGATGGGTTGATAACCGCTGATCACCACCTGCGCCACACTCAACCAGATCCCCAGCATCCTTGCCTCCCTGATTTGCGGTTTGAAGGGGCTACCTGACCGGCAACCCCTTCTCATCACCCGCTATCATGCTGTTAAAACAGTTAGATAGCAGCTTAGCACTGAGCGATGGCGTTAAGCACCCGTTTATCGGAGACCGGATAAGGGGTCCCCAGATTCTGGGCAAAGAACGACACCCGCAGCTCCTCAATCATCCAGCGGATATTGACCACCTCGGCCGGGATCAGCTGGGATTTGGGGATCTTGGCGAGCAGCGCCTTGTACTCCGACTCCACGCTGTGCACCTTGAGCATGTAGACCCGATCCCGGTTGGGATCGATGGCCAGCTTCTCCAGGCGACGCTCGATGGCCCGCAGGTAACGCAAGAGGTCCGGCAGCCGCTGCCAGCCGGTCTCGGTGACAAAGCCCTTGTGGATAAGGTTGCCGAGCTGCTGCTGGATATCCGACATGGCAAAGGCGGTGTCGAGCTGCATCTTGCCCTTGAGCCGTTTTTTGATCTCATGGGAGAGGGTCAGCACGGCTTCCACCTGCTTGGCCACCTCCACCACCGCATCGTTGAGCTCGGCGCGGACATACTCCTTGAGCGCCTCGAAACCGGCCTCGTCCCAAGCCATGCCCCCGTGCTGCTCGATGAGCTTGTCACAACCGCAGGCAATGCAGTCATCGATAAGCTCCGCCACCTTGCCAAACGGGTTGAAATAGAGCCCCAGCTTGGCCTTGTTGGGCAGCTTCTCCTGCAGATACTTGATGGGTGATGGTACGTTGAGCAGCACCAGCCGACGCTGACCGGCCCACATCAGCTGCTGCTGCACCACCGGGCTCTCCACCAACTGGATGGCGACCGAATCCTTCTGATCCACCAAGGCCGGATAGGCCTTCACCTCGAACCCGCCCCGCTTCTGACTGTACTCCTGCGGCAGCTCGCCAAAGCTCCACAGGGTGAGACCGGACTGCTCGATATCATCGTCCGCCACTTGTGACAGGGTCTCCTGCACCTTGCCGCGCAGCGACTCTTTCAAGGCCTCCAGATCTTTACCTTCCGCCACCTTCTTGTGCTTGTCGTCCACCACCCGGAAGGTGAGTTTCAGGTGATCGGGTACCGCATTCCAGTCCCAGGACTCACGGGGCACGGTCACACCAGTCATTCGGCGCAGCTGGCGTTCCATCTCATCAAGCAGCGGCCCCTGTTCGGGGTTGATACTAGCGAGCAGTGCATCGGCATAGTTCGGCGCCGGCACGAAGTTCTTGCGCATCGGCTTTGGCATCGACTTGATGAGAGCCACCAACAGCTCATGACGCAGACCCGGGATCAGCCACTCGAACCCCTTCACCTCCACCTGATTCAGGAGCGGCAGCGGAATATGCAGGGTCACGCCATCGGCGGCCTCCCCCGGCTCGAACTGATAGGTCAGCTTGAGCTTGAGGCGCCCCTGCTGCCAGAAGTTGGGGTAGTCGAGATCGCTGATGTGGGCGGCATCTCCCTTCATCAGCATCTCTTTTTCGAAGTTGAGCAGCTCGGCGTCCCGCTGTTGCGCCTCTTTCCACCACTTGTCGAAATGGCGAGCGGAGATCACCTCCTCCGGCAAGCGGGCATCGTAGAAGCGGAACAAGTCCTCATCATCCACCAGAATGTCGCGACGACGGGATTTGTGCTCCAGCGCCTCTACCTCGGCCAGGAGCTTGCGGTTATCGCTGAAGAAACGGTGACGGGTCTCGAAATCCCCCTCCACCAGAGCGCGGCGGATAAACAGCTCGCGGCACAGCGCCGGATCGATACGGCTGAAGTTGATGGTGCGCTCGTTGACCAGGGTCAGACCATAGAGGGTCACCTTCTCCTTGGCCATTACAGCGCCGTTTTTCTTCGACCAATGTGGGTCGCTGTGGTGCAGCTTGATGAGGTGGCCTGCCAGCGGCTCCACCCACTCGGGCTCAATCTTGGCATTGATGCGAGCGTAGAGGCGCGAGGTCTCCACCAATTCTGCGGCCATCACCCACTTGGGCGGCTTCTTGAACAGACCCGAGGCCGGGAACAGGTGGAAACGGCCATTGCGGGCGCCGAGGAATTCGGGCTTTTCCAGATCCTTGTTGCCGATGTGGCTCAAGAGGCCGGTCAGCAGCGCGCAGTGCACCGTCTTGAAATCTGCAGGTTCATGGTTGGCTTTAAAACCAAGCTCCTTGACCGTCTGGCGCAGCTGGAAATGGATGTCCTGCCATTCGCGCACCCGCAGATAGGAGAGAAACTCCTTCTGGCACATGCGGCGGAACGGGTTGCTGCCAAGGGCATCCTGCTGCTCTTTCAGGTAGTTCCACAGATTGACGAAGGCGAGGAAGTCGGAATCCTTGTCCTCAAAGCGTCTGTGCTGTTCGTCGGCGGCCTGCTTCTTCTCCATGGGCCGCTCGCGGGGATCCTGAATGCTGAGGGCTGCGGTGATCACCATCACCTCACTCAGGCAGCCAGTCTGCGCCGCGCTGATCACCATCTTCGCCAGACGCGGATCAAGGGGGATGCGCGAGAGCTGGCGACCGGTCTCGGTCAGCTGCAACTTGGCTTCGCGCTCGCCGGTGGCGGGCAGCTCGCGCACCGCCTCCAGCTCTTTCAAGAGAGTCAGGCCATCCTTGATATGGCGGGACTCTGGTGGCTCGACGAAGGGAAACGCCTCCATGTTGCCAAGGCCGAGCGCCAGCATCTGCAGGATGACGGAGGCCAGGTTGGTGCGCAGGATCTCGGGGTCGGTAAAGGCGGGACGGCTATTGAAATCCTCCTCCGAGTAGAGGCGGATACAGATGCCGTCCGCCACCCGACCGCAACGCCCTTTACGCTGGTTGGCACTGGCCTGGGAGACCGGCTCGATGGGCAGGCGCTGCACCTTGGTACGCCAGGAGTAACGACTGATGCGGGCGGTGCCCGGGTCAATGACGTAACGAATGCCCGGCACCGTCAGCGATGTCTCCGCCACGTTGGTGGCGAGCACGATGCGTCGCCCAGCATGGGGCTGGAACACCTTGTTCTGCTCGGCGTTGGAAAGACGGGCGTAGAGCGGCAGCACCTCGGTATCGCGCAGATTAAGCTTGCGCAGGGCATCGGCGGTATCGCGGATCTCCCGCTCGCCGTTCATGAAGATGAGAATGTCCCCCAGCCCTTCGCGGGCCAGCTCTTCCACCGCATCGAAGATCCCCTGCAGCTCGTCACGCTCTTCCAGTCCTTCACTTTTATCACTGGTGAGCGGGCGGTAGCGCACCTCCACCGGGTAAGTGCGGCCGGAGACCTCGATCACCGGCGCCTTGTTGAAATGGCGGGAGAAACGTTGCGGGTCGATGGTGGCCGAGGTGATGATCACCTTGAGATCGGGGCGCTTGGGCAACAGCTGCTTGAGATAACCCAGAATGAAGTCGATATTGAGGCTGCGCTCGTGGGCCTCATCGATGATGATGGTGTCGTACTGGGTGAGCATCCGGTCGTTCTGGATCTCCGCCAGCAGAATACCGTCGGTCATCAGCTTGATGTGGGTCTGCTCGCTCACCTGATCGGTAAAGCGCACCTTGTAACCCACGTAGTGGCCAAGCTCGGACTCCATCTCCTCGGCAATACGGGCCGCGACGGTGCGGGCTGCCAAACGGCGTGGCTGGGTGTGGCCGATAAAGCCCTTCACCCCGCGCCCGAGCGCCAGACAGATCTTGGGGATCTGGGTGGTTTTGCCCGAGCCTGTTTCCCCTGCAATGATCACCACTTGATGTTCTTGAATAGCCTTGGCGATCTCAGCCTGCTTCTGGCTAACCGGCAGGTTGTCCGGATAAGTCACCTTGGGTACTCCGGCCAGACGGGTTTGATAGCGCGCTTGCGCGGCATCCAGATCGGCAGCGATGGTCTCCAGCACGGCAGCCTGTTTGCCTTCAGGCAGCTTCTTGACCCCGTGCAGACGGCTGGAAAGGCGACGGGCGTCGAGGTTCATGCAGGCAGAGAGACGGCGGCGCAGCGCCTCGATAGAGAGAGACAAGGTACGAATTCCTTAAATAGGTGCCCAGAGGGGCCATATCGATAAGCTGGGAGCGATCCTAAAGAGCGAGCGGGAACGGTGCAAGCCATAACGTAGCGTTATATATGGGAAGACAGAGAGATTGGCCAATCCCCAAACATGACAGAACAATCATTGTAAGATGGCATAACATGAATAAATGGCAGCATATGAAATAGCCAAGGCAAGCCGAAGCTTGCCTTGGGAGAGAGAAAAACAGGGTTAACCGTGGGTGTGATGGACAAAACAGGTGGTGAGCTGGGCATGAATGGCCTGCATGACGTTGTGGCGATTGATAACCCCGAGCAGACGCCCCTCCTCCACTACCGGATAGATCTTCGGCTTTTGCCCCATCATCATCTCCGCCAGGCTCAAAATGCTGGTATCGGGTCCCACCGACAACACCTCCTTGCGCATCACATCCTTGACCTGCGCCACCTGTTCGCAGTGATAGGCCTCCTTAAGCAGCACTGCGATGCAATCCTGCTCGGAGATCCAGCCAATCAGATGGCCCTGCCCATCCACCACCGGGCCACCGAGCTGATGACTGTTCAGAAATTTCTCGACCGCAGCTTGCACCATCATGTCGGCAGTGAAAGTGATGGGTCTGCTCTGCATATAATCCTTGGCTTTTAGCGATTCCATATCTGCTCCCCTACGGTAGTCCATCAAGCTGGCGTCTTGTGCGCCGGTACCGGCACCATGCTCGGCTTGTTCCAAGCATAGCTGGCTCGCGGCGGTATGAGTCAGCGGCCAGCCTCTCCCTCAATTGATGGCATGATCCGGCTCGCGATCCGGAATGGCTGCCATCATCATCTGCGGCAGGTGATCGGCCAGCACCGCCACCACCGCAGGATCGACCCGCCCCTGATCCGCCAGTTGCTGCATAAAGGTCAATGCGTCACGAGCCGGCAGACCGCGGCGATAAGGTCTGTCCTGCACCATTGCCTGAAAAATATCAGCGACCCGCAGGATCCGCGCTTCGAGCGCCATGGCGGATGCCGGCAGGTGGAACGGATAGCCCTCACCGTCAGGCTCCTCATGGTGATAGGCCGCCCAGCAGGCAATCTCCTCAAACCCTTCGATGTGGCGCAGGATCTGGTAAGTCTCGAAGCTGTGGGTATTGATGATGGCCCGCTCCTCTTTCGTCAGGCTGGCAGGCTTGTCGAGGATCTCGTCCGGCACCCTGAGCTTGCCCAGATCATGCAGCAAACCGGCGATCTCCAGCATGTCACAATGGATGGCACTGACTCCCATCAATTCTGCCAGTGCCCGAGACAACCTGCTCACACCGAGCGAATGCGTCATCGTGAATGGGCTTTTGGCGTCGACAATGCCGGAGAAGATCTGCGCCAGCGCTTTTAGCTCCCCGTTGAAGGTCAGGCAAGGCTCCCGCACCTGCAGCATCTCCAGCATGTAATCATTGATGGAGCGGGCTTCCAGCTGCAGCCAGAATGCCTCAGAGCGAGACGCCTTGAGGAAGGCATCCACCAGCTCGGGGGCAAAGAACTCGTCACGGAAATCCTGCAGGCGTGCGCGGATCTCGTTGGTATGCATCAACAATGAACCATCACCATAGTAGGGCGCCGCCAACGCATCGCAGCGATCCACCAGAAAGATAAGGTTGGCCTGACGGGCTACATTGGGGTCCACATCGGCCATCTCGCGCAGCAGGTGCCAGTGGGTGTGGTGATAACGGATAGGCAGGGCCAGTGGGGCCAGCAAACGGAAATCCTTGAGCAGCTGATATCCCACCTCGCAGTGGCGCTGGGAGGACTCCCAATCGAACTCGCTGACCAGATGGTGATGGGTGATGGTCGAGGAGACACCGATATCATGCAGCACCCCCAACTCGAACAGCAGACAGCGTTCGGCCTCACTCATCCCCAGCTCCCGGCTGCACTCGGCAGCCATAATCCCGACCCGTTTTCCGTGGGCCACATCGCCAATGCCCACCAGATCCAGCGAGGCTGACAGGGCATACACCACCTGCCTTAGATCCACTTGCAACGAAAAAGGGGCTACGCCCTGCGCTCTGTCCATGATCCGGGTCCCATGCGATGTTGTCGTATCAAACTGGCGCTGTTTTATGCTTCGCCTTCTATCAACTTAGTCAATAGCCGAACCTTTTACCTTGTTTTTATAGGCATTTATGACCCTGGCACCTTTAAAAGACAAAGATCACAGCTGAATTTATTTGGCCACTCCCATTCAAGTCATATGTATCCGTTCAAAAATATGCGAGCAGACTTTTTAAATCTCGCGTAGAGATTGTGAGCAGTTTTAAAAACTCATATCTGAGCGAAACAATCAACACCCCAACTTTACTTAATTATGACTTCATCAGAATTAAAGAGTGCTCGGTTTGCCAGTAATAATTTTGAATAAAGGCACACCACAACGCCCATAACTACCACCATCCCAAAATTAATTAACCGAACTGTGAACTCCATCACCCATTTATTCGCCTTGTCGCCATCGATAACGGTAGACACCTCACGCTTTCTGGACACAGCTTCCCATGCTCGCTCGAGCCCACCCGATAGCCTGCGACCAAAGGGTTGGAGAAAAAATATCGGATAACCAGCGGTTATATTCGCTATAAGGCGACAAGGATAAACGGGATTTATAGAGTGAAACTGTTGAAAGCTGATTTCCAAGCGGCGGTTAACTCGGGCTATGCAGGTCATATCACTCTTTGCTGGTCATAACGACAGCGATAAAGGGGAATGTGCCCATCCGGGTATTCCATCCCCTCCAACAGCCTGCACGGGATGATATTTCCACCGAGTTAAACGCACGCTGCTTTCATCGCCCATTTTGTGTACCAATTCACATCAGATTAGGAGTGGAGCCAATAATGGCCATTCAAATAAACAAAATAGCCATGAGCCTTGCCTTAATGGCCACCGCTGGTAGTGCCACAGCAGCCGCCAAGCCCAATATTCTTGCCATCATGGGCGATGACATCGGCTACTGGAACATCAGTGCCTACAACCAGGGGATGATGGGCTACCAGACCCCGAACCTGGACAGGATCGCCAATGAAGGGGCCCTCTTTACCGATCACTACGGTCAGCAATCCTGCACCGCCGGCCGTGCCGCATTCATTACCGGTGAAGAGCCATTCCGTACCGGTCTGCTGACCATCGGCATGCCCGGATCCACCCACGGCATTCCGGATTGGGCACCCACCATCGGTGATCTGCTCAAAGAGCAAGGTTACATGACGGCTCAGTTCGGCAAGAACCATTTGGGCGATCAGAACCAGCACCTGCCGACCAAGCACGGCTTCGACGAGTTCTTCGGAAACCTCTATCACCTGAATGCAGAAGAAGAACCGGAAACCTACTACTACCCGAAAGATCCGGAGTTCAAGAAGAAGTTCGGCCCACGCGGCGTCATCAAATCTTCTGCCGACGGCAAGATTGAAGATACCGGCCCCATGACCCGCAAGCGCATGGAACATGCTGACGAAGAGTTCCTCGAGTCTTCGCTGGCGTTCATGGAGAAAGCAGTCAAGGCCAAGAAGCCCTTCTTCATCTGGCACAACGCCACCCGCATGCACGTCTGGACCCGTCTGCAAGAGAAGTATCAGGGTAAATCCGGTGTCAGCATCTATGCCGATGGCATGCTGGAGCACGATGATCAGGTGGGGATCCTGCTCGACAAACTGGACGAGCTGGGGGTCGCCGACAACACCATCGTGATCTACACCACTGACAACGGCGCCGAGACCGTCAGCTGGCCGGATGGCGGCACCACCCCATTCTACGGCGAAAAAGGCACCACATGGGAAGGCGGGATGCGGGTTCCGCAACTGGTTCGCTGGCCGGGCGTGATCAAGCCAGGCACCAAGGTCAACGCCATGATGGCCCATCAGGACTGGATGCCGACCCTGTTGGCCGCTGCCGGTGTACCGGATGTGAAAGAGAAGCTGGCCAAGGGCTACAAGGCCAACGGCAAACAGTGGCGGGTGAAACTGGACGGTTACAACTTCATGCCGTACCTCGCCGGAAAAGCCGACACCTCCCCACGCAACTCCATGCTCTACTTCTCCTCAAACGGCGAACTCAACGCCGTGCGCTGGAATGACTTCAAGCTTAACTTTGCCACCATGGAGGGCAACATCACCGACGCGGCGCGTGTGACTCCGAACTGGCCGCAGATCATCAACCTGCGCGCTGATCCGTTCGAGAAGGCACCGCATGAGTCAGGCATGTATCTGCGCTGGATGGCAGACAACATGTGGCTATTCGTACCTGCACAGGGGATCCTGAAAGAGTTCTTCGACACTCTGCCCAACTACCCGATGCAGCAGAGCTTCCAGATGAACCCTGCCAGCATTAGCTCCCAGAGCCTGATGCTCAAGGGCAAACTGGCAGAGCTGGAAGCACTCAAGCAAAAAGTCGCCACCATCAAGTAAGGCGGTGACTCCAACGCCCATCACTCTCTGGTGGGCGTTTTCAATTTCCAGCCGGCTCGCCCCGTGCCGGCTGGAAATTGAAAAGCCGTTGGCCCCCTCCTAGCCCTATCTCTGTCTCGTTAAATGTACCCTGTGGAAAACCCTATGAACCCCTTGCAACAACAGATCTCTCAACTCATCGAACAGGTTGGTCTCAGTGTGGTCGGCCAGTCCCATGTGATCCGCGCCCTGGTCATCGGCCTGCTGACCAATAGCCACGTGCTCCTTGAAGGTTTGCCCGGCACCGCCAAGACCCGCTCGGTCAAGGCACTGGCAGAAGCCCTCAATACCAGCTTCGGCCGCATTCAGTTCACCCCCGATCTGCTCCCCTCCGATGTGACCGGCACCGAGATGTATCAGGAGCGTGACGGAGCCCACCAGTTGCGTTTCCAGCCAGGCCCCATCTTCAACAACATCGTACTGGCCGATGAAGTGAACCGCGCCCCCGCCAAGGTACAAGCGGCGCTGCTGGAGGCGATGGCAGAAGGCACCGTCACCGTCGGTGACAAGAGCCATCGCCTGCCCGAGCTCTTTATGGTGTTGGCCACCCAGAACCCCATCGAGCAGGAGGGTACCTACCCGCTGCCAGAAGCCCAGATGGACCGTTTTGCCCTCAAAGTCTCGGTCACCTACCCCGATGATGAGGCAGAGCTTGCCATCATTCGGCTGGTGCGGGCCGAAGAGCGCGGAACCCGCCAGCAGAACGAGGGGTTCGCTCCCCTCTCCCCTGAACTCATCTTGCAGGCCAGATCAGAGCTCTCGGCCATGACGGTCTCACCGCTGGTGGAGCACTACATCATTGCGCTGGTCATGGCGACCCGACACCCCGATCGCTACCCGGCCACCGGGCTGCCACAGTGGATTGCGGTCGGCGCCAGCCCCCGCGCATCTATTGCTCTGGACAAGTGCGCCCGCGCCTATGCCTGGCTGCAAGGGCGCAACCACGTGCTGCCCGACGATGTGCGCGCCATGGTGCCCAGCGTGCTTGGTCACCGCTTTACCCTCAGCTATGACGCGCAGGCAGATGGGGTGGATCACCAGCAGGTGGTGATGACTCTGCTCGATCACGTCGTCATCGGGTAAGCGATACCATGACACCTCGCTCCTTATCCCATGACAGGCTGACACAGGGCGGGCAACCGCCCAGTGGTGACCCCCGCATCCACTGCGACTACCTGACACTGGTCCGGCTTCAGGGGCTGGTCGGCCAGTTTTCACTGCTGCCCCGACTAAACAGCGGCAACCTGCTGTGCGGCCGTCACCCGTCACGCTTTCGCGGCCGTGGACTCAACTTTGAAGAGCTGCGCCACTATCAGCAAGGGGATGATATTCGTACCCTGGACTGGAAAGTGACCCTGCGCACCGGCCGCCCCCATGTGCGCAGTTATAGCGAAGAGAAAGATCGTCACGTGATCCTCTGCGTTGATCAGCGCAGTTGCATGTTCTTCTCCTCGATGGAGGTGATGAAGTCGGTGGTGGCCGCCGAAGTCGCTGCCCTGCTCGGCTGGCAAGTTCTCAAAGAGAGCGATCGGATCGGGCTCGCCATTTTGCACTGCGATGGCGTGGCGTGGCTGCGCGGCCAGCGCTCCCGTGGCCACTGGTTGGCAGGGCTGCGCCAGCTCTGTGCCGCCAATCATGCTCTCTCGGCCACCAGCCGCGACAGCGAGGCGACCGGTCTGGCCCCCCTGCTGGCGATGCTGGGCCGCCTCAAGTTGAAAAATACCACCCTGATCTTTCTCAGCGACTGGGCCGGAGTAACCGAGGCCGACCTGACCCGCCTCGGTTACTTGCAGCAGCACAACGATGTGCTGGCACTGCACATCGCCGATCCCCTCGAGTCGACCCTGTCGACCACAGCCGCAGACGCCAGCTGGGTGGTCGGCGATGGCCAGTACCAGCTCAATATTGCTCCCCACCAGATCCCTGTGCTGGATCAGGGGCTAGCCCGCCAGCAGCAGCTGAAAAAAGATCAACTACTGCGACTGATGGCCCTCAAGGGATTGCCGCTTATCACCCTCGACACCGGTGGCCACCACCTCGCCCGCCTCATTACCGCATTGGGAGGAGATCACTGATGAACCACAAGCTGCCCGGCACCTATATGCTGCGCGAATTGCAGGACGTGACCGTCCCCCCCCCATCAGCTGGCAACCGCAAACCGCAGGCTGGCTGCTGCTGGCGCTGAGCCTGGGGGCGCTGGCGCTGCTCTGGCTCTATCACCGGGCACAGCGCTGGTGGCAACAGCGTTACCGCCGTGAAGCGCAGGCGGCCCTGCGCACGATCAACTGGTCTGATGCCGGGGCCAATCTGGCGCTGTTTCACCTGATCAAGCAGGTGTTGACCCACCTAGATCCCCGGCACGGCAAGCTGTTTGGCATGGCATTGCTGCAGACCCTCGACAATGCCATGGCTGATAGGCAGCCCCGTTTCGCGACCGAACTGGGGGAGCGCTGGCTGGTATCGCTGGTCTGTGATCAGGTGGTGTTAAGCGTCAGTGACCAGCTCTGCCTCGTTTCCCTCTGCAACGACTGGCTTGCCCACCACCAGACTCCAATACAAACAGCCTCGTTGGCGACGGAGGCCCATCATGCTTGATGCCGGTCTCGAGTTTGCCCACCCCCACTGTTTCTGGCTGCTGCCCCTGCCGTTGCTGGTGTTTCGCCTTATTCCGGCCTATCGCACCCGGCAGAGTGCCATCAAGGTGCCCTTCTTCGATCTGCTGATCGATCTGCTGGATGAGCCGCCGCGTGAGGGGGCAACCGAGCTGACTGCCAGCTGGTGGCAGCGGATCGCCCTGATCACCGTTTGGCTGTTAGCGGTGCTGGCGCTGGCCAAGCCCACCATCTATGGCCCGCCTCAGGTGCGCGAGCGGTTCGGGCGGGATGTGATGATAGTGCTGGATCTCTCCGGCTCCATGGCCGAGACCGACTTCTCCCCCGACCCCGGCAAGTCCCTCAGTCGGCTCGACGCCGCCAAAGAGGTGCTTAAACAATTTGCTGCAACGCGCAAAGGAGATCGACTCGGGCTCATCCTGTTTGGGGATGCCGCCTTTCTTCAGGCGCCGTTTACCGCCGATCTCGAGACCTGGCAAACCCTGCTGCAGGAGACCGATGTCGCCATGGCTGGCCAGAGCACCCATCTGGGGGATGCCATCGGTCTGGCAATCAAAGTGTTCAACAACAATGATCGCCACGGGCAACAAGACCAGAACAGCGCCAAGCGGGAGAAAGTCGCCATCATCCTTACCGATGGCAACGACACCGGCAGTTTTGTCAGCCCGCGGGATGCGGCCCGGGTAGCCGCGGTCAACGGCGTGCGGCTGCATACTATCGCCATGGGGGATCCGGCCACCGTCGGCGAACAGGCACTCGATCTCGATACCCTGCAACAGTTGGCGACCCTGACCGGCGGCCAGTTGTTTCAGGCTTTTGATGAGGCGCAGCTGACGCGCGCCTATCAGGTGATCGGTGAGCTGGAGCCACAACGCTACGAAAGCACCCGCTTTCAGACTCGCGAAAGCCTGCAACATTACCTCATCGCCGTCAGCGTCGGCCTCTATCTCACTCTCTTTTCCCTGTTGACCCTCAGGCGCTACCGCCTGCGCACTGCTCTCTCAGGAGACACGCCATGATGGATCCTCTCTACTGGCAACAGCTCTGGCTGAATGCACACTTTCTGCGCCCCTGGTGGCTGCTGGCCTTGCTCCCCCTTGTCGCCATCCTGCTGCTGCGCTGGCGCATGAATGAAGCAAACAGCTGGCAACAGCGGCTGCCGCCACATCTGCGTGAGGCGTTGACGCTAGGGGACACCGGCTGGAAAAAGAACCTGCCCCTCAAGGTGCTGGGGCTGCTGATGGGGCTCGCCATCCTGATCTGCGCAGGGCCGACCTGGAGCCGTGAACCCTCCCCCTTTGGCGAAGATCAGGGCGCCCTGCTGATCCTGCTCGATAACAGCGACTCCATGCTGGAAACGGATATCGCCCCCAACCGGTTGACGCGGGCCAAGCAGAAGATCAGCGATCTGCTGGCGACCCGCGATGGCGGGCGCAACGGGCTGGTGGTCTTTGCCGGCTCGGCCCACACCGCCATACCGCTGACTCGTGACAGTGCCGTCTATGACCCTATCCTCGCCGCCATCCATCCCGAGATCATGCCTAAAGCGGGCAAGCGCACCGAACAGGTGATCCCGCTGCTCACCGAGCTTCTGGCCGATGAGACAGGCAGCACCGTTTTGCTGGTGAGTGATGGCATCAGCCCCGCCGCCATCGCCCCCTTGGCTGACTATTTCCGTGGTCAATCCCGTCAGCTGCTGATCCTGGCCGCTGGCGACCCGGCCCTGAGTGGCAAACGCCCGCTGGAGCTTGCCTCACTACGGCGACTGGCCAGTGACAGCAATGGCACCCTGCTCACCATGACGGTGGATAATGGCGACGTAGAGCGCGTCAACCGGGGGATTGAACGCAACTTTTTGATCCACAACGACTCCCTGATGCCCTGGCAGGACATGGGTTACTACCTGCTCTTTCCGGTCGTCGCCCTGCTGCTGCTCTGGTTTCGCAAAGGCTGGCTGGTGCAGTGGGGTCTGGTGGCAGCCATCGGTCTCTCCCTGCTACAGACGACGCCTGCGCAGGCCACCACCTTCTCGCTGGCGCCCGCAGAGCCGACAGAGCCTGCGATCAATCACTGGGCAAAGGAGCTGAAGCAGCAGTGGTTCAACCTCTGGCTCACCCCGGATCAGCAGGGGCAGTGGTACTTCCAGCAGGGGGACTATCTGGAGGCGGCTAAACACTATGAAGATCCCTTCTACAAGGGGGTGGCCTACTACTATGGCGCCGAGTTTGCGCTGGCCCAGTCAGCATTCCTGCAAGCCGACTCCGAACAGGCTCTGCTCTATGCCGGCAATGCCCTCGCCAGACAACGTGAGTATCTGGCCGCCCGCCGGCTGTTCCGGAAACTGGCTGACGAAGCCAGCGACCCGAGCGTGCGTCAATCAGCCGCCCACAACTATCAGGTGATGAGCGGGATTGTTGACGAGATCAACCGCGCCAGTCAGAGCCAGACCGGCACGCCGGATGGACCTGATCACTCCAGTGAACTGCCCGATGATGAGCCACGCAGTGCCGACGGGGCGGAAGAGACAGTGGCTTCATCCCTGATGGCGCGCGAAACCCTGACCGCAGATCAGATCCTGGCCAATCCGTCGCAGGCCGAAAAGTGGCTGCGCCGGGTGGAGTCTGATCCCGGTGACTTCCTGCAAGCCAAATTCCGCCTCCAGCTACAAGCGCAGCAAAAGGGCGCAACCGCCCGTCCTCGTTCTGCCACCCACAAGGAGCCTACCCATGTGCAACCGGCACAATAAACTCAGCCACTGGCTGTGCAGATATATGGTGACCGCTACCCTGCTCGGGGCCGTGCTGCTCACGGTCAAGGCACAGGCTGCCGAGGCCGCTGATGCGACTGACGCCACTCAGGTGACACTCAAGAGCTGGCTGAAAGATCAGGGGGAGGAGAAGCGCCCCTATGCCGTCAACCAACAGATCACCCTCTATCTGGAGCTGGCCACCAACCGCTGGTTTACCGCGGGTACCCGCATCGGCCAGTTCGAGCTGCCGGGGGTTATGGTCAAGCAGCGCAGCGAGCTGGCGACCAACTTCACCCAGCGCCGCAATGGCGAAACCTGGTCGCACCAGCGCTGGGAGCTGACGCTCTATCCCCAGCAATCCGGCCAGTTCGAGATCCCCGCCATCGCGGTGCGGACCACCGTGGCGCGCCCTGAAGGGGGCTCCCGGCAGATCACCCTCACCACCCCCCCTCAGCGTTTTGCCGCCGCTCTGCCCGACCCAGCCCTAACGGTCGGCGGGCGTTGGCTGAGCGCCAGCAATCTCACCCTGAGCCAGCGTTGGCAGCGCTCTGCGGATGACCATGCTGACGGTGGGCTACGGGTGGGGGATGCTATCACCCGCACCGTGACCGCCAGCGGGCAGGATACCCTCTCGGTGCTGATCCCGCTGCTGATCACTCCGCTTGCAAGCGATGGGCGGGTACAGGCCTATCCGGCGCAAGCCCGACTGAACGATGCCCAGGAGCGGGGGGAGTACCTCTCGACACGGGAAGATCAGACTACCTATATGGTGCAGCGCGGTGGTGAGTTGACCCTGCCCGCGCTGGAGCTTGCCTGGTGGAACAGCCAGACTGGCCAGCTGCAGACCCTGACACTCCCTGGGCAGACCCTGCAAGTGCGCCACACTCCCGCCTCCTGGCTGGCGGCCTACTGGCATCGGTTGCTTGGAGTAGCCGGTGGTGTAGCCCTGCTGGTGCTGGCGCTCCAGGCTATAGCCCGTTACTACCGTCACCACCCTCGCCCGCTCGGCTGGCAATATGGGGCCGCCATCTGGTGCAGGCAGTGGGGGACCGTGCGGGTACTGGCCTATCGCTATCTGCGGGCCAAGAGGGGTTGGCTGGAACTTAGCCGTGTTAGTTCCGATCCGGCTTGGCAGCAACAACAGGCTGTATTCCAGCAAGATCCCCTTGATCGGGCTGATGCGCTCAGGATGGGCTGGCGCCTGCTGGTGCGCCTGCAAAGGCGACGGGGCGCCAGTCTTGGCAACATCCGTTCACGGTTGGGCCACATCATCGGCTGGCAAGCGGCCCTGCCGGAATTGCCCCCCCTGACTGGCAAACCGACCTCAGCGGATCAGTCATCCAGCAACGCAAACAGATAAATAAAGCGCGCCACGCAGCAACCAGCCCTGCACTGGTTGTCCCACTTTGCCCACTTCATTACACTGCCAAAGTGGGATACTGGCTGGTGTGGCAGGTTCTCCCCTCCGGCTACCCGGCAGTGCCAAGGCAGTGTGATTTTTCCACGAGCATGTAACGAGGCCTCTCTTGTTAGACATCAGAAGTACCGAGCTGAACCTGATCCCGATCTTTGTCGCCATCTATGAAGAGCGCAGCCTATCCCGGGCGGCGACACGCATGGAAATCAGCCAACCCGCCGTCAGCAAGGCCCTCAAGCGACTGCGGGAGATCTACGGTGATCCTCTGTTTAATCGCAAGGTCGTGGGGATGGAGCCCACCTCGTTTGCCATCGACATCTATCCGGCGATGGCGGCCGCGCTGAAAAACTTCAGCTCGACCCTCTCGACCTCGCGCACCTTCAATCCACGCACTTCCCAGCGAGTCTTTTCCATCGCCTGTGTCAGACTGGTCAGCGCCCAACTGGTCCCGGCGCTGCTGTGCAAGATCCGGGCACACGCCCCAGGTATTTCGCTCGAGGTACATCCCCTCTTTACCGAGGATATGGAGAGTGACCTGCGGATGCAGCGTTATGATCTCATCATCGACATGACCCAGAGCGGGCGCAGCATGCTCAAGAGCGAGGTGCTCTATGGCGAGCAAGTGAAGGTGGTGTGTGCCAGCAACCACCCGCGATTGGGCAGCAACTTGACGGTGGAGGCCTATTTTACCGAGGAGCATGTGGCGTTGGCCCAGTGGCAGGTCAGAGGCAGCATGATCACCGCCGAGCACCTGCCGCAAATGGCCAACCGCAATATCGTGGTACGGGTGCCGACCGCCATGGAGATGCTGCCCATCATTGCATGCAGCGAGATCATCGGGGTTTTGCCCACCTCCATCATAAATACCTTTGCCGGCATGTATGATGTGCGGGTACTCCCCTTCCCCTTCGAGGAATCAGTATTCAGCCTGTCGGCCATCTGGCATCCCAGCCGGACCACCGAGGCTGGCCACCGCTGGCTGCGCCAGCAGTTGTTCGAAGTGGTCAGCGAGCTGGGGCTGACCACCTCCATCGTTCAGTCCTAACGGGCATCTCGCACCAGTCGCAATCCCATGTCTGCCATCATCACCGACTGGCTGGCAAAATCACGCCGGAAATTTTCAGACAATTCAGCCTCATAGGCGTAGCTGCCGCCTCGCACCGACTTATGGGCGAGGTGGCTCTTGCTCTCCTGGGCATTGTTCGGATTCTCTTGAGGACTGTGGCGATAGAAGGTCTCTTCATAGGCATCAGCCACAAACTCCCCCACATTGCCGGTCATGTCGTATAGCCCCAGCTCGTTGGGCTTTTTCAGCCCCACCGGATAGGCGCGATTCTTGGCGTTGCCGCTGTACCAGGCCACTTCGTCAATCTGATCGGAGCCGCTGTAACGATAACCTTTACTCAGCTTGCCCCCCTTGGCTGCATACTCCCACTCAGCTTCGGTGGGCAGGCGGTAGTGAGCGCCGGTCAGCTCATTGAGCCTTGTCACAAACAGATTGGCCTGTTGCCAACTGAGGTTGTTGACCGGTACATCCGGCGCCTGGAAATAGCTGATGGAGGGGCCCATCACCGCCTCGAACAGATCCTGGGTCACCTCGAATTTTGCCATGTAGAAGCTGTTGAGCGAGACCGCATGCTGCGGCCCTTCGCTCGCTTTGGCGCTAGCGTCGTTGGAGCCCATCTCAAAACGGCCCCCTTCCACCAGCACCATGTCCGCTTCAATCTTCTGTCGCAGCGTATGGAGCGGCTGGTTGCCCTGTTTGACCGAGAGGGTGCAGCCGGCCACCAGCAGGGTGGTCGCCAGCAACGGAATTGCGAATTTGAACGGTATGATCGTCATAGCCTGACCTGTGCAGTAAGAGAAGTGGCAGCCATCACTGGCCAGCGGAAACCGGCGGCGTGCTCGTCTTGCTCGCGCGCTGGCTATTGAGCTCGGCCAGCACCTCGGGGGGCGCTATCTTGCCAAGTTCACTCATGCAGGCGTAGCTCTTGGGGTGATCGTGGCGAAGGTAGATATCGCACACCGCATAGAGCTGCTCCGGCGCGCCGGAGATCCGGTAGGCAAGCTCGAACGAGCCGATGGCTTTCTCGAGATCCAGCGGCTCTTGCAGCACCCCGTTGAGATACCAGAAGTAGCTGTTATTGCCAGCGAGCTCCGCTGCCTGTGCCATGGTGACTGCCGCTTCGCTCTTCTGATCGAGGCGCACCTGGGTCAGCGCCTTGGCGTAATGGAGGTTGGCATTCTGCGGCAACGCAAGAATCCCCTTGTTGAGCAAGGCCAGCGCCTCGGCATCACGTTGCTGGGCCCGCAAGTTGTCAGAGAGGCCAAGCCAGAGCTGGGGATTATCGGGCTGATTGGCAAGCAGTTGTTCGTAGCTTGCCTGCGCCTTGTCCCACTGCCGGGTCCAGCGATAGAGATCTGCCTGCAACAGCTGCTGCGCAGGGTCCTGCTGCCGGGCGAGATACTCGCTCACCTCCGCTAGCGGCTGGCCAATGGCGCTCAGTTGCCCCTCATTCATGGCGCCATAATCGCGAGCCAGATTGAGGGTAGCGGCGCGGCGAACCTCGGCACTGCTGTCAGCCAGCAGCGGTGAGAGCAGTCGCCAGCGGTGCGCAAACTGATAGGGATCGGCGGCAATCACCGCCGCTTCGCGCACCAATGCATGCTCATCACGCAGGCCTCTGGCCACCGCCACCAGACTGTTCTGGTTCGGATAAGCCGCCAGCTGGCGCAGGGCATCGGCCCGCTCCACCACTGGCAGGGAGATATCCTGCGCACTGTAGGCCCACTGCTGGATCTGGGCGGCTGAGGGCGCAGTGACTGCCACGGATGCGGTGGGTGCCCCATTCGCTGATGTGGTGACCGGCGGCTCAGGGCTGGCTACCGCCAGCGCTGCGCCAGACAGGGTCATGCCAAGGGCCAGCCACAAGGCGCCCATGGTGCCGGAGCGGGTGTGACGGAACTCGCAGCGACTCAACATGCTCTGCATCGCTTATTTCCTCTGACCATGTGTCATGACGCCGTTATTCATCCCCGCATCACGATACTTGCCATGGGCCACAGGGTAACCGGCACGGCGCAGGATATAGGCCATCGACTGATCGATATGGCTGAAAAACTTGTACCAACCGGCACAGAGGTAATTCAGACCTGCTTCCCCTTCGTGGGTGCGAATAAAGCGATTCTTCGGGCACTCCCCATAGCAGGCAAACTGGTAGTCACACTGCTGGCATTGGCGGGTCAGGCTGCGCGATTTGGCAAAGCCGAAGGCTTGCTGGGCGGGCGAATACGCCAGTTCACTGAGCGGCTGATGGTGGATATTGCCGATCTTGTACTTGGGATAGACATAGTGGTCACAGGCAAACACATCGCCGTTGGGCTCCATCGCCAGCCCCTTGCCGCAGATCTCCCCCAAGGTACAGAGGGGGTTCTTGCGTCCCATCCAGGTCTCGACACTCGCCTCAAAATATTGCACGAAGACCCGTCCCAGATCCCGCTGCACCCACTCATCGAAAATGGTGATGAGAAAATCCCCCCACCCCTCGGCCGAGACGCACCAGGACTCGACCACCGAATTTTTGTGCCAGGGATTGAGGCGCTTGTCCCCCTGTTTGAGTTGCTCCTGCGGTTGCCAGGTCTGGGGCGCGGTGGTGCGAAAACTCTTCTGCTCGACGATGGGGATAAACTGCATCTGGGGCGACTTCACCTCATCACGCAGGAAGCGATAAACCTCCAGCGCATTCTTGCTGGTGAGGTTGTTGACGCAAGTCAGGGTGGCAAACTTCACCTTGTATTTATGCAGCAACGCCACCGCCGCCATCACCTGATTGAAGGTACCGCGCCCGGCTCGGTTGACCCGATAGGCGTTGTGCAGCAACTCGGGGCCATCGATGCTCAGACCGATGAGAAAGTTGTTGGCGGCCAGAAATTCACACCACTCATCGTTGAGCAGGATGCCGTTGGTCTGCAGGTCGTTGGCAATCACCACCCCTTGCGGCTGGTATTTGCGCTGCAACTCGACCACTTTGCGAAAATAGTCGAGCCCGAGCAACGTCGGCTCGCCCCCCTGCCAGGAGAAGATGATCTCGGGGGTGTTCTGCCCCTCGATATATTGGCGGATATAGGTCTCAAGGGTCTGCTCGTCCATCTGGGGCGAACACCCCTTCTTGTATTCCAGCAGATCCTGCTTGCTGAGGTAGTAGCAGTAGGTACAGTCGATGTTACACACGGCCCCGATAGGTTTGGCCATCACATGCATCCGCTTGGATGCCTTGCCGTTGAACTGTGGACCCAGAGTAATCACCATAACTGCACCACCTGCAAAATTGCTGTTTTGAGGCCTGCAGTCTAAAGGCTCCCGCTGTCACACGCTGGTTATACCCCTTATAACCAGCGGATATGGGACCAGGCTAACATTCTGATGTCATAAAAAATCATCGCATCCTACGAGATAAATTGGTCGTATAGTCCCGGTGAGCCAGACAGAAGTGCACAAGATGTCGGGAGCTACCGCCCAATAAACCGCCACCTGCACGGCTCGCCCTTCGTTCTGCCTGCGCTATGGTTTACCATGCACACAATTGTGGTGCCTGGCACCGCCCACCCAGGCGCTAGCCGCCGTCATCGGATACCTCATCTCGAGCAACATGAGCAAAACAGCACAACCAGGCAATGGGCCTACCTTCTATTTCCACGTTTTTCAATATGTATTTTTTAATGGCTTGATTTATAAGGATTTATTGTTATAACTCTGATGAGAGTGGTACACAATTGGGACGTGGTGAAATTTGAGGGGCATTGCTATAGATAGTAACACTCTTCGACTGAGCAACTTAAACCGACAGGATTTCATCCATTTTTACCGTAAAAGAGCCAAGCCAGACCCGTCCAGCTGTTTCATTTTTGAAACACCACATGCAGAAGTTCGTGGACATAAACTGCATAAGTTCATTTTACTTTTATATTTTAATCACTTACTGAGGCATTCAAACAATCTCACTCGAGCTTGAAAGGCTCACCCATGTAGAAAGCCCCCACCAACAGACCATAAACAAGCCGCACTCGCTCATCCCGCCCCAGCAGTAAGCCGAGCAATACCTCGCCGCTGGCCGAATCGTCCCCATGCCAGAAGCACCAGAGAGCGGCTTCTACCACATCCAGCCAGCTGGCATGGCCCAGCTGATTGCGAGACTTGCGCCGCCAGCTACCACGCACCACCGAACCAGTATTCGGGGATCTGGCCACCAGCGCCCGCTGCTTCATCACGCTTGGTGTGAGTGCATCCAGCTTGGCCTGACGACTACCACGCCCTCCCCGAAGCAATATGTCGAGCAGTAATGCCAACAAGCGCAACGCATCCTGATCTTCAAAGCTGGCATCCTCTCCCCAGCAAATCGGAAGCACCCGCCATCAATTGCTCACAAGCGGATCTATCAGACGGTCTTAACACCCGGGGCAACCAGCAAGGCAACGGACTTGTCATTGCCGGTATTTCGGTCGCTATAATTCACCTTAACTCAAACACTCATAGAGCTAGCGTCCGGTTAGCTTCTCTCAACCCACTGTACAGATCTAGTTATCACCTGACACAACAACAAGCGGCACAATCTTGGTCCCCCTATAGTGACGCCACCTATCTCCCCCTCCCCTCCAGAAACGACAAAGCCCGCACCAGGCGAGCCAGAAATGAAAAAGACCAAGGTCACGGTGACTCTGGTCATCTTTAAGCAATACTAACGCTGGGACGGCGGGGTGAATTCAACCAGAAGCATTAATCACAACATGGTCATGTTTGCCGCTATCTTGCTCATCTATGCATTCAATGTATCTCTGCAACATATTTTTTAAAAAAAATTAAGGAACGGTCGTCATCAATGACAGTACCTCGCAAACATGGCTGAGCGCGAATAGCACGGAAACGTTACAACAACAGTAAGCTGTTTAAAAACAATGGACTATATGAATGATAATTTCCGTTCTTCTCTGATGTAGTCAACTTGGCGATAAGCTATGCTTGATATCAATCATATCAGCTGCGCTAGATCTCTGCCTTAGAACCGTGCATATTGCCCCACTTAATCTGCCGTCATAGGTAGCCTTAATTATCCCTGCTCATGTTGTTGTATGTGAAGGCTCCTCCTAAGGCACTAAACAGATTAGCGATGTGTGATTGTTGCAAACAACTACACTTGATGTTACGGGAATGGTTATTAATAACGGTATCTTCATGAGCAAAACAGCAATAAACTTTTCTGATGTTTTTATTAAATATTTTCCTGGTTTTCTATCAGTAAGGGACAGCAAACACCGAATTGTCTATATAAATGAACCATTTAGAGAATGGGTTGCAAGTCTCACAGATATGAACATTATCGGTTTAACGAATGATGATATCTGTGACTTAGTCGATGGCAATGTCGCAAATGTATTTGCCCAATGCCATGACTTGACTCTAACATATATGGATAACAATGAAGAATCCAACAAAATCATGTCGTTTAAATTTGACGATAACGTGCATTATTTTGATGTCACAAAATTTAAGAGTGTAGTGGAGGATGAGGTGTATATATTTACCTTAGCAACAGATATAACTGACTCATACAATGAAAAAATGTTGTACCAAAAACAAGCTAAAACGGACCCGCTGACTGGAATTTATAATCGAAGTATTCTAGAAGATCTACAATTAAAATCAGATAACCTACTGATTTATATGGACCTTGATAATTTCAAATACATCAACGATTCATTTGGTCACTTAGCAGGTGATAAAGTTTTGTGTGATGTAGCCAATATTTTGAAGCAAACCTTCCGGCATGATGACTACATTGTAAGAATGGGGGGTGATGAGTACCTTATCATCATCGACTGTACTGAAGATGTAGATGTGAAAGAGGCATTGCAAGAAATCGAAATACGATTCAAAACCAAATTCCAAAAGAATTATCCTCAGCTGTCATTTTCATTTGGCTATAACCGCTTTGAGTCCGACATAGATACGACCTTAGATATCATTGACAGGAAAATGTATAAAAACAAAGCAACCAAAAAAAGCAACGCCTACATGAGTTAAGCACAGTGACCACATGGGAGCTGACACGATAGGAAGAACCTCACTCCATGACCATTTCCCGAACCTGCCGCTCCATAGCCTTAGTGAGATCTGACGCTTGGTAGATCACCTCATCCACTATCCTCTCAGCAGATAGTTGTACTTCCCCTCCGAATCGACGGGAGACCAGAGCAATGTCAGGGGCCACACGCCCGGTACCATGACAATTAGGACACTCGCCACCGATTCGTAGCCGCCTGCCGGTTCCAGTGCAATGTGGACAACGCCAGGATATCAGCATCTCATCAACACAGCGACCATGCGCGGCATTTAGGATGGCATTACGCTTATCTAGCAGTCGCAGATATTCATGATCCTTACCGTGACGGTGAGCCCGCTTGGCCTTCTCCATTACCACTGCAGCACGGCGGCGCTCTTTGTCATAGTAGGGATGAGACAGAATTAGCCTCTCCAATTGCTCTGGCAGTGAACGTCGTAGCAGGATAGCCAATGCGCCCTACCTCCGCATTACACAGGCCATCATTGAAGTGAGCCTGCAGCGCCTCTATAGCTTGTTGTCGACCAGGTGATCAGCCATCAGATACTGCAACCCCTGGGGATTATCCTTGGAGGCTATCTGTAGCGCACCAATTAACTCGTCACGCCCAAGAGCGCTGAGGTTATGGGTGGTCGGTTCATGGAGATCTCCTTTTGGTGAAAACAGGCGCAGTGCCATTTCCAGTGTTTTGCTCATGGGGTGGTCCTCAAGTGATTGGTATTCCGGTCAAATGTTTTCAGCAACGGTAATCCCCCCATTTTTTGGAGCACTCAAAAGTAGAGGTCATGCGGCCTGTGCCAAGCGCTGTTTCGGCGTGTAGC
>NZ_JAPDCH010000005.1:0-280876 GCF_027705925.1 Aeromonas sp. Y289-2
GCCGCGCTGGAAATCGGCATGGGTCTGAAAGGTGACGTGGTTGTGATGGTCTCCGGTGCTCTGGTACCGAGCGGCACCACCAACACCGCTTCTGTTCACGTTCTTTAATCAGAGCTGAACGAGTTGAAAACGGCGCCTGCGGGCGCCGTTTTTTTTGTCCCTCCCCCCTGCTTACCTGACAAGCCCGGTGTTAGAATCCACGCGAATTTAATCTATGCGGGAAATCTCCCGAATATCGCGTAATAACCCGGAAGTTATATGCCCTCAATACGTTTTAAAAGAGTCTCGGCCACCCTGTTGCCGCTGCTCTGTCTCCTCGCCAGCCTCTGCGTGCCGCAAGCCATGGCGCAAGATGTCCCCTCTCGCAACGCAGTTCAGCGAGCGCTGGATGGTCTGGGTAAATCAGAGACCCTGACCGTCAGTCAGCAAGCGGATCAGAAGTTGCTGACCGAAACCCTCGCCCTGCTCGACAGCATCGACAAGGAAGAGGCGAAGGCCAAGACCCAGGCCCAGCGGATCCGCAACCTGCCCACCGAACTCAGAGAGATCAGCGCCAAGCTCGATGCCCTGACCAAGGGCAAGAGTGCCGAGCAGATCAAGAGCGAATACGCCAGCATGAGTCTGGCAGAGCTCGACAGCCGTCAGCCGGAAGTGCTGGCCAACATGCAGGCGGCCCAGGAGGCCCTCGGCGCCATCGGCAGCCAGCTCACCAGCTTGCAGACCCTGCCGGAGCGGGCCCAGGCCAGCATGAGCCGCGCCTACCAGCGCAGTCAGGAGATCCGTACCCGCCTCAACGCCGGTGAAAGCGTCTCCAGCGCCGAGAAGATGAAGCTCGGTGCCGAGCTGGCCCTGCTCGACCTGCAACTGGCCCACCTGCAAAAGGAGCTAGATAACCGTACCAGCATGCAGGATCTGGCGATCAAGCAGCGCGACTACCAGAGTGCCCGTCTCGCCAGCGAAGAGCAGAAACTGCAGCTGTTGCAGGATCAGAGCAGCGCCAAGCGCCTCGGCGACACCGAAAAAACCGCCGAGCAGACCGGTGAATTGGTGGCGACCGAAGACAGCCCGCTGGTGCAAAAAGAGCAGGAGCTCAACCACCAGCTCAGCCAGCAGCTGATCGGTGCCACTACCAGCCTCAACTCGCTGGTACAGAAAAACCTGCAAGCCAAGAGCTGGCTGGAGCGCGGCATCCAGACCGAGCGCAACCTCAATGAACAGGTGCAGATGCTCAAGGGTAATCTGCTGCTGTCACGCATCCTCTATCAGCTCTACCAGCAGCTGGAAGCGGCACCCACCATCGCCGTCAAAAACCTGGAAGAGCAGATTGCCGATCTGCATCTGGCCCAGTTTGAACTGAGCCAGCAGCGTGACCAGCTGTTCCAGAAGAACCTCTATCTGGACAATCTGATCGCTAGCAGCAAGGATCCGGTGGGCGAGGAGGACAAGGAGAGCCTTGCCAAGCTGCTCGACACCCGCATCAATCTGCTCGATCAGCTCAACCGCCAACTCGACAGCCAGCTCACCAACGCCATCAGCCTGCAGCTGACCCAGCAGCAGCTGGCGCGGGTCTATGCCTCTATCGAATTTACCCTGCAGCAACACATCTTCTGGGTAAGCAGCAACAAGCCCATCGACAGCAAGTGGTTTATCAGCTGGCCCGCCCAGGCCTACAAACAGGCCTCCGACTGGGTATTGAAACCGGACTGGAAACGCTGGCGCGAAGAGCTCTTAGGGATCTCCCTGCTCGCCTTCCCGCTGCTGCTGATCGGCGGCCTGCTGGTCTGGAAACGCCCTGCGCTGGTTGAGCGCGAGAAGAAGATCACCAAGGACCTTGGCCGTTTCCGTCAGGACAGCCAGTGGCACACCCCGCGCGCCCTGCTCTATACCGTGCTGCAACGCCTGCCGGGCAGCATGTTCATTCTGGCTGGCGGTCTGCTGCTCACCTACTGCGGTCTGCTCAGTCCCAAGCTGATGTTCCAGATCACCCTGAACCTCGCCCTCGGTTATCTGGTGTTCAGCGTCTATCTGGCGGTGATGCGCCCGGGCGGTATCGCCGAAACCCACTTCCGGATCCCGAAAGCGGAGCTGCAGGCCAAGCGCAACAGCATGCGCTACATCTGGTTGCCACTGCTGCCGCTCATCATGCTCGCGACCAAGGCGGTGGTTGAACCCTCCACCCTGGGCAACGATGTGATCGGCCAGGCCATGACCCTGACCCTGCTGGGGCTGGCCGCCTATCTGGTGTTCCCCATCTCCCGCGCCCGCATCAAGGGCGAGGCGAGCATGCAGAAGTCGCTGATCGCCATTGCCCTGGCGCTGGCACCGGTGGCGCTGATCGTGCTGGCCGTGCTCGGTTACTACTACACCGCGCTGAAGCTGACCGGTCGCCTGATCGAATCCTTCTACCTCATCATCATCTGGAGCCTGGTCTACCGCACCGCTCTGCGTGGTCTGGAGCTGGCTGCCCGTCGTCTGGCCTACCGCCGTGCGGTGGCCAAGCGTGAGCACAAATCTTCGGAAGATGCGGAAGGTGGCGAGTCCATCGAAGAGCAGCCCATGGATCTGGAGGATGTCAGCCAGCAGTCCCTGCGTCTGACCCGTACCGTGCTGATGCTGATCTTCGGCGTCGCCTTCTACTGGCTCTGGTCCGATCTGGTCGCGGTCTTCTCCTACCTCGACAGCATGGTGCTGTGGCACCGCAGTGAAGGCACCGGCGCCAACGCCGTGCTCTTCCCCATCAGCCTGAGTGATGTGCTGATCGGCTTCCTGCTGCTCGGCGGTGCCTGGTCACTGGCGCGCAACCTGCCGGGCTTGCTGGAGGTGCTGGTGCTCTCCAAGCTCAACCTGGCTCAGGGGACCGCCTACGCCATCACCACCATGCTCAACTACGTGCTGATCGGCTTTGGCTCCCTCACCGCTCTCTCCATGATGGGTGTTCAGTGGGACAAGCTGCAGTGGGTAGCGGGTGGTCTGTCAGTCGGTATCGGTTTCGGCATGAAGGAGATCCTCTCCAACTTCGTCTCCGGCATCATCATCCTGTTCGAGCGTCCGGTGCGGATCGGTGACACCGTCACCATCGGCTCCTTCTCCGGTACAGTCTCGCGGATCCGCATTCGCGCCACCACCCTGACCGACTTCGACCGCAAAGAGGTGATCATCCCCAACCAGCAGCTGATGACAGAACGGCTCATCAACTGGTCGCTGAGTGACACCGTCACTCGGGTGATCGTGCGGGTGGGCGTGGCGTATGGCTCGGATCTCGAGCTGACCCGCACCCTGCTGAAACAGGCGGCCGACGAAAACAGTCGGGTGCTGAAAGACCCGGCTCCCATCGTCTACTTCCTCACCTTTGGCGCCAGCACCCTGGATCACGAGCTGCGCTTCTTCGTGAGCGAACTGGGGGATCGCAACCCGGCGGTGGACGAGTTGAACCGCAAGATCGACCAGCTGTTCCGCGAGAACGGCATCGAGATCGCCTTCAACCAGATGGATGTCTACATCAAGAACATGCAGGGCGAAGAGCAGAAGGTGGAGTCCAACTCCGCCGCCCTGCCGCCGCCAGCAGAAGATGGCAAGCAGCCAGCCTGATAGCGAACTGCATTAATCTGATAGCAACAGCCGCTCACCCAGGTGAGCGGCTTTTTTATGGCTCTGTCCCAATTACGTGTTGAAAGGCTAATCTTGAAGTAGGCCATCACCTTGAGGTCAACCATCATGGATACCCCAGCCTTTCAACACCTGCTGTCTCTCTTTCCCCAGTTAACCCTGCGCCAGCGCCGTGTTGCTCAGCAGGAGCTCACTGCACCCCACACGATTACCTCGCTCAATACTCAGTTACCGGCATGCAGTGGCTGCCCCCATTGTCAGGCCGATGTTACCCAGCTGGCGCCTTGGGGATGGAGTCGGGGGCTGCGCCGCTACCGTTGCAAACTGTGTCTGCGCACCAGCACCGTTCTGACCAAGACGCCCTTGGCCAGATTGCGTAAAGCACAGTGCTGGGAAGACTACGCGCAAGCCCTCATCGAAGGACTGACTGTCCGCCAGGCTGCGCGGCGCTGTGGGGTCAGCAAAAACACCGCGTTCCTCTGGCGTCACCGCTTCTTGCGCGCGATGGCAACCCATCAGGCCACCCGGGAAGAGGGCATCGTTGAGGTTGATGAGACCTTCTTCCTTGAATCGTTCAAGGGGCAGCGGGGACTGCCGCGTCCACCACGTCATCGCGGTGGTAAAGGTCGAACTCGTGGAACCGGGCCAGATTACATCCCGGTGATGGTGGTACAAGACCGTACAGGCCACCATGCGGATTTCCAGTTGGAGAAAATAGATGCCGAGACGGTCATCGCGGTGTTAAAGCCGTTGGTGTCACCAGATGCGGTGCTGTGTAGCGATGGGGCGGGTGTGTATGCCTGTTTCAGCAAGGAACAGGGTATAACCCATCAGGTGGTGCGCAATCGTCAAGGCGAACGGGTAGTCGGTGCGTATCACATCCAGCATGTGAACGGATATCACCATCGATTGAAAGAGTGGATGGAGCGGTTCCATGGCGTGGCGACGCACTACCTGAAGAACTACCTGGGTTGGCGCCGGATGTTGGAGCGTTACGGAAAAGGCGTAAATATCAAAGCATGTTTGCATGAGGCGCTGGGGCGCCCCATGCAACACGTAATTGGGACATAGCCTTTTTTATGCCAGTTTATGGCGATAGAGACAGTTATCCATTGCCAACATGGCTGGCCGCCGCACAACAGGCAGCCATCACCCTTGATAAAATATAAAGAGAAATAAAAGTTTAAAAACAAACACTTGCTACACACCACTACTTACCGCACAGATGAAACCTGCGCCCTTCTCCCCTCACCGCTTACCCATACCGCGCTCGCCCCGGCTCCCGGACTTTTATAACTTTTTTTAATTTTATTTGAGTGTCCTCTTCATCCTGACCATTGCAAAGTGGCGCCATTCCAGCGCCGGGCACTGTGACCACCGTCCGGCTGACACCGACTTGCTCATTTGATAATTGAAAGGATCCGAGAGATGAAACACTCCTTGATGGTAATGGGGTTGGCCGCCTGTCTGACATTGAGCGGCTGCCAGAATATGGATACCAAGAAAGTCCTGATAGGTGCAGCTGCGCTGGGTGCCATCGGCGCCGCTGGCTATTACGCCGGGAAAAAGTACAGCGATAACAAACACGAGCATGATGGCCAGCATGACGATAGCGATGACCAGCATATGGCCACCAGCAAGATGCCCCGTTACTGCTCGGGGGAAGCAGCCAGCAAATTCCATGTCTCCCCCCGCGATATCACCACCGAGTCGGCAGAAGAGAGTGGCCACAGATACAAGGTCTATGGCCAGTACGAGACCGACGATGATCTGGTCGACTTTACCTGCACCTTCAATCACGACGGTCGCTTCCTCTCGGTCGTTCGCAGCTGATTGGCCAGCGGTTACAGCCAATCACCACAGGCTCCCCATACAGGACACTCACGATGAAACAGCAACGCAGCATGATCGCCAGCCTCATTGCGCTGGCCCTGCTTGGCCTGGCCCCATGCGCCGGTGCCGCCAGCGGCCACTCCGGGGTGGATCTGGCCAGCATGGATAACAGCGTGCGCGCGGCGGACGATCTGTTTCGCCACGTCAACGGCAACTGGCTGGCCCAGACCCAAATTCCAGATGACATGCCGGGGCAGACCATCGGCAATCTTTTGGCGGACAAGTCGCTGGAGGATCGCAAGGTGTTGCTGGAGGAGCTGCTCAAGCGCCCGCAACAAGCCGGAACCCCTCACCAGCAGATCGCCGATCTCTACGCCAGCTATCTGGATCAGGCCGGGCGGGATGCCAAAGGGCTGACCCCCATTCAGCCACTGCGCGATGAGATCATGGCCATCCATGATGGCGCCTCGCTAGCCACCTACTTTGCCCGGGTTAACAAGCTGGGCGGCGGCGCTCCCTTTGGTATCGGGTTCATGGCCGACAAGAAACAGCCTGACAGCTACGGGATCTACCTGCAGCAATCCGGCCTCGGTCTGCCGGATCGGGGCTACTACCTGAAAGCAGATGCCACCAGCAAGACACTGCGGGCCAGCTACGAGCAGTTCATTACCGCCCTGCTCAACCATGCCGGCGTCGAGGGGGCGAGCGAGCAGGCCCATCGCATTCTGGCGCTGGAGACCCAGCTCGCCAGCCTGCAGTGGGGCAGAGTCAAGCTGCGGGATGACAACCTCACCTACAACAAACTGCCCATCGCTCGCCTCAGTCAGTTGCTGCCCACCCTGGATTGGCAACGCTACCTGGCAGAGGCCGGTATCGCCGGGGAAACGGAGATCATCGTCAGTGAGCCGGACTATCTGGAGAAGCTGACCGCCGTGATGCAGGAGACCAGCATCGCGCAGTGGCAATCCTACTGCCTGTTCCATCTGCTACGCACTTATGCGCCCTATCTCGACAGCCAGAGCAATGCTCTGCACTTCGCTTTCTACGGTACAACCCTGAGCGGCATCCCCCGGCAGCGGGAGCCCTGGAAGCAGGCCATGGAGGTGCTGGACGACTATCTGGGTCAGGCGGTGGGCAAACTCTACGTGGAGCGCTACTTCCCGGCCGAAGCCAAGGCACAGATGGCGACCATGGTACGCAATCTGATCGCTGCCTATCGCCAGGAGATCGGTGGGCTCGACTGGATGTCTGCCCCGACCAAACAGCAGGCGCTGGCGAAACTAGAGAAGGTAAGGGTCAAGATCGGCTATCCCGACCAGTGGCAGGATTACAGCGCAATCGAGATCCGTCCCGATGATCTGGTCGGCAATGCCCAGCGCGCGGCCACGGTGCGTTACAACGAGCACCTTGCCCGCCTCCATCAACCGGTGGATCGGGAGGAGTGGTTCGACAATCCGCAGACGGTGAACGCCTACTACAACCCGAACAACAACGAGATCGTCTTCCCGGCCGCCATACTGCAACCACCCTACTTCGATCTGAAGGCGGATGATGCGGTCAACTATGGCGCCATCGGCGCGGTCATCGGTCACGAGCTGAGCCATGGTTTCGATGATCAGGGGGCCAAATTCGATGGCAACGGTGCCTTGCACAACTGGTGGGCTCCGGCCGACCTCAAGGAGTTCACCGCCAGAGCGCAAAAACTGGCAAAACAGTACGACCGTTTCGAGCCCATCATGGGGGAGCATGTCAACGGCCAGCTGACCCTTGGCGAGAACATCGGCGATCTCGGCGGCTTGACCATCGCCCACAAGGCGTACCGGCTCGCCCTGGGCAACCGCCTGCCAGCGGTGCTCGATGGCTTCACTGCCGAGCAGCGTTTCTTTATCGGCTGGGCGCAGGTGTGGAAAGGAAAGTACCGGCCCGAGCTCGCTGCCGTTCTGCTCAAGACAGATCCCCACTCGCCGCTGGAGTACCGGGTCAATGGCGTCGTCGCGAATATGCCGGCCTTCTATCACGCCTTTGCCATCAAGCCGGGAGACAAGCTCTATCTGCCACCTTCCGAGCGTGTGAAGATTTGGTGACCACCAGCAGGGGCCCTGGCCCGAAAAGCTCCAGCAGATGGACCACCTCCACCTGAGCTGAAGATGACCGACACAGGGAGTGTCTGTTTTACCCTGCCTGGTTTTTCCCGACCCACATGTGCCTGACCATGTGGGTTTTTTTGACCCTTTGCCCCGCCGTTTCTCCTCTGCCTGCCCAGCTTTCACCCGATACGGCCACGGCAAACAACCCCGCCATTTTCTCGCCTTTGCCATTGGCTGAAAAACCGGCGGCGTAACCGCCATAAATCGGTTTACCACCACACTGGTCTGACCTATGGTAAAGCATGTAAAAGATGCATCGTGGATGCCGCTTTTCCTATGAATGACCGAGAACTGCAACAGATCCTGTTTCGCTCCTTCGATGTGATCCCGCTGCCTATTCTGGTGTCAGAATCCATTGCCCGTCACGATGGCTGCTCACCCGACATGATCCCGCAGCGGCGCCACCGCTTCCTGAATAAAGCCTTTATTGAGCAGCTGGGCTACAACCTTGACGACCTGCCGGACATGGCCTCCTGGTTTCAGGTCGCATACCCGGATGAAGGGTATCGCCGCACCATCATCGACTCCTGGCACTCCCAGGTGGAACAGAGCTTGTCGCAAGGACTGGAGGTTGCCGAAATGCCTGCGCTGATCCGCTGCAAGAGCGGTCAGTCGCGCTGGTTTATCGTCACTGCCCAGCTGGGAGCCGATGCCATCCCGGATGGCCATATCGTCACCTTTCGCGATATCCACGACCTGCAGTGTATGGTGGAAGAGGTGAGCCGCCTCTCCTGCACCGATCCACTCACCGAACTGACCAACCGGCGCGGCGCCCAGCAACAGCTGCAGGCCCTTTGGTTGCAAGGTGAGCCCCTCTCGGTGGTACTGGGAGATATCGACCATTTCAAACAGGTCAATGACCGCTACGGCCACCCTGCGGGTGATGCCGCGCTCTGCGCCGTCGCCCACGCCATGGCGAGCCAGCTGTTGCCGGGGGAGAGTCTGGCCCGTTGGGGTGGAGAGGAGTTTCTGCTGATCCTGCCTGGTTGTGATATTGACCAGGCGGCACGGCGCGCCGAACAGCTGCGCCAGCATGTCAGTACCACCCGATTGCCATGGCAGGGGAAACAGCTCTCCCTCACCATCAGTCTGGGGTGTGCCAGCATGAAGGGGCAGGAGAGCATCGACTATCTGCTGATGATGGCCGACCGGGCCCTTTATCAGGCCAAGGATCAGGGCCGTAACCGGGTTGTCATCTCGACGGAATAGAGTGATCACCAGAAAGGGAAGCCGAGTCGCGGCCATAAAAAAACCGAAGCACAAGGCTTCGGTTTTTTACTGCGCAACTGGCGTGAGCCAGCCGGGCATTACTTCTTGATACGGATAACCGGGGTCTCGCCCACAGTCACGGCACCAGTCATTTTGATCAGCTCTTTGATCTCGTCCATGTTGGAGATGACAACCGGAGTCAGGGTAGACTTGGCTTTCGCTTCCAGAACGGCCAGATCGAACTCGATGATGGTGTCGCCGCGCTTGACCTGCTGGCCTTCCTGAGCGATACGCTTGAAGCCTTCGCCTTTCAGTTCAACGGTGTCGATACCGAAGTGAACGAACAGCTCGATACCGGAGTCGGATTCCAGAGAGAACGCGTGGTTGGTCTCGAAAATCTTGCCGATGGTACCATCGCACGGAGCAACCATCTTGTTGCCAGCCGGCTTGATGGCGATCCCGTCACCAACGATCTTCTCGGCGAAGACAACGTCAGGCACATCTTCGATCGGCACGATTTCGCCAGACAGCGGAGCAAAAATTTCGATGCCGCCGGTGTCAGAGCTATCGTCGGAAACCAGTTTCTTCAGTTTATCAAACAGACCCATATAAAGCTCCTAGAGATGATTTGTCGCTGTTTGCAGCCGATCTTAGCAGACTGCTTTCTGCTTAATAAAGTTATCTACGCATGCTTCGATTTCAGCGGCGGTGGCAAAGCTCAGTGCTTGATCAGCCATTGCCTTCACATCTTCGAAGTTGGTGTTGCGGATAAGCTTCTTGATACGCGGTACAGAGATGGCGCTCATGGAGAACTCATCCAGACCCATACCCAGCAGCAGCAGGGTAGCGCGCTCGTCACCAGCCAGTTCACCACACATACCGGTCCACTTGCCTTCGGCGTGGGACGCATCGATAACCATCTTGATCAGGGTCAGGACGGAGGGTGACAGCGGGTTGTACATGGCGGAGATCATCTCGTTACCACGATCGACAGCCAGAGTGTACTGGGTCAGGTCGTTGGTACCGATACTGAAGAAATCCACTTCCTTGGCCAGATGATGAGCCATCACGGCAGCGGCCGGGGTCTCGATCATGATACCCACTTCAATGGATTCATCAAAGGCTTTGCCTTCGGCACGCAGTTCGGCTTTCAGCGTCTCTACGGTCGCTTTCAGGCTACGGAACTCTTCGACAGAGATGATCATCGGGAACATGATGCGCAGTTTGCCGAAGGCAGACGCACGCAGAATGGCCCGCAGCTGTGCATGCATGATGTCTTCGCGGTCGAAGAAGATACGCACGGCACGCCAGCCCAGGAAGGGGTTCATCTCTTTCGGGAAATTCATGTAGGGCAGCTCTTTGTCGCCGCCAATGTCCATGGTACGCACGATGATCGGCTGATCCGGCATCGCTTCGGCCACTTCTTTGTAGGCTTTGAACTGCTCTTCTTCGGTCGGCAGCGCGTCACGATCCATGAACAGGAACTCGGTACGGTACAGACCCACGCCTTCGGCGCCATTGCGGATGGCACCCTCGGTATCCTTGACGGTACCGATGTTGGCGCACACTTCGACCTGGTGACCATCCAGTGTGATGGCAGGCAGATCTTTCAGCTTGGCCAGCTCATCTTTCTCGGCCTGGAACTGAGCCTGGAATTTCTTGGCTTCGGTCAGCTGTTCCGCAGTCGGATTGATGATGATCTGGTTGTTGATCGCATCCAGCACCAGCATGTCACCGTTCTTGACGCGCTCGGTGATGTCGTTGGTGCCTACCACGGCCGGCAGCTCCAGGGAGCGGGCCATGATGGAGGTGTGAGAGGTACGGCCACCGATGTCGGTGACGAAACCCAGCACATATTTCAGGTTGATCTGAGCGGTTTCAGACGGGGTCAGGTCTTTGGCGACCAGGATCACCTCTTCGTCGATGGTGCTCAGGTTGACAACGGCGATGCCCAGTACGTTCTTGACCAGACGGGTGCCGATGTCACGGAAGTCGGTAGCGCGTTCGCGCAGATAAGGGTCATCCAGCTCGGCCATCATCTTGGCGTACTGTTCGATCACCTCATAGATGGCTTTGTCAGCGGAAGCCTTGTTCTCTTTGATGAAGGATTTGATATCCCCTTCCAGCTCCTCATCTTCGAGCAGCATGATGTGGCCTTCGAAGATGGCCTCTTTTTCCTCACCGAAGGTGCGACCGGCCATCTCTTTGATGGCTTCCAGCTGGGTAGCTGACTTGGTACGAGCTTCGAGGAAACGGTTGATCTCGGCATCAATCTGGTCAGCAGAGATTTTGCCCTGATTGATAACGATTTCATCTTCTTTAAGAAGAAGCGCCTTACCGAATGCGATACCGGGGGACGCAAGAATGCCAGATATCATAATCCTTCCTATTAAAACGACTGTGGGGGAGGAATCTAAAGCTGGATTACTCCAGCTCGTCCATCAGGGCAACCAGCTTCTCAACAGCTTGCTGAGCATCCGGGCCGTCAGCCTGGATAGTTACGTTGGTACCCTTGGTCAGGCCCAGGGTCTGCAGCTTGAACAGGCTCTTGGCGCTGGCGGACTTGCCACCGGAGACCACAGTGATCTCGCTTTGGAATTCTTTGGCTTCTTTCACGAACTGAGCTGCCGGACGGGTGTGCAGGCCGTTTTCAGCAGTAATAACAACAGACTTCTCGTACATGGTTTCACCCCATATTATTGATATTTTTTGGTGGATTGGTCGTTTTTGAGGCAACCTGACCCACCGTGTCAGTATGGATATGTTGTAAAGTAACGAAAGCAGACCCGCAATGGTTTAATCCAGGTCAAGTTTCTGTGCAGTAATCGGCGCGCTGGTTGGCAATTTTCAGTTATTGGGCTACAAGCCGCATCAGGACTGGCCTGAAATTATTTTATAACGAAAAATAACACTTTGTTACTTTGTGATACCCAGCCAGCAAACACCGCGTGACGCCGCACAGGATATGAGATTTAGAGCGGAATGTCTGCTTTTTTTCTCACTCCGGAACTTGTTATTTTACCCCAAAAAATAAGGATCAAGTGACACTAACAGGGGTTGAGTCTAGCCCATAAAGAAGCGGCGCTCCTGGGAGCGCCGCTGTTTTGAAAGATTCCGATCAGTTACTGCTGCAGCTCCTGCTCGCTGAACACCCCGGCAAACAGGGCGCTAGAGAGGTAACGCTCCGCCGCACTCGGCAGGATGACCACAATGGTTTTGCCCGCAAATTCCGGCAGCTCGGCAAGACGGCTGGCAGCCACCACCGCAGCACCGGAGCTGATACCGGCCAGGATCCCCTCCTCCTCCATCAGGCGGCGAGCCATCTCGATGGCTTCGTCACTGGTCACCTTCTCCACCCGATCGATGAGGGAGAGGTCCAGGTTGCCCGGGATAAAGCCGGCGCCGATCCCCTGGATCTTGTGTGGGCCCGGTTTGATCTCTTCCCCGGCCAGCTTCTGGCTGATGACCGGCGACTCGGCCGGTTCGACCGCAACAGAGACCACCGCCTTGCCTTTCGTCTGCTTCAGATAGCGGGAGACCCCGGTAATGGTGCCGCCGGTACCGACCCCGGCTACGAACACATCCACTTCGCCGTCAGTGGCATCCCAAATCTCGGGGCCGGTGGTCTTTTCGTGGATCTCCGGGTTGGCCGGGTTTTCAAACTGTTGCAGCAACACATACTTGCCCGGCTCGGATTCGAGGATCTCGTTGGCCTTGGCAATGGCCCCCTTCATGCCGAGCGGCCCTTCGGTCAGCACCAGATTGGCACCGAGCGCCTTGAGCAGCTTGCGGCGCTCCAGGCTCATGGTGGCCGGCATGGTCAGGGTGATGGGATAGCCGCGAGCTGCCGCGACAAAGGCCAGAGCAATACCCGTGTTGCCGCTGGTGGGCTCGATAATCTCCTTACCCTTGGTCAGGATACCGCGCTTCTCGGCATCCCAGATCAGGTTGGCACCGATACGGCACTTGACGCTGAAGCTGGGGTTGCGGCTCTCGATCTTGGCCAGCACGCGGCCTTTGGTAACACGGTTGAGACGAACCAGCGGGGTGTGACCGATAGTCTGGCTGTTGTCCTCAAAAATTTTGCTCATGGTGCTATCCCTGTGTTTGTTACGACGATGAAACAAGATTACCCTGTGGTTTATGAATGAGAAGTGACTATTCGTTATAACCATATGGTATTACAACATATAGAGCTTATTCTCTCTGGCCCCTGACTCCGGGAGCCAATCGTCAAAGGAACCGACGTTATGGGATTTTCAGGAAGCAGCCAGTATCTCGCCTCCGATGCATTGAAGATGGCAGTCAATGCCGCCATCACCCTCGAAAAACCGCTGCTGATCAAAGGGGAGCCGGGCACCGGCAAGACGGTACTGGCAGAAGCGGTCGCCGACCATCTCGGCACCGATCTCATTGCCTGGCATATCAAGTCCACCACCAAGGCCCAGCAGGGACTCTACGAATATGATGCGGTGGCCCGGCTGCGGGACTCCCAGCTCGGCGACCCCAGAGTGGCCGATATCAGCCACTACATTCGTAAAGGCAAGTTGTGGCAGGCCTTCAGCGCCGAGCAGCGACCTGTGCTGCTGATCGACGAGATCGACAAAGCCGACATCGAATTCCCCAACGATCTGCTGCTGGAGCTGGATCGGATGGAGTTCGACGTCTACGAAACCGGCGAGCGAGTCAAGGCGCGCCAGCGGCCGGTGGTCATCATCACCTCCAACAACGAAAAAGAGCTGCCGGACGCCTTCCTGCGCCGCTGTTTCTTCCACTACATCCGCTTCCCCGACAAGGCCGAGATGCAGGCCATCGTCAAACTCCACTACCCCGACCTCAAGGAGAGCCTGCTTGGCGAGGCAATGGAGCTCTTCTTCGAGCTGCGCGAGGTAGAGGGACTGCGCAAGAAACCCTCCACCTCGGAGCTGCTGGACTGGATCCGCCTGCTCTTGGCCGACGATATCGCCCCCGAGGCGATGCGTGCCCGCGAGCCCGGCAAGCTGGTGCCCGCGCTATATGGCGCCCTGCTCAAGACCGAGCAAGACCTGCATCTATTCGAGAAGCTCGCCTTTCTGGCACGGCGCGGCAGCTGACCCATGCTGATCGACTTTTTTACCCACCTGCGCCGCCACAAACTCCCGTGCAGCCTGCGCGAGTTGCTGGACTTGCACGCCGCACTGGCGGCCCGACTGGTCGCTGTCGATATGGACGAGTTCTACCAGCTCTCCCGCTGCCTGTTGGTAAAAGACGAGGCCCACTACGATCGCTTCGATCGCGCCTTCGCCGAATACTATGAGGGGCTGGACGCCATCCCCCTGCTGCCGGAAAACCTGCCCGAGGAGTGGCTGCGCAAGGAGTTCGAGCGACTGTTGAGCCCAGAGGAGAAGGCGCTGCTCAAATCCCTCGGCGGACTCGACAAGCTGCTGGAGACCCTTAACCAGCGATTAAGCGAGCAGAAAGAGCGCCACGCCGGCGGCAACAAATGGGTGGGGACCGGTGGCAGCAGCCCGTTTGGCCACGGCGGTTTTCACCCCGAGGGGGTGCGCATGGGTGGAGAGGGGCAGCACGGTAAGGCGGTCAAGGTGTGGGAGGCCCGACACTATCGCAACTTCAGCGATGACTCGCCGCTCGGCCAGCGCGCCATCCAGCTGGCACTGCGCAAACTCAGGCGCTGGGTGCGCAAGGGCAACCCGGACGAGCTGGATCTCGACGACACCATAAAAAGCTCTGCCCGCCAAGGGTGGCTCGATGTGAAGCTGCGACCCGAGCGCCACAACGGGGTGAAGCTATTGGTCTTTTTCGATGTGGGAGGCTCCATGGATGCCCACGTGGCCGAGGTGCAGCGCCTCTTCTCGGCGCTGCGCCACGAGTTCAAGCATCTGGAGTACTTCTATTTTCACAACTGCCTCTACGACTTCGTATGGAAGGATAACGCCCGCCGCTTTGAGGAGCGGTTCGATACCCTGCGGCTGCTGCGCACCTATGGCAGCGACTACCGGGTGATCCTGGTGGGGGATGCCACCATGGGCCCCTACGAGATCACTTGGCCGGGCGGCAGTGTCGAGCAGTGGAACGAGGAGTCGGGTCAGGTGTGGCTTACCCGATTGCAGCAGCACTTTCCCAAACTGGTGTGGATCAACCCCACCCCGCGGCGGGAGTGGCTCTGGCATCCCTCCATCAAGCTGATGAATGACGTGGTTGGCGGACGGATGCATCCGCTGACCCTGGCGGGTCTCGCTGCGGCGATCGACCAGCTGTAACCCTCTCTACCCTATAAACCGACAAGCCGGGAACGCACCCGGCGAGGAGCAAAGATGACCTCTATCGTGATCAGTGGCTCAGGCCTCTATACCCCACCCTTTGCCGTCAGCAATGAAGAGCTGGTGGCCGCCTTCAACCAGTATGTGGATCTCTACAACGAGGAGAACGCCTCCGCCATCGACGCCGGCCAGCTTCCCGCCAAGCAGCACTCCAGCTGCGAGTTCATCGAGAAGGCCTCCGGCATCAAGAGTCGTTATCTGGTGAGCCGAGAGGGAGTGCTCAACCCCGACATCATGCAGCCGCTGCTGGCGGAGCGGCCCGATGAGATGCCCTCCATCATGGTGGAGATGGCGGTGGCCGCCGCCGAGCAGGCACTGATCGCCGCCGGCCGCGAGCCCGGCGAGATCGATTTGGTGATCGTGGCCGCCTCCAACATGCCGCGCCCCTACCCAGCGCTGGCCATCGAGCTGCAGCACTATCTGGGGGCGAGCGGCATGGCCTTTGATATGAACGTGGCCTGCTCGTCCGCCACCTTCGGCATCAAGACAGCCGCCGACATGCTGGCGGCTGGCACCGCCAACGTGGCGTTGGTGGTCAATCCGGAGATCTGCTCGGGGCACCTCAATTTCCGCGATAGAGACAGTCACTTTATCTTCGGCGATGCCTGCACCGCGGTGCTGCTAGAGCGGGAGGCCGATTGCAAGGTGGCCAATCCGTGGCAACTGGTGGCCAGCAAGCTGGTGACCCAGTACTCCAACAACATCCGCAACAACTTCGGCTTTCTGAACCGGCTGAGCCCGCGCACCCGCTACGGCGACGACAAGCTGTTTCGCCAGCAGGGGCGCAAGGTGTTCAAGGAGGTGTTGCCGCTGGTGTGCGACCAGATAGCCAACCAGCTCGATGAGCAGGGCTGGCCTGCCGAGAGCCTGAACCGGCTCTGGCTCCATCAGGCCAACCTCACCATGAACCAGTTCATCGGTCGCAAGCTGCTGGGCCACGATGCCAGCCAGCAGGAGGCGCCGGTCATTCTTGATAGCTATGGTAATACCAGCTCGGCGGGTTCCATCATCGCGTTTCATCTGTACAATCGCGACCTTCCTGCGGGGGCTCGCGGCGTACTGTGCTCCTTTGGCGCTGGCTACTCCATCGGTAGCTTGCTGCTGCGGCGCCTGTAATGGCGGGCCTCCCGCCGACATAACAATAACCAGCAACATGGGTGGGAATATGCAGAGGATCACGGGGCGCTGCGCCCTGCACTACGGGGTAACCCTGTCACTATTTTGTCTCTATGGCTGGCAGGTTTGCCCGTTTCTCGAGAGTCTCACCCTGCCCCAGTTGCTGGGGCCAACCCTGGTGACGTTCGCCATCATGTTCGCCGTACGCAATTGGCTGCTCTCAAGGCGGCCCCTGCCGCGCAACGGGCTGGACGGGTTTGGACTGGAGGTGGGTTTCTACCTGCTGGGAGCACTGCTGCTCTCGGGCTACAACGCCCTGACCCACGACTTCCCGCTGGAGAGTCACCTCAAGGTGCTGCTGGGGATGACCACCCTCGGCTTTCTGGTGGCGGCCGATCTGACCCTGGAGCGGGATTGGAATCGGGCCAGAACACGGCAAGCCGAGCAGAGCCTGGCTCTGAGCCACCCGCTGGCCATGCCGATGCCACGCAAGTTCACCCTCTTTACCCTGGCTACCCTCACCCTGCTGGGGGGGGTCTTCTTCTTGCTGTTCAACAAGGATCTGGAGTGGCTGGTGACGGTGGAGCGCAGCCTGCCGAGGGTCGATGCCCAGCACTACATCCTGTGGGAGATCGCCTTCGTGATGACGGTGACCTTCTGTTATCTCGCCCTCATAATTCACGGTTATGGTCGCAATCTCGGCCTATCCCTGCGCCAGCAGACCAGCACAATGGCCAGAGTACAGTGTGGTGACTTCGACGCCCGGGTGCCGGTCACCCGGGATGACGAGTTTGGCCTTATCGCCGCCAGCACCAATCAGATGATCGGTGAGCTGAAATCCCGCAGCGACGAGCTCAACCTGACCCGTGACGTGGCCATCCTTGGCCTCGCCTCGCTGGCGGAGACCCGGGACAACGAGACCGGCGCCCATATCATCCGCACCCAGCATTATGTGAAGGCGCTGGCGCAATACCTCAGTCGCAGCGATTGGGATCGCTATCCGCTCGATGACGCCACCATCGACCTGCTGTTCAAATCGGCCCCGCTGCACGATGTGGGCAAGGTGGGCATTCCCGATGCCATCCTGCTCAAACCGGGCAAGCTGACCGACGAGGAGTTCGCCATCATGAAGCGCCACCCGCAGATCGGCGCCGATGCGCTGGCGAGCGCCGAGGCGCAGCTGGGCTCCAACTCCTTCTTGCGGCTAGCCCGGGAGATCTCCCTCACCCACCACGAAAAGTGGGATGGCAGCGGCTATCCGGCTGGGCTGGCGGGTGAGGACATTCCCCTCTCCGGGCGTTTGATGGCGGTAGCGGATGTCTACGATGCCCTCATCTCGAAACGGGTCTACAAACCTGCTTTCAGCCATGAGGAAGCGAAGGAGATCATCGTGAAGGGGAGCGGCAGCCATTTTGATCCCGGCATTGTCGCGGCGTTTCTCGCCTGTGAGGCGCAGTTCAGGGAGATTGCCGCGCAGTTTCAGGATCACCACTGAGCAAGTACATTCCGACCAGCTTGCCCTGATGGCTGACAGGGCAACCGGCGTCATAAATTGTACACAAACAGGTCTGACCATTGCCGGTTCAGCGCCATGCTGACGGCCTTTGCCAGGCCGCGCCCATATTGATATTTCCCTTTATTTACAGCTATTTTTTGTCATTTTGTGATCCGGACTTGTGCCGATGACGCAACCGGGATCACAAGATGGCAGGAAAAGGCCGCAATTTGCCCTCCGGCGCCAATGATGGCTTCCAATGAAAGCGAGGTTTGCTATCATCCGGAGACATTTTTCATCTGTCGCCGGCTACAAAAGAATACCCTCATGTACACACAGTTCTTCGGCCTCTCGGAACACCCGTTTTCCATCTCGCCCAATCCCAAGTACCTCTATATGAGCGAGCGCCACGGCGAAGCCCTTGCTCATCTCAACTATGGATTGCAGGATGGCGGCGGCTTTGTGCTGCTGACCGGCGAAGTGGGCACCGGCAAAACCACCGTCTCCCGCTGCCTGCTGCAACAGCTGCCCGCCGAGACCGAGATCGCCTATATCCTCAACCCCTCCCTGACCGAACGGGATCTGCTGGCCGCCATCTGCGACGAGTTTCAACTCCCCTATCCCGAGGATGCCGGGATCAAGCGGCTGTTCGACCTTATTCGCGATCACCTGCTGGCCAACCTGGCGGCAGGCAAGCGCAGCGTGGTACTGGTGGATGAGGCGCAGCACCTGCTGCCCGGCGTACTGGAGCAGCTGCGCCTGCTCACCAACCTCGAAACCGACGAACGAAAACTGCTGCAGGTGGTGCTGATCGGTCAGCCCGAGCTGCAACAGATGCTGCGCCAACCCCTGCTGCGTCAGCTGGCCCAGCGCATTACCGCCCGCTATCACCTGCTGCCGCTCTCCCACAGCGATGTGGATGCCTACGTCCGCTTCCGGCTGCAAGTTGCAGGCTGCGTACAACCCATCTTCACCCCGCGCGCCATCAAGACGCTCCATCGCCTGAGTGGCGGCATCCCCCGTTTCATCAACCTCATCTGCGACCGCGCCCTGATCGCCGCTTTCGCCCGTGGCAGCTACAAGATTGTCCACAGCGATATCAGCCAGGCCGCCTTCGAGGTCAATGGCGTGCGGGACGAAGGAAGCTGGGCCTCCGGTCTGATGGTGACGCTGGCGGGCGCCCTGCTGGTGGCCGCAGGCTGGTGGGGTTGGCAATTTTTCGGCGTGTTCCCTACCCGTCCGGTAGTCAAGGTCGAGGTGCCGGTCACCATCGACGAGACCGCCGAGCAGCAGGAGCAGCTGACCGAGGCAATCAATCAGGCCATCGACCCCGACAGCGCCATGCAGAATCTCTATCGGGTCTGGGGTTATGAACCGGAACCGTTCGACGCAACCTGCGATAACGCCCCCCGTGCCGGTCTGCGCTGTCAGGAGGGCGAGGCGAGCCTTGACGAGCTGCGCGCCCTGCAGTATCCCGCCATGATCACGCTCACTGACCAGACTGGCGGCCTCTACTACGCGACCCTGGTCAATCTGGGGCCGAACAAGGCCAGCCTGATGATAGGTGACCAGAGCTGGCAGGTGGATCGCCAGTGGCTCAGCGACAACTGGGGCGGCAGCTACACCCTGCTCTGGCGCATGCCGAAAGGGGGCGTCAGCCTGATTGCCAGCAATGCCGGTCAGACCCAGATCCAGTGGCTCGACAACGCCCTCAGCCGTGCGTTGCAACAACCCGAGCGCAAGGTGCGCCGTTTCGATGGCGAGCTCAAGAACAAGCTGCAGCAGTTCCAGCGAGATCAGGGGCTCACCCCTGATGGCATCGCGGGCAGCAACACCCTGCTGCGTCTCAACGCCCTCTCCGGTGAACCCATGCCCAGACTGGAGGAGGCCTCCTGATGTCTACCCTGCTCAAGGCGCTGCGCCGTGCGCAGCAACCGCAACTCTCCGCCCATATTCCGGCCATGGGCTTGCCCATGCCCCGGGAAGAGGAGCGCAGCCCACGCCGCATCGGCTGGCTGCTGGCTCCCCTGGCCTTGCTGCTGGGGGCGGGCGCCAACTATGGCTGGCATCTGATCCACCTGCGCCCCATCGAGGAGAAGGTGGAGGTGAAAGAGGTGATCACTCCACCCTTCGTGCGGGTCGAACCCAAGGCGATGGTGACTCGTCCGCTGCCCCCGCCCCTGCCGGAGCCGGTGGCCCAACCCAGAGCAGTGGCCAAAAACGAGGGGGTAAGTCAGGGGAATACCCCCACGCTGAGTCTGGCCGAGCAGCTGATGAAAGCCCTCAATGAAACCCCATTGCAGGAGGCGCCACACGCCGCCAGCCAGAACGTGCAACCAGCCCAGTTGATGGCGCTGGGCTCGGCGCCCCAGTCGGTGCGCCAGCAGGTACCGCAATTGAGCTACGGCTCTCATGTGTTCTCCTCCAACCCCGCCAAGCGGGCCGTGGTGCTCAATGGCCGGGAATACCGGGAAGGGAGCGAAATCGCCCCAGGGGTCGTGCTCGCTACCATCGACCAGCAATACATAGTGCTGCAGGTCGCCGGACAGAGCGTGACCCTCAAGGCGCTGCAGGATTGGCGAGGATGAGTACGCACCGTACCCTGATGTTCGCTGGCAAGCAGCGATACACCTCACCTGAGTGCCACTTTTGTGAGCATTCAAAGGTTTACGGTGTGATGAAATATCCATTTTTACGGTTTGGCGCGCCCCGACCCGTTGTGTCACAGCACTCCGCCGTACACAATACGCAGCCGCCCCAGAGCCTGGAATATGTTGATTAATATGACGCTACGATTCAGGGATGACATCTTGACCATGCTGCTGGCCCAGTGCCGACGGCTTCCCATGACCAGAGTCACCCAGGTGGCCTTTCTGGCGCTGCTGATCATGCTGGCCCAGCACAGCGCCGCCCTCACCTGGCGTCTGCTCACCCTGGCAAGCCCGCAAACCAGCCAACCGTGGCAACCCTCCGCCGTGGCGGTCAACGGCCAGAGCAACCCGCGCCTTGAACTGGGCGAGGTAAGCCGACTGGCGCTGTTTGGCAAGGCGATCCCCAAGGCGCAAGCCAAAGCCGCCGTGGCCGCCAATGCGCCGCGTACCCAGCTCAATGCCCAGCTCAACGGAGTGTTGGCCAGCTCGGATCCCGCCAAATCCATCGCCATCATCGCCATGTCCGGCATCCAGAACTCCTACGGGGTCGGTGACATGATTGACGGCACCCAGGCGCGGATCCGGCAGGTCTATCCGGATCGGGTGATCATCGAGCGGGATGGCCGCGACGAGACCCTGATGCTGGATGGCGAGGAGTATGGCAAGCCGCTGCCGCAGACCAACGCCGCCCCCCTTGGCTCCCTGCGCAGCGAGCTGATGGCTGATCCGGGCAAGATCACCGATTACCTCAATATTTCACCGGTTCAGGTGGATGGCCGCATGACCGGCTATCGCCTCAATCCGGGCAGCAATCCTGAGTTTTTCAACCAGAGCGGGCTGCAGGCCAATGACCTGGCCATCAGCATCAACGGGCTGGATTTACGGGACAACATGCAAGCCATGCAGGCGATGCAGCAGATGGCTGGCGCAACGGAAATGACAGTGACCGTCGAGCGACAGGGCGAACAGTTCGACATCTATGTGCGCTTGTCAGAATAATGATTTGGAGTCGTACCAATAATGACCACTAAAGGGAAAAGCTGGCGTCTGGCCACTATCGCAGCGGCACTGATGATGGCGGGCTCAGCCTGGGCCACCGAATACTCTGCCAGTTTCAAGAACGCCGACATTGAAGAGTTCATCAATACGGTGGGCAAGAACCTCAATAAAACCATCATCATAGAGCCCTCGGTGCGCGGCAAGATCAACGTGCGCAGCTACGACCTGCTCAATGAGGAGCAGTACTACCAGTTCTTCCTGAGCGTGCTCGACGTCTACGGCTTTGCCGTGGTGCCGATGGACAACGGGGTGCTCAAGGTGCTGCGCTCGCGGGATGCCAAGACCTCCGCCATTCCGGTGGTGGATGGCAGCAACCCGGGCATGGGCGACGAGATGGTGACTAGAGTCGTGCCGGTGCGCAACGTCTCGGTCCGTGAACTGGCGCCGCTGCTGCGCCAGCTCAACGACAACGCCGGTGGTGGCAACGTGGTGCACTACGAGCCCTCCAACGTGCTGCTGATCACCGGCCGCGCCGCCGTGGTCAATCGTCTGGTAGAGGTGGTGAACCGGGTCGACCGCGCAGGCGATCAGGATGTGGACATCATCAAGCTCAAGTTTGCCTCGGCGGGGGAAATGGTGCGGCTGGTAACCAACCTCAACAAGGATGGCAACCCGCAGGGCGGCACCGCCTCCCTGCTGCTCTCCCCCAAGGTGGTGGCCGACGAGCGCACCAACTCGGTGGTAGTGAGTGGTGAGCCGAAAGCGCGCGCCCGCATCATCCAGATGATGCGCCAGCTCGACCGCGACCTGCAGAGCCAGGGCAACACCCGGGTCTTCTACCTCAAATATGGCAAGGCCAAAGACATGGTCGAGGTGCTCAAGGGGGTCAGCTCCAGCATCGAGGCCGACAAGAAGGGCGGCGGCGCAACCACAGGTGGCGCCAGCATCGGCGGTGGCAAGCTGGCCATCTCCGCTGACGAGACCACCAATGCGCTGGTCATCACCGCCCAGCCGGACGTGATGTCCGAACTGGAGCAGGTGGTGGCCAAGCTCGATATCCGCCGCGCCCAGGTGCTGGTGGAGGCGATCATCGTCGAGATGCAGGATGGCGACGGCCTCACCCTTGGCGTCCAGTGGGGCAATGCCAACGGTGGTGGCACCCAGTTCACCAACTCCGGTCTGCCCCTCGGCAGCGCCATTGCGGCGGGCAAGGATTACCAGAATGGCAAGACCGACACCGCTGCCGGTCTGCTGAAAGAGTTCAACGGCATGGCCGCCGGTTTCTATCACGGCGACTGGGCCATGCTGGCCACGGCGCTGGCCTCCAATACCAAGAACGATATTCTCTCCACCCCGAGTATCGTCACCATGGATAACAAGGAGGCCTCCTTCAACGTCGGTCAGGAGGTCCCGGTCCAGAGCGGTTCGCAAAGCTCCACCACCAGCGATCAGGTGTTCAACACCATCGAGCGCAAGACGGTGGGCACCAAGCTGGTGGTGACCCCGCAGATCAACGAAGGGGATTCGGTGCTGCTCAATATCGAGCAGGAGGTCTCCAGCGTCGCCCAGACCCAGGCGACCGGTACTGCCAACCTTGGCCCCACTTTCGATACCCGTACCGTCAAGAATGCGGTGCTGGTGAAAAGTGGCGAAACTGTGGTGCTGGGCGGTTTGATGGACGAACAGACCAAGGAGCAGGTCTCAAAGGTGCCCTTGCTTGGCGATATCCCGGTGCTGGGCTATCTGTTCCGCTCCACCTCCAACACCACCTCCAAGCGCAACCTGATGGTCTTTATCCGGCCAACCATCTTGCGTGATGCGGACGTCTATACCGGTGTCTCCAGCAACAAATACAGCCTGTTCCGCGCCGAGCAGCTCAATGCCGCCTCGCAGGAGGGGTATCTCACCTCCCCCGCCCGTCAGGTATTGCCTGCCTATGGCCAGGATGTGATGGTGTCGCCCGAGCTGCAAAAAGAGATCCAGAAGCAGATCAACGAGATGCGGAGCAGACAGCAAAGCACTGCCGAGACCACCACCCCGTTTGTGCAGAGTAAGCCCTGATGAGTGCCTACCATCTGGATGGAAGCGTCGGGCCTGCGCCACTGCCCGAGCTCCCCTTTGTCTTTGCCCGCAATTTCGGGGTGATCCTGATTGAGCGGGACGGCGCCCCCGTGCTGCAGTGCCGCCCTGGCGTCACCCCGCAGGCCCTGCTGGAAGTGCGGCGGGTCGCGGGTTGCAGCTTCGCGGTGGAGCAACTCGACAACGAGGCCTTCGAAGAGCTGCTGATGGCTCACTACCAGCGCGACTCCTCCGAGGCGCGCCAGCTGATGGAAGATCTCGGCAACGAGATGGACTTCTTCGCGCTGGCCGAAGAGCTGCCGCAAAGCGAAGATCTGCTGGATGCCGATGACGATGCCCCCATCATTCGCCTCATCAACGCCATGCTGAGCGAGGCGATAAAAGAAGAGGCCTCCGATATCCATATCGAGACCTTCGAGCGAGCACTGGTGATCCGCTTTCGCATCGACGGGGTGCTGCGGGAGATCCTGCGCCCCCATCGCAAGCTGGCCTCACTGCTGGTCTCGCGGATCAAGGTGATGTCGCGAATGGATATCGCCGAGAAGCGGGTACCGCAGGATGGCCGTATCTCGTTGCGGATCGGCGGCCGCGCCGTCGACGTGCGGGTCTCCACCATGCCGTCCAGCTACGGCGAGCGGGTAGTACTGCGTCTGCTCGACAAGAACAACGTGCGCCTCGAGCTCAAGCAGCTGGGGATGACCGCGGCCAACCGCACCATCATCAGCGAGCTCATTCGCAAGCCCCACGGCATTATTCTGGTCACCGGCCCGACCGGTTCCGGTAAATCCACCACCCTCTATGCGGCGCTGTCTGAAATCAACTCGCGGGATCGCAACATCCTGACGGTGGAAGACCCCATCGAATATGACCTCGAGGGGGTGGGCCAGACCCAGGTCAACACCAAGGTGGACATGACCTTCGCCCGCGGCCTGCGCGCCATCCTGCGTCAGGATCCGGATGTGGTGATGGTGGGGGAAATTCGAGACCTAGAAACCGCCCAGATCGCGGTGCAGGCGTCGCTGACCGGTCACCTGGTGATGTCGACCCTGCACACCAACACAGCCATTGGCGCCATCACCCGGATGCGGGACATGGGGATCGAGCCCTTCCTGCTCTCCTCGTCCTTGCTGGCGGTGCTGGCCCAGCGGCTGGTGCGCACCCTCTGTCCCGATTGCCGCGCCCCGCGTCCCATCACCGAGCAGGAGCGCCTCGCCATGGGCATCGAGCTGGCTCCCGATCAGCAGGTGTGGCGCCCGGTCGGCTGCGAGCTGTGCAACCACACCGGCTACCGTGGCCGGACCGGCATCCACGAGCTGGTGGTGATCGACGAAGCGGTGCGTGAAGCCATTCACAGTGCCAGCGGCGAGCTCGCCATCGAGCGGCTGATCCGCGGCCACACCCCCAGCATCCGCCGTGACGGCATCGACAAGGTCCTCAAGGGGCAGACCAGCCTCGAAGAGGTACTGCGCGTGACCCGGGAAGATTGAGATGGCGGCATTCGAATACAAGGCCCTCGACAACAAGGGGCGCAGCAAGAGCGGCGTGATGGAGGGCGACTCAGCCCGTCAGGTACGCCAGCTGCTGCGCGAACAGGGGCTCACCCCCCTCGAGGTGAACGAGACCACCGAGAAGGCGAAACGGGAAGCGACCCGCTTCGCCCTGTTTCGGCGCGGTGCCAGCACTGCCGAGCTGGCTCTGATCACTCGCCAGCTGGCGACCCTGGTGGGGGCCGGTCTCACCATCGAAGAGGCGCTCAAGGCGGTGGCCGAGCAGTGCGAAAAAGCCCACTTGCGCTCTCTGGTGGCGACCGTGCGCAGCAAGGTGGTGGAAGGTTATTCGCTGGCCGACTCGCTGGGGGCTTTTCCCCATGTGTTCGACCAGCTGTTTCGCTCCATGGTGGCGGCCGGTGAAAAGTCGGGCCATCTGGAGAAGGTGCTCAACCGCCTCGCCGACTACACCGAACAGCGCCAGCATATGCGCACCAAGCTGTTGCAGGCGATGATCTACCCCATCGTGCTTACCTGCGTGGCTATCGGGGTTATCTCGATCCTCCTTACCGCCGTAGTGCCCAAGGTGGTGGCCCAGTTTGAACACATGGGCCAGCAGCTGCCGGGCACCACCCGTTTTCTCATCGGTACCAGCGAACTGATGCAGGCCTACGGCCTCTGGTTCCTGCTGCTGATCTTCCTTGGCAGCTTTGTCTGGCGCTGGTGGCTCACCGATGAAAAGCGCCGCCGGCGCTGGCATCAGGTGCTGCTCGGCCTGCCGGTGATTGGCCGGGTCAGTCGCGGTCTCAACACCGCCCGCTTCGCCCGTACTTTAAGCATCCTCAACGCCAGTGCGGTGCCGCTGCTGGAGGGGATGAAAATCTCCGGCGAAGTGCTCTCCAACGACTTTGCCAGAATGCGCATTCTCGAAGCCGCCGAACGGGTGCGCGAGGGGACCAGTCTGCGCAAGTCGCTGACCGAGACCAAGATTTTCCCGCCCATGATGCTGCACATGATCGCCTCCGGCGAGCAGAGCGGCGAGCTCGACAGCATGCTGGAGCGGGCGGCAGACAACCAGGATCGGGAGTTTGAATCCCAGGTCAATATCGCCCTCGGGGTGTTCGAACCCATGCTGGTGGTCTCCATGGCCGGGGTGGTGCTGTTTATCGTGATGTCGATCCTGCAGCCGATCCTCGAGCTCAACAATATGGTGAATATGTAAGTTTCCGGTGTTGGGTGGCGCCGCTGGCGGCCCGTCGAACCCACCCAGTGATCACTCTCTGATGGGCTATCCCATCTCATTCGTTACGGAGCAACTCATGAACAAACGTCGTCAATCCGGTTTTACCCTGCTGGAAGTCATGGTGGTCATCGTGATCCTCGGCATTCTGGCCAGTCTGGTGGTGCCCAACCTGATGGGCAACAAGGAGAAGGCTGACCAGCAGAAAGCGGTCTCCGATATCGTGGCGCTGGAAAACGCCCTCGACATGTACAAGCTGGACAACAACCGCTACCCGACCACCGAACAGGGTCTGGACGCGCTGGTGACCAAGCCTTCTATCGATCCGGCGCCGCGCAGCTACCGCGATGGCGGCTACATCAAGCGCCTGCCGCAAGATCCCTGGGGCAACCCGTACCAGCTGCTGAGCCCGGGCCAGTTCGGCAAGATCGACATCTTCTCCATGGGTCTGGATGGCGAAGCCGGTACCGATGACGACATCGGCAACTGGAACCTTAAGGATTTCCAATAAGTGATATGTCGCCAGCGCATTCACTCCGCCTTGCTGGAGCAGCCTGAATGAAGGCTGCGCCATCTGCTCGTCGCCAATCCGGCTTTACTCTGCTGGAAGTGTTGTTGGTCGCCATGCTGATGGGGCTGGTGGCCACCGCCGTCACCCTCAGCATGGGAGGCGCCAGAGGAGATCGGGAGCTGGACAAGCAGGCGCGTCGCCTGATGGCGACGCTGCAGCTGGCGCAGGAGTATGCGGTGATGGATGGTCGGCTGGTAGGCATTCGCATCGAGGATAACGGCTGGCAGTTTATGCAGCGTCAGGCCAAGGATCGCAAGTGGCTGGCCCTGACTGGCGACAAGCAGATGGGGCCGGTGCAACTGGCCGAGAACATGACGCTGGCGCTGGAGCTAGAAGGCTTTGGCTGGCAGCCGGACTCCGACGAGAAAACCGAACAGAAGCGCGACGAGAAGGAGCGCACGCCGCAGTTGCTCATCTTCCCGGGCGGCGAGCTGAGCCCGTTCGTGCTCACCTTCACCCAGCAGGATGACGATGCCCGCTACACCCGCATCGTCAAAGGGGACGAGTTCGGCCGCCTCACCCTGCTCACCGGCGATGAAGATGAAGAGGTGAGCGAATGAACGCCCGCGGTATGACACTACTCGAAGTCATGGTCGCACTGGCCGTCTTTGCCATAGCGGGTCTGGCGGTAATGAAAACCGCTAGCGAACACCTCTCGGCCCTCAACTATCTGGAGCAGAAGACCCTCGCCACCTGGGTGGTAGAGAATCAGCTGGTGCAACAGAAGCTCGAGAACAAGTGGCCCGGCGACAGCTGGGTGGAAGGGGATGAGCAGATGGCGGGCAGCACCTGGTACTGGCGCTATCGCGGCGTCGCCACCGCCGACAACAACTTCCGGGCGCTCGATATGGAAGTGCGCACCGAGGCCAAGGCCGAGAACCCGGTCGCCATGATGCGGACCTATATCAGCCGATGACCCAGCTATCCGCCCGCACGCCTCGTACCGTCCGTCACGCCGGTTTCACCCTGCTCGAAATGCTGGTGGCGATCGCCATCTTCGCCACTCTCAGCATGGGCGCCTATCAGGTGCTGCAGGGGGTGCTCACCAGTGACGAGGTGGCCAAGCGCAAGGAGATCCGCCTCAACGAACTGCAGCTCGCCTTCACCCTGCTGGAGCGAGACATCACCCAGATGGTGCCGCGCAGCGGTCGCATCGAGGGGGAGAACAACAAGGTGCTGCTGGCGGCCTCCCGGTTCGGCCAGCAGAGCGATGACTGGGGCATGGCCTTTATGCGCAGCGGCTGGCTCAACCCGGACGGCATGCTGCCCCGCTCCCATCTGCAGCGGGTCGGCTGGCGCCTCAAGGATCAGAAGTTGGAGCGCCTGAGCTATCTCTATCCGGATCCGGTGATCGGCACCGAGCCGCGCATCCAGCCGGTGCTGACGGGGGTCACGGCGTTTCGCCTCTACTTCTTCGACAAGGGCAACTGGAAAGAGGAGTGGACCCAGCGCAGCGTGCTGCCCCACGGGTTGGCAGTGGAGCTGGATCTGGAAGATTACGGCACCATTCGCCGTCAGTTCCTGATTGGCGCCGGCGGCCAACGCGCCGAAGAGAACAGCCAGAGCAGCAACCCCGACCAGGGGGGCGGCAACAACAGCAATAACGGGAACAACGGCGGCAACGGCAATACCAATGGCGGTAATGGTGACAACCAGAACGGAGGGGGCGCCAATGCGGGCTAATCTCGCCGCCCCCGGTCGCCAGCGCGGCATGGCGCTGCTGGTGGTGCTGCTGATCCTCTCGGTGATGGTGATCATCGCCAGCAATATGAGCGGCCGCCTGCAGCTTGAGCTGCGCCGCACCGCCAACATCACCACCGGCAAACAGGCATGGTGGTATGCCCTCTCGGCAGAGGCGCTGGTGAGCAAGGTGCTGACGCAGGATTTCAAGGACAATCCCGAGGTGGTCAACCTCAGCCAGAACTGGGCCCGCAAGAACACTGTATTTCCGGTGGACGATGGCCAGCTCAAAGGCGAGGTGACCGACCTGCAATCCTGCTTCAACCTCAACAGCCTGAGCGTGGCCTCCAAGGCGGGGAGCGGCGAGGAGCTGGCGCAGCAGCCCTATCCGGTGCAGGTGTTTCGCGAACTGCTCAAGCAGCTGGCGATGGATGATTACGAGGCGGCCCAGCTCACCGATGCCATCCGTGACTGGACCGACAAGGATACGGTGCTGGTCTCCAGCCTTGGCGCAGAGGACGCCTATTACGAGGGGCTCAAGCCCCCCTACCTCACCGCCAACCAGTGGATGCTGGGCAAGGATGAGCTGAGGGCGGTGCGCGGGGTGACTGCCCGGGTCTATGCCAAACTGGCCCCCTATGTCTGCACCCTGCCCAACGACAAGTTGAAGATCAATATCAATACCCTTGCCCCCCAGCGCCCCGAGCTGCTGGTTGCCCTCTATCTGGGCACTATCGGGCTGGATGACGCCAAGCGAGTACTGAATGAGCGGCCACAGAAGGGGTGGAAAGAGAGCAAGCTGATGACAGACATGCTCGCTCCGGTCGATGCGGTGAAAGGGCTGAAAGATGCGCTGGTAGTCAAGAGCGACTTCTTCGAAGCCCGAGTCGTGGCCGAGGTCGGCGACAACCGGGCCTGGCTCGAAACCCTGTTCCAGCGGGGCAAGGACAATAAACTGGTGATGCTGCGCCGCCTCAGTAGCGGCGCCGAATAAACAGCGCACCTGCAGGCCATCGCCCGCGGGTACGAGAGATGTTGGATGCAGCCTGCGGGCTGCGCACCGGTTGCCAGGGCGCACAACGCCCTTTGCAAACCGGTATCGCAGGAGAGAGATGCGTGAGCGAAAGTCTGGTCATCCGACTGGGGACCAATAAACAACAACCTGTGGCCTGGCTGGTCTGGTCCGGTCAGGAGCAGGAGATCATCGCCTCCGGCACCCTGCCCTCGGCCGATGCCCTGGGCGAGCTGCAGGAGCGGGCCGGTGGCCGCCCCGTGGTCACGCTAGTGCCGGGCAGCGATCTGATCTTCCGGCGCGTCACCCTGCCGGGTCGCTACAACCGCCAGTCGGCGGCGGCCCTCCCCTACCTGCTGGAGGAGCAGATCGCCTCCGACGTGGACGAGCTCCATCTGGTGGTGCTGGCCCATGAGGGCCAGCAGGTGGATCTGATGGCGGTGGATCGGCAGAAGATGGCCGAGTGGCTCGGCTGGCTCGATGCCGCAGGCCTCAAGAGCCTGCAACTGCTGCCCGATGTGCTGGCGCTGCCACAGGCCGCTGATGGCTGGTCTGCGCTGCAACTCGGCAATGAGTGGCTGGTACGCCAAGGCCCCTGTCAGGGGATCGTCGCCGACGAGCCACTGCTGGCCATCTTGCTGGCAACCGAAGCCGAGCCGGTCACCATCCACAGCCACACCCCGGTGCCCGCCATTGCCGCCGCCAACTGGCAGGCAGCGGAGCCCGAGCTCCCCATGCTGCTGCTGGCCAAAGGGGCCCTCATCTGCCGGGCCAACCTGCTGACCGGTCCCTACCGACCGCAGACCGAATATGCCCGCTACTGGTTGCAGTGGCGCAAGGTAGCCATCACCGCGGGTCTGTTGCTGCTGGTGGCCCTCGGCCAGCGCGGGGTGCAGCTTTATCAGCTCACCGAGCAGGACAAGGCGCTGAAAGCGGAGATCCGTGCCGTCTATACCCGCATCTTCCCGGGTGAGAGCCGCATCGTGAACGTGCGCAGCCAGATGACCCAGCATCTGCAACAGATGGGACAAGCCCCGCAAAACGGCGTACTGCTGATGCTCACCGAGCTGGCCCCCACCTTTGCCGAAGTACCCGGCCTCAAGCCGCAGGTGATGCGCTTTGATGCCAGTCGCCGCGAGCTGCGGCTGCAGGTGACCGCTCCCGGCTTCGCCGAGATCGAGCGGTTCCGTGAGCTGGCTGGCAAGCAATTCGAGGTACAGCAAGGCGAGGTGCGCAGCACCGAGGGCAAGGTAGAGGGCGCACTGGTGCTCAAGGGTAAATCATCATGATGGAAAAATTGCAGAGCTGGTGGCACGGCATAACCGCACGGGAACAGCGGCTGGTGGCTGCAGGCGGCGTTTTGCTGCTGGTCGGTCTCTTCTACTGGAGCGTCTGGCAGCCCATCGCCAACCGCATCGCAGAGCGGGAGCGGCAGGTGCAGAACCAGCAGCAGACCCTCGCCTGGCTCAAGGAGAAAGGTGAAGAGGTGCTGGCCATGCAGGGTGGCTCGGGTCGCCAGATCGACACCAGCGGCACCCTGGAAGGGGTGGTCAACCGCACCGCCTTCAACCATAAGATCAAGATTGCCCGGCTGCAACCCCAGGCGCAGGAGTTGCAAGTGTGGATCGACACGGTCCAGTTCGATGACTTGCTGCTCTGGCTCTCCACGCTGGTGGAGCAGCACGGCATTCAGGTTCAAATCATCGAGATCGCCCGCGAGGATCTGGCCCCGGGTCTGGTCAAGGTCAGACGTTTGCAGTTGAGTCGTCCCCAATGAAAAAACGCATCCTGATTGCCAGCCTGTTTCTGGCCGCCTATCTGGTATTCCTGCTGGCCACCCTGCCCGCGGCACTGGTGGCTCGCCATCTGCCGCTGCCTGCCAATGCTGCCAACCTGCTGAAACTGGAAGGGGTGAGCGGCACCCTCTGGAACGGCCAGATTGCCCGACTGCAATATGCCAGCGAATCGGTGAACCAGCTGCGCTGGGATCTCAACGGCTGGTCGCTGCTGCGCTTCGCCCCCGAAGTGGCCATTCGCTTTGGCGATCGCAACGGCCTCAATGGTCAGGGCGTTGTCGGCTGGAATGGCGCCGCCTTCGGCCGGGATCTAACCTTCAACGCCCCCGCCCCCTGGTTGATGAGCCGGGTGCCGATGCGCCTGCCGATCCCGATCTCCGTCAGCGGTCAGCTGCAGCTCAAAGTGGAGCAGTTTGCCCAGGGCAACCCCTGGTGTGACAACCTCTACGGCAACCTCGACTGGTACAACGCCAGCGCCGATACCCCGGCGGGCAAGCTGGATCTGGCCGACCCCGAGGTGAAACTCACCTGCCTCGACTCCAAACTGGTGGCCGAACTCAAGCAGGGCTCGGATGCGGTACAGACCATGGGTCGCCTCGAGCTGCAACCCAATGGCCAGTACCTGTTCCAGGGCACCCTGAAACCGGGCCCCGAACTGCCACCGCAGATGCAACAGGGGCTCCCCTTCCTCGGCCAGCCCGACAGTCAGGGGCGCTTCCCCCTGCGCTATCAGGGGCGGATCTAAGCCATCATTCAAGGTGAAAATGGCTCAGGGACAACCCGAGCCATTTTTATCGTCCATGTGACGTGTCAGTTGAAATGCCAGATACGACAGATACAAAAAAGCCCAAGCGGGTGACCGCTTGGGCTTTCTCTTTGAATATGGCGGAGGAGGTGGGATTTGAACCCACGGATGGTCGCCCATCGCCGGTTTTCAAGACCGGTGCATTCAGCCGCTCTGCCACCCCTCCGAATGGCGTGCATACTACGCTAAGCCCTTGTTCATATGCAATACATATTTCCTGTGGGATAGTGTGCGGGAGCAAAATGGCAGGTGGCTTGAAATTGTTCCTCGTCATCCCTATTTGTTCTACATACAATGCGTAAACATGCAGTAACAAACAGCGATCACGAGGCGGCTGCTCGCCGTCTCACCCGGACATCAAGAGGACACCCAAGATGGATACCCGTTCTATCTACACTGGCACCCAAAGTGCCGTACGCGATACCAACAAGGTGCTGCGTAACACCTATATGCTGCTCTCCCTCACTCTGGGCTTCTCTGCCGTGGTGGCGGGGGTCGCTACCGTGATGAACATGCCGCCGCTGCACTGGGCCGTGTTCCTGATCGGTGTCTACGGTCTGATGTTCCTGACCGAGAAGAATCGCAACAACGGCATGGGGCTGGTCTTCACCTTCGCCCTGACCGGTCTGTTGGGCTATAGCCTGGGCCCCATCATCAACATGTACATGAACAATGGTGGTGGCGAGATCGTGATGACCGCCCTTGGCGGCACCGCGCTCACCTTCTTCGGTCTGTCGGCCTATGCTCTGACTACCAAGCGTGACCTCTCTTTCATCGGCGGCATGCTGTTCGTCGGTTTCTGGGTACTGCTGGTGGCCATGATTGCCAACATCTTCCTGCAGATGAGCGCCCTGAGCCTGGCTCTGTCCGCCATGTTCATGCTCTTCTCCTCCGGTGCCATCCTGCTGACTACCCAGCAGATCGTGCGCGGCGGCGAGACCAACTACATCTCCGCCACCGTCACCCTGTATGTCTCCATCTACAACATCTTCCTGAGCTTGCTGAGCCTGCTTGGCGGCAACCGCAACTAATCAGAAACCCCGCTTCGGCGGGGTTTTTATTGGCTCCTCTTTCTGTCAGGATAAGTTGTAAATCAAGGATATGAAGCGAAGTGGCCCTGATTTGGATCAGGGCCACTTCGCGCTTGGCGGGTTACTATCTCGCTCTCGTTTCGATCAAGGGTTTCACCTGTCTCATGCCGATGGATCTCTCTGGCCTGCTGCGCCGACTGCTGACCGATAGTCACATCTACTTCGCCCTCAAGGTACTGCTGGCCATTCTCGGTCTGCTCGCCTTCACCCTGGCCACCGGCAATATCCAGCTCACCGTGCTGCTCTCCCTCGGGGTCGTGGCGGGCGCCATCGCCGAAACCGACGACAGCCTGTGGGGACGCCTCAAAAACCTCGCCATGACGCTGATTTGCTTCATGTTTGCGTCCCTGTGCGTGCAGTATCTCTACCCCACCCCCTGGCTGTTTGCCATCGGGCTGGCCAGCTCCACCTTTATCTTCGTGATGGTGGGGGCGCTCGGCGCTCGCTACGCCACCATCAGTTTCGGCTCGCTGCTGATCGCCATCTACACCATGCTGGGTGCCGCCAAGGCACCGGATCTCTTCTACCAACCGCTGGCGCTCGGCGCTGGCGCCCTTTGGTACGGGCTGGTCTCGTTTATCTGGCTCTGGCTGCTGCCCTACAAAACCCTGCACGAGCAGCTGGCCCAGAGCTACTTCGCCCTTGGTCGCTACCTGCTGGAAAAATCCCGCTTCTTCCCGGCGGACGAGCACGGCGCCCAGGCCATTCGCCACAATCTGGCCCAGCTCAACATCAATCTGGTGAGCGCGCTGACCCTCACCAAATCGGCCCTCAACGCCCGCCTGAGCCGCCGTCATCCGGCCAGCCCCGAGCTGGCCAGCCTGCTGCGCCTCTACCTGCTGGCGCTGGAAATTCACGAGCGTGCCACCTCCAGCCACTACCCCTACAGCCGGCTGGAAGCGGAGCTCAAGCAGGGCATCGTACTGGAAGGGTTTCAGGAGGTGTTCCTGCAGCTCTCCGAGGCGTGCCAGCGGCTCGGTTACGCCATTCTGGTGCACAAGCCCTACGCCCATAACAAGCGCATCCACTGGACGCTGGAGGCCCTTGGCGATCAGCTGGAGTTCACCAATCTCAAGCAGCACTACCCGAAAACCCTGCTGACGCCGATGAAGTTCCTGCGCCGCAATCTGGCCAGCATCAACCAGTTGCTGGGCAGCGCCGAAGTGTTGCAAAACCCCGAGCAGCCAGAGCAGGAGCTGCCCGCGCTGGCGCGCCCGCCCCGCCTGCCGCTGCTGACCCAGCTCAAGCAGCACCTCACCTTGCACTCCATGGTGTTTCGCCACGCGCTGCGCCTCTCCCTAGGACTGGTGATCGGCTACGGCATACTGCAAGCCTTTGATCTGGAAAAGGGCTACTGGATTTTGCTGACCGTGCTGTTTGTCTGCCAGCCCAGCTACAGCGCCACCCGCCGCCGACTGGTGCAGCGGATGCTCGGCACCTTCGCCGGCATACTGGTGGGCATTCCGGTGCTCTGGCTCTTCCCCGAGCTGCACGTCCAGCTGGTGGTGATGGGGCTCGCCGCCTTCCTGTTTTTCACTCAGGTGCGCAACAACTACAGCGCCGCGGTCTGCTTTATCACCCTCTACGTGCTGATGGCGTTCAACCTGCTTGATGGCATCGGCTTTGCCATTCTGGGGCCGCGGCTGCTCGATACCTTGCTCGGCTGCCTGATCTCTTACGGGCTGGTAGCCTGGCTGTGGCCTGACTGGCAGTACAAGCGGCTGCCGACGCTGATCGCCAACTCGCTCTCGGCCAACGCCCGCTACCTCTCGGCGGTGCTGGCGAGCCTCAAGCAGCAGCGGGACGAGTCCATCGACTATCGGGTGGCGCGCAAGAGCGCCCATCTGGCGGACAGCGAACTGGCCACCGCCTGGCAGAGCATGCTGGTGGAGCCGCAAAAGCGCCGCCGCTTCCTCGATCTCTGCTTTACCCTCACCTGGCGCAACCACGCCCTGCTCTCCTACATCTCGGCGCTGGGGGCCCATCGCGACAAGCTGGAGGCCATCAGCGGGCTGGATGAGGTGCGCCACCACATCTGCCACACCCTTGAGCAGGCCGCCGGTCATCTGGCGGGCAATCCCTCCAGCTCCATCGGTGGTCAGTGCCCCCTTCTTTGCACGGACAGCAGCCCGGACAGCAGCGAGGAGCAGCTGATGCTGACCCAGCAGCTCAACCTGATCAGCGAGCTGGCAGATCAGCTGCTGCATCTGGCCAACGAGAGCCGGTTGCTCACCGGGGATCAAGGCGCTACCATGCCCGCCCAATCCTGATAGCCCCATTAGCGAGGAGCCCCCCATGTCTGCGTCCGAAAAACATCAGCTGGAATTCAACGGCCAACTCATCGAGACCGATGCCAAGGGCTACCTGCTCAACAGCAACGACTGGAGCGAGGAGCTGGCGCTGGTGCTGGCTGCGCAGGAGGGGATCACGCTTGAGGAGCCGCACTGGGAAGTGGTGCGCTTTGTGCGCGCCTTCTATCTGGAGTTCAACACCTCCCCCGCCATCCGCGCGCTGGTCAAGGCGATGGAGAAACAGTACGGCCCCGAGAAGGGCAACAGCCGCTACCTCTACAAGCTGTTCCCGGAAGGCCCAGCCAAGCAGGCGACCAAGATTGGCGGCCTGCCCAAACCGGTGAAGTGCATCTGATCCCATGCATCTCATCCCATAACAACGGGGGGCCGCAACTGCGGGCCCCGTTGTGTTTGGTGCGCTATCTTCGCGCACCTCGAATTCATATCTCTGAGGCTTCCAGCCAGCCTTATCCCCGCTGGTCAGCCAGCGCCACCAGCTGCTCCGCCAACCGGTGACCGTGCAGGTAGGAGGCGATCAGCTCGCTATCCGCTTTGCCCGATTCAATCTGCTGATACCAGTGCGCCAGCATGGCGGCAAAGCCGCGCTGGGCCAGCACCGGCTGCCAGTCGTTGGGGCTAAGCATCTGCGCCTGCTTGTCGCGGGCGATGCTGCCGCGAGTGCAGTTCTCAAGGTGCAGGGAGAGGTTGTCGCCGTAGGCATCGATGCGCTCCTCGGTGATCCCGGCGCTGCGGTTCATGCTGCCGCTGATGGCACGATCGCCGCTCTGCCAGCTGACGCTCACCCCGGCCAACAGGCTGTTGTCCTGCGCACAGGGGCGCAATACCGCATGAAAGTCGCCGACCGGCACGCCACCATAAAAACAGAGGCTGTCGAGCACATGGATAAAGTCGTCGAACATAAAATCCCGTGCCTTGCCGGGCAGGGCGAAGCGATGTTTCTGCCAGTTCAGCTCGGTGAGCGGCTGGGCCCGCGCCTCGACCATGGCGGGCAGATAGCGGCGGTTGAAGCCGGTAAAGAGGGCGCAATCTTGCGCGATGGCGAGGTTGGCCAGCGCCTCGGCCTCGGCCAGATTGTCGCACAGGGGCTTGTCGACAAAGGTGGGGATCCCCGCACGCAGGCACTGCTCGGCCAGCTCGCGGTGAACGGCGGTCGCGGCGTGGATCATCACGGCGTCGGGGCGGCTGACCAGCATGGCCGCCACATCGGTAAAGCACTCAGCGACCCGATATTGGCGGGCGAGCTGCTCCAGCACCGATGGATTGCGGGTACAGAGCAGCGGGGTGATCCGCTCGTCGCTCGCCAGCAGCGGCAGATAGGCTTTCTGGGCGATATCCCCCAGACCAATCATGGCAATGCGCATCTCAACTCCTTTTCACTCGATAACGGGACAAGCGGATAACTGCCCGCACCATCGCAGGATTTGTCCCGCAGATCCAGCCTGCCGTTAGCGCGCTGGCAGGCGTGTGCAGCTCTGTGCAAACGGCGATGTTATCTCGGCATGGCAAGATCGCAGACCGACTTGATTACCTCGGCCAGCCACTCGATGGCGAGATTGCCCTGACTTTTGCGGTGCCTGCCGACCACTACCTCGAACTGCTGCGGCGCCCCGGCCAGCTCCAGCACGCGAAAATCGCCGAGGGCGGCGATGGCCGACGGAATGCAGGCCGCCACGTCATTGACCGACATAAAGGCTTGCAGCGAGGTGTAACAGGGGAGCGTCGCCACCGCCGCGCTGGCAACCTGCTGCGGGCTCATCTGCCCTTCGAAATTGCCGACGCTGTTGGCGAACTGCACAAAGGGGATGGCCGCCAGATCCTGCGGGGCGTTGTCCGGAAGATATCGGGAGTCGCGGCGCAGCACACAGCAGTAGTGATCCCGGCGCAGGGTGGCGCGCAGCAACCCCGGGTCGAGATAGGCATCAAAACCAATCACCAGATCGACCTCGCCGCTGGCCAGTGCGTCCAGATGCTGCTCGGCCTGAAAGTCCACCACATCGAGCCGGATGGAGGGCGCCTGACTGCGCAGAGCGCTCGCCAGCCTTGGAATAATGGCGAGCTGGGCATATTCGTTGGCCATCACCCTGAAGGTGCGCTCGCTGCTGGCGGGATCGAAGGGGGCGGCCACAAAGACTCCGTCGATATCGGCCAGGATCTGCTCGAACTTGGCGGCCAGCTGGCAGGCGTAGTCGGTCGGCTGCAACCCGGCGCTCTGGCGGATAAACAGCTCGGCGGGAAAGAGGTCGCGCAGCTTTTTCAGATGGCTGCTCACCCCCTGTTGGGAGATCTCCAGCAGCTCGGCCACCCGCGACACACTCTTGTATCTCACCAGCAGCACCAGCACCCGCATCTGCCTGATATCGATCTTCTCCACCCTCACCTCACCAATTAAAGTTGTATCACATACAAACCACCCATGATTTACATTGTATCAGTGGCTCTCTAACCTTGCAGCTCTTCCAGCAAAGCGAGGTTAACGATGAAAACAGTCATTCTGATTGGTGCTCAGGGGAAAATGGGGCAAGCCGCCCTCAGTGGTCTGGGCAAGCACAAGGTCATTACCGCCAGCCGCTCCGGCGAGGGATGTGATTTTCAGGTGGATATCACCAGCAGAGAGTCCATCGAGCGGCTCTACCAAAACGTGGGATCCTTCGATGCGGTGGTCAATACCGCCGGCTATTGCGAATACGCCCCCTTTGGCGAGATGAGCGACGAGCAGTGGCAAACCACCATCCAGAGCAAGCTGATGGGGCAGATCAATCTGGTCAATATCGGCCTCAACTACATCAATCAGGGGGGATCCTTCACCCTGATCTCCGGCATCCTCAATATCAAGCCGATCCCGCTGGCCATTGCCGATGCCACCACCAGCGGCGCCATCGATACCTTTGTCCAGTGCGTGGCCCACGAGCTGCCCCGCGGCATCCGCATCAATGTGGTCAACCCGACCGTACTGAAAGAGGCGTGGGACGTATATGGCGAGATGATGCCCGGCTTCCAGCCGGTGCCGGGCGCTTTGGTCGGCAAGGCGTTTGAGCGCTCCGTCGATGGCTTTATTAGCGGCCAGGTGATCTATGTCGATGCCTGATCCGGTTCAGGTGTGACCCCAATGCCTTTGTAATTCCTTGTCGATGTTTTTCCTCTTCCCCGAAAGCTCTGCTCTCGGGGCTTTTTGCATAGAGGAACCGGAGTAGCGACAAAATATGATTTCATTTCGACGGCGGCACACAGATTTATGTCATCCGGGTCACTGTCAGAGCGGCCTCGTTTGGCTTACTATGGCGCTCTTGTCCCTGTTGCCGAGCAAAGGGACTATTTCAGGCCATATGCCGGAATGGATTACCGCTGACCAACGCCCTGTTTGGCCGCAGCTTATTGGCGCGGCCACTATTGCCTGTGCGCTATCGGCACTTATAAAACGCGTTATTTATGGATGTATAACGATGAAATCATCAATTGCACTCAAAGCCTTGTCGCCCTATATATTCGCAATATTGTCAGTTGGACTGATGTCCAGCGGATATCATGCGCTGCCGATCTATTGCGGCCTGGCCATTGTCCTCTATCCGGTGCTGGTTGCCATGCTGGCGGACGAGTGGGAAAAACAGGGATTGGTCTATCGCGAATCGACCCAGGTCGAGGTTGATGTCAATGTGCGCGGGATCCTTATCAAGGAGCAGAGACGGCATCTGGAGAACCTCTACTTTGCCTCGCCGGACGTGATGCAGACCAAACTCACCAGCCTCGCCCGCCTCAAACTGCTGTTCTGCGGCGCCATGTTTGCCGTGTCGCTCTATGAATTCGCGCAGCAAGCCGAGGCACAATTTGCCCTGCCCGCCGTCAATCTGCTGGATATCAATCTGCTGGATATATCCGGCCTGTTGATCGGCCTTGGCGCCGTGCTGTTTCTCGGCCACTGTGCGAGAAAAAGCCTCTCTCTCTATGGGACCTGTCGCCATAAAAACTATCTGGTGCAGAGTCATAACGAACCCGGCGTCCAGCTCTATAGCGCAGCCATTTCTACCAAGGCGGCAAACCTGCAAGTGACCCATACCCGCATGTTCGATGCCATATTGGCGTGGTATTGAGCAACCCTTAATTGGCAACCTTTAATTGCCTCCCCTTTGGATCAAGATGGCGGGGCAGGAGGTAAGGCAATAAGGCCCATCCCAACAGCGCTCACTGACCACTCAGCCGTGACAGGCGCAGTGGTTGGTTGAGCCTCTATTACCCTCCCTATAGCCATCCTCTGCCCCTCCCCTTGCTTACTGCTTTATCAGAAGTCATCAGCCTGTCATCTGGCTGACATCCCGCGGTCATTTTCAAGTCATAGAGTTTTTCACTTATTTTTCATATGGATAGATAAGGAACATCATGACTTTCCCGCGCTCTTCTTATGTGGCTGTGGCCGTCTCGCTGGTCTTGCTTGGCGGCTGCCAGTCAGAGAACGAATCGTCTACCGACAGCCAGGGCAAAACCGCCTATCAATACAGCACCAAAGCGGTCTACAGCCCGCAGCAGCAGGCGGAGAGCTACGAGCCAGCGCCTCAGGGGTTCAGCCCGGTCTTTACCGAGATGGTGGCGCGCCACGGCTCGCGCTCCCTCTCCAGCCCGAAATATGACGTGCTGACCAAGCTGGTATGGGAAGAGGCGCAGCGTCAGGGGGCGCTCACCACTCTCGGGCAGGGGCTGGGAGGCAAGGTCGATCTGGTGACGGCCGCCAACCAGAAACTGGGCTATGGCCTGCTCTCGGCGCTGGGCAAGGAGGAGCACGCCAATCTCGCCACCCGGCTGGCGGCGCGGCTGCCGACCCTGCTCAACAGCAGCGAGCCCCACTGCATCAAGGTGGTCACCTCGGGCAAGGACAGGGCCAACGAAAGCGCCTTCTACTTTATGGAGAGCCTCAAGCGCAGCGTGAACTATGTCAGCGACTCGGCGCAGTGCTACCTCACGCAGAATGACCCCTCGAAGATCGACAAAAAGCTGGTCAACAAGTTCGAGCTCTACTTCCACAAGACCACGCCCGAGGGGGATTACGCCCGCTACCTGCCCGCCTATGAGAGCTACCAGCGCTTTATCGGCGACGAAGATGCCGGAATCGCCCCGGCCCCCGAGCTGGCCAGGGCGCTGGATCAGCTTAAAAACCTGAGCAAGACCAAAGAGATGGCCCGCAGCATGCTGGAGCGTATCTACAGCAAGGGCTTTGTCGACTATCTGGCGGGCGGCGTCGAGTTTGTCGCCGTCAACCCGGAGGATGGCGGCATGACCTATGTGCGCGACGAAGTGGATGCCGCCCTGATGCTCTACAACCTCTTTATCATCGGCCCCGGCATGATCCGCGAAGCGCAGGCACAGGGCAGCGAACCCTGGGCGCTGGAGCAGTTCCTCACTCCACAGGAGTCTGCCTGGTTCTCCTACCTCTCCGATGCGGAAGATTTCTACGAAAAGGGGCCGAGCTTTGCCAACCAGAGTGCCCCCTACGCCATTGCCCAGCCGCTGCTCGACGGCCTGTTTGGCGAGGTGCAGCGTCAGGTGGTGGAAGGCGAGCAGAGTAGACGGGCCACCCTGCGCTTTGCCCACGCCGAAGCCATTATCCCCCTCGCCGCCCTGATGAAGCTGGAAGGGAGCCGTCAGGGGGCCAGCCCGGATCAGCTGTTCAGCCAGCAGAACAACGAGTGGCGCGGCGGCTGGGTCTCCCCCTATACCGCCAATATTCAGTGGGATATCTACCAAAACGGGCAGCGGCAGGTGCTGGTCAAGATGCTCTACAACGAAAAGGAGATCGCCTTTAAAACAGGCTGCCAGCCCTACCAAAGCGGCAGCCACTACTACGACTTCGAGGAGCTCAAGCGCTGCTACGGCTATAACGGCTAACCCTTCGCGCACTGGATATGGCAATCACTAGGGGCGACCAGCAGGTCGCCCCTATTCACTCCCCTTCCCTGCTTGCCAGAGATGAATATGGCTATAAAGCCGCCTTCCAGTTCCATTTGCTGATCAAGCGCAAAAAATGATTAATTTCTGACAATTTAATCACTTAAAGGCTCGCGTCGTAAACCTTGCTTGGCTTAACATCCCCATACGGTGCTTATTAATCAGCAATTGGTACCTGCACTGCTGGTTAATTGAGCATTGTGAAATGCTGTAATCCACGGGCATTAGCGTGGGACTCGCTAGCATTATTCCTGCTCAGAAGGGTGGGTGTCTCAGGTTTTATCTTTTCATATGACAATAGGTTACAGAAACAAGTGGTAAGGAGGATGGTTTGGCAAGGCGGGGTAGTCTTTTAAGTTTATCTATCAAAGTCGCTAAGGCAATTGACAGAGCCGGTAAGCAGGCTGCTAGGGAATCAGCGCGTAGACAAAAGTCTGCCGAACGCGAAAATGCCAGAGCAGAAAGAGAATATCAAAAATTTTTAAGAGAACAGGAACGAGATGCAATTCGTGCTGAAAAGGAAAAATTTGCACTGGCTAAAAAAGCTGAAAAATTGAGTATTGCTCAGGCAAAGGAAAGATTAAAAGATGAACTTTCTGATGCCCAAGGCGAATATGAAGACAGATGCTTAGAGCGTGCGACTCTGCGCCAACAATTTATCAGTTTACAACTAAGGTAGAAAAATGGAACACATGCTTTTAGCCATTATCATTGGTGCAATTGCAGCTATATTGATTGGCTATTTCATTCTCAAATTAAAACATAACAAGGAGCTGGCTAAATATAAGGCTGATGTTGATGCTAAGCTTGGCGAGCATACAAGTCTTGAGACAGAGTTGTCGCAATTAAAAGAGAGCCTTACATCGCTAAAAAGTGATTTGTATAACGATACAAAAGAACTAGAGCAGGTCAGAATTGAGACGGAAGAGCTGAGGGCACTTAAAGCAGATGAAGCCCAGCTTTTAGAAAGAATCAGAGAAGCAACTGAACAAAATAACAAACAGAGTGAGGAAAAGGATCGGCTTTCATTAGAAATAGCAAAGCTCAATGTTGATGTGAAAAATCTGATGGGAATGCTTGACCTATACTCTCGATTGGACGAATTCACGTCTGTTGGGCATTTTGAAAATCCAGAGTATCTCTATGAAACATCAGCTAGATTTTCAGAAGAAATAAAATACATCCGAAGCCAACAAAAAGATCTAATTAGAGATAAAAATGCGATAACGTATCCTGTCACTCTGATCATTGCGAATGACAAATCATTAAACAAAAAGATTCTCGATGGTCAAATAAAGCTAATGCTAGCGGCATTTAATATTGAGTGTGATTTCTTGATTGGGAAGGTGAGTCCTAGTAACTTCGCCCGAACCTTGCAGAGAATAGAAAGTCTTGCCAACACAATAGAAAAGTCAGCAGCAACATTGAAGTGTGGCTTTAATATTAGTTATGTAGAATTGAAATTTGAAGAGTGCAAGCTTCAGTATCAATACACCTTGAAAAAACAAGAAGAGGCTGATGAGCAAAGAATCATAAAAGAACAGATCCGCGAAGAACAGCGTGCAATTAAAGAGTATGAGCGAGCTATTGCTGAGGCTGAAAAGGAAGAGCGTATCTATAGGGATCTATTGAGCAAGGCTCGAGAAGAATTGTTGAAAACCTCTGAAAGCGAAAGGGCATTTGCAGAGCAGAGAATAGCTGAGCTTGAACAACAGCTACTTGAGGCAGAGATGAAAGAGGCTCGAGCCAAAAGCATGGCTGAACAAACTCGTAAAGGCCATGTATACGTCATCAGTAATATTGGTTCATTTGGTGAGGATATCTATAAAATTGGCTTAACTAGGAGACTAGATCCGATGGATAGAGTTAAAGAGTTAGGTGATGCTAGTGTGCCATTTTCTTTTGATGTTCATGCTATGATTTATTCCGATGATGCTCCGGCGTTGGAGGCAGCTTTACATCGTGAATTTAGAGCTCATCGAGTGAATGCAGTAAATCTGAGGAAAGAATTCTTCCAAGTAGACTTGTTGTCGATAAAGGATGCTGTGGATACTATTGTTGATATTGATAGTGAGTTTAAATTAACAGCATTGGCAGAGGAGTATTATGAGAGCTTGCGCCTTCAAACTGTTGAACTGGTTGCTTAATGCAGTAGTTTAATAATTAACTTACATTACATGTTAATAATTAAAAATCATTCTTTTTAATATATAAAAATAATAATGACATTAATTTTTAAACTAAAAAAGGCGACCATCCGGTCGCCTTTTTATTTCTATCACTTTCAATCAGAAAAACTTACCGGGCCGGTCGCTTGGCTCCATTGCCTTTGGCCGCAGGCTTGCCGCCTTGAGCAGCGGATTTGGCACCCGGCTTGGCAGAGCCGGCGCGGGTCGGCGCCTTGCCCTTATGAGCGGGTTTTCCGGCAGGTTTACCCTTACCAGCACTCTTGCCTTCGCCCTGTGCGGCCGATTTGCCATTAGCCGCGCCTTTGTGCAGCTGGGAACCCACCGGTTTGCCGCCCGTCGGCTTGTTGCCTGTGCCATTGCCACGCTGGTGACTGATGTTGCTGTGACGGGTCAGGGCCGGTTTCAGCCCCTTGCCGCTGGCGGCGCGCTCGTTGCGCCCTTCCGCTGGCACCAGACAGCCGGGGCCATTGCCAATCAGGTGGCCCTTACCCATGGCGAGCAGGGCTTCGCGGATCATCGGCCAGCCTGCGGGGTCGTGGTAGCGCAGCAGCGCCTTGTGCAGGCGGCGACGGCGCTCGCCCTTGGCAACAAACACATCGCCACCGGTGCGGCTCACCTTGTTTAACGGGTTTTTCTCCGTGTAATACATGGTGGTGGCGTTGGCGAGCGGCGACGGATAGAAGTTCTGCACCTGATCGAGCTTGAAGCGGTTTTCTTTGACCCAGAGCGCCAGATTGATCATGTCTTCATCCGTGGTGCCCGGGTGGGCGGAGATGAAGTAGGGGATCAGATACTGCTGCTTGCCCGCCTCTTTGGAGTATTTGTCGAACAGCTCCTTGAACTGGTAGTAGCTGCCCATGCCCGGCTTCATCATCTTGGAGAGCGGCCCCTCCTCGGTGTGTTCCGGCGCGATCTTGAGGTAGCCGCCGACGTGGTACTTGGCCAGCTCCTTGATATAGCGAGGATCTTCGACCGCGATGTCGTAACGCACGCCGGAGGCGATGAGGATCTTCTTGATCCCCTTGAGGTCGCGCGCCTTGCGATAGAGGTTGATGGTCGGGCTGTGGTCGGTGTCCATGTGCGGGCAGATGGTGGGCCAGACACAGGAGGCGCGACGGCAGGTCTGCTCGGCCTTGGGGCTCTTGCAGCGCAGCTTGTACATGTTGGCAGTGGGGCCGCCCAGATCCGAGATGACACCGGTAAAGCCCGGCACCTTGTCGCGGATATCTTCAATTTCTTTCAAGATCGACTCTTCCGAGCGGCTCTGGATGATGCGCCCTTCGTGCTCGGTGATGGAGCAGAAGGAGCAGCCACCAAAGCAGCCGCGCATGATGTTGACCGAGGTCTTGATCATCTCGAAGGCGGGGATCTTCTCGTTGCCATAGGCCGGGTGCGGCACTCGCTGGTAGGGCAGGCCGAATACGCCGTCCATCTCCTCGGTTTCCAGCGGGAAGGCGGGCGGGTTGACCCAGACGATGCGATCGCCGTGGGCCTGCGACAGGGCGCGGGCACAGCCGGGGTTGGTCTCGTGGTGCAGAATGCGCGAGGCGTGGGCGTAGAGCACCTTGTCCTCTTTGACCCGCTCGAACGCCGGCAGCTTCACATAGGTTTTTTCCCACGGTTTGGGCTTGGGCGGCTGCACCAGCACAGGCTGGGCTTCCTGCGCGGCAGGGGCCGCGTCGGTGGCATCATCCGAGCAGGGTGCCCCTTCCATATAGGGGTTGGGGATGGGATCGATGCGGCCAATCTGGTCGAGCTTGCTCGAATCCACCCCTTTCCAGCCCGGCAGCGGCTCCTTGCGGATGACGGCGGTGCCGCGAATATCCTGCATGGTCTCGATGCTCTCCCCCGCCGCGATGCGGTGGGCCACTTCCACCAGCGGCCGCTCGGCGTTGCCGTAGATCAGGATATCGGCCTTGGCATCGAGCAGGATGGAGCGGCGGATGGTCTCGGACCAGTAGTCGTAGTGGGCGATGCGGCGCAGGGAAGCCTCGATGCCGCCGATGACGACGGGGACCTCCTTGAAGGCCTCCTTGCAGCGCTGGGTATAGACCAGAGTCGCGCGATCCGGCCGCTTGCCACCCACATCCCCCGGGGTGTAGGCGTCGTCGTGGCGCAGCTTCTTGTCGGAGGTGTAGCGGTTGATCATGGAGTCCATGTTGCCCGCGGTCACCCCGAAGAAGAGATTCGGTTTGCCCAGACGCATAAAGTCATCCTTCGATGACCAGTCCGGCTGGGCGATGATGCCGACCCGAAAGCCCTGCGCCTCAAGCATCCGGCCGATGACCGCCATGCCGAAGCTCGGGTGATCCACGTAGGCATCCCCCGTCACCAGAATGACGTCGCAGCTGTCCCAACCGAGCTTGTCCATCTCTTTGCGGGACATGGGCAGGAAGGGCGCAGTGCCGTAGCACTCGGCCCAATAGCGGGGATAGGAGAAAAGGTTGGGTACCGGCTGCATTTTGAACACCTGGAAAAATTCGGGTCGCGCATTATACCGGTTGCGGCCAAGGGGAGCGATGGCTTTTTGTCCCTATAGATCCCGCGGAATAGGCTGCCGCCCGCAATAGCAAGGGCGCCCGCAGGCGCCCTTGTGATGATGAGGCTGATAACCGGCCCCCGCTTGAGCGCGCAGGTCAGGGTTCAGGCCAGGATTGAGGCCAAGGCGCTGATCAGGGCGCCGGAGGGTGCGACTCCCCTGCCCCTTTGGCGGCCAGCGCTTCGTCTACCTGTTGATCCCGCGCCCCTGTCATGCCGGCGTGACGGGCGATCAGATGGTAGATGGCGGGCACCACCAGCAGAGTGACTAGGGTTGCCAGCGACAATCCGAAGAAGACCACTGTCCCCACCGCCATCCGGCTCTCGTAACCCGCCCCCATGGAGAGCATCAGCGGCACAGCGCCGATAATGGCGGTCAGCGAAGTCATCAGGATGGGGCGCAAGCGGCGCACCGAGCCTGCGATGATCGCCTCCTCGAACCCTTCGCCGCGCTGGCGCAGCTGGTTGATGAACTCGACGATGAGGATGCCGTTCTTGGTCACCATGCCGATCAGCATGATCATCCCGATCTGGCTGTAGATGCTCATCTCCTGCCCCGTCAGCCAGAGGCCAAGCAGGCCGCCGAAGATACCGAGCGGCACAGTCACCATCACCACCGCCGGGGTCAGGGTGCTCTCGAACTGGGCCACCAGCACCAGATAGACCACCAGCAGGGCGAGGCCAAAGACCAGCACCATCTCCCCCTGATTGTCGCGGTAATCCTTGGAATCACCGGCGTAATCCACCGTCATACCGGTGGGCAGGTTGGCGTTGGCCCAACCATCGAGGAAATCAAGTGCCTCACCCAGGGTGTGATCGGGGTGCACATCGGCGGTCAGGGAGATCGCCTTTTGCCGCTGGTAGTGGTTGAGGCGGTTGGCAGTCGCCACCTGCTTGACGGTCGCCAGAGTCGAGAGACTGACCATCTCGCCATTGGCGGCCTTCAGGTAGATGCGGCCAAGATCCGAGATGCCGTTGAACTCGGTCTGGTTGCCGCGCAGGTAGACGTCATACTCCTCGCCCCTGTCCACATAGGTGGTCTTGCTCGCCCCGCCCAGCAGGGTCTGCAAGCTGTTGGCCACGGTGGAGACAGGAATGCCGAGCTGGCTGGCGCTGTCGCGATTGATGGTCACCTGCAGCTCGGGGGTCTTCTCGGCGTAGTCGAGATCCGGGCTCAGCATCAGGCCGCTGCCCTGCGCCGCCTGTTGCAGCGCCAACCCTTGCTGGTAGAGCTCGGCATAGTCGTTACCCTGCAGCACGAACTGCACCGGTGCGGTGGAGCCGCCTCGGAAACCGGGCTGGAAGGTGCGGATCATCACATCGGGAATGCCGGAGAGCTTGGCACCCAGCGAGCGGGAGAACTCGGTGGCGGTGACGTCGCGCTCGGCCCAGTCGGTGAGCTGGATGATCACCATACCGGTCTGATCGCCGCCACGGCCAAAGGCGGGGGTGCTGAAGCTGAGCGCCTGCACCACCCCTTTGCCCAGCATCGGCATGATGGCGGACTCCACCTGCTGCATGTTGCGCTTCATCCGCTCGATGCTGGTCCCCTCTGCCCCCTTGACGAAGACATAGATGACGCCGCGATCCTCGGTCGGGGTAAGGCTGGTCGGCAGCTGGGCAAAGAGGGCCCCGATACCGCCCAGACAGAGCAGCAGCACCAGCGGCGTCCAGCGGGAGCGACGCAGCACCCACGCCAGCAGGTGACGATAGTGCCCCTCCAGCCAGCCGAGCCCGCGGTCGAGCCCGGCGGTCAGCCGGTTCGGTTTATCCAGCGGGCGCATCAACCAGGAGCCCATGGCCGGGGTCAGGGTCAGCGCCACCAGCGAGGAGCAGAGCACCGCAAGCGAAAGCAGAATCGCAAACTCGGTAAAGAGCCGCCCCACCATGCCATCCATAAAGGCGATGGGGACAAACACCATCACCAGCACGGCGGTGGTGGCGATGACCGCAAAGCCCACTTCGCGGGTGCCGTGCCAGGCGGCCAGCAGGGGCGGTTCACCCCGCTGCAGATGGTGGTGGATGTTCTCCACCACCACGATGGCATCATCCACCACCAAGCCGATGGCGAGAATAAGGGCCAGCAGGGTGATGAGGTTGATGGAAAAGCCGAAATACCAGGCGCCGATAAAGGCTGATATCAGCGATACCGGCACCGTAATGGCAGGAATAAGCGTGGTGCGCCCCTGCCCGAGGAACAGATAGAGCACTGCCACCACCAGCACGGCGCAGATGGCCAGGGTCTCGTACACCTCGTCGATGGCCTGCTTGATAAAGATGGTGGAGTCGTAATCCACCTCGAGCTTGGCCCCCTCCGGCAGGAAGCGCTGCATCTCACCGAGTTTCTTCTCGATCCCCTGCGCGACAGCCAGCGGGTTGGCGGTGGACTGGGCGACGATGCCGATACCCAGACTCTCTTTGCCGTTGCGCTGATAGGCGCTGTCTTCGTTCTTGGCTCCCACCGCCACGTCGGCGATATCGGCCAGATAGACGCTCTGGCCGTTGGCGGCTGTGGTGACTTGCAGTTGCTGAAAATCTTCCGCTGTGTGGTAGAGACGGGCGATCTGCACCGCCATGGTCATGGAGTTGTTGCGGATCTCGCCGCCCGGCAGCTCGATGTTCTCGCGCTTGAGGGCCTCTTCCACATCGCTCACCGTGATGCCTCGGGCCGCCATGTCGGCCGGGCGCAACCGTACATACATCACCTGAGTCAGATCGCCGGAGAGCGCCACTTCGCTCACCCCGTCCACCAGACTCAAGGGGTCGACCAGCACCCGGTTGGCGTAGTCGGTCATGGCGGTGCGATCCATCTGGCTGCTGCTGAAGTTGAGCCAGATCGCCACATCGCCGTTGCCGCTATCCTTGGTCACCAGCGGCTCGTCCACATCATCGGGCAGCCGTGGCCGCGCGCGAGAAAGGGCATCGCGCACATCGGAGATCCCCTCCACCATGTTCCAGCCGAGCTTGAACTCGACGGTGATCATCGAGCGACCCTTGCGGGTCATGGAGTTGATGTTCTTGATGCCGCTGATGCCGGAGAGCTGATCCTCGATGGGCTTGGTGACCTGACTCTCCATCACCGAGGGGGCAGCCCCCTCATAGGTGGTGGTGATGGAGACCGAGGGGATCTGCACATCGGGCATCTCCCGCACCGTCAATTTGCTGAAGGCGACCAGACCAAACACGGTCAGCAGGGCGCTGAGCACCACCGCCACCAGCGGGCGGCGAACTGAGATATCGGAGAGCCACATCAGCCGTTCACCTCGGCCAGATCACGCACCTGCACCCCATCACGCAGATTGACCAGCCCCTCGACCACGATGCGATCGCCGACCTTCAGCCCCTCGGTGACCCAGACGGTCTCCCCTTCGGTCTCGCCGAGCACTACAGGCACCCGCTTGACCCGGCCATCGGCCTCGAGACGGTAAACAAAGCGCTGCTCACCAGCGTACTCTACCGACTGGGCGGGGATCAGGGTGAGCTGCTGGGCGGGCAGTGCCAGCTCCACATTGAGCAACATGCCCGGGCGCAACTGGCCATTGCCATTGGGGATCATCACCCGCGCCTTGATGTTCTGAGTATCGTTTGAAATGCGGCTATCTAGAGTGGTCAGAGTGCCGTTGAATTGCTGATCCGGCCAGGCAGTGCTGGTGGCGGTGACCGCCATGCCCGGGCGCAGCAGGGAGAGGTAACGCTCCGGCACCGCCAGATCGAGGCGCAGTTTGTCCAGTTCATCGAGATGCAGCAGGGTGTCGCCGCTGCCCACCAGCGCCCCTTCACTCAAGTCAATCAGACTCACGGTACCGGCAAAGGGCGCCTGCAGGGTACGCAGGGAGAGCTCGTAGCGGGCGGCATCGAGGCGAGCTTGCACCTGGGCCACGGTGGCCTCCTGCCCCTCCAGCTCGGATTGGGTCACGGCGCCACGGGCCACCAGCTTGCGCATATCACTCAGCTTGCGGTTCTCGTCGCGCAGACTGGCGCTCTGCTCGGCCAGCTCCGCCTGCTGCTTGCCCGCATCCAGCGCGATCAGGGTCTCCCCCTTCGCCACGCTCTGACCAGATTGCACCGCAATCTTGACGATGCGACCGGTCACTTCGGGGCTGATGATGACAGAACGATTGGCCGCCAGCTTGCCCACCAGCTTGAGGGTCGGCTCGGCCAGACTCTGTTTGACGGTTTGAGTGCGGATATTGACCTGTCTGGTCGGTGCTTTGGCGGCGGGTTCGCTGTGACGCAGCGCCCAGACGCCGGCAACCACGATTAGAAGAAGGCCCAAGCCGAGCCAGATACGCATTTTCATCGAACAGTCCATGAAGAGTGAGAGGGTAAATCCAGATTGGGGCCATTTTAGCCCCAGACTATGCCGTGACTATGTATAAATGTGACAAAACGTAACAAGAGCGGGATAAGCTCACTCTGTTTCAGGTCGCGCCGTTTGTTTTCACGCCACATCGCATACACTAACGACAATTTCCTTCGCAACCCGACTGACTGCCTATGCCCAAAATGTCTGACCACCGCTTTCTCACACGCCTGACCTGGCTCCTGTTCGCCGTGGTCATCCTGCTGATTGGTCTGACCTTGCGGCAAAGCCTGAAACAGATAGAACGCCTCTACCAGAGCGATACCCTCAACAGCGCCATCTACCTGCGGGATCGGTTCAAACAGACCGAAGTGTTTCTGGAGGCGATGCGCGGGCAGGCCGAAGAGCGACTGCGCAGCGACCCCCAGTCGGTGCTCACCCGCCAGCTCTATCGCCATATCGAGGTACTGCCAGAGGGGCTGGCCCTCGACAAGCTCCCCGGCGATTTACCAGCCGGACTGGCGGGCAACCTCACCGGTGACGGCCCGCTGCCGCCCCCCGGCAGTGCGCGGGAGGCGCAACTTCATTTGGCCCTGAGCCTCTCCCCCTTGCTGGCCACCGCCAGCCAGCGCCTGGGCAGCGAGATCGCCTGGGCCTACTTCACCGGCGTGGACAACTTTATCTACCTCTATCCCTGGATCCCCTCCAGCCAGTTTCGTTTTGCCCGCAGCATCTATGACAAGCACTACTGGCAGGATGCGCTGATGTCACCCAACCCAAGCCGGGACACCATTCTCTCCCGCCCCTACGAAGATTTTGCCGGACTGGGCACCATGGTCACCATGTCCCAGCCTCTCTACAAGGACGGCTCGCTGGTAGGGATGATCAGCATGGACATCCTGCTCTCACGCTTGCAATCGCAGCTCAATCAACTGGCGCCGGCGCTGGGTGAGTATCTGCTGCTCAATCAGTACCATCAGGTGCTGGCCAGCAGCGCACATCAGCCCGTGGTGCCGCAAGACCCCGAGCCGACCGACGAATACCAGTGGCAACAAGGGGCATTGCAGCTGACCATGGCAATCCCAGATACCCCGTTGCGACTGGTGCACAACGTCACCCTGATGCCGCTGGTGTGGGCCATGCTCTGCCAGTCCACGCCGACCCTGCTCGCCATCCTCTTTATGCTGCTGGCCGCCCTCTCCAACCTGAGATCCCATCGCCTCAACCAGCGGCTCAATTACCTCTCCTGCCACGATGCCCTCACCGGCGCCTTCAACCGCCACTATCTGGTGCTGCTGGAACAGGCGGGAGAGCTGTCCCGGTTGCAAGCGGGGATCCTGATGTTCGATGCGGATCACTTCAAACGGGTCAATGACAACTTCGGCCATGCCGTCGGCGATATCGTGCTGATCCGGCTGGTGCAGATCTGCCAGCAGCAGCTTAGACCCACAGATCACCTGATCCGCTGGGGTGGCGAAGAGTTTCTGCTGCTGATTGGCCGCGCAGATGCAACGCAGCTCGGCGAGCTGGCGGAGCGGCTGAGAAAGGCAGTGGCGGATCACGACTGGGCCGCCATCGAACCCGGGCTGGAGGTCACCATCAGCCTCGGCTATCTGCCCCACCAGGAGAGCCTTCCCCTGCACGAAGCGGTGCGCCGCGCCGATGTGGCGCTCTATCAGGCCAAGGCCAATGGTCGCAACCGCAGCGAAAGATGGCAGGGTGACTCCTCCTGACTCTCGGAGTAAGCTGAGCCCTCAACCCCTTTTTTGGAGGACTGTCGTGCCACGTAAACCCCGCGTAGGGCTCGCTCTCGGGAGCGGCGCCGCCAGAGGATGGGCCCATATCGGCGTCATCCGCGCCCTTGAACGCCTCGGCATCAAACCGGATTTGATCGCTGGCTGCTCCATCGGCAGCTTTGTCGGTGCCGCCTATGCCGCCGGAGAACTGGATCGGCTGGAAACCTGGGTGCGCGGCTTTACCCGCCTGCAGGTGGTCAGCCTGCTCGACCCGGCCCTCTCCGGCGGTCTGTTTCGCGGCGAAAAGGTGTTTGGTCTTGCCGCCAGCCATCTGGGGGATCCCGATCTCGAGAACCTGCCCATCCCCTTCGCCTGCATCGCCACCGAACTCGATACCGGCCGCGAGATCTGGCTGCAACAGGGCCCGCTGCGCCAGTCGGTGCGCGCCTCCTGCGGCATGCCGGGGATCCTAACCCCGACCCGGATCAACGACCGCTGGCTGGTCGATGGCGCCGTGGTCAATCCGGTGCCCATCTCGCTGGCCCGCGCCATGGGGGCCGAGGTGGTGATTGCGGTCAACCTCAACACCGATATGCACCAACCCTGGACCGACGAGCCGGATCAACCCGGCAGCGGCGGCCTGCTCAGCCAGTGGCTCAATCGCGGTGAATCGGCGCCAGCCACCCCGGGTCTGTGGAGCGTGATGAGTGGCTCCATCAACATCATGCAGGAGCGGATCACCCGCGCCCGGATGGCCGGTGACCCGCCGGAGATCCAGCTCTGCCCACGCCTTGGCAGCTTCTCCATCATGGATTTTCATCGTGCCAGCGATGCCATCAACGAGGGGGAAGCCTGCGTCGAGCGCAACCTCGATCAGCTCAAGGATGAACTGGGCCGCCTCGGGTTGCTGGGCAGTTAGTTGCCGACATGCTGTGGTTTACACATGAAAAAAGCGCCATTCGGCGCTTTTTTCAACTTACTTACCCGGTCACTCCTTACGGTAGAAGAGCAACCCGAGCAGAATCACCCCCACAGAGACCAGCAGATAGAGCCCCAGACTGGGATTGGTGATACCGCCATACAGAATGATGAGCGCGCCCAGGGTGGCACAGGTCGGGATCACGAACCGCTTTATCCAGCCCAACTCGGTAAAGGTGCGCATGTACCAGACATAGAGGAACAGATAGAGGCCATAAATCAGCACGATCGGCATCTCGTCCAGGGCGATGTAACGACCGAATGTCTCGTTGATGCTGCAGTACCACAACACTGAGTAGATCACCGACAACAACGCTGCCGCGAGGGCCGAGTTAATTGGCATGTGGTGATGCGGTTCGATACGGCTCATCCACTTGGGGGCAGGCCCCTGATTGCGGATCGCCAGCGAGTAGGGAATACGCATGGTCGCCAACACCAGACCATTGAGGGTTCCGAGGCAGGAGATAATCACGAACACGGTCAAAATGGTCGAGGCAGTCCCGCCAAACAGGCTGGTTGTCGCGAGATTTACCGCGTTATCCCCTTGCGCCACTATCTCGTCCGTCGGCAAGACGCTGGCGATCCCCAGAAAATAGGTGACATAGACCACAAAGACTATCAGGGTGCCAATCACCAGCGCTCTGGGCAGATTCTTCTTGGAATCGCGAATTTCGCTGTTGATGGTCACAGCGGCGATCCACCCCTCATAAGCGAAGGCGGTGGCAACCACGGCCGTGGCCAGAGTGCCTCCGGTGCTTCCTATCCCATCCATTGCCTGCACAAAGTTGGTCACGGTGACACCATTGAGCAAGCCTGAAATAGTGCCCACAATGGCAACCAGGATCAGCGGGATCAACTTGATCAGGGTAGAACCCACTTGCAGCTTGCCCGCCAGGATCGGGGTGTAGAAGTTGATCAGATAGGTGACCGTCATATAGACAGCCGCCAGTATCCAGGTCGCACCAGAGTTGGTCGGATTATCACTACCGAGCAAGATCATGGTGTAAAGAGCGGCGACCCAGGCAAGGATGGCAGAAAGAGGGGCGTAATAGAGTACGCCTTTGAACCACCCCACCAGATAACCAAACATTTTGCCGTATGCCGCTTCGGCATAATCGACGATACCGTTGGACTTTTCGATCCGCTGGGCAAACTCGGCAAACACCAGCGCGCCGAAGATCATCGAAAATGCCCCCAGCGCCCATGCCAGCAACGCAATGGCCAGATTACCGCCAGTCAGACGCAGTACATCATCGGCCTTGAAGAAGACACCGGAGCCGATCACCACGCCGACCACCATCGCAATGGCAGTCATCAGGCCATAGCGTTTATCCAACTCATTACTGCTCATACCCATACTCCATACGATTGCTCATATCATCCTGAATGTAATAGTGTTCGGGTGGCCAGATACCACCAGTGGCCCACTTTTTGGGGCCGCTTATTCTCGTTGGCCTGCATGGATAATTCAAAGCGTGTTAGATCAAAATATCGATCGGCAACCCAAAAAAATACCGCCCGAAGGCGGCATTTCTATTCACATCGATGATCACGCCTTGGCGAGGTCATCCGGGCCAATCTGGCCGATTTCGGCGACTTTCTTGTCTGCCAGCAGCCAGAGGGTGAACTTGTGCAGATCCGGGTGGTGCGCCAGGGCAACCAGGAAGGCGCCCCCAACTTCACGGTAACCCAGCTCGTAGTTTTTCAGCGTGGTGGGAGGAACACCCAGCAAATCTGCAAACTTCGGACGGCTCAAACCGACCGCTTCACGGATCTGACGGATCTTCTTGCCAACAGTGACGATATTTGAATTCATAATGTTCCATACTCCGTTTGGCGGATTTACTCCGCCTTTTATTTTTCGCGACGACTCGTAGTCAAGTGTATCAGTTTTGTTCGGACTCGTTATGGTCGAGCCTCTATCTTATGAGCGCCTTTCGGCGACAACCCTTGCCTTCAAGGGGGGATGGTAATCGCTCAGCCGCCTCAGGTAAACAGTCTCGAAAAGAAACCTTTATTGTGGCCCCCCCAATAACTCGTATAATCCGCCGGATACCCATTAAGAGGAATAAGTATGGCGTTTCCCGGCATTATCTCTCGCCTGCACCCCGTATCCAGCACAGAAGAACTGGCACAACAGCGCCTGCAAGGTGAACAATATCGCACCGAAGCATTCTGGCTTCCGGCCTTGATGTCCAGCCACGCCAGCGAGCTGCTGGCCGCCCTGCCGGAGAGCTGCAGCCTGTTTCTTGAACAGGCATGCCCGGACCTGGCCTTGCGCAGCCACGACGGCACCCTGCATAACAATGAGCAGCTCATCACGGTAAATGGTCAGGCAATTGCTCTGGCAACCACCCCGGGTGATGGTGGTCTGGTGCCCGAATCGGGCATGTGCGAGATGGCCGACTGGCTGGAGGCGGGACATCGCCACTTCATCTGTTCAGCTGCGGTTCAGCCTGTGGCTCGCGCCATCCTCAACATCTGGCCCCTTGACCCCTATCTGGCCCGACATTTTTTGATGACATTTACCCCCCTGCTGCAGAGCGCAACCCAGGCAGATTACCTTGCGGTCTTTGCCACCAGAGCGAATCCTGCCAGCCCGCATAGCGATTGGGTTCAGGCTTATATGAAGCTGGAGAAGAAACTGCACAGGGCCTATCTGGATCACTAATTAATCAAAATAAACAGCCAGTTAAGAGCACGACACAATTTGCCACAAGGCTCATTTGTGAGCTTGATCATGTTTTAAAATCGGCATAGAGTGCGCCTCGTCATCGGAATGACATCAGTTGCCTGGCAGTGGTTTCTCACGCATTGCGTGCCATGCCAGCGCACTCGACACACCAGGAGAGTGTGCAACCCGGTTCTGCCGGGTCATCTGCCAGACTCGACGCCAGCCGTACGGCGGAGCCTGCAGCTTACATAAATTACAAAGTGTGAAGCACGTGAATAACGTGCGATCTCAACGAGGATTTTTTTATGATGAAAATGGCTCCTTCCATGATCGCCATCGCCATGGCTGCTCTGGGTGCTACCGCTGCTCACGCCGCTGACGACATCTACTTCGGTGCCGGTGTCGGTGCTACTCACTTCAACGGCCTGAACAAGCTGGAAAGCACCAATGTAGGCCAGGAAGACGCGGCTGCCGCCAACGCCTTCATGGGTTACAACTTCACCGAGAACTTCGGTACCGAACTGGGCTACCAGTACACCGGTCGTGGCAACACCGACGGCAACCGTTACGAGAGCCAGGGTGCCACCCTGTCCGGTATCGCCCGTCTGCCGGTTGGCAACGACTTCTCCCTGTTCGCTGAAGGCGGCGCCTACTGGGGTCACACCGATGGTCTGGGCACCAGCGACACTAAAGTTTCCCCGCTGGCCGGTGCTGGTGTGACTTACAAGGTAAATGACGCGCTGGATCTGCAAGCTCGCTACCGCTACATGTGGGACGTGGCTGACCTGCACGCCAACGGTGAGCGTTACAAGGCCAACCAGAGCATTGCTACTCTGGAAGCGGTATACCACCCGTTCCGTACTTCCTACGTAGCTCCGGTAGCTGCTCCGGTAGTTGAAGAAGCTCCGGCTCCTGCTCCGCAAGTGGTAGAGAAGAACTTCGCCCTGAACTCAGACGTGCTGTTTGCCTTCGGCAAAGACACCCTGAAGCCGGAAGGCGTTGCAGCCCTGAACGGTCTGAATCAGCAAATCGTTGAGTTCCAGCCGAAAGATGGCAACGCTGTTGTTGTTGGTTACACCGACCGTATCGGTTCCGACGCTTACAACCAGAAGCTGTCTGAAGCCCGTGCCCGTACCGTTGCCAACTTCCTGGTAAGCAAAGGTATGGCTGCCAGCAAAGTTGCCATCGAAGGTCGTGGCGAAGCCAACCCGGTTACCGGCACCAAGTGCAACGGCGTAACTGCTAAAGCTCAACTGATCTCCTGCCTGGCTCCGGATCGTCGCGTAGAAGTTCGCGTATCTGGCGTACAAGAAGTTCAGCAATAATCTGACCTCGTTCAGATAGTGCGAAAAAAAGGGATGCTGCGGCATCCCTTTTTGTTTGTCTCGTTCTCGCTTGCATCCCTCACTCCCGCCTCCCTGCCCTTGCCTGCCTCGTCTCGAAAGCATAAAGTAGTTGCGCCTGTAAGGTATTGGATAAGCACTAAAAAGCGCTTCTTGTCCGGTCTGTTGTCCATGACGCCAATGCATCATGAGAGTCCAAAGCCTTCGCTATCCACTTTGCTGGCGATTTTTCGCAGCAATAAAAACAAGTGCATTGCCCGACATGGGCTAACACAACGAGGATAAACCGATGAAACTCAAAATGGCTCCTACCCTGATTGCACTGGCGCTCGCCGCCGCAGGCACCACAGCTCAGGCTGCCGATGACTGGTACACCGGTGTTGGTGCAGGTTGGGCTTATGCTCACAACCTTGACGATGTACAAGGTCTGGATACAGACAAAGACGCCACCGCGCTGAGCCTGTTCGGCGGTTACAACTTCAACGACTACTACGCAGCTGAGCTGGGCTACCTCTACGCCGGTAAAGCGGGCGTTGACGGTGCCGATTTCAAAACCCAGGGAGCCACCCTCTCCGGTATCGCCCGCCTGCCGCTGGGCGACATCTTCTCGGTGTTTGCTGAAGGCGGTGCCTACTTCAATCACGTCAACGGCAATGGCAACAGCGACAACGGCACTGCGCCGCTGGCGGGTCTGGGCCTGACTGCCAAGCTCTCCGACCTTATCGATGTGCAGGCACGCTACCGCTATCTGTGGAATCTGGGTGACGAGCAGAAAACCTGGGAGAGCGACATGAGCGTCGCGACCCTGGAGCTGGTGATGCACCCGAACCGTACCTCTTATGTTGCCCCGGTTGCCGCCCCTGCGCCTGAGCCGGTTCCCGAGCCGGTACTGGTCGACAAGAACTTCGCCCTGAGCTCTGACGTGCTGTTTGCCTTTGGCAAATCCACCCTCAAGCCAGAAGGTGTCGCAGCGCTGAACACCCTGTATCAGCAGATCGTTGATGTTCAGCCGAAAGATGGCAGCGCCGTGGTCGTCGGTTACACCGACCGTATCGGTTCTGATGCCTACAACCTGAAACTCTCCGAAGCGCGTGCCCGTACCGTAGCCGACTTCCTGGTTGGCAAAGGTCTGCCGGCTGGCAAAGTTGCCATCGAAGGTCGCGGTGAAGCCAATCCGGTCACCGGCACCCAGTGCAACAGCGTCAAGGGCAAGGCTCAGCTCATCTCCTGCCTGGCGCCGGATCGCCGTGTAGAAGTACGCGTCACCGGCGTGCAGCAAGTACAACAATAATCCTGCAGTCCGACATAACAAGGAGGCCACCTGGCCTCCTTTTTCTTGCCGCTTATTTCACCCACCTTGTACCCTCTTTTGCCCCCTTCCTCTTCCCGTCTCGCGCCCTAGTTCACGGCGTGTCGCCCCCCCATACCTCTTTGGTGGTTAAAAACAGCCCGTCACCTATACATAAGTGTGGGGTTTGACCAGCAGGCAACCCCACTACACCAAACATCGACGAGGATACGCGATGAACATAAGAGTAAAACCTGTGTGGATTGCACTGGCATTGGCGAGCACAGGCGCACAAGCGGAACCGGTTCACGACTGGTATGCCGGGATTGGCGGTGGCTGGGCCATTGCCCACAATCTGAATGATTTCAGTCAGGATGTCGGCAAGGATGCGACTGCGCTCTCCCTGTTTGGCGGCTACAACTTCACGGAAAACCTGGGGGCCGAGATTGGCTATCTCTCCACCGGTGACTGGGATATCAGCGGCCATGACTTCAACAGCAAGGGAGCCACACTGTCAGTCATTGGCCGCCTGCCGCTCAGCGAGATGTTCTCGCTCTTTGCCGAGGGTGGTGGCTATATCTATCACGTCGAATCGGTCAATGGCGGGGACGACAACCTGGCGCCGCTGGCGGGTCTGGGAGTGACGGCCCGGCTCCATGACTGGGTCGATCTGCAGGCACGCTACCGTTACATAGTGCGCGTTGGCGATGATCCGGATAACGGCAAAGCCAACAGTGGCACCCAGCGCTGGGTCAGCGACATCAGCACCGCCACGCTGGAGCTGGTGATCCACCCGAACCGCAGCCAACCCAAAGAAGCGGCCCCCACGCCCGCTCCGGTCGTGGTCCCCCCGCCACCGGCCGAACCGGAAGTGGTAGATCAGACCTTCAACCTCAGTTCCGATGTGCTGTTCGCCTTTGGCAAAGCGGACCTCAAACAGGAGGGGATGAGTGCGCTGGACGATCTCTACCAACAGATCGTCGACGTGCAGCCCAAGGATGGCAGTGCAGTGGTGATGGGATATACCGACCGTATCGGCTCGGATGCCAACAATCAGAGGTTGTCAGAAGCTCGGGCCCAAACCGTTGCCGACTTTCTGATCAGCAAGGGATTGCCTGCCGACAAGGTGAGCATCCAGGGCAATGGCGCGAGCAATCCGGTCACCGGCAACCAGTGTGATGCCATCAAGGCGAAGGCGGCGCTCATCGACTGCCTTGGGCCGGATCGCCGGGTAGAGGTACGCGTCACCGGCGTACAGGGCGGCAGCGAGTAGTTGATCTTGAGGCGATAACCATGTCAGACGTGCAGTAAAAAGGGATGCCGAGGCATCCCTTTTGCTTTGCATCTTACCGCAGAAATCAGAACGAGGTGCGACGGTAGCGGCGATATTCCGGATGCCAGAAGTTGGCGTCGATGGCCTGATCGATCACCTCGTCCGGGGTCTGCACCGCCTTGCCCTGCAGCATGGCGGTCTTGGCCACCATCTTGGCGATGTAGCGGGAGACCTGATGGATATCCGCCAGATCCGGCAGCAGAGAACCCTCCTCCCCTTTCACCAGCGGCGAGCACTCCGCCAGCGCGCGGCTGGCCGACATCAGCATGGCGTCGGTTACCCGGGTGGCGCCGGAGGCGATGACGCCAAGGCCGATCCCCGGGAAGATGAAGGAGTTGTTGCACTGGGCGATGACGTAGCGCTTGCCCTTGTGCTCCACCGGTGCGAACGGGCTGCCGGTGGCCACCAGCGCCTGGCCGTCGGTCCAGCGGATGAGGTCTGCCGGCGTCGCCTCGACCCGGGAGGTGGGGTTGGAGAGCGGGAAGATGATGGGACGGGCACAGTGCTTGTGCATGGTCTTGACCACCTCTTCGGTGAACAGCCCCGGCTGACCGGATACCCCGATCAGGATGTCCGGGCGGCCGTGCTCCATCACCTCCAGCAGGGAGATGTTGTCCCCCACCGGCCAGTCGGCGATGCGCTCTACCGGTTGGGAGAGACGGCGCTGGAAGTCGAGCTGGTTGGGGATCTTGTCGGTGATAAGACCAAAGCGGTCCACCATAAAGACACGGCTGCGGGCCTGGGCATCGGTCAGCCCCTCGGCCTTCATCTGTGCCACGATCTGCTCGGCGATACCGCAACCGGCGCTGCCCGCACCGAGGAAGGCAACCCGCTTCTCGGAGAGCTTGGCGCCGGAGGCTTTGCAGGCGGCGATGAGGCTGCCCAGTGTCACCGCCGCGGTACCCTGAATATCGTCGTTGAAGCAGCAGAGCTCGTTCTTGTAGCGGTTGAGCAGCGGCATGGCGTTGTTCTGGGCGAAGTCCTCGAACTGCAGCAGGATGTCGGGCCAGCGGCGCTTGACCGCCTGAATGAAGGCATCGACAAACTCGGCGTACTCATCCCCCGAGATACGCGGATTGCGCCACCCCATATAGAAGGGGTCATTGAGCAGTTGCTGGTTGTTGGTGCCGACATCCAGCACCACCGGCAGGCAGTAGGCGGGCGAGATGCCACCACAGGCGGTGTAGAGGGAGAGCTTGCCGATGGGAATGCCCATGCCACCGATCCCCTGATCACCCAGACCCAGGATCCGCTCACCATCGGTCACCACGATCACCTTGACGTTCTGCTTGGTGGCGTTTTGCAGCATGTCATCGATCCTGTCCTTGTCCGGATAGGAGATAAACAGGCCACGGGCGCGGCGATAGATGTTGGAGAACTCCTCGCACGCCTTGCCCACCGTCGGGGTGTAGATGATGGGCAGCATCTCGGTCAGGTGGTTGTGAAGCAGACGGTAGAAGAGCGTCTCGTTGGTATCCTGGATGTTGCGCAGGTAGATGTGCTTGTCCATGTCGTTGCCAAACGCCATGAACTGGCGATAGGCGCGCTCGGCCTGCTCTTCGATAGTCTCGATATTCTGGGGCAACAGACCTTCGAGGTTGAAGTTGCTGCGCTCTTCACTGGTGAAGGCGCTGCCCTTGTTGAGCAAAGGGGTCTCCAGCAGGGCGGGACCGGCGTAGGGAATGTAGAGAGGACGTTTCTGGTTATTATCTTCAAACATGGATCTTGGTACCTAAACGGTTAGCTAGACGCAGGGACCCGCCGATCCTAGGGGCTTGTCTCATTAATTTCAAAGAGTTTGCACATCCGTTGCAAAAGGTTTGCGACCCAGTCGACGAAAGGCGCCGGGGGTCTGACCAGTCAGACGGCGAAAGCGGTTGGCAAAGTTGGCCCCATCGCTGTAACCGACCCGGGCCGCCAGCTCGCCAAGTGGCCAGTTGGTATAGAGCAGCAGCTGGCGCGCCTTGTTCATTCTGAGCTCGGTCACCCTTGCCATCGGCCCCATACCGAACGCTTGCTGGCAGAGGCGATGCAGATGGGGCACCGAGCAGGCCATCTGTCGGGCCAGCAGGGCGACACTCCAGGGTTCGTCCAGGCGCGCCTCCACTCGGCGAAACAGTGCCTGCAATCTGAGTTCAGGGGTGCCGCGCACCTCCCCTTGCAGGGTACGCTCCAGCAGCGCCAGCAACAGGCTGAGCAGTTGGGGTTGCAGCGAAGAGCGAACCCCTTCCCCCTGCATCAGGCTGAGCAGATGGTAGAGCTGATCGCCGCCATCCCCTTGCCAGATACGGTGGCCAAGGCGATGCAGGTGCTGCCAGCGTGGCACGTCATCGAGCAAAATCCAGCTGATCTGCCAGCTTTCGCCAATCAGCTTGAGCCCACCGGGCACGGCGGCGGGCAGGAAAATCAGCGATCCGGCCGGAATGGCTTGCTCCCCCTCGTCGGTAAGCAGCGCGCCACCCTCATCGTGACTCACCATCAGAATGTGAAACTCGGGGCGATTGCGGCGGATGAGGTAGTGATCCCGCACCCGGGAGAGGCCGGTCAGGAAGATCCCTGCCTCACCGAGCAGGGGCAGCCCTTCACGTCCCAGCATCTGCTCTTCACAGGCTGGCGCTATCTCCAGACACTCGCTGGCAAATGGCATAACACCTCAATAGGATAGTTTTACACAAGAAAATCGAGAGCTACTCACAGTGAGAAGAGCCTCGTCAGCCCCTATCATACCCCTGACAAACCTTGCTTTTCTCATACCCGGTTAACAACTATGAATTATTGGCAAGCGATTTTAAAACAAACCACCGATCGCGAGTTCATGACCCGATTGTGGCGGCTGGCCCTGCCTGTCTCGCTGCAATCCATGATGTTCTCCCTGCTCGGCCTCATCGATATCATGATGGTGAGCCAGCTTGGCACCACGGCTGTGGCGGCGGTCGGCTTGGGTAACCGGGTCTTCTTTTTCAATCTGCTGGTGATAGCGGGCCTCGCGGGCGGGGTCTCGGTATTGGCAGCACAATACTTCGGGCGCGGGGAGATGGCCGGGGTGCGCCGCTCCCTGGCGCTGGCAATAGTGGGCGCCCTGCTGGTCACCCTGCCCTTTGCCTTCATCTATGTGTTATCACCGGGCAGCGTACTGGGTTTTGCCAGTCAGGAGCCGGCACTGCGGGCACTGGCGGATCAATTCTTGATGATCACCGGCGCCACCATCCTCTGTACCGCCATCGTAGTGCCGCTGGAGTCAGCCCTGCGCTCGGTCGGCAATGCCGCAGCGCCGACCCGCATCGGCATTATCGCCATCATCGCCAACGTCATCCTCAACTACGCCCTCATCTTCGGTCACTTCGGCTTCGAGGCAATGGGGGTGGCCGGTTCGGCCTGGGGCACCACCATTTCCCGACTGCTGCAGACAGCCCTGCTGCTGCTCTACGTAAAGCGTTATGAGGCGCGCCTGATCCCGCGCGCACCAGACTGGCTGGCCGCCTTCAAGCGCAAGGAGGTGGTGCGCTTTACCCTGATCGCCCTGCCGCTGCTATTCCACGACGGCCTCTGGGCCTTCGGCATGCTGATTTACGGCTTTCTCTACGCCCATCTTGGCACTGACTCGCTGGCCATCATGACCACCCTCGGCACCCTGGAGAGCATCCTTATCTCCCTCTTCTTCGGACTGGCGGTGGCCTGCTCCACCCTGCTCGGTCACCGGCTCGGGGCCGAGGAGTACGAGGTCGCCTGGCAGCACTCCCAGCTGTTCCTGCTGCTGGCACCGATTGGCGCGCTACTGGTGGGGATCATCGTCTGGCTGCTGCAAGCCAACCTGCTGCAGTGGGTCGGCAACCTGCCCCCCGAGCTGATGATGGAAGCGGGACAGGTGCTCGGCATCATGTGCCTCGGGATGCTGCTCAAGGTGTTCAACATGGTGGGGATCATCGGGGTGCTGCGCTCTGGCGGTGATGTGAACTACAGCATCTTTATCGACATCGTCGGCATGTGGTGCATCGGCATCCCGCTCGCTTGGGTGGCGGTCACGCTGCTCGGCTGGCCCCTCTCCTGGGTGGTGGCGGTGGTCTTGCTGGAGGAGCTCAGCAAGGTGTTGCTGGTGCAGCGCCGTATTCGCCAACGCTGCTGGTTGAAGAATCTGGTGATCGGATAAACAGCCACAAATCGGGGTCATATCAATGACAGAAAAACCCTGTTTGCAGTATGCTGGGCGCCTCTTCAATCAGAGACAGGGATCCACGGTTTCCCTGTCCAGTAGTCGTTTAAGGAGACGAGCATGCAACCACAGAAAGAGCTGATCACCGAGACGGCCCTGCTTGAGATGGCCAACAAGATCATCAAAGAGCATGAAGACTTCATCCACGGTATGCGCGCCGATTCGGTGGAGCAGAAGGGGGATATTCTGGTGTTCAAGGGCGAGTATTTCCTCGCCGAAGATGGTACCCCGACCGGCAAGACCATGGCGGTCTTCAACATGTTCAAGCTGCTGGCTCAGCAGCTCTCCGGCAAGTACAAGCTGGCCTGATCGCACCAGCACATTGCCAACAGGATGCCGCCCTCAGGCGGCATCTGTTTTTGCGCGGTTCTGACCCTCGACCACCAAGCAGTTGCGTCCCGCCATCTTGGCCTGATAGAGACACTCGTCGGCACGGTTGATCAGAATATCGATGGTGTCATCGGAACGAGCCATGGCAATTCCGATACTCACCGTCACTTCCAGCAATTCGTCTGAGGTGGGACTCTTCACCAGCCGCGCCTCGACAGCAATACGCAGCCGCTCGGCCATTTTGCTCGCCAGCGCCGGATCGGCGCAGTTGTGCATCAGGATGGCAAACTCTTCACCACCATAACGCCCCAGCACCATGTCAGGCTCCAGCTGCTCCCCCAGGGTGGTAGCCACCTCCTTGAGCACCGCATCCCCCGCCAGATGGCCGTAGATATCGTTGATCCGCTTGAAGCGATCGAGATCCAGCAGCATCACCGCAAAGGGCTTCTTCTTGAGTTGCAGCCGGATTCTGGCCTGCTCCAGCTGCTTCATCAGCAGGCGGCGGTTCATCATGCCGGTCAGCTCATCGGTGGTCGATTCCCGATAGAGCCGCAGCAGCATGTTGAGCTGGCCGCACTGCACCCAGCAGCTGGCCATGGTAAACATGCCGAGCACCCACACCTGATTCAGGGTGGCCTGACTCCAGATGCTCTGGCCCACCAGCAGCCAGTGGCCCAGCAGCATGGTCACCAGCACCACACCAGCCAGTTGCAAGCCGAGGGAGAGGGGGATGGGGAAGATGGCAAACAGGGTGATCAGCAGATAGGGAAAGGCCGCATAGCCCGCCTGCAACTCCTGTCCGGCGCCAAAGCTGTTCAGGCAGAAGAGGGAGAAGAGCATCATCACGGCCATCAGGTAGCCAAGGGCTAGCTTCATCCGTTCCCGCTTGAAGTGGATGAGATACGAGAGCGGAATAAGTGGCGAGAGCGCCAGGGTGCAGAAGATCCTGGCTTGGAACAGCTGCTCGAAATGAACGGCGGGCAAGGTCAACCAATCCACCACGGCCCAGGCGGGCAATCCGAGCATCAGCAAGCAGGTCAGCAGGCGCAAACGCACCGTCATAAAGCCCATGCGAGTACGAGTAAAGTCTTCGGAGTGAACCCTCGCACTCCAGAACTCTGACAACTTGAGCATCCAGAGTCTCCACGATGAATACTGAGGGCTCATTCTACACCTACAAAGTGGTAAAAATGTCATTAGCGGGGAGAATAAAAAGGAGAGGTCGGTCACACAAACCGACAGATGATAATCGCAGCGCGCAAACGTTTCAACCCATCAAAAAATAAACCTTTTTTTGCATAATTAGCGCTGGTCAGCCTCATTTCAATCACTACAATAGCGCCCAATTTTCTCCCCCTCCCCACACAATTCGAGGTACTTATGGAACAGGCTGCTGTCACACGCGCCAATCGAGAGGCACATCCACCCAGGCGAGCCCATAGCGAACTGGTCTATGGCATAGAGGATGTCCCGCCTCTGCCCCAGACGCTGTTCGCCGCCCTGCAGCATATGCTCGCCATGTTTGTCGCCATCATTACCCCGCCCCTGATTATCGCCAATGCCCTCGGCCTCCCTGCCGCCGACACCCGTTATATCGTCTCCATGTCGCTGGTCATGTCCGGCATAGCCTCCTTCATTCAAACCCGCCGCTTCGGCCCCATCGGTTCCGGCCTGCTCTCGGTACAGGGCACCAGCTTCAACTTCCTCGGCCCCATCATCGCCTCCGGTCTCGCCCTCAAGCAGGCCGCCATGCCCACCGAGGATCTGTTGGGCACATTGTTCGGCACCATGATGGTTGCCGCACTCACTATCGTGGTGATGAGCCGCTTCCTCCATCTGGTGAAACGGATCATCACCCCGCTGGTGACCGGCATAGTGGTGCTGCTGATCGGTCTGACCCTGATCAAAGTGGGCCTGATCAGCATGGGCGGCGGTTATGCAGCCCTCTCTGATGGCAGCTTCGCCAGTCACACCAACCTCTTCCTCTCCCTGCTGGTGCTCGGCCTTATCGTGTTGCTGCAACGCAGTCGCAACCCCTGGTTGCGCCTCTCCGCCATCATGATCGCCATGCTGGCGGGCTATGCCGTGGCGCTGTTGCTGGGCAAAGTGAGCGCCCCCACCTTCGACGGCCCGCTGGTGATGGTGCCCATTCCGCTCCACTACGGTCTCGGCTTTGACTGGCAGCTGTTCGTGCCGCTCGCCATCATCTTCGTGGTGACGGCGCTCGAAGCGATCGGCGACATGACCGCCACCTCGGATATCTCCGGCGAGCCACTGGAAGGGCCTGTCTATATGGCGCGGATCAAAGGCGGCGTGCTGGCCGATGGTGCCAACTCCATGCTGGCAGCGGTTTTCTCCACCTTCCCCATGTCCACCTTCGCCCAGAATAACGGCGTCATTCAGCTGACCGGCGTCGCCAGCCGTCACGTCGGGCTCTTTATCGCCGCCATGCTGGCCCTGCTCGGCCTGTTCCCGGCGGTCGCCAGCCTGGTACAGCAGATCCCCGAGCCCGTGCTGGGCGGAGCGACCATCGTCATGTTCGGCACCATCGCCGCCGCTGGCGTGCGCATCATTGCCCGCGAGGAGCTGGATCGCCGCGCCCTGATGATCCTGGCGGTGTCGCTGGCCATGGGGCTGGGGGTCGCACAGGTGCCGGAAGTGCTGCAACACCTGCCGGAGCTGGCCAAGAGCGTACTCTCCTACGGCGTCGCCACCGGTGGCATTACCGCCATCGTGCTCAACCTGCTGCTGCCCAAGCGCGAAGCGCGCCACTCCTGAGACACCGTCTACCGATAGCAAACAGCCCCGCACTGCGGGGCTTTACCTTGCCAGTCGCCACGGGTAGTGTGCTGGGCAGCCTTTTTTGAGGATGCCGCCATGCCCTATCGCTTGCTCTCCCCCCTCCCCGATACCGATTCACCCGCACAGATACTGGCGCAAGAGCAGCACTGGCTGCGCGACTGTGCCCATGACGGCCAGCCCCGCGCTCACCTGTGGCAGGCGCCCCAATGCCTGATTGTCACTCGCAAAGATACCCGCCTCCCCCGTTACGAAACCGCCTGCCAGCAACTTGCAGATGAAGGCTGGCCGGTACATGTGCGCGACAGCGGTGGCACCGCCGTGCCCCACGGGGCGGGGATCCTCAACCTATCCCTGCTGCTGCCCCGCACCACCACAGATCTCGCCCACTACTACCGGCTGCTGGGGGCGCCGCTGCTGACCCTATTGGCGGAGTACGGCCTTGAGGGAAGCTATGACTTCGTGCCCGGCTCCTTTTGCGATGGTCAGTACAATCTGGTGATCGGGGGACGCAAGATCACCGGCACTGCCCAGCGCTGGCTGGCGCCGGGGCAGGATCATCAGGGCGCCGTGCTGGCGCAAGCCATGCTGCTGGTGGCGGGTGATGTGGATGAGGGAACCAAGATGGCGAGCCGCTTCTACGAATTGGCGGGCGGCGAGCTGCGTTTTATGGCGGGAACCTCCACCACGCTGGCAAGCTGCATCGATTGGCGCGGTAGCAATCAGGCACTGGTGGAGAAAGTGCGAGCACGTCTGGATAGCCTGCTGAGCGAGGGGCTATCCCCCTCATCCTGACCTTATCCCGAAGGGAGAGGGAAAGTCCCCGTCCATAGACACAGCGCACAAAAAAGCCACGACTGGAGTCGTGGCTTGTTCTTTTCAAGGGGAGCGTGAAACGGGCCGAGGCGTTCAGGCCGTCTGCGGCTCCGGCTCGGCTTCGCTATCCAGATCCCGGCTAAAGTAGGCGCGGGTCTCGGCGATCACCACATGGCGCAAACCAATCAGGCCGATGAGGTTGGGCACCGCCATCAGGCCGTTAACGATATCGGCCAGCAGCCAAATCATGTCCAGATGGAGGAAAGCACCGCTCGCTACCAGCGCCAGATAGACCAGACGATAGGGCTTGATCGCCTTCACCCCGAACAGGTATTCGGTGCAGCGCTCGCCGTAGTAGTTCCAGCCAAGGATGGTGGTAAAGGCGAAGAACAGCAGGCCAATGCTCACCAGATACTGGCCAACATGGGCATCGAGCCCCTGGGCAAAGGCCAGACTGGTCATGGCGGCGCCGCTTGCATCGCCGCTCCACACGCCTGTGACCACCAGGGTCAGGCCGGTCATGGTGCAGATGATGATGGTGTCGATGAAGGTACCTGTCATGGAGACCAGCCCCTGCTCCACGCACGAATCGGTCTTGGCTGCCGCCGCCGCGATGGGCGCAGAGCCCAGACCTGACTCGTTGGAGAAAACCCCGCGCGCCACCCCGGACTGAATAGCCAGCATGATGCTGGCACCGACGAAGCCGCCGGCCGCCGCATGGCCAGTGAAGGCACTCTCGATAACCAGCATGACGGCATCGGGCAGGGCGCTGGCGTTGTTCACCAGCACACCCAGACAGGCGACGATGTAGAAGATGGCCATGAAGGGCACCACCTTGCTCGACACACTGGAGATGGACTTGATCCCCCCCAGGGTCACCAGCGCCACGATCAGGGTCAGCACCACGGCGGTCGCCTCACGGGGCACCGAGAAGGAGAGGCTCATGGCGTCGGAGATGGCATTGACCTGCGGGAAGGTGCCGATGCCGAAGAAAGCCACGCCGATGCCGAACAGGGCAAACAGCTTGGCGAGCGGCTTGGAACCGAGCCCCTTCTCCAGATAGTACATGGGGCCACCCGCCATCTGGCCGTTGGCATCCTGCTCGCGATATTTCACCGCCAGCAGACACTCGGCGTACTTGGTGGCCATGCCGAACAGCGCCGCCATCCACATCCAGAACAGGGCACCGGGGCCGCCGAGCTTGATGGCGGTAGCCACCCCGACGATGTTGCCGGTACCGATGGTGGCAGAGAGGGCGGTACAGAGGGCGCCGAAGCTGGAGACATCCCCCTGCTTGCCCTGCCCCTGATCGCGACCAAAAACCAGCCGCAGAGCGAGCGGCAAGCGCACCACCTGAAGCAGACCCAGACGCAGGGTGAGATAGATACCGGTCCCGACCAGCAGGATCAGCAGGGGCGGCCCCCAGATAAAGCTATCGATGGCGGTTAACGCCGATTGAATTGATGACATGCATCCTCCTTAAGAAACAGAAATTAAGGAGGAGAAGGATGATCTTCCCATAGGTGTCGCGATCGGCCAGAGGCGATCGGATGCGGGCCAAGCCCAGGTACAACCATCCCATCCCCTCTGTCCTTTTGCCTGAGAGTTTCCGGCGCCAGCCTGCCCTTGCGGGTAGCCATGGTGCCTTGCTCCTTCGGCGCCCGATTTAACGGGTCTCTCCAGAGTATCGTCCAGTAGCAGTCCACACCGGTTGCCCGGTACCTGAAAGATTCACTTCTTCGGTGGATGGTTGCCCATCGCTCTCCTGCTACCTTCATCCGAACTAGTTTGGATTAGGAAGTCGGCATGTTAATCCAAAAAATGTGAGCTGTCTCGCACTTGGCCGCCCCCATTTATATTTTTTTAGTGACCGCCAGAACCGCGGCAAGAATGTTAAATGTTAGTTAACTATCAACAAGTTAGGCGCTCACGGATCAAATGTGGCCCAAACGGGAAAAATGGCGGATAGAGAACAGTGATCCCTCTCGTTTCGCCAAGAAAATCTTGCCGACATATCCAATCAAAACGCTTGCACACAGAATCAATAAGCCGATAATCCGCTGCATAACCAAGCACTTTGCCATCAATTTATGCACTGTGTTCGGTTGGTCCCACCGGACCGCTCGCCTGACCCGGCCGTCGCCGGTTCAATCGCATATGGCTTGGGCATATCACGCCCCCTAAGGATGACCAAAAGAGAATGAACGAGACCCTGGTTGCAAAAGATGTGGTCGCACAAGAGTACCGTCAGCTGGTTGAACAATTCGGTTCCCCCCTGCTGCTGCTCGACAAGGCAGCCGTCCGCAAACAGTATCGGGCCCTGGCCGCCGCTCTGCCCGATGTACGATTGCACTATGCACTCAAACCCCTGCCCCATGAGGCGGTGGTCTCTGTCTTGAAGGAAGAGGGGGCCTGTTTCGATCTGGCCACCAATGGCGAAGTGGATCTGGTGCGCAGTCAGGGGGTTCGCCCGGGACGTTGCATTCATACCCATCCCATCAAGCGCGACAGCGATATCCGTTACGCGCTGGAGTTCGGCTGCACCGTGTTTGTCTACGACAACCCGCTGGAGCTGGAAAAGTTCATTCCCTACAAGGACGAAGTGAAACTGCTGCTGCGGGTCAGCTTCCCCAACCCCGAGACCAAGGTCGATCTCTCCAAGAAGTTCGGCTGCACTCCGGAGCAGGCGCTGCCGCTGTTGCAACTGGCCCACGCCAAGGGGATCAAGGTGATGGGGCTGTCGTTCCACGTCGGCTCCCAGGTACCTCATGCCCGTCGCCATGTGCAGGCCATCGACGCCTGCCGCGAGATCATGGAGCAGGCTTGGGCGCTCGGGCTCAAGCCCTGGGTGCTGGATATCGGTGGCGGTTTCCCGGTCGATTATGAGGGGGGCGAGTTCGATATCGACGGCTTCTGCGCGCCGATCCGCGAAGCGCTGGCCAAGTTGCCCGCTACCGTGCAGAAGATTGCCGAACCGGGCCGCTTTATCAGCGCGCCGGCCATGACTTCGGTTTCAAGCGTGATGGGCAAGGCCCACCGCGGCGACAAAATCTGGTACTACCTAGATGACGGTCTCTACGGCAGCTACAACGGCCAGCTCTATGACCACGTTACCTATCCGGTGAGCACGCCTTATGCCTGTGGCGAGCAGCACAACTCGGTGCTCTCCGGCCCCACCTGCGACAGCGTGGATGTGATCCGCGATGGCATCATGCTGCCGGATCTGGCTATCGGCGAGTTGGTGGTTGGCAAGGTGATGGGCGCCTACACCTGGGCCTCCGCCTCCACCTTCAACTTCTTCCCCAAGGCCAGCATCCTCATTCTGGACAGCAGCCAGAAGGGGCAGAAGCTGGTGGCAGTAGCCTGAGCACACCGCTCGCCAACAGGTTCACTGGGCAAAAACAAGAGGGGGAAGCTTGAGCTTCCCCCTCTATCATTTCACCAACCTCTATCAGATAAACTGACTGGTCAGCAGCCAGCCGGTGTAGGCGACGAAGCAGGTGAGCAGCACGCCCCCCTCCAACCGGTTGATACGGCCCTGCCCCTTGCGGCCCAGACACATCACCAGCAGCAGCAGGGTCAGCCCCATCATGATGCTCCAGTCACGGGTGAGCACCTCCGGCGCCACATCGAGCGGGTGGATGCCCGCCGCAATCCCCACCACCGCCAGGGTGTTGAACAGGTTGGAGCCGAGCACGTTGCCAAGGGCCAGATCATGCTCGTTTTTGCGAATGGCGATGAGGGACGAGGCCAGCTCCGGCAGGGAGGTTCCCACCGCGACTATGGTGAGACCAATCACCAGATCGCTGATGCCGAGCGCCTGAGCGATGGTCACCGCCCCCCAGACCAGCAGGCGGGAAGCACCGATCAGCAGCACCAGCCCGACCACCAGCCAGAAGATAGCGCTCTTGAGGGACATCCCCTCGCTCTCGATATCCTCGGCGGTCTCGGTATCCAGCGCATCTCCCTTGCCATTCATGCCAGCCCAGATAGACCAGCCCATCAGGGCAACGAAGACGGCCCCCAGAATGACCGCATCCATCCGGCCCAGATGACCATCAATCAGCAGGGCGCCGGAGAGCAGGGTAATACCAAGCAGAATGGGGATCTCCTTGCGCACTACCTGAGAAGCTACCGCGATAGGGCTGATCAGTGCCGTCAGACCCAGGATCAGCGCGATATTGGTGATGTTGGAGCCATAGGCATTACCGAGCGCCAACCCGGGATTGCCCTGGGACGCCGCCAGCGCCGAGACCACCATCTCCGGGGCCGAGGTACCAAAACCGATGATCACCATGCCGATCAGCAGCGGCGGCATCCCCGCATAACGGGCGGTGGCGGCAGCGCCATCGACAAACTTGTCTGCACTCCAGACCAGCAGCGCCAGTCCGGCAATCAGGGCAACAAAAGCCAGGGTCATAGGGTCTTCATCTCTTGTGATCTGCAACGAAGCGCCAGCCCAAACGGGCAGGCACCATGGGAAAGTGGCGCCAGTGTAGCTGTGCCACCTCCCATTTCAAGGGGAAATCAAACCGTGATTAACATCTCACAGTGCAGCCAGCAGGCTCGCGGCATCGGAGACCTCGAACTTGCCCGGCTCCTCCAAAAACAGCTGCTCGACCACACCATCGTTGGCGATCAACGCAAAGCGCTGGGCGCGGATGCCGCCAAAGGCACCGGTATCCTTGGCCAGGCCCAGCGCCCGGGTCCAGCTGCCATCGCCATCCGCCAGCATGGTGATCGCCTCTGCATTCTGGGCCGTCTGCCAGGCCCGCATCACGAAAGCGTCGTTGACCGACAGACAGCAGATGGCATCCACCCCTTTGGCCATAAACTGATCGGCCAGCACCACATAACCGGGCAGATGGGCATTGGAGCAGGTGGGAGTAAAGGCGCCGGGTACCGCAAACAGCACTACTTTTTTACCGGCGAACAGCGTCTTGCTATCCCGCTGCTGCTTGCCCTCGGCGGTGATAAAGGTAAATTCGCCAGCAGGCAGGGGTTGTCCTACAGCAATCATGATTTCTCGTCCTGAGTCGTGATGGGAAGTCGCCAGTTTATCCCAGAGTGACGATGCCGCCTAACAGCGGCTCTGAGCCTGACCATGGATAGCGGCAGGCATTTTCCCCTTGGGCAGACTACTCTTGAGCTGGTTTCACGGCGCCAGGAGGCCCCATGCAACACTATTACGATGGTCTGGAAATTCGTCCCCCCGCCATGCGCGAACAGCAGCAACTGGACCAGCTCAATCATCAGCTTACCCATGTCAGTCAATATTGCGCCGGTTACTCCAGCGCCTATCGCCAGTGTCGCCTCGAGGATCTGGCAGAGCTGGCCACCCTGCCACTGCTCGACAGCAAAGAACTCTTTGCCGCCCAGCAGGCTCATCCCCCCTTTGCCGGTCTCACCGGCCGCCCCGCCAGTCAGGCGCTGCGGGTCTTCTCCTGTCCGGGCCAGCTGGCCATCCCCGAATATGCCGGGGCAGACTGGTGGGGCGCCGCCCGGGCGCTGTTTGCCGCCGGCTTCAAGGCGGGGGAAGTGATGCTCAACGGCCACGACTATCATGCTGGCCCCACCGCCTTTATCTTCGATAACGGCGCCCGCCAACTTGGGGCTCCAGTGGTACCCTGCGGCCCCCACGATACCCAGCGCCAGCTGGAGGCACTGCTGCGCTATCAACCCACCGGCTATGTCGGCCCGCTGGTCACCCTGCTCGACCTGCTGGAAGCGGCCGAGGCGGCGGAGATCCCGAGCGACTCGCTGCGCCGCGCCCTACTGTGCGAAGCCACCCATCCTGAAACGGCACCACTGCGCGCCATTCATGGCATTGCGGCCCTCAACTGTCTGGTGTGGCAGGATGTGGGGGTAGTGGCCTACGAGAGTCAGCCCGGTCAGGGCTTTATCGTCAACGAGAGCTGCATCGTCGAAATCATCGCTCCCGCCAGCGGCAATCCCGTGAGTGGCGACGAGACCGGCCAGCTGGTGGTGACCCGGCTCGATCTGGAGTATCCATTGTTGCGTCTGGCCACCGACTGGCAAGGGCACTGGCTCGCCAAGCCGAGCGCTTGCGGGCGCACCAACCGGCGCCTCAAGCTGGTGTAGCAGACCCAGTAAATGCACAAAGGCAGACGGGCAGCCATCAGGCTGCCCGTCTTGTCTCTGGAGAAGAGGATATATGAAGTTGGTCAGCGTCTCGCCTGCCAGGTGGCGATGGCGAGCAGGGAGTCGGGGGTAAATTCGCTGGCGCGCTCGGCAATCTCGGCCAGGCTCATCCAGTGCACCGCGCTAACCTCTTCGGCCTGCAACTGCAGCGGCCCCTGATAACGGCAACTGAAGAGGCCGCCCCAGACCCGGTAGCCCTCCCCTTCCGCATAAAAGCTGCCAAAGCCCTGCAGAGGAACATCCATAATCCCCAGCTCTTCGGCCAGCTCGCGCCGGGCGGAGCGCTCCATCTCCTCACCGGTGGTGACCACGCCACCGGCGCAGGCATCCAGCATGCCGGGGCAGAAATCCTTGCTGAGGGTGCGTCGCTGCACCAGGATCCGATCCGCGTCGTCGAGCACCAGAATATAGCTAGCACGATGGCAGAGATTCTCCCGCCGCACCTTGGCTCGCTCGGCCACGCCAATCACCCGGTTGTTCCCGTCCACCACATCAACCCATTCCACGCACAGGCCCTTTTATTTGTTCCATTCAAGCCCGCAGTATATCGGTGCGGTGGTTTGTCATGGCACAACTTTTTCGATGACGCCGTCAATTTGCCGAACTCACTGGCAAAATAAGGATTCATGCAAATCTTTATAAACCGTCATATCAGTGTCATCGACCGACACCATAGTGTGCCCTGTCCAGGCAATCAGGGAACCGTGTGATGAAGGTATTCAAGCAGTTATCCCCACGGCAGATCGCTCGCTACATCAAGAGCTTTCATCGAGGCTATTTTGCCATCGAGTCGCTGGGGACATTTGAATTCAACGCGGGCAGGATCAGCCTCCATGGCCTGACCTGCCGCCAGCGGCTAAGACTGGCTCGCCAGATCAATCTGGCTGTCAGACAACTTGGTCACCGCGACCCCTTGCCGGACATGTGAGTCAAAGGGTCTTGCCCTACTGTCTGTTGTGCATCCATGCTTTGCCCGCCGGCTACTGGCCGCGCGGGCCGTTTTCGATGTCAGTCACCTTTCCATTGCGTACCGTCACGAAGCGCATGAACTCGTTCTTGCCGAAGTTGTAGGTCCAGCGTTCGCCATATTTGACCTCAACCACAGTGCCGTGCAGATTCTCCTCGTTACGGGTAATATCCTCCCGCAACATCGGCTCGCCGCACTTGAGCAGCATCTCGGCGGTGCTGTCACCCTCGCTGATCAGGGCATTCTTGCAGCGCATGGCGTCGGCACTGGCCGGAATGCTTAGCAGCAACAGAGCAAGCCCCGCTACATTCTTCATCTTATTGCTCATCGGGTTCTCCTTATCCTCTCTAATGAGTCGCAGTATGCCTGTTCCCGTTTCTGAAAAAACCAGTCAATAGCGCAAAAAAGCCGCCCTTTTCTGCTATCCAACCTACTGACCGCGACAAATACTGTCTATCACATAGCCCAAAAACAAACGGCGACCCGAGGGTCGCCGTTTGCATCAAGCCAGCAGGATCACAGGATGTCCAGCAGCTCGACTTCAAATACCAGTGCAGAGTAGGGCGGGATGGAACCGGCACCACGAGCACCGTAGGCCAGATCGTGGGGGATGTAGAGCTTCCACTTGGAACCAACCGGCATCAGCTGCAGCGCTTCAACCCAGCCAGCAATCACGCCGGTCACCGGGAATTCAGCTGGCTGGCCGCGAGCAACGGAGCTGTCGAATACGCCACCGTGGGTGAAGGTACCGTGGTAGTGCACACGCACGGACTGACCGGCTACCGGAACGGCACCGTTGCCTTCTACCAGCACTTCGTACTGCAGACCGGAGTCGGTCACCTTCACTTCAGCGCGCTTGGCGTTATCAGCCAAGAAGGCTTCGCCGTCAGCAGCAGCGGCCTTGGCGGCGGCTTCCTGCTCTTCTTGCATACGCGCAGTGATCACCTGGAAGGCATCATTGATATCGTCACGGCTGACCGCGAACTCCAGACCATTCAGGGCATCTGCCAGACCTTGTTGCAGGGCCGGGATATCCAGACCGGCGAAAGCTTGCTGCGCCAGCTGATCCCCCATGTTGCGGCCGATGCCATAGCTGGCCTTCTGTTCGATAGAGTCGTATTGGGACATTGAGATGTTGCTCCAGATCCATGTAGTAAAGAGGCGGGATAATATCAGACTTTTGGCCGGGGTGCTGCCGGGGCGCCCCTGATTTCCCCGTCAGTGGGAGGAACTTCACACAAGATGCGGATGAACGCCGCCCAACGGCGGCGATCTGCTTAACCGCGATCCAGCAGGGCTCTGACCGCAGCCACCTTGGCGCCATCGGTGATATTGACCCGACCATCATCCGAAGTGCCCATATTCACTCCGTGCGGCACCATGCCACCGCGCCAGCCCATGCCGGACATATGCACTTCGCTCACCCCGGTGAACTCGATGATGGTACGCACGTTGTCGGCATTGACCCCGGCCCCCGGCATCAGGCTGGCACGCCCCGCCAGCGCCTGCTGCATCTCCTGCAGGGTCTCCAGCCCCGCCAGCGCGGTCGGCGCATGGCCCGAGCTCAGAATGCGCTCGCAACCGGCAGCAACTATGGTCTGCAGATCGAGGCGCCAGTCGGAGGAGAGGTCGATGGCGCGATGGAAGGTGACCCCCAGGGGGCCGGCGGCATCCACCAGCTGTTTGAGCTTGGCGGCAGGCACCCGCCCCTCCTCATCCAGCAAACCGACCACCACCCCTTGCAGACCGGCAGAGCGGGCCGCCGCGATATCTTGCAGCATCATCTCGAACTCGCCGTCGTTGAAACAAAAATCCCCGGCGCGCGGGCGGATCATGGCATAAACCGGCACGGTGGCATGGCGGGCCGCCTGCTGCATAAAACCGTAGGAGGGGGTCAGGCCGCCCAGACCCAGCGCAGAGCAGAGCTCGATGCGATCCGCCCCGGATTGCTGGGCGGTGAACAGGGATTCCAGGTTGTCGATACAGATTTCAAGACGGGTCATGAGGACTCCTTTTTCGGGGAGATCAGACCCCACATCTGATCTCATAGATTGAGCAAGGCTGCGCCGCGTACACCGCCGGCGCCGCCGAAGCGGGCCTGGCGGATCTCGGGCAGGGCGACCCCGGGCAGCAAGTGACCGGGCAGACGCAGCGGCAGCTGTTCATAGAGGGCGGGCAGGCCGCTCAGGCCGCCCCCCAATACCACCACCTCGGGATCAATCACCGAAATGGCGGTGGCAAGCCCGGCGGCCATGATCTCCAGCCAGCAGTCGACCGTCTCGACCGCATGGGGTTCATGGGCCTCGAAGCGTCCCACAATCTGGTGACCCGTGGCGCGCTGGCCATGGAAATGGTGATAGAGACGCTCCAGACCGGTGCCGGAGGCATAGGTTTCAAAACAGACCAGACGGCCGCAGCCGCAACGGGGACGGGGCAACTCGGGGTACTTCATCAGCATGGTCGCAGGCAAGGGGTAATGACCAATCTCGCCAGCCAGCCAGTTGCGCCCCTGAATAAGCTTGCCCGCCAGATAGACGGCGCCGCCGATACCGGTGCCGATGGTGACACCGAGCGCACTGCCGGCGCCGTCGGCTGCCCCTTGATGCACTTCGGACCAGAGGAAGCAGTTGGCGTCGTTATCCACCTTGACCGGCCGCTCCAGCAGTTCGGCCAGATCGGCGCCCAGATGGCGACCATTGATGGAGGGAAGATTGGCCGCCACTATGCTGTGATCCTGGCTGTTGATGACACCGGGGAAACCGATGCCGACCGAGCCCCGTGCGCCGAAGCGGGCATCCGCCTGCTCGACCCGGGAGTGGATCAGCTGCTGCAGCCCCTCATAATCGTTGCCAGGGGTGCTCATGCGCTCCTCGTGGCAGAGGTTCAATGCACCGTCATAGACCGCGAAGGCGATCTTGGTGCCACCGATATCAAAGCCGTAATACATGCCAGCACTCCCTTGTCAGCCCGTGTTTATCCAACTCTGTTTCAAGGGGGACATTGTATTAATTCGCAAAAAAAATAAAGTGACCGAAGGCGAAAAACGGGAGAGTGATCAGAGCAAACGGCTCATTTGTCGCTGCAGGCAGGGCTGCCCGAGGCTTATCAGGGTGCGCTCTGCACCATCAAAGACGAAGCCGCGGCGCAGGTAGAATCCCTCGCCAATGTGGTTGCCATCGAGCAGCCACAATTTGACGCTATGGCAGCCGGCGCGGCGCATCTGCATCGCCACCGCCTGCCACAGCCGTTTGCCATAGCCTTGTCGCCAGTGGTCGGGATGGAGGTAAAAAGCGCGGATCAGGGCATGGCTCTGTCCCGCTTCCTGTTGTGGTTGCCAGTAGAGCAGGCCAATCACCACCTCATCGAGACAAAGCAGCATGGGCCTTGGGCCCGGCTCGGCCAGACGGCTCTGCCAAATCTGCAGATGGGCGGTGACGTCCAGCTGCTCCAGCAGGTCAGCACCGAGCACCTGGCCATAGGCAGCGAGCCAGCTGGCTCGCTGCATCACCGTCATGGCGGCGGCATCATCGCTGCGCGCCATGCGCAGGCTTATGCCTTGCATTGGGGCACCAGACCGTTGGCGCGGGCCTGCTCATAGAGCGGCAGCACTTGCGCCTGTTGCGCCTGCAACTCGGCGATCCGGTTCTCGTTGCTCGGGTGGGTGGAGAGCAGTTGCGGCGGCGTGTTGCCACCGGCGGCGGCACTCATGTTTTGCCACAGGGGGATTGCCTCGGCCGGATTGAACCCGGCGCGCGCCATCAGCTCAAGCCCCAGCCGATCCGCTTCGCTCTCCTGAGTACGGCCATAGGGCAACATCACCCCCACCTCGACCCCGAGGCCAAGGGCGGCCATGGTGGCGCCGCGGTACTCGCTGGTGCCCATGGCAATGTCGGCGGCCGCCAGACCGATCCCCGCCAGCTGGCTGCGCGAGAGTCGTTCGTTGGAGTGCTGGGCCAGTACGTGAGTCAGCTCGTGACCGATGACGGTCGCCAACTGATCCTGATTCTTGGCCACCTTGAGCAGGCCGCTGTAGACCCCGATCTTGCCGCCGGGCAGGGCGAAGGCGTTGACCTGTTTGGAGTCAAACACCACCACTTCCCAGTTGGTGATGCCATAGCTGGCCGGCACCTGGGCGGTCACCGCCTTGGCGACACAGGAGACATAGGCGTTGAGTTTGGCATCCTTGCTCACCTTCTCCTGCTTCTTCATCTGCTCGAAGGAGTCGGCGCCCAGCTGGTTCATCTGCTGGGGAGAGTAGAGCAGCATCTGGCTGCGGCCGGTCGGCGACTGGGCGCAGGCGACCAGCAGGGAACTACAGAGGGCTACCATGCCAAACTTGGTGAGGGACGCAATCATGAAGGGATCCTTTGCCATAACGTTGCCCTATTCTCGGAAATGCCGCCCGGCTACGCAAGGGAGCCAGCCCCCGGCTGGCGGAAAAATATCCATCCTGCGCTATTAACAAAACTGACAGCCGCCAAAAACAAAACGAGCCCGCTTGGGGCTCGTTTTATCAGGGCATGCTGACTGCGGGCAGTTACATGATACCCAGCTTTTTCAGGTCAGCCTGTACCACCTTGGCCGGCACCGGCACGTAGCCATCTTTGGCAACGATGTTCTGGCCTGCTTTGGAGAGCATCATCTTGACGAACTCTTGCTCCATCGGGGAGAGCGGCTTGTTCGGATGCTTGTTCACGTAAACGTACAGGAAGCGTGACAGCGGATACTTGCCGGTGATGGCGTTATCGGAGGTTGCTTCGATGAAGGTCTTGCCATCTTTGGAGAGCGGTACTGCACGCACGCCGGAGGTGACATAACCGATACCGGAGTAGCCGATGCCGTTCAGGGAGGCAGAGACAGACTGCACCACGGAAGCAGAACCCGGCTGCTCGTTCACGCCGCTCTTGAAGTCGCCGTTACACAGGGCGTGCTCCTTGAAGTAACCGTAGGTACCGGATACGGAGTTGCGACCGAACAGTTGCAGATCCTTAGAGGACCAGTTGCCGTCCAGACCCAGATCAGACCACTTGGTGGCAGCCTTGGCTTCGCCGCACTTGAGGGTGCTGGAGAAAATGGCGTCGATCTGCGGCATGGTCAGCCCCTTGATGGGGTTGTCCTTGTTGACGAACACAGCCAGGGCATCGACTGCAACGCGGATGGCAGTCGGCTTGTAGCCGTAACGCTTCTCGAATGCTTCCTCTTCACCGGCCTTCATGGCACGGCTCATCGGGCCGAACTGGGCAACACCTTCGGTCAGGGCAGTCGGGGCGGTAGAAGAACCGGCGGCCTGGATCTGCACGTTGACGTTGGGGTACAAGCGCTTAAATTCTTCGGCCCACAGGGTCATCATGTTGGCCAGGGTGTCAGAGCCGACAGAGGACAGGTTGCCCGAAATGCCGCTGGTCGGTGTGTAATCCGGCAGGTCTTTATCCACACCGGCAGCCAGGGCGCTGACAGAAAACAGGGTTGCTGCGGTGAATCCGATTACACCAGCCAGTTTGTTGAGTTTCATCCAATCTCTCCAAAGTTACAGAAGGTCCGTTCTTAAGACGGCGCCAGTATCTGACCTGGCAGTGACAAATTTATGGATTTAATGTGACACTTTAATGACATGGCGACAGATTTGAACAAATGAAAAGAGGGCCCGTTCAAAGGCCCTCTTTTTGCAGCTAACTCATTGCCATAAAAGACTATTTAATCACCACCATACGGCTCGGGATGAGAAAGCTGAAGCGGCTGCCAAGGCCGACCCGGCTCTCGATATCGAGCTGGCAGTCGTGATGACTGAGGGCATGCTTGACGATGGCAAGGCCCAAGCCTGAGCCGCCGGTATGGCGCGAGCGTGCCTTGTCGACCCGATAGAACCGCTCGGTCAGCCGCGCCAGATGCTCGGGGGCAATCCCCTCCCCTTCATCGCTCACGGCAAACAGCGCCATCGCCCCCTGCTTGCGCCACTCCACGGTAATTTTTCGCCCCGCCGGGGTGTAGTGAATGGCGTTATAGACCAGGTTGGAGACAGCACTGCGCAGCTGCTCCTGATCCCCGCGCACCAGCAAATTGGGCTGCACCACAAATTCGAGCTGGTGGGCCCGTTCGCCCGAGAGCGCTCGCGCCTCCTGCTCCAGCAGCCCCAGCATGGCAGGCATGTCCACCAGATGGGAGAGATCCACGGTCGGGGCCGCCTCGATACGGGAGAGGGTGAGCAGCTGATTGACCAGATTATCCATCCGGATAGTCTGCTCCATCATCACCCGATGCGCCTTGGCCCACATGGCGGGCGGGGGCGGCTCCTCGGTCATCTCCAGATAGCCCTTGAGCACGGTCAGCGGGGTACGCAGCTCGTGGGAGACGTTGGAAACGAAGTGCTTGCGAGTTTTCTCGAGACTGCGCAAGCGGGTGACATCCCGCACCACCAGCATCGCCTGATCCGAGGCGTAGGGCATGATGCGAAACTCGAGAAACTTCTCCTCGTTGACCGGGGAGTGCATCTCGAGGGGCTCGTCATACGCCCCCTTGCCCAGATAGGCGTTAAAGGCCGGATTGCGAATGAGGTTGCCGATATGCTGGCCGGCATCCTCCGGCCAGCGAAAACCGAGCAGTTGCTCCGCCAGCCGGTTGCACCAGAGGATGCTGCCATCGGTGCGAAATACCACGGCGGCATCGGGCAGCGCCTCGGCACCCTCCCGGAAGCGGCGGATCAGCCCCGCCAGCTCGCGGCGACGGGCGCGGTGACGCTGCTGCAGCTTGTAGATACCGTTGAAGATGTACTCCCAGCTGCCATTGCCGCTGGGGGGCACCAGGCTGCGGTCGTGCCACAGCCAGTCAGAGAGCCGCTTCTGGAAGCGATAGTGCCAGCCCAGATGCAACACGGCCGCCACCAACAGGCAGAGGGCAAGATGATCAATCAACCAGCCAACCAATGCGAAGGGGGCGTAAAAAAACGCCATTCGCCACAACTGTCGCCGCCAGGCGTAAGGTTGCAACATAACTGCCTCTAGAGACGGGTTGAGAAGCGGTATCCGGCTCCACGCACCGTCTGGATCAATCTGTCGTGCCCTGTCTCTTCAATCGCCTTGCGCAGGCGACGAATATGCACATCCACGGTTCTGTCCTCGACGTACACATTGGTACCCCAGACATTGTTGAGCAGCTGTTCACGGCTGTAGACCCGCTCGGGGTGAGTCATAAAGAAGTGAAGCAGCTTGAATTCGGTCGGCCCCATGTCGAGCGCCTTCTCTTCGGCACTGACCCGGTGGGAGACAGGATCGAGTTTCAGCCCCTGCACCTCGATCACCTCGTCTACCGAGGTGGGCGACACGCGGCGCATCACCGCATGGAGGCGAGCGGTCAGCTCCTTGGGCGAGAACGGCTTGGTGATGTAGTCGTCGGCTCCGGCCTCCAGACCACGCACCTTGTCCTCCTCTTCACCACGAGCTGTGAGCATCACCACCGGGATCTGGCGCGTCACCTCATCCTGCTTGAGCTGCTTGATAAACTGGATGCCACTGCCGCCCGGCATCATCCAGTCGAGCACGATGAGTTCGGGGTAGGGTTCGCGCACCTTCGCCAGTCCATCGGCGTAATCTTCCGCTTCAATCGTCTCATATCCCTTCTGCTCCAACACGAAGCAGAGCATTTCGCGGATCGGTGCTTCGTCCTCGACCACCAGAATTCGCTTAGCCATTCCCTTCTCTCTCCTCTGTGAAGATGGGTGCGCCAATTATTAGAATTTTCTGTGACACTTTTATGACTTTATGACAGGCGGGATGATAAACGTTTTCAGATTCAGTTGGCAGCAGTACGTTGCAACAAGTCCCACCGGTTGCCGCTGATATCCTCAAACACCACCACGGTGCCATAAGGCTCGTCACGGGGCTGTTCACAAAAATGAACACCGTACGCCTGCATGCGCTGGTAATCCCCCCAGAAATCAGTGGTCTCGAGGAACAGAAATACCCGGCCACCGCCCTGCTGACCGATGGCGGCCTGCTGCTGCGCATTGGCCGCTTGTGCCAGCAGCAGTGAAGAACCGGAGGCGCCTTTGGGGGCAACCCGCACCCAGCGCTTGCCCGGTTTGCCCGGTTCATCGAGCCGAGTGTCCTCCAGGAGCACAAAGCCAAGTCCCTCGGTAAAAAAGCGAATAGCCTGATCGTAATCAGCCACCAGCAGAGTCAGCGCCCCTATGTGTTGTGACATGGCAGAAAATCCTCAACGGATGAGTCAACGGGCGCAATGCCCCGGCCAGGGCGCATCATAGCGGCTGGACGGGCAGGGCTCCAGCCGTCATGTGCGTCTTGAAAACGACCGGTGAAGAGGAGTGAGCACTCAAGGGGCTTCGCGCAGCGTCCGGTAGAGGGTGGTGCGGCTGATCCCCAGCTGGCGCGCGGCCTCGCTGACGTTGCCGCCGCATGCCGCCAGCGTTTGCTGCACCTGCCGCCGGGTTTGTTCACGCAAGCTGGTCGCCTCCCCCATCGGCAAGGCGCCGGGCTCTGTGGCCACACTGGGCAGATGCAGGTGGGCGGGTTCTATCCAACCCAACCCCTCTGCCAGCACACAGGCCACTTCCAGTGCCTGCTTGAGCTGGCGCACGTTGCCGGGCAGCGGATGGGCCAGCAGTTGCTGCTCCGCATCGCGGGTCAGACGCAGGGTCGGGTCCATCTCCGCCAACAGTCGCTGGATCAGCCCCAGACGCTCAGCGGCAGGCCAACGGCGCAGCGGCATCAGCTGCTGGCGCCAGCCGCAGATCCGGTAATAGAGGTCTTCGCGAAATGCGCCACTCTGCACCATGGCCGCCAGATCCCGGTGGCTGGCACTGACCAGCCAGAAATCCACCGCCTCCGGCTTGTGACTGCCAACCGGCGTCACGCAGCGCTCCTGCAATACCCGCAGCAGTCGAGTTTGAGCCTGCAGCGGCAGTTCGCCAATTTCATCGAGCATCAGCATGCCGCCGTGGGCTGCACGCAGATAACCCTGACTGCCCTGGCTGCGGGCACCGCTGAAAGCCCCGCCCACATAGCCAAACAGCTCTGCTTCCACCAGATCTGCTGGTAACGCGCCACAGTTGACGCACACCAGTGGCTGCTCCCGCCGACTGGACGCTCGGTGCAGGGCCCGCACCAGATGCTCTTTACCGCTGCCGGTCTCCCCCTCGATAAGCAGCGAAATGCCGCGCTCCAGCATCTTGAGCGGCACCTGCTGCGGAGGTGGCACCGGGCTTGAGTGACCCGGCAGCACGGCGCGGGAAGAGGTCACGTCCGCTTCTGGCTCCAGCCGCAAGCCACGCCCCTCGCGCAGCAGTTGCCTGCCATCGAAAGGGTGCTGGCCGAGCCAGACCCGGCCTGCCCGGTTGGCGCCGAGCAATTCTCCCTCCTCTCCCAGCAACAGGCGAGCGGACCAGAGGCTCTGGGGCTCGAGATCCACCAGCCAGCCCGGCTGACGCGCCAAGAGTGCATTTTCGAGGGTCATGGCCAGCAGCCGCACCGTGCCCAGCATGTCGCCGTCGTGGTGGGCCGCATCGGTGGAGATATCGAGCACACCGAGTAATTGCCCATCCGGCCCGAGCAACGGGCAAGCGCTGCAACTGAGGAAGCTGTGCTGGGCGAAGAAGTGCTGATTGCCGAGCACCTGCACTTCGCTCTGCTCGGCCAGCGCGGTACCGATGGCGTTGGTGCCCTTGCTCGCCTCCCCCCAGCGGGCGCCACTGCGCAAAAAGATACGCTCGGCATGGCGGGCGAACCCCTCATCACCACTGGCGGCCAGAATGGCCCCCTCACCGTCACACAACAACAGGCGACAGGGGCGACCCGCCAGCAACTGGGCAAACAGCGGCAGCACGAAGCGCTGGAAGCAAGCAATCAGCGCCCTGTGCTGCTCCTGACGGGCCGACAGCTCCCCCTGGGGCAGCAAGTCCAGACCAGCGCTCTGCTGGCGGCTCAGCCCCTGATGCAGGCAACGCTGCCAGGAACGCTGGATCGGACCGGGACCGGGTTGAAGTGACTCACTCATCACGCCTCCTGTTCACAAACAGCACGACTGTCTCGGCCACTGTCCAGAAACGGTACAGTTTTATCGCAATAGCCGTGGTCATTGGTTAACCAAGATACGCTGCCACACCCCATTTGATAACGTTTTTGTAACCTTTTGCCTGCTGGTCAGACCCTTTGGCACGCCCCTTGCGATATCAGCTGGCAACCGGTCTGTCAGCCAGTCCGGTCAGGATCACACACATAAAGGATGATGAGATGATTTATACCGCTCCCGGTCAGGCAGGTGCCCTGGTCAGCTTCAAGTCCCGTTACGACAACTTCATCGGTGGTGAGTGGGTGGCTCCTCGCGCCGGCCGCTACTTTGAAAACATCTCGCCGGTGGATGGCAAAGTATTCTGCGAGGTCGCTCGCTCCGACGCCGCCGATATCGAGCTGGCGCTGGATGCCGCCCACAAGGCGTTCACCAGCTGGAGCAAAACCAGCGTCACCGAGCGCAGCAACCTGCTGCTGCGCATCGCCGATCGCATCGAGCAGAACATCGAACGGCTCGCCATCGCCGAAACCTGGGAGAACGGCAAGGCGGTGCGTGAAACCCTGGCGGCAGACCTGCCGCTGGTGGTGGATCACTTCCGCTACTTCGCTGGCTGCATTCGCGCTCAGGAGGGCTCGGCCGCCGAGCTGGATCAGAACACCGTCAGCTACCACTTCAAGGAGCCCATCGGCGTGGTCGGCCAGATCATTCCGTGGAACTTCCCGCTGCTGATGGCCGCCTGGAAGCTGGCTCCAGTGCTGGCGGCCGGTTGCTGCAGCGTGCTCAAGCCCGCCGAGCAGACCCCGGTCACCATCATGCTGATGATGGATCTCATCAAGGACATCCTGCCTGCCGGCGTAGTCAACGTGGTCAACGGCTTCGGCGCCGAGGCAGGTCAGGCGCTCGCCACCAGCAACCGGATCCAGAAACTCGCCTTTACCGGTTCGACCGAAGTGGGCGCCCATATCCTTCGCTGCGCAGCCGACAAGCTGATCCCCTCCACCGTGGAGCTGGGGGGCAAGTCCCCCAATATCTACTTCGCCGACGTGATGCAGCACGAGAGCAGCTACATCGACAAGGCGGTAGAAGGGATGCTGATGACCTTCTTCAACCAAGGGGAAGTGTGTACCTGTCCCTCCCGCGCGCTAGTGCAGGCCAGCATCTATGACGACTTCATGGACAGGGTGCTGGCCCGTGCTCGCACCATAGTGCAGGGCAACCCCCTCGATACCGCCACTCAGGTGGGGGCGCAGGCGTCCCGCGAGCAGTTCGACAAGATCCTGGGCTACATGGAGATCGGCCGCGGCGAAGGGGCCAAGATGCTGATCGGCGGCGGCCCGGCCAAGGTGAGCGGACTGGAGGGGGGGTTCTACATCCAGCCCACCATCTTCTCCGGTCAGAACAAGATGCGGGTGTTCCAGGAGGAGATCTTCGGGCCGGCGCTCGGGGTCACCACCTTCAAGGACGAGGCGGATGCTCTGGCCATTGCCAACGACACCCAGTACGGGTTGGGGGCAGGCCTGTGGACCCGTGACAGCAATCTGGCCTGGCGCATGGGGCGTGGCATTCAGGCTGGCCGGGTCTGGGTCAACTGCTACCACGCCTACCCGGCACACGCCGCCTTTGGCGGTTACAAGAAGTCGGGGATCGGCCGCGAGACCCACAAGATGATGCTGGACCACTACCAGAACACCAAGAACCTGCTGGTGAGTCACGACATCAACCCGCTCGGCTTCTTCTAGCGCAAGCAGGCGTCATCAGAAAGGGCGCCTGCGGGCGCCCTTCTTGTTTTGCTTCACCAGATGACATGTCCGGCAATTTGTTATCGGCCTGACTGTAGGCGATAACGCTGGGGGGAGCAGCCCAGCTCCCGGTTGAACATGGCGATAAAGGCCGAGGTGGAGCCGTAACCGAGCCGCCAGCTGATCTCCTGAATGGGCATGTCGCCCTTGAGCCAGGCCAAGGCTTTGAGAAGCCGCAGCCGCGCCCGCCACTGACCGAAACTCATCCCCAACTCCCGCAGGCAACGCCGCGCCAGGGTGCGCTCTGTGGTGTGCAGTTGTCCGGCCCACTGGGCCAGAGTACGGGGATCGGCAGGATCGCTGTGCAACGCCGCCAGCATGGGAGCCAGCAGCTTGTCCTGACTCATCGGCAGGTAGCTCTCCTGACAGCGGGTGCGCGCCAGTCGCTCCACCAGTAGCTCGGCTTGGCGCTGATCCCACTCATCCGCCATATGGCTTACCCGCCGTTCGCAAAAGTCGCTCAGCAGGGCGCGAATAAGTGGGGTGAGCAGCAGCAATCTGGGCTCTGGCGGCAGCTTGGCCGCCAGCTCGTGGCTGACGTAGATGGAGGTGTAGTCGAGGGTCTGCTCGTTGTAGGAGGTGTGGTCGAGTCCCGCCGGTACCCAGATAAGATAGTCGGCAGGGGCCACCAGTCGCTGATCCCCCAGCTCTATCTCCATGATCCCCAGGCTGATCATGTTGAGCTGGCCCCAGGGGTGGGAGTGCAGCACGGTCGCGCTGTCGGCCAGCATCTGCTGGTAACTGAAAAAGAGCGGATTGGGAGCGGGCAGAACGACATCTACCGGCTGAAAGTGGTGAGTGGCCATCAGCGTCCCTGGTCAGCGAGAGAGAGGAGCAGGCGTGATGCAACGCCCTGTTGGCTCGGTCGCCGGCACAGGTCAAAAGCAGCCATCAGTTGCGGGCAAACGCAGTCCGTGTGGGCCGGAATAAGGTGCATCAGAAAGAGTTGTCTTTTCTGCTGGGTCATCTGTCTGTTTTACGCTACTTGATAATATAAAGACAAGGGTAGACTTGGCCCCCTGTTAATAAGGAGCCTCTGATGCGAATCTTTTCCCCTCTTCTCTTTCCGCTGATGGCTGTGCTGATCTGGGCTACCAATACCGTGGTTTCCAAGGCGGCCGCCAGCGTGCTCGACCCCGCGGCCATCTCCTTCTATCGCTGGGTGATCGCCGCCCTGGCGCTGACCCCCTTCTGCCTGCCGCAGCTGTGGCGGCGACGCAGCGAGGTTCGCCCCTGGCTCGGCAAGCTGCTGGTGCTGGCAGCGCTCGGTATGGTGCTCTACCAGTGTCTGGCCTACTACGCCGCTCACAGCACCTCCGCCACCAACATGGGGGTGATCGGCTCTCTCATTCCGCTGCTCACCCTGCTGCAAGGGGCGCTCTTCTTCGGCCAGCGTCCCGGCAAACAGGCACTGCTCGGCATGAGTCTCTCCCTGTTCGGGGTGCTCTGGTTGCTTGGCAAGGGCGAACCACTGGCCCTGCTCCATAACGGCATCAACCCGGGGGATGGCATGATGCTGCTGGGTTCCGCCAGCTACGCCCTTTACGGCCTACTGATCCGCCGCTGGCACCTGCCGTTTGGCCCCTGGCTCAACCTCTATATGCAGATCCTGCTGGCCGTGCTACTGCTGGTGCCGCTCGCCCTCAGTGCCGACTCGATGGCGGTGCCAGCCGAAGGGTGGGGACTGGTGCTCTTCGCCGGGCTCGCCTCCTCCCTGCTGGCGGCTTACTGCTGGATGCGCGGCCTCGCCTGCATGGGGGCAGAGCGCACCTCGGTCTTTATGAACCTGATGCCGCTCTGTACGGCGCTGATCGCCGTCGTCGGCCTGGGCGAGCCAATCCACGGCTATCACCTGCTGGGTGGCGGGCTGATCCTGGGCGGGGTGATGGCCTCCCAGCTGAAGGGGCGTGCGCCGGTAGCCGAACGGGAAGCCGCCTGAAAACGTACATCATCCGGAAACAACAAGGGAGCCCATGGCTCCCTTGTTGTTTCTGCAATGCACGCCAGTGCGCATCTCAACCGGCCCGGCGCCAGCGGTAGCGCCGCTCCGGCCGCCCCCGCTGACCGTAGTTGAGATCCACATCCACCCGATCTTCCGACTCCAGATACTCCAGATAGCGGCGCGCCGTGGTGCGGCTGAGGGAGAGTCGCAGCGCCACCGTATCGGTGGAGAAGACGTTCTCCGGCTCGCCCGCCAGCAGATCCAGCACCTGACGCAGGGTGATGCTGTCGATCCCCTTGGGGGTGACGCGCATCTCCTTGATCTGGGAGCGCCCCCCCTTGCCCAGCAGCTTGTCGAGATCTTCCTGCTCCAGCCGACCCCGCTCGCAGAGACGGCTGTGCAGTTGCAGGATCTCGTCCAGGCTCTGCTGGATGCGAAACAGCCGCAATGGTTTGATGACGTAGTCATGAACCCCCAGATTGAGGGCCTGCTGGATGGTCTCCACATCCCGCGAGGCAGTCACCATGATGACGTAGGCTTCGCGGTTGTGGCTGCGCAGGCGGCTCACCCACTCAAGGCCGGAGCCATCGGGCAGGGAGACATCCACCAGCAGCAGTTGGGGCACCACACCGGCCATCATGGCATCGGCCTGGGCCAGGGTGCCGGCCCGCCCCAGCAGGGAGAAACCGGGTGTCGCCGCCACCAGTTCTGACAAGATGGCACCGATCCGATCGTCATCTTCAATAACAAGCGTGATTATTGGGTCCATGGCTCACATTAATTGGTTTTTATTCAAGTAGATACCAAACAGGGTGGTCTGCTCGGCGGTTCGCCGCCATTCTATCACACCCTCGTGCCGACCCACGGTCTCCTTGACCAGGAACAGACCCACTCCGTGATCGCCGCTCTGGCGACTCACCCCGTAATCGAACAGGTGATCGGCCAGCTCCTCGTCGACCCCCTCGCCGCTATCCTCCACCTCGATCACCAGCCGCCGCCCCACATCGCACAGAGAGAGCAGCACCCGCGGCGGCCGCTGCTGGCGGTTGCGCCAGGCCGCCTGCAGGCCGTTATCCAGCAGGTTGCCAATGAGGGTAATGAGATCGGCCGAGACCGAAGCCGGATACTCCGCCAGCGCCGAATCGGGATCTAGCTCCAGAGTCACCCCGAGCTCGCGGGCCCGGCTGAACTTGCCGAGAATAAGCCCCGCCACCGGCTTGTTGTCGATCAGCCGCAGCAGCTCCTGCAGCATGGTCTGGCACGCTTCGTTCTCCTGCTGGATCAGCTCCACCGCCTGATCCACATGGCCCAGCTGCAACAGGCCGGAGAGGCTGCTCAGCTTGTTGGCGAACTCGTGGCTCTGCATCCGCAGCATCTCGGCATACTGACGCAGATGGGTCACTTGCACCCCCAGACTGGCGGCCACCTCCGGACGGCTGAAGATCAGCAGCCGCCCCGGCGCCTTGCCCTGCACCGCCTGCCAGCGGCCGACGAAGGACTCCCCCTGAATGGTGAAGCTCACTTCCCCACCCTCCTGCTCCAGACAGGGGGCAAGGGGTGGCACCAGCTCCGCCAGCGACTGCCCCTGCAGGGCGTGGCGCCCGGTAACCGGCAGCCGCAGCTGGTAGCTGGCGGTGCTGTTGATCATGTTGATGTTGCCGCGACCATCGAGGGCGATGACCCCTTCAGTGATGTGCTCCAGCACCAGATCCTGCAGGGTGAAGCGGCGCACGATCGCCTCCGGCTCCAGATCGAGCAGGGTCTTGCGCAGCAGGTATTGCACCCAGAGTGCCAGCAGCAGACCACACCCCAGCACCGCAACGATGGCGCTGATGAGCAGGGCCACCCGCTCCATATAGATGCCCTCCACCTGCTGCATCAGGTAGCCAACCACCACGGCTCCCATGACGCGCCCGTCACCGCCCACCACCGGGGAGAAGCAGCGGATAGCCGGCCCCATGGTGCCCCGATCCTTGGAGCAGTAGCTGCGCCGCTCCTGCAGCGCGGGCCAGATATCCTCGCCGCGAAACTTCTGCCCCACCAGCTCGGGGTTGGGGTGGCTGAGGCGGCGACCATGCTCATCGGTCACCACCATATAGGTGGCATCGGTGCGGTTGCAGACCGCCTCCACATAGTCGCGCAGGGTAGGATCACTGCCCTGACGCAGGGCCTCGACCACCCGGGTGTCCGCCGCCATCACCCGTGCCAGATCGCTTCCCTTATCCTGCAAGTTGCTCTCCAGCAGATGACGGATAAAGAGGGCCAGCAGGCTGCCCAAAATGAGGATCAGCAGCAGGGAGAGCCCGAGAGAGAGGGTGACCAACTGGTGGCGAAGTTTCATGCACATACCTTAAAACGTCAGGACGCTGCCCAATAGTGCGGATGCCACCAGGTCTGGTCAATCAAAGGTGCCGGATCGCCGACAAAATCGGCCAATCCTTCCTCGCGGGCGCAGAGCGCCACCGCTCTGGCGACGGCGCGGGCCACCTCTCCCACCTGCTCAATCGGGGGCAACAGCCGACCCGCCACCAGCGGATAGGCACCAACCGCCCGCACCGCAGCCAGCAACATGCCATCGCTGATGCGGCGCGCCTTGACCGCGCAGGCCCCGAGACCAATCCCCGGGAAGACATAGACATTGTTGCACTGGGAGACTACCCGCCGCTCCCCCGCCACCGTTACCGGCGCAAAGGGGCTGCCGGTGGCCAGCAGGGCGCGGCCATCTGTGGCGCCCCACACCTGCTCGGGGGTGGCCTCGGCGCTGCGGGTCGGGTTGGAGAGTGGCAGGATCACCGGCTGCGCGCACACCTCCCCCATCGCCTGCAACACCTCGCCAGTAAAGAGGCCGCCCTGACCGCTCACACCAATCAAGACCGCCGGGCGCACCTGCCGGATAGTCTCCAGCAGCGAACTACTCCCCTCCTCCACGGCACGAGCAAAGGGCAGCTGGGCGCGGGTCAGGTTGGGGCGATCGCTGCAGACCACCCCGTCCTGATCAAACAGCCAGACGCCGTCGTGACTCCCCGCCAGCTGGGCCAGCATGGCGGCGATGCCACAACCGGCAGAACCCGCGCCGACGATCAGCACCGGGGCATCACTGAGGGCGGTCCCCGCCTGCTGCAACCCGGCCAGCACGCAGGCAGAAGCGACCGCCGCCGTGCCCTGAATATCGTCGTTGAACATGCAGAGCTCGTCGCGATAACGGGTCAGCAGGTTGGCGGCATGCTTGCCGGCAAAGTCTTCAAACTGCAGCACCACCTGCGGCCAGCGCTTGCGAATGGCGGCCACCACCTTGTCCATGAAGTGGTAATAGCTCTCGCCGTCAATGCGCGGGGATTGCCAGCCGAGGTAGGAGTCATCCTCCAGCAGCTCGGGATTGTTGGTGCCCACATCGACGCAGAGCGGCAGGGTGCGGGCCGGGTTGATGCCACCCGCGGCGGAGTAGAGCGCCAGCTTGCCGATACAGATCCCCATGCCGCCGATACCGAGATCGCCAAGCCCCAGCACCCGCTCGCCGTCGGAGATGACGATCACGTCCACCTCCTGCTCCACCGACTCGAGAATATCGTCGAGATCGTCCCTGTCATGCCAGGAGAGGTAGAGGCCGTGGCTGCGCAGATAGAGGTCACTGTGGCGCTGACACGCCTCCCCCACCACCGGGGTGTAGATGATCGGCAGCAACTCCGGCAGGTGGTGGCGCACCAGATCGTAGAACAGCACCGGGTTGTCCTCCTGCAGCTGACGCAGCAGCAGATGCTGGTCAAACGGACTCTGCATGGCGCTGACCAACCGATAGATCCGGCGCCGCTGCTGGGAGAGGGACTCCTCCTTATGCGGCATACGGCCGCGTACACCCTGACGCTTGCGTTCGGCATAGGGCAGGCTGGTGCCCATCATGATGTCGTTCATTTTGTTTGTTCCTCAATCCGGTATCAGGCGAGCAGGGAGATAAGCGCGGTAGCCAAAATCAGCATCACGGCGCCGCCAAGACGGGAGGAGATCTGGGCAAAGGGCATCAGCTTCATCCGCTGGGCCGCCGAGAGCACGGCTACATCGCCGGTGCCGCCCATGTTGGCCATGCAGAGTCCGCCGGTGATGGCCGCCTCGATGGGATAGAAACCGATCATCCGGCCCACCAGCGCCGCGCCGAGGGCGCCACCGATTACGGTGACCATGACCAGCACGAAGTAGCTGATGGAGAAGGCGCTGATCAGTTCAGGAATACTGGTGTAGGCGACACCGATCCCCACCAGCAGGGAGGGGGTGAGGTTGCTCACCACAAACTGATACCAGTCGGCCGCCGCCTGCTCATAACGGCGCGGCAGCAGGCCGCTCACCTTGATAAAAGCGACCGCCAAAATCATCAGGGCAAAGGGGTGCATGGGGATAAAGTTGCCAAGCAGGGAGCCCAGCACAAACATGCTGGAGCTGATGAAAAGGCCCATGCCGAGACTCTGCAGGGTCGGCGCTTCGGCCTGCTCATCGGCAATGCTCTGGCTACTCTCTTTAACCATCAGCTTGCCGTTGCCGGTCAGGGAGGGGTAACGGCGACCGAGCCGCGCCAGCAGGGAACCCACCAGAATGGCCAGGGTATTGGCGATCACCACCGCCGGTACCATGCGTGACAATAGATCCGCACTAGACATCTGCATCGGGCCGGAGAGGATCTCCACCAACGGCACCGCACCGGCGCCCATGCCACCGCCCATGATGGGCAGGCCGATCAGCAGCACCGCATTCTTGAAGCCATACCCCATAAGGGAACCGACCAGCCCCACGCTCAGCAGCGCTAGTGCGACGCCACCAAGAATGACCGGCAGGTAGCGCATGGCGGCATTTTTCAGCAAAGCGCCGCTCATGCCGAACACGGAGCCAGTCACCAAGCTGGCGATAAAGAAGTTGAGAAACCCTCCCTCCTTCATGAAGTTGGTGATGACCTGCCCCGCCTGCACCGGCAGCAGCTGGTATTCGAACAGGGCGGCGCCGCCAAAGATGGCGAGGATGGTGCCGCCCCCCAGATATTCACGGATCGGCATGATCCGCTCCCCCAGCTCGGTCAGCAGGGTGCCCAGCACGAACATCAGCGCCAGCGCACCGACCATGCCCAGCGGCAGCGAGCCATTCCAGCCAGAAAAGAGAACACAGGTCGCCAACCCCAGAAATATAAAGAGCGGCATACCCGCAATTTGTTGGCCGCCCATAAAGGCGGCCTTTTCTTGTGTGGTTTGTAGGGGGGAGAGGTTTTTCATTGTTATGTACTCTGCGTGTGATTGTGGCCGCTACTTTATTGATCCCCCTCGCCCCTGTCGGTTAGCCAGATTGCAAAGCCATATAAAAACATTAAAAACTTAAACATCATGGTGTCGCCAACGCGTGCTGCACAATAGAACACCAGACCATCGATGCCCTGCTCGACCAGGAAATAGGGCGATAAAACGAGCGAACCCAATGATGGATATTTGGGTGATCAGCAGTAATAACGATGCGATGATCTCTCCCCCTTCGGGGAAATAACAGAGCCAGATGACAAGCTCTGCGACCCTTTATCGCCACAGCTCCTGTGAGTGATAATCAGCGGGCTATGTCATCGCCATAACGCGAGTGCCACGGCATGCTACACCAGGGTTTGAGTCGGCGTGCAGGAAGCACGCACGATGAAAAATGGTGAGGAGAAAGATGTAAAAAGGGGAGATTGAAATAGTGATGAGTCAAGCCAGCGAATACCAGAGCACTGGCTTGAACTCACAAGGTTCACACACGGTCAGGTCTATTCTGCCAATAGCAATGGAATATTGGCGGGGTCAAAATCATGACTGATATCGGTACTTCTGATAGTGCCTTCCCGATTCACGCCATGGTGTGACTCTGCACCATATTCCCCATCACTCAACAGCGTTTCAATTGCCAGATACACACATCCACTGTCATATCCATCCACAACCCGTTTCCCCCTTGCTTTATAACCCCATCAATATTAGCGGATAAAAAAAGAGCTGCTCGCCGAAGCTGAAAATTTCATGAAAATAACCACCGGATATCCTCCATTCACGGCGCAATATCCGAATCGGCAAGAGAGCCTCGAGTGGATCAGCCCCGAGAATAATATCAGGGGCTCGAATGCTGCTCGCCCTCACCAACGAAAGATCCGACCAGAAACATGATCCGCATCACACTATTTACTTAGCCTGCTAAACAAGTATGATAGTTAGCAGGCTAAGTACATTGAGGATGAGAAGATGACGGATCTGGAAAGGTTGCGCGAGCTGTCGCTCGCCGAGCAGATAGCGCGGATGCACCGGCTATGGCGTACTGCCGCCGATCTGGAGCTGGCTCCCCTTGGCCTCACCCATCCCCGCTGGACCGCGCTGTGGAAACTCTCCCGCATGGGGAACCATGTCAGCCAGAAGACCCTGGCCGAAGCCCTCGAGATAGAGCTCCCATCCCTGATGCGCACCCTGGGCCAGCTGGAAGAGCAGGGACTGATTGAGCGCCACTGCTGCAGTCAGGACAAGCGGGCCCGCATCGTCTGCGTGACCCCGGCTGGCCAGACCCTGCTCGATCAGATCGCCGACCGCATCATGAATATCCGCCGGGAGCTGCTGGGGGGCATCGACGAGCAGACCCTGCAGCTGTTTGAAGCCACGGTGCAGCGGATCTCGGCCAACGCCCTCAGCAAAATTGAACAACACCACGACCGACAAGCCGGAGGCGATACAAGCCCTCCCGAGACCGACACAGAGAGAGAATAAGATGACCCCGGATCAACAATTTACCCGCTGGATCAAATGGTCCATGGCTGGCTTTGCCACCCTGTTTGCCTATTTTCTGATAGCCGACCTACTGATGCCCCTCACACCGCAGGCGATGGCGACCCGGGTGGTCACCAAACTGGCCCCCCAGGTGAGCGGCAAGGTGATCGAGGTCGCCGTTCACAACAACCAGCAGGTCAAGAAAGGGGATCTGCTGTTCAGGCTGGATCCGGCCCCTTTTGAACTGGCGGTGGAGCAGGCCCGCCTTGCGCTGGCGCAGGCAGAGCAGCAGAACAGTGAACTGGATGCCGCCCTGACAGCCGCCGTTGCCGAGATCAACGCCAAGGAGACCCTAGCCAGCCAGAAGTGGCGCGAGGCTGAGCGGATCGATGCGCTCTACCAACGTCACATGGTTTCGCTGCAACAAAAAGATGAGGCTGACAGCACCCTGCGCAGCGCCCAGGCCAACCTGCGCGCCAGTCAGGCCAAACTGGCCCAGATCAAGGCCAGTCGTGGCGTGACCGGTGAGGATAATCTGTTGCTGCGCCAGGCCCGCAACAAGCTGGCACAAGCAGAGCTGGCCCTCTCTTACAGCCGGGTCCAGGCGGATCAGGATGGCACCATCACCAACCTGCAGCTCAAGCCGGGCAGTATCGCCAGCGCCGGCAGCCCGCTGCTGGCGCTGGTGTCGGAACAGGTCGATGTCATTGCCGATTTTCGGGAGAAGAGCCTGCGCCATATCGACGAGCAAACACGCGCACTGGTCGCCTTCGATGGCGAGCCGGGTCAGCTCTATCCTGCCCGGGTAAGCAGTCTGGATGCCGGAGTGAGCGCCGGTCAGTTTGATGCCAATGGTCGACTGGCCGCGCCGGTGGAGTCGGATCGCTGGGTACGGGATGCCCAGCGGATGCGGCTGCACCTCGAGCTGGAGCAGCTCCCCGACCATCTGCCAGCCGGGGCGCGGGCCACGGTACAACTGCTGCCGGACAATGCCCTGACCGCCATGCTGGCACGGGGCCAGATCCACCTGCTCAGCCTGCTCCATTATGTCTACTAACCACGCCACTCACCCGTCGGCCAATACCGCCCCAGCACACCCCGCCGGTGGTGCTGCCGCTCACCTCTGGTATCGGCCCCTCACCGGCAACGAGCTGCGCCAGTGCCTGCGCATCGCCTTTGGCTGCACCACGGGCTTTTTGCTCTGCAAGCTGTTTGGCTGGAATTACGGGGTCTTCTATACGGTCACACCGGTGCTGCTGCTGGGGATGGTGCCGGTGATGAATGGCCATGCCGCACGCCAGCTGATCGCGGCGGCGGTGGTCTGTGGGGTGGAGGTCGGGCTGCTGGGAGGGCTGTTTGGCAGCCATCCGGCGCTGATGACTCCCATCGCCTTTCTGCTGTTTCTCTACCGTTTCGCCGCCATGTCGCGGGGCAGCCTGTTTCTGTTCGGAGCCAACGGGGTGCTGAGCCTCAGCATCATGCTGCACTTTGCCAGCTATCCGCAGACCGACCTCAACGACCTGATCCTCAACAATATCTGGGCGAGCGTGCTGTCGGTGTTGATCGCCTACCTCATGACCATGCTGATCCCGGATGTGGAAGCCAGACCCAAGCCCGCCTCGGCCCCCAAGGCGCCGCACCGGATGCGCCATGAAGCTCTGCTGGGGGCCACTGTGGCCACCCTGTCGTTTCTGGTATTTCAGGTGTTTGACCTGCACGACTCCATGTCTGCCCAGGCCACGACCCTGCTGGTGCTGTTCCCCATGCACTGGAACGGTGCGCTGAGTTATGCCCGCAAACGGGCGATGGGTACCTTGCTGGGAGTCACCTTCGGCCTGCTCGGCCAGCTGTTGCTCTATGACTGGTCAGGGCAACTGCTGCTGGTCGCTCCACTGCTGTGGCTTGGCGCCATGCTGTTCAGCCATGCCCACGTCAAGGAGGCGGGCGGCTCCGGGGTTGGCTTTGGCGCCCTCACCACCCTCGGCATCCTTTTTGGCCAGTACCTCACCCCGGGCAACGATCTGGTGTTCAGCGCCCTCTACCGGGTGAGCAGCATCCTGTTTGCCATCGTGGTCACCCTGCTGGCCTGCTACCTCGTCCATCGGCTGCTCAATCGCTTCGAGGCGACCCGCTTCGGTTATTGATTTCCTGTTGTAAGCACTGTTGTCAGCCCATGGATGAGCTCTCTTTCGCCCCGTCGCCTGCCGGGGCTTTTTTTCTCGCCCTCGTTTACCTCCCTCACCAAGACTCCTGCAACTACAAGTCAGCGCAGAAGTGTGGCTATGCTTGTAAGGCTGCTGTCGATGAGGTGTACCTATGGTTCCGTTGTTAAAAGAATGGCTGGTTTGTCTGGTACTGTTGGCTACCAGCCCGCTCGGGGCCACCCCGCTTGTCATTGGTGCCGAAGATGACTGGGCCCCCTACTGCGAGCGCGACAAGGACAATGAGGATGACCAGCCCCACGGACTGGCGCCTGAGCTGGTCAAGGCGGTGTTCGCCGCCGAAGGGATCGAGATAGTCTTTCGCACCCTCCCCTTCGCCCGCTGCATGCACGATGCGAAAAGCGGCAAACTTGCGGGGTGCTTCAACGCCACCATCACCGAAGAGAACCGCTACCAGTACCATTGGCACGATACCCCCATGTTCGAGGAGGATCTTGCCATCTTTGCCCTTGCCAGCGAGCCGCAACGGGATCTCAAGCTCACCTCGCTGGAGGGCAAGCGGGTGGGCATCACCCTCGGCTACACCTACCCCACCGATTTTATGGAGAACCCCAGGATCACCCGCTTTCAGGCCAAATCCGATGCCCAGATCCTCGAGATGCTGGTACGTGGCCGGGTCGACTACATCCTGATGAACGGCATGCCTGGCTACCTCAAGATCCAGCAGAAGCAGCTGACCGGCAAGGTGGTCAAGGTTGGCAAGCTCTCCACCGATGGCTTCTGGCTCGCCTTCTCCCGCCACCACCCGCAAGGGGAAGCGCTGGCCAAACAGTTTGAGCAGGGGCTGCAGAAGATCAAAAACAACGGCATCTATGAGACGCTGATCCGCCAGTTTGAAACCAGACTTGGCCTCTACTGATGGCGATACCTTCCTGATTGCGCCCCCTCATACTCGCGCGGTATGACGGACAGCCAGCGACGCACCGAATGGCCCCGCAGATTGCACAATAACGGCAACCTGTTAGGCTCACGCCCGTATGACACCAATGGAGCTGTAATCATGAATAAGGTACATATGATGGCCGCTGGTGCGCTGGCCCTCGGCCTGCTCGCTGGCTGCAATCAGGGCAATACCCTCTCAGTCACTGGTGGCGAACCGGTCAGTTATCAGTGCGAGCAAGGCAAGAAGGTGCAGGTGCGCTACTTCTCCCTCTCCGACGAGAGCCTCAGCTTTATCAAGCTGTCGCTGCCGGATGGCAAGGATTACACCCTGCCCCAGGCCATTTCGGCCTCCGGCGCCCGCTATACGGACGAACATGAGGCCGTCTGGTGGAACAAGGGGGATGAGGGCTTTGTCGAGCTGCGGGATCAGGATGGCGAGTGGCAGACTGCCTACAACGACTGCAAACAGCAATAAACGTGACCCCGGCCTGGCCGGGGTCTCTCTTTCTCTGGCATCAAAGTGATGGGGGATCAGTTGATCTCGATTTCGAAGCGGTTGGTCACCTCGACCGGAATGGCATCCGGGTTGCCCTCTGCCGGGCTGTAGCGGATCCGCGAGAGGGTCGCCAGCGCGCTCTGCTCCAGCTCGCCGGGAGGCTCGGCCGCCACCACTTCCGGCTTGACCGGCGTGCCGCTGGCGTCGATTTGATAGCGAACTTCCACATACCCCTTGACCGGTTTGGCCGGCAGGGCCGGCTCGTCATTGCCAAGCCATGACCACTGCTTCTCCTGAACCCAGTAGCTGGACAACTGCTCGAGAGGGATAGCGATCGGAGCGCGCTCGTGCGCTACCTCCTGATGGGATGAGCACCCCAGCAACAGTGTCACTGCCAGACCTGACCATACTGCGACTTTCCACTTCATGTAACGCTCCTTGTTCTCTGCCGGTGCTTGTTGCCGGACTGCAGGGCGCTCAACGCGGCCCGCTTGGTCAGTCACCCATCCTAACGAAAAAGTATTCGTATGAACATTAACAAAAGGGCCAACCCCGAGAGGTTGGCCCTTTTATCGTCAATAAGCTCACTAACCAGCCGATGGGATCAGCCACGCTTGTCGCTCACCACCAACCAGAGCGCATGCACCATGCCCGGCAGACCGCCCAGCAGGGTCAGCACTATGTTGATTAAAAAGTGCAGGCTAAAGCCCACCTGGATAAACGCGCACACAGGGGGCAGGAAAATGGCCAGCAGGATCTTGAGCAGATTGTTCATCTCGGCTCTCCTTTTCAAAAATGTCGTCAGGATTGGAATGGGCTAACCATAAACATCCCGGACTTCAACTGCAAACCAGACAGGGAATTCGCTCACCCGCATCACGCCAGGCGTTGAGGTCGTGGATCTGCTGATTACTGCTGCCACGCCATAGCAGGCCCGGATCTGCCAACGCCTTTTCAAACTTGCCATCCACCAGCACATCCAGCAAGGCCACCAGCTCGCGCTGGGCCTCTGACAGCTCGCCGAGCCGGTAGCCGGTCCAGCACCAGATATCCTTGCCCGGACACTCGGCGCGTACCCGTTTCACCAGCGCCAGCACGTGGGGCACGTTGGCCGGGTGGAGCGGATCGCCGCCGGAGAGCGACAGACCTCGCCGTTTGATGCGGCTGTCGTTGAGGTCGCTAATGACGCGATCGCTCATCGCCTCATCGAACGGCTTGCCGCCATCGAGCCGCCAGGTGCTCTGGTTGTAGCAACCCGGGCACTGGTGCTCGCAGCCGGAGACAAACAGGGTGGCACGGGTGCCGGGGCCGTTGATCACATCGACCGGGTAGTATTGGTGGTAGTGCATCGCTTGTTTCCTGCCTCGTTCACGGGACAGCGGCATAACTGCCGCCCTCCAATGAAAATGGCCCCTTGAGTCAGGGGCCAGCTCTTCATCGCCTGTGCGCTTACATATGTTTGACGCGGCGCTTCACCTCTTCCTGCTTGCCCGCATTGAAGGGGCGCGCATCCGGGCTGCCGAGGTAGCCGCAGACACGGCGGGTCACCGACACCTTGGCCGGGTCATGGTTACCGCAGCGCGGGCAGGTAAAGCCCTTGGAGGTACATTCGAACTCACCGGTGAAGCCGCAGTCGTAGCACTCGTCGATGGGAGTGTTGGTACCGTAGTAGGGCACCTTGTCATAGCTGTAATCCCAGACGTTTTCGAGCGCTTCCAGGTTGTGCTGGATGTTGGGGTACTCGCCGTAGCAGATGAAACCGCCACTGGCGATGGGCGGATAAGGCGCCTCAAAGTCCAGCTTGTCGTACGGGTTGACCTGCTTCTCCACATCGAGGTGGAAGCTGTTGGTGTAGTAACCCTTGTCGGTCACGCCGGATACCACGCCAAACTCCTTGGCGTCGATGCGGCAGAAACGGGTGCAGAGGTTCTCGCTCGGGGTGGAGTAGAGGCTGAAGCCGTAGCCAGTCTCCTCTTTCCACTCGTCAATGGCTGCCCTGAGACGGGCGATGATGGCGATGGCCTTCTGTTGCAGCTCGGCGCTGTCAAACAGGTGCACCTTGTCACCAAACAGGGCGTTGATGGTCTCGTGAACCCCGATATAACCGAGGGAAATGGAGGCACGACCGTTCTTGAAGATCTCGCTGACGTTGTCGTCGGCCTTCAGCCGCACGCCGCAAGCCCCTTCCATATAGAGGATCGGAGCAACCCGTGCTTTCACCCCGTCCAGACGGGTGATGCGGTACATCAGCGCCTTCTTGGCGACCCGCAGGGAGGCATCGAGACGATCCCAGAAGTCCGCTTCGTCACGGGATTTCAGGGCAATGCGCGGCAGGTTGAGGCTCACGACACCCAGGTTGTTGCGACCTTCGTGGATCAGCTCGCCATTCTCCTCGTAGGCACCGAGGAAGGAGCGGCACCCCATGGGGGTCTTGAAGGAGCCGGTCACTTTCACGACCTGGTCGTAGTTGAGGATGTCCGGATACATCCGCTTGGAGGCACACTCCAGCGCCAGCTGCTTGATGTCGTAGTTGGGATCGCCCTGCTTGTGGTTGAGGCCATCCTTGATGGCAAACACCAGTTTCGGGAACACGGCGGTCTTCTTGTTCTTGCCAAGACCAGCGATACGGTTGCTGAGGATGGCGCGCTGGATCATTCGCGACTCCCAGCTGTCCCCCAGACCAAAGCCGAAGGTGACGAACGGCGTCTGACCGTTGGCGGTGTGCAGGGTGTTGACTTCGTACTCCAGTGACTGGAAGGCGTCGTAGCACTCTTTCTCGGTGCGGGCCATGGCGTAGGCTTCTACGTCGGCAATGCCCCACTCTTCGGCCACTTCACGGTGCTTCTGCCAGCTGATGGTCACATAGGGGGCCAGCACTTCGTCGATGCGGTTGATGGTGGTGCCGCCATAGATGTGGCTCGCCACCTGAGCGATGATCTGGGCGGTCACGGCCGTGGCGGTGCTGATGGATTTCGGGGTATCGATCTCCGCATTGCCCATCTTGAAGCCGTGGGTCAGCATCCCTTTCAGATCGATCAACATGCAGTTGAACATCGGGAAGAAAGGTGAGTAATCGAGATCGTGGAAGTGCAGATCACCGCTCTCGTGGGCCTGAACCACATCACGGGGCAGCATGTGGCTGGTGGCATAGTGCTTGGCGACGATACCGGCCAGCAGGTCGCGCTGGGTCGGGATCACTTTGGAGTCTTTGTTGGCATTCTCGTTGAGCAGGGCGGCGTTGGTCTGCTCGACCAGACCGCGGATCTCCTGCGCCAGACGGCCGCGCGCCTCGCGGGCCTGATCCCTGTCGTGACGATATTCGATATAGGCACGGGCGATGGCCTTGTCGTCGGAAGCCATCAGGTGGTTTTCGACCCGGTTCTGGATCTCGTGGATATCAACTTCACCACGCCCTTCCAGCTCCTGACTCACCGCATTGGCAATGCGGGAGGCGAGTGCCGGATTGGCCTGATTGACCGCTTCCGCCGCTCGGCTGACCGCCTCTGCAATCAGCTGGGCATTGAATGGTGCGCGACATCCGTCACGTTTGATCACAACCGGTTTCATGAATTTTCCCCGTTAAAAGGCCAGGCATTTGCCTCTGGCTCACCCTTGTTGGGCCCCCCTCCCGGCATCTCATCCTGGACGCAAATAAATTCAGCCGAGGCTTGACAAGCCTGGGCTGAAGATAGGAGGGGAACAGCTTATACACAGCTTAATAACACAACATATAGGGATTAAAAACGAATGCGTCCCTATATGTGGTGTCTATTAGGCACCAAAGTGCAGCCTCATTTCTTGATCCAGAACAGGTTTTTCAGCGAGCGGGACAGTTCACGACCAACCCAAAAGAGGCCCATTCAAGTCCAACCTCAAGCGGGGTGCGGGCTGGCGTCCGATCCATCAACCCGAAAAAAATCGCCCCCCGCCGCACCGGTTTCGAGATGACAGCGCCAACGAAAACCGCCCATACTGAACAAGAACTCTCTCCCCCTCGACAAGGGACAACCCATGCGCACCTCCCTGCTATTGCTACTGCTATCCACCCTCTCTCTGCCGCTCTGGGCCGCCAACATTCTGGTGATCAGCAGCTACCATCCCGAATACCTGTGGGACCAAAGCTACAACAAAGGGCTGCTCGATGGCTTGCAGGGGGAGCACAAGATCACCCACTTCTATATGGATACCAAACGCCATCCACGGGAGAAGTTTGACGAGATCGCCCAGCAAGCCATCGCCTTTTATCTGAAGAACAAACCGGATCTGGTAGTACTGGGGGATGACAACGCCATCAACTATCTGGCCAACGAGATAGCCTCGCTGGGCACTCCAGTGGTCTTTCTTGGCATGAACGAGAATCCGCGCCTCAAGGGCTTTGTCGGCCACCCCAAGATCACCGGCGTGCTGGAGCGCCCCCTGCTCAAGCGCAACATCAGCGAAATAAGCCAGATGATGGGAGGGCTCGACAAGGCACTGGTGCTGTTTGATTCCAGCAATGTGGCCCTCACCGCCATCGAGGATGAATTCAAGACCCAGACCGAGCTGCGAGTCGGCCAGACCAGGATCAACAGCCAGCTGATGGGGGATTACAGCCTCTGGCAGGAGGCGGTGCTCAACGCCAAGAAGAACGGCTATCAGGCAATCTTCCTCGGCCTCTACCACACGCTGGTCGATGACAATGGCAAGCATGTGAGCGAAAAGACTGTGCTGGAGTGGACCAGCGCCAACACGCCGGTGCCGCTCTTCTGTTTCTGGGAGTTTACCGTCGGCAAGGGGATGGCCATCGGCGGGCTGGTGCTGGACGGACACGATCAGGGGATACAGGCAGCCAGCCTCATCAACACCATACTGGCGGGCACCCTGCCCCGTACCATCTCCCCGCGCGCGGCCTTACGCGGCGAATATGTCTTCAGCAAGAGCGAGCTGGCCCGCTGGCAGCTCACCGTGCCCGACAAATGGCGCCACAAGATCCTCTGGCGTGAGTGACCACCCAAACAAAAAAGAGAACCCGGCCATGCCGGGTTCTCTTTTATCAGGAGCTGCGGTTAGCAAGCTTGGTGAGGGCTATCAGCCCTGCAACGCCTGTTGCAGCTCCTCTTCGGTCCAGATGGTAATGCCGAGCTCCTGCGCCTTGGTCAGCTTGGAACCGGCCGCTTCCCCCGCCACCAGCACATCGGTCTTGGCAGATACCGAACCCGCCACCTTGGCCCCCAGCGCCTGCAATGCCGCCTTGGCGTCGTTGCGCGACAAGGTGGTCAGGGTGCCGGTCAGCACGAAGGTCTTGCCGGCAAAGGGTTGCTCCGCGGCCTCTTTCTTCTCGATAGCCGGCCAGTGGATGCCGGCAGCCAGCAGAGCCTCCAACACCTCCACGTTGTGGGGCTGACGCAGGAAGTAGTAGACATGCTTGGCCACCACATCGCCCACATCGGCCACTTCGAGCAGCTGCTCCACCGAGGCTGCGCGCAGTGCATCCAAGGTGAGGAAGTGGTTGGCAAGGTTGAGCGCAGTCGCCTCCCCCACTTCGCGGATCCCCAGGGCAAACAGGAAACGCGGCAAAGTGGTACTGCGCGCAGCATCGATGGCGGCTACCAGATTGAGGGCCGATTTTTGCCCCATCCGCTCAAGACCGGCCAGCTGGATGGCATTGAGGCTAAACAGATCGGCGGGAGTCTTCACCAGTCCCTTGTCTACCAGCTGCTCGACAATCTTGTCGCCAAGGCCGTCCACATCCATGGCGCGACGGGCGGCGAAGTGCTTGATCGCCTCCTTACGCTGCGCCTCGCAGAACAGGCCACCGGAGCAGCGGGCAACCGCTTCTCCTTCCAACCGCTCGACCGCAGAGCCACAGACCGGACACTCGGTCGGGAAGAGGATCGCGCGGGCGTCGCTTGGGCGCTGCGCCTCCACCACGGCGACGATCTGCGGGATCACGTCCCCTGCCCGGCGCACGATCACGGTATCGCCGACCATGACGCCAAGACGCTCGATCTCGTCGGCGTTGTGCAAAGTGGCGTTGGAAACGGTCACGCCGCCGACAAACACAGGTTTTAGCTTGGCCACCGGGGTCACGGCACCGGTACGGCCAACCTGAAACTCGACGTTCTCAAGCAGGGTCATCTCCTCCTGCGCCGGGAACTTGTGGGCGGTCGCCCAGCGCGGGGCGCGGGCCACAAAGCCGAGCTCCTCTTGCAGAGCGATAGCATCCACCTTGTAGACCACGCCGTCGATCTCGTAAGGGAGCTCGCCACGGCGGGCCAGAATGTCGTCGTGGAACGCCTGACAACCGTCAGCCCCCTCTTTGAGTTTCACCTCGGGACTAAGCGGCAGCCCCCACTCTTTGAGCTGATTGAGGCGACCAAAGTGAGAGTCACCGAGCAGCTCGCCGCCAACACCGACACCGTAAGCGTAAAAGCTCAGGGGACGGCTGGCGGTGATGCGTGAATCGAGCTGACGCAGGCTGCCAGCAGCGGCATTGCGCGGGTTGACGAATACCTTCTCGCCTGCGGCCAGCGCCTTGGCGTTCATCGCCTCGAAACCGGCCTTGGGCATAAAGACTTCGCCACGCACCTCCAGCCGCTCTGGCCAGCCAGTGCCACGCAGCGCGAGTGGAATGGCCTTGATGGTACGCACGTTCTCGGTGATCTCCTCACCGGTAGCGCCATCGCCCCGGGTGGCCGCCTGCACCAGCTGACCATTTACATAGAGCAGGCTCACCGCCAGACCATCGAGCTTGGGCTCGCAGCAGAAGGTGAAACGCACGTCACGCTTGAGGCGATCGCTCATCCGTTGTTCGAACGCCTGCAACTCTTCGCTGCTAAAGACGTTGTCCAGACTGAGCATGGGGATCTCGTGGCGCACCTGTTTGAAGGCGGTCAGCGGCTGACCGCCGACCCGCACGCTCGGGGAGGCCGGGGTTTTCAGCTCGGGATGCTCGGCCTCCAGCGCGATCAGCTCGCGCATCAGACGGTCGTATTCGGCATCCGGCACTGTGGGGTTATCCAGCACATAGTACTGGTGACCGTATTCGGTAAGCAGTTCACACAATTGACGGTGGCGGGAGAGGGTGTCGCTCATGAAAAAGTCTCGAAGTGTGATTGAACATACGGCCGGGGTAGAAACAAAAATGCGGTACCAGGGTACCGCACTTTTTCTTCACTCGACCCGCATGGCGTATTAGTCGCGACTGGCCTCGTAGGCAGCCAGCTCGTGACGGTAACGGGCAATGGTCTCGTCGCTCAGCGGGCTGCGATCCATATCTGTCAGCATGGCATCGAGATCGCTGGCCAGCTGATCGGCAGCCTGCAGCATGTCCTCGAAGGCAAACGCGGCATTGCTGCGCAGCGGCAGTTGCATGAACAGGGAGACACCCGGCGTAGTGAACTGTTCCATCCGGTACGGGTTGAAGGTACCCGGCTTGACCATATTGATCATGGAGAAGAGCACTTCACCCTTGCCGTTGGGATCTTCGTGACGGTGGAAAATATCCATCTCGCCAAACTTGAAGCCCAGCGCCATCAGGGATGAGAGCAGGGTCGCACCTTGCAAGTCGTGACCCGGACGGCCCATCAGGTTGATGACATAGACATCCTGCCAGATCTTCTCGACCGGCTGGGGCGCCATGCGCGGCTCTTCCACCACAGGTGCAGGCGCCACATAGGCTGGCTCTTCATAAACAGGCTCGGGAGCCACATGACGGGGCTGCGGCTGATATTCCGGCTCGGGAGCACGCACCGGTTCGGCACGAACGGTGTCAGCGGTACGGACTGTCTCTGCACGGGCACCAAAAGTCGGGGCGGTCGCGTAAGCGGGCTCGACCAGCGGCTCGTCGTCCAGCGACTGCATCATGGGCTCGCGCAGGGGACGGGAACGGTAGACCGGGGTACGACGATTGACCTGAGCAGGTTTGCGCACCGGCGCGGCGGGCGCCTCGTCGATCTCCTCGGGCAGCGGTTCGTCGAACGCTTCCTCCTCTTCATAGACAGGAGGCGGCGGAACCGGGCGGGCAGCAGGCTTGCGCACTACGGGCGGCGGCAGATCGTCCTCGTCATCTTCATCATCAAAGGCGGGGACGGCAGGGCGACGACCGAGTTCCGGCTGGCGGCTCTCTTCACTGCGCAGCTTGGGCTCGGCACGACGGCCACCACTGACCACACGTACCTGGCCGATGCCATCGCTGTCGAAGGCGTCGTTATCACGATCCCGCGACTTGGAGTCCATCCGTCCAATCGGTTTCTCTTTGATCGGTGCCTGACGATTCTTTTTGTTGCTCCACAACCCGTGAATGAGCAATGCCGCAATAGCAATACCGCCCAGGGCAACCAAGATGTAACGCAATTCCTGCATTAGCTGCTTCTCTTTCTAGTTTTGCTCAGCCAAAGCGACGGCTTCACCGATATCGACCGACACAATGCGAGAAACCCCGGGCTCTTGCATCGTGACGCCAACCAGCTGCTCAGCCATCTCCATGGAGACCTTATTATGACTGATGTAAACGAACTGTACTGTGCTCGACATCTCTTTGACAAGAGAACAGAAGCGACCGACGTTCACTTCATCGAGCGGTGCATCCACCTCATCCAGCAGACAAAAAGGTGCTGGGTTGAGTCTGAAGATGGCAAAAACCAGCGCAAGCGCGGTTAACGCCTTCTCCCCCCCGGAAAGCAGGGCAATGGTAGCATTCTTCTTACCCGGAGGTCTCGCCATGATGCTCACTCCGGCCTCCAAAAGATCATCGGAGGTAAGCTCAAGCCAGGCACTGCCCCCACCGAACACTTTTGGAAACAGGGATTTTAAATCTTCGTTGACCTTATCGAAAGTGTCCCGGAACCGTATTTGTGTCTCTTTATCAATTCTTTTAATGGCTTGGCTCAAGGTTTCCAGCGCTTGCTCGAGATCCTGGCACTGATTTTCGAGGTAGGTTGCCCGGGTTTTCGCCTCTTCGTACTCCTCCAGCGCCGCCAGGTTGATGGCGCCGAGTGCCTCCACTTGCGCCTCCAGGGTCTGGATCTCCTGCCGCAGCTTGCCGCGATCAGCGGCGATCAGCACCGCCTGATCGAGATCTACCAGTCGAACACCCAGCTCTTCGAACTGCTCGTGCAACCCCTGTCGACGGGTGAGGTTGCGTTCGCGCTCAAGACGCAGGGTTGCCAGCTTCTCTTGCAGAGTCACCAACTGCTTGTGATCGGCACTTCTGGCCTGCTCCAGCTCACCGAGCTGGCGCTCCAGTTCCGCAAGCCGTTGATGGCAGGCGAGCTGCTGCGCCTCCAGATTGCGCTGCTCAGCCAGCAGGGGCGCCAGATCCGGCATTGCTTCGCTATCCGGCCCTTTCAGCCCGGCCAGCTCCAGGCCGAGCCTCGCCAACTCCTCTTCGCCCAGGGTAATGAGTTGGCGCAGATTGCCCAACTCCAGTTGCAAACGCTGGCAGGTCGCTTGTTGCTGCTCGCGGCGCACACGGGCCTCGTCGACCGCCCGCTCGCTGCGGGTCAGCAGCTCCTGAGCGAGCTGCAACCCTTGTGTCAGCGGCTCCCCCTGCTCCTGCAACTCGGCAAGGCGTGCCTCATCGAGTTCCAGTTGTTCACGGGCGCTGGCCAGTCGCTCTGCCTCTTCGGCCTGCTCCTGATCGAGCCGGATCAGCTCTTCGCCGAGCTGACCGAGCCGCTGCAACCGCTCCTGCCGCTGACCCTGTTGCAGGCTCCAGGCTTCGCGCAGTTGTTGCCATTTCTGCTCTTGCTCGCGCAAGGTTCGCTGCGACAACTCCTGCGCACTGGCAAGCTGGGCACGCCGGGCATCGGCAGCCACAAGTTGCTCGCTCAACTGTACCAGCCTCGCGGCGACCTTCTCCTGCTCGGTATGCAACCGCTCACGCTCACCCAGCAGCGCCATGGTGCCAAGCGCCGCGCCCTGTCCCAAATCTGCCCAGTTTGGCCCCAGCCAGTCGCCAGCAGGAGTCAGTACCGACTCACCGGCCGCAAGGCTTGGCTGGCGGGCCAATGCGGCTTCCCGGCTCTCCACCAGCCAGATGGCATTGAGGAAGGCGGGAATGTGCTCGCCGCCCAGTTGCGCCGCCAGCGTACCGGCAACCGCCGGTTGCGCCGGGCCAATCCAGAGCCCCTCTTGCGCCAGATTGCACTCGTCCGCCGGCGTTGCGGTGAGCCAGCGACCCAGCACCTTGTCGAGCGCCTGTGCCCATTCGGGGGCAACCTGCAACCGGTCGGCCAGGGTCGCCCCCTCCATCTGTTCGCCGAGGATCTGATCCAGGGTCGCCAGCCGCGCCTCCAACTCCCGCTGCAGGCTCAACTGCTGGCCATGCTGCTGCTTGAGTTGTTCATGGGCGTCGACCGCCTGCGCCAGCTGCTCGGTCAGCTCGCCATTGGCCGCCCTCGTCAGCTCCAGCTCACCACTCATGGCATCGAGGGCAGGTTGCAGATCCTCGGCCTCTGTACCGAGGGGGCCAGCGCGTTCATCTTCCAGCTTGAGGCGCGCCAGCCGGGTCTTGGCCTGCAGCTCCTGCAAACCACCCAACCGGGTACGGGTCTGGTTGAGCTGCCCCTGCAACCCGGCCAACTGTTGTTGCCACTGCTGCTGGCGCAGGCGGGCCTGCTCCAGCTGCTCGCTGGCGTGCTGGCGGGCCTCCTGCTGCTCGGTGAGCAACTGCTCACACTGCTCCAGCCGGGCGCTCTCCTGCTCGGCGCGCAATACCCCTTCGGTCAGTTGATCCTGCTGGCTGGCAAGCTGCGCCTTGCGGGTAGCGATCCTCTCACCGAGCGCCTCTGCACGGGCCTGCCAGTCGCGCCCCAGTTCACTCTGGTGCAGTTGCTGTTGCTCGAGACGGGCGATGGCCTGCCCGCCGAGAAAAATCTGTTGCTGACGGCTCGCCTGCTCGGCTTGCGCCTCTTGTCTGGCGACCGACAGGGTGACGTGGCGCCCCTCATCGGCGGTGCGCTTGGCATCGAGCGCCGCCAGCGCCTGCTCGGCCTGCGCAAGTTCGGCTTTAGCCTCGCCAAAGCGCGTCTCCAGCGCCCACAACTCGGAGCCAATCAGCTCGGCGCGAGCTGCGCGCGAACGACTCTTGAGCTGTTTGTAGCGCTCGGCCGTTTCGGCCTGGGCTTTGAGGTGGTTAAGGCGCGAACCCAGCTCGCCGCGAATATCGCCGAGGCGCTCCAGGTTCTCCTGAGTGTGGCGAATGCGCTGCTCGGTCTCGCGGCGCCGCTCCTTGTAGCGGGAAACCCCGGCGGCCTCTTCCATAAAGAGCTTGAGATCGGCCGGACGTGACTCCACCAGTCGGCTGACGGTGCCCTGCTCGATGATGGCGTAGCTTCGAGGGCCAAGACCGGTGCCGAGGAAGAGGTCGGTCACATCCTTGCGGCGGCACTTCTGGCCGTTGATCTGATAGTGGTTGGAGCCGTCGCGCAGCACTTCGCGGCGCACCGAGATCTCGGTAAAGCGGCCGAACTCGCCGGGCACCCGGTTGTGGGGATTGTCGAACACCAGCTCCACCGAGGCGCGCCCGTGCGCACTGCGGTTGATAGAGCCGTTGAAGATGACATCGGTCATGTTCTCGCCGCGCAGATGGCGGGCGGAACTCTCCCCCAGCACCCAGCGCACCGCGTCGATGACGTTGGATTTGCCACAGCCATTGGGGCCCACCACGGCGGTCATGTCTGCCGACAGTTCGATGCGGGTCGGCTCGACGAACGACTTGAAGCCGGCGAGTTTGATCAGTTTCAGACGCATGGCGACCTGTATCAGTGGCTAAATAAAGAGGATGCGGGCAGGTGACTTTACCAAATCCAGACCCGGCTTTGTTTGTAATATGCAGGCATCATCCCCATTCATGCCCGATTTTTGGTCGCCACGGCACGAAATAAGGAATAGTCGGCGACTTTACCAAATCAAAGGCTTGTTTGTAATATGCTGGCAGTTCTCCCATGCATAGATGGAGCTCACATGAGCCAATCACCCCATATGGTCAAAGATTCAATCAGCGGTGCAGACTACTTTCTGCGCGGTTTTTCCCTCATTCGCCAACCGGGTATCCGCACCTTTGTGCTGATCCCCCTGCTGGTCAACTTCGTGCTGTTTGCCGGGGCCTTCTATGCCCTGTTGCTGCAACTGGACGGCCTGTTCGCATGGCTCCATCAGCAGATCCCCGCCTGGCTCGACTGGCTGGACTATCTGCTGTGGCCCATCGCGCTCATCACCATACTGGTGGTCTTCTCCTTTATCTTCAGCTCGGTCGCCAACTGGGTAGCCGCCCCCTTCAACGGCCTGCTGGCGGAGAAGGTGGAGCAGATCCTCACCGGCCAGCCCGCCAATGACAGCGGCATGCTGGATATCGTCAAGGATGTGCCACGCACCTTCGGCCGCGAATGGACCAAGCTGAAGTATTACCTGCCCAAGGCCATCGGCTGCCTGATACTGTTCCTGATCCCGGTGGTGGGCCAGACCCTGGCGCCGGTGCTCTGGTTCCTGTTCAGTGCCTGGATGATGGCGATCCAGTATGTGGATTATCCGTTCGACAACCACAAGATCGACTTCATCACCATGCGCGATGCCTTGAAGCAGCGCCGCGGAAAATGCCTGAGCTTTGGCGCTTTGGTGACCCTCTTCTCCGCCATTCCGGTGGTGAACCTCTTTGTCATGCCGGTCGCCATCTGTGGCGCCACCGCCATGTGGGTCGATCACTACCGGCAGGAGCAGTTGGGGCGCTAACCCTTGAACATTGATTAGAAAAAGGCACCCGAAACGGTGCCTTTTTCGCATTTAGCATGAATTAAATTAATGCATGCATTCGATAGCTTGTCCCATATAACACGAGTTGGTAGGATTCTGGCCTTTCTCGTTCCCTGGGATATCTCATGTTACATGCACTCTTCTTGGTTGGCCTGGTGGCCGAAGGGATGACCGGCGCGCTGGCCGCGGGTCGGCGACGGATGGATCTGTTTGGTGTGGTGATCATCGCCTCGGCGACGGCCATCGGTGGTGGCACCATTCGCGATGTGCTGCTCGGCCACTATCCGCTGCTCTGGATTGAGCATCCAGAATATGTGCTGCTGGTTGCCGCAGCCGCGATGGCGGGTGTAGTCTCCGCCCCCCTGATGCGCTATCTCGGCAAGCTGTTCATGGCCCTTGATGCCCTGGGACTGGTGGTCTTCTCCATCTTCGGTGCGGCCCGGGCGCTGGATATGGGCCACGGCGCCGGTATTGCCTGCATCATGGCGGTGGTGACCGGGGTCTTTGGCGGGGTGCTGCGGGATCTGCTCTGTCAGCGGATTCCGCTGGTGTTTCGTCGCGAGCTCTATGCGGCCATTTCGCTGATCACCGCAGCCCTCTACTGTCTGGCGCTGGATCAGGGCTTGCCCACCAACTGGGCAGCGTTCGGTTCCATCGGGATCGGCTTTGTGCTGCGGCTGCTGGCGGTACGCTTCAAGTGGGGTCTGCCCACCTTCAACTACCAGTACGCGACCCACTGAGTACGCCAGCTTCTGGCGAAGCGGGTTGGATTGCGAGCAACAAAAAAGCGCCCGAGTGGCGCTTTTTTCATGGACGTTCTGCGACTCAGTTAATCCCTTCCGAGCTGAAGAAGGTCGCCTTGTCGGCGATAAAGCGGATCTTGATGTTCTTCCCTTCCCCACCCCAGAGGCAGCTGGTGGTGCCCAAGGCATCATCACAACGCTCCGCCTTGCCCAGAATGGTGCTGGCCTCGGCGTAACTCATCCCCATCTTCAACTGGTCGTAATTTTCACGGTTGAGCTTGCTACAACCGGTCAACAACAGGGCGATCAGGCCGCCAATCACTATCTTTTTCATCGCTATCTCCTCTCTGGTGGGAAGAGCTTGGCAGCTTGCCAACCCCTTTACCAGCTGCGCACCGGGCCAGTATCGAGGTGAACGAAGTTGTCACGGGGATAGTAACCAACCCCACCCACCTTGAGCTGGAGCGCCGCCTTGCGCAGATGGGCCAGCTGTACGCCGGGGATCCGCACATCCACCGCCTGCCCCAGGGTGTGGTAGCTGTGCTTGGCTACCCCGCGGCTCTTGTGGCGCTTTTGGCGATTGGTGGCCGGAGCGCGATAGCCGGAGATCAGCTGGATTTCGCTGCGCCGACCCAGCTTGTGCTGCAACAGGAACAGCTGATCAAACAGCTTCTTGTCGATGTTGAACACTTCATTGCGCCGGTAATCGCGGAAGATGTGGTTGAGCTCGGCCAACCCGTCGCTCAGATAGTGGCCATTTTCCCAATAGCTGGCACGCACCCGCTCGCCGGTATTGAGATTGAAGAAACTGAGTTCACGCCCGGTGGTACTGCGGCTGGCCAGTGCAGGGAAGGAGATCAGCGAGCTGCCCAGCAGGCAACCGGCTCCCAGCAACAGGCGACGTCGACTTATCTCTTGTTCCAGCATAAGGGGTTCGTCCATCGCAGATTCAAGCGAAAAATAGTTGAATAAGATCACTGATTGAATGTGATACAGGCGCTTGAAACTACTCTCCGGCGGGGGGAGCTGTCAAACCACAATCGCCCATAGAAAAGCCCGGCACAGGCCGGGCTTTTCACTCTGTGGCAGGGATCACAGCAGGCGGCTCTGGAAGCTGACCCGATCAAATCCGTAGATGTCGTTGCGCAGTTGCTGGCGACCATTTTCGTCGATCCAGCTGCTCCAGTAGACGGTAAAGACCGGGATCGGCGTGGTAAGCGGCAACCATTTGGTCTGGCTCTCCTTGAGGATATTGGCCACCTTGTCCGGCTGATAGCGGGAGTCCGCCAACAACAGCTCGGCCAGATCGTCAGCATGCTCCACCCGGATGCAACCCGAACTGAAGGCGCGCGCCCCCTGTTCGAACAGCGCCTTGCGCGGGGTGGAGTGCAGATAGATGGCGTCATTGTTGGGCAGGTAGAACTTGTAGCGCCCCAGGGCATTGTGATCCCCCGGCTTTTGCCGCAGGCGATAGGGGAAACCGGCGGCCAGCGCCTGATGCCACCCCTCTTCGGTGAACTGGACCGGATTGCCCTCGCTGTCGATCACCTCGAACTGCTCGCGACTCAGATAGGCGGGATCCCGACCCAGCTTGGGCAGGATGTCCTTGCTCAGGATCGAGCGCGGCACATGCCAGGAGGGGTTGAGCACGATGGAGCGAATTTCGCTGGCCAGAATGGGAGTGGCGCGCTGCTCCTTGCCGACGATGACCCGGCTGGTGAATACCTCGTTGCCGGACTCCACCACGCTCAGGCGGTAGTCGGGAATATTGACCAACACGTAGCGGCCACCGGCGAGCTGATCCACCAGATCGCGACGCCACAGGTTGCGCAGCAGCAGGCTGGCGCGCACTTGCGGGCCGGTATTGAGCCAGGAGCGGGTCTGACGACCGATGATGCCGTCTGCGGTGAGACCGTGACGACGTTGGAACTGCTTGATGGCCTGCTCGGTATCACCATCGTAAATCTGATCACCATGGCTCGGGGCGCTGTCGCCCAGCTCGTTGAGCATGGCGCGGATTTGGCCGAGCTCGGCGGAGCTCTCTCCGGCACGCAGGGTCGGCATATCGAGGGTTGGCCACTTGCTGGCCATCGGCATCGCCAGAAGTTTGTGCACTTTGGCCCGCACCGCCTCGTATTCCGCCACCTGAGGGCGCAGGGATTTCACCTGGGTGAGCAGGTCATCATCGCTGGGCTGGGTCACCACAGGGCGGTTCAAATCGAGCTTGAGGGTCTTCATCTGCTCGCGAGAGACCAGATCCATCCCCCGCCAGGCGTGCTGGAAACGGCTCAGCTTGGCAAAAATGTCGTCATAGATGGCACCGCGCTTGTCTGCAGGGGTGGCCTGCAGGCGCTTCCACAGTGTGAAAAAATCGGGATGCAGCTGGGCAAGCACAGCCTCTTGCAACTGCTGCTCCAGCTCGACACGGGCCTGTTCGGCCTGACTGCCCTGATACCAGTCGTGTCCAGTTTCACTGGCCGCCACCACAACTTGTGCTTCGGTCGCATGTACCGCGCCAGCGGGCAAACATCCCAGCCACACCAGATTGGCAAGGGCCAGCCAATACTTCATCCCCATGGGTACCTCAAAACGGTTTGTTCACTCTGTCGGGCCTGACAAGCAGACCCGATGCTCAGGCCGCTCATGATGCGTGAACGGCCAATACATTGCTAGCGCCCGGGGGCATAACGCTGCCAGATAATGTCATACGCATCTGTCTCCTTGAACCGCGCCAACGCCTGATTGAATTGTTGCAAGAACTGCGGCGAAAAGCTGCGCTTGCCCAACATAAAGAAGCTCGGCGATTCAGATACCACCATGGGGTGACTGGTGAACAGACCGCTCATCCCCTCCTTGTTAAGGGCGCTGGGGGTAGCCAGCATGTCACCGAGGAAACCGTCGATCCGGCCGCGGGCCAGCTTCTCAAAATTTTGCTGGTCGCTCACCGCACTCACCTGTTTGGCATAGCGAGCGAGCAGCGACATCACTTCATCACCATAGAAGTACTCTTTGGTGACGCCGAGGGAGTAACCACTGGCCAGCCAGCTCGCCAGATCCTGCTCGGGATAGTGGCTGCCCTTGTGGATCCACAGCAAGGTACGCCCCGGGTTGTAGGAGTCGGAAAAGCAGGCATAACGAGCGCGCTCATCATTGATATTCGCCTCCATCGCCATGTCTATCTCGCCATATTCCATTTCGTGCAGTACCCGCTTCCAGGGCAGCTCCACATAGTTGACCTTGCAGTGCATGGAAGTGAGCACAGCCGTCAGCACCTCGGCGGCATAACCGCGCACCTCTTGCGGTGAGTCGGCTTCGTAATAATGGTAGGGGGGCCAGTTATCGTAACCGACCTGAATGGGCTCGGGACACAGGGCCCTGGCCAATGCCATTGGCGCCCATAATCCAAGCAACAGACAGCAAGAGATCCACTTCATATGTCATCCTTGACGAATAAGTGAGTCATCATAAATCGCCCCCTACAAAATGGCGATAGAGGCCAGATGACTATCGCATCCGCTAGAAAATGACGCAGCAAAGCACGTCTATTTGCCAAATACCCCGCCGGAGCACTACTGGCAACCTGCGCCCCGCCAGACCTGTTTAACCGGGAAACAGCAACGTTTGGAACAGGGGTAAAAAGGGGTTAATATGTGACCAAATATTTTTTTGTGATCCACTATGCTTTTTTTGCAATTGGATTAGCATATGCGCGACATCGGCCTACCCATTCTGTCAGGCATAGAGAGTGATATGACGTACAAAAAGTTCGGTTTTTTGACTGCCATTCTGGCGTTAAGCGGTTTTTATCTTTACACCCTCTATCTGGCTGCTCACCCCAACGTGAGCCTGGCCTACAAACTCTATTATTTGGAAGGCAAGACACGCTTCTGGGAACACAACTCCAGCATGACCTATCAGCCTGGTAACGAACTCAATCTGACCAAGCCGAGCCGCTTCCTCTCCAGCGAAGGCTGGGCCAAGAAGCCGAGCGATGAAGGTACCCTGCTCAGCGGTCAGGGCGGTCTCTACTTTGTGCTGCCCAAGCAGGCGGCCAATCCGGATCAGCTTACCGTACAAGCCCGCATCAACAGCCCGGAAGCCGGAGCCCTGTTGAAAGTGGCGCTGGGTCACGACTTCACCACCACGGTGAAACTGGCCAAAGCGGGCATCAACGAAATCCGCCTCAGTCTGCCCGGTGACTCGCTCACGGCAGATCCCAAGCGCCCCAATTTTCTGGCGCTCTCGGCACCTACTCCCATCAATGTGCAGTCGGTACGTTTGACCGTAGCCCAGTGATCCTTGCCCCGAATACCATTATATAAAAACAACTATCCCAAATAAGGACGTTCTTATGTCGCATCCAGATTTTCGACTCTCTCTGGTCGTTCCCGTTTACAACGAGGAAGAGAGCATCGATGCCTTCATCAACGCGATAGACAACGAACTGGCCCCGCTGAAAGACCAGCTTGAAATTGTATTCGTCAACGATGGCAGCCGTGACCGCACCCGTGAAGTGGTCGAGCAGGCCATCGCCCGCGATCCGCGCGTAACCTTGGTCAACCTGGCACGCAACTTCGGTAAAGAAGCCGCCTTGACCGCCGGTCTGCATCAGGCCAAAGGGGATGCCATCGTACCGATGGACGTGGACCTGCAAGACCCGCCCGCCCTGATCCTGGAGTTCGTCAAACTGTGGCAGACCGGTGACTATGACACCGTCTACGGCATCCGCGTCGATCGCAGTGCCGATACCCCGATGAAGCGCCTGACTGCCGGTGGCTTCTACCGCTTCTTCAATGCGCTCTCCACCAGCACCAAGCTGCCGGAGAACGCAGGTGACTTCCGCCTGATCGACCGTCGCGTGGTCGAGGCGATCAAGCTGCTGCCGGAGCGCAACCGTTTCATGAAAGGTCTGTTTGCCTGGGCCGGTTTCCGTGCCGTTGGCGTCCCCTACGAGCGCCCTGCCCGTCACGCCGGTGAAACCAAGTTCAACTACTGGAAGCTGTGGAACTTCGCCCTCGACGGTCTGCTCAGCTTCTCCAGCTGGCCGCTGCGGGTCTGGAGCTATGTGGGTGTCAGCGTCTCGCTGGTTGCCTTCCTCTATATCCTGAAAATCATCACCCAGGTGATCTTCTTCGGCATCGACGTGCCCGGTTACGCCTCCCTGATGTCCGTAGTGCTGTTCCTCGGCGGTATCCAGCTGCTGTCGCTCGGCATCATCGGCGAGTACATCGGCCGCATGTTTGTGGAAGTGAAACAGCGCCCGGTCTACCTCATTGAAGGGGTCTATGGCCAGTATGCCAAGCAGGATGCGGCCAAACCGCAGAGCGCTGACAGCAACCCGCAAGAGCAGCAGGAGCAAGCGCCTCAATGATCTCCCGCGAGGAATTCTGGCGACTGGTACGTTTCGGTTTTGTCGGCGGGGGGGCTACCCTCGTCGACCTTGGCACCTCCATCGCACTGTTTCATACCTGGCCCACCATCTCGGAGCACCTGGTTACCACGCTGGCTTTTGCCATCGCGTTCTGGTTCTCCTTCTTTGGTCACCGCTACATCACCTTCCAGAAGCAGGGAGCCGCCAGCAAGTTTCTGCTGGTCGCCCTCTTCTCGCTGGCGGTGCGTAACCTGATCCTGAGCGGCCTGCTGTTTGCGGGGCTCTCCGGTCTGCTGCCGGTGGTCATCGCCACCCTGACCGTTACCGTCCTCACTTACGTTCTTTCTCGCGTCTGGGTTTTTGCCTGATGAATGATATGACCAATACTGCCCCGCTAACCGGGGCTGCACTCCCCTATCGCCCGTCACTGCGCATCAGCGGCCGTGACTGGCTGATGATCATCGCCGCCTTCATGCTGAGCCGGGTGGCGCTGTATGGCATGGGCTACTTCGGGGTCCAGCTCTATGGCTCCCCCGACATTGGCCCGCTGCAGGCCTATTGCCAGTTTGACTGCGTCTGGTTCCAGCGCATTATCGAGAACGGCTACGACCTCTACCCGCGCTGGCTGAGCAAGGGCAATGCGGCCAACTGGGCCTTTATGCCGCTCTATCCGATGGTCTCCGGTGCCATCTCCAACCTGTTCAATGTGGAGAGCCTGATCGGCCTCATCATTGTTACCAATATCTCCTTCTTCGCCAGCCTGCCGCTGATGCTGCTGGTGTTGCGTCAGCTCAAGCTGGGGGACGATACCGCCCGCTTTGGCGTATGGCTGCTCGCCTTCTCCCCCTTCTCCGCCTACTTCGTCTCCGGTTATACCGAGTCGACCTTTATGGCGCTGATGCTGGGGATGTTCCTGTTCGCCTATCGGGAGCAGTGGCTGATGGTGGCCGTGCTGGGGGTCTGTATCTCCGCCACCCGCAACCTGGGGGTGATGATGGTCTTCCCGGTGCTGATCCTGGCGCTGCAGGCCTACGGCTGGCGGGAATTTTTCCGCTTTACCGAGCGCGCCTTCAAGGTGGTCTTCACCCTCTGGATGATCCCGTTTGGCCTGTTTGCCTACATGGTCTACCTCTATCACCTGACCGGCGATGCCTTTGCCTTCAAGCACATTCAGGTGGCCTGGGGTCGCTACATGGACAGCCCGCTGGACTGGTGGCTGAGCGGTTTCGAGCTGGGCGGACGCAAGGCTTACCTCTCCATCATGGTGATCTTCGGCTGGTGCCTGAACGGCTACCTGTTCAGCCAGAAACGCTGGGCTGAAGCGACCCTGATGTTCATCTGCTGCACCATCCCGCTGATGACCGGCCTCAACGCCATGCCACGCTATATGTTCGGGCTCTACCCGACCCTGCTGGCCATCATTCTGCTGACCCATCGCTGGCCCGCCATCCGCCCTGCTGTGCTCTGTATCAGCGGCATGGTGGCCTCCTTCATCGCGGTGGCCTTCGTCAACTTCAAGTTCTTCACCGTCTGATGTGACGACGATGCCTGATACACCAAATGCCGGTCACCTGACCGGCATTTTTTTATGGCCGCTATTTTGATCGACAGAGCCTCCCATCTCCTCTCCGTCACACTTTCCTCGGCTTGAAAACGTAACCATTTGAACTGAAGTCACAAATCGGCATTTTGCCGATCCAAGGCGCGCTTTGCTGCTCCTAGAATGGGCCCTTGTCCGAACTGCCCTGCTCAAGGAATGGCTTATGCGTCGTGCTCATCACTTATCCCCTCTCTGGCTTGCCCTGCTGGCCGCCCCTCTGTTCATCCAACAGGCGATGGCCGCCCCCGAGGTTCGCCTCTATGTGGATGGTCAACCGGTAGCGGCCCCGATCGCGCTGGATAAGGGCATGGTGGAGCTGACCCACACGCTCGCTAAGGGGAGCCACCAGATCCGCATCAGCGACGCAGACAACAGTTGCGGTACCAGCTTTGGCCCGAGCGAGAGCAAGCCGCTCCCCTTCGGCACCGCCCAGCCCATGGACAAATGCAGCAAGGATCAGAGCTTTACCCTGCGGGTGATGCTGGCAGGGGAGTATCAGTTCACCTTCAACCCGGATACCCCCAGCCTCAAGGTGCTGCGGGCGACCAAGAAGAGCGAGTTCAAGCGCCAGCCACCAGAAGAGCCCTGCATCAGCTGGGATGGCGGCCCGGTCACGGTGTCGCTCAAAGGGGTCTGGCCCGACGGCACCCGACTGAGGGATGCCTACTCAAAACAGGAGGCGGTGGTCAAACAGGGCAAGCTGACCCTGACCCCGAGCAAAGAGAGCGGTGGCCTGCTGCTGCTCGAACCGGTCAAGGCGGCCAAGCCAGCACCGTTCAGCTGGGATCAGGCGAGCGTCTATTTCCTGCTGACCGATCGCTTCCACAACGGCGACCCCGCCAACGACCACAGCTTCGGCCGCCAGAAGGATGGTCAGGATGAGGTAGCCACCTGGCACGGCGGTGACTTCAAGGGGCTGACCGAGAAGCTCGACTACATCAAGAGCCTCGGCATGAACGCCATCTGGATCACCCCCATGGTGGAGCAGGTGCACGGCTTTATCGGCGGTGGCGAGCAGGGCAACTTCCCCTTCTACGCCTACCACGGCTACTGGGCGCTCGACTTCACCAAGATTGACCCCAACTACGGCAATGAAGAGAGCCTGAAAACCCTGGTGGACGAGGCCCACAAGCGCGGCATGCGGATCATCCTCGACGTGGTGATGAACCACGCCGGTTACGCTACCCTCGCCGACTTGCAAGATCTGGGGCTCACCGAGCTAACTCAGAACAGCAGCAAACTGCCGACCGTCTGGAACCAGTGGCGCCCGAGCGGCGGCCTCAACTGGCATGGCTACAACCAGTTCATCGACTATCAATCACCCGCGTGGAACAAGTGGTGGAGTGGTGACTGGGTGCGCGCCGGTCTGCCCGGCTACCCGCAGCCCGGCACCAACGACGTCACCGGCTCGGTGGCGGGGCTGCCGGACTTTCTGACCGAATCGGTCAAACCGGTAGGGCTGCCGCCGTTGCTGGCGGCGAAAAAGGATACACTCGCCAAGGCACTGCCCGATGCTACCGTGAGCGACTACCTGATCGCCTGGCACACCGACTGGGTGCGCCGCTTTGGCATCGACGGCTTCCGCGCCGACACCGTCAAGCATCTGGAGCCCGAAGTGTGGGCCAAGCTCAAGCAGGCGGGCACCGCTGCACTCAAGGAGTGGAAGACCAACAACCCGGGCAAGGCCCTCGACGCTCTGCCCTTCTACATGGTGGGTGAGGTGTGGGATCACGGGGTGGCCAAGGATTTCTGGTATCAGAACGGTTTCGATTCCCTGATCAACTTCGACTATCAGCGCGAGTTCGCCCTGCCCCAGGCCCAGTGCATGGCCAGCGCCGAGCCCACCTATGCCAGCTACGCCAGCCGCATCAATCAGGATCCCGAGTTCAACGTGTTGAGCTACATCAGCTCCCATGACACCAAGTTGTTCTTTGGCGACTATCAGGATGTGCCGCTACAGCGCCGGGTCGCCAACAGCTTTATGCTGCTGCCGGGCGGCATCCAGCTCTACTACGGCGACGAGTCCGGCCGCGGGCTGGCCAAGGATGGCGGGGTGTTCGATCAGGCGCTGCGCTCGGACATGAACTGGCAGGAGCTTGCCAGCGGCGACAAGGCCGAGTTGGTCAAGCACTGGCAGCAACTGGGCCAGTTCCGCGCCGCCCATCCGGCCATTGCGGCAGGCAGCCACCAGAAACTCTCGGATGCTCCCTACGCCTTCGTGCGGGAGAAGGGGGATGACAAGGTGGTGGTGGTCTTTGCCGGTCGGCAGAAGTAACTCTTGAGCCACATTCACCAGCAACAGAGAGGGTAGCCACTGGCTCCTCTCTCTCGTTTATCTATCTGCCAAGGCTCACAGTGACTGGCGCGCTGCCACCGGCCACTGCAACCGCGCCTTGAGCAGGGTCTCCTGCCACAGAGGCCAAGAGAGCAGCGCCTGCTGATAGGCTCCGGCCTGGCCGGGCAACAGGATGCCGTAGCTGGCCAGTCGATAGGCCATCACGGCATAGAAGGCATCGACAATGCCCGCCTCGCCAAAGTAGAAGGGGCCCCGCGCCTGCGACCAGATCTCCTGCAAGCGAGCCAGCTCGCCGACCGCCTCCACCGGGGGATCGATACGGGTTGGCGCCCCAAGAAAGAAGGGGAGCAGAGAACGGATCTGGCGAAATCCCGCGTGTAGCTCCGCGCAGAGGCTGCGAGCCAGTGCCCGCTCGGCCAGCGAAACCGGATAGAGCTGACGGTCGGGACAGATCTCGTGAACATATTCGGCGATGGCCAGCGAGTCGTGAACCCGCACGCCATCGTGTTCGAGCCAGGGCACCAGACCGGCCGGTGCCAGCCGCTTGAGCCGCGCCAGCGACTTGGCATCCTCCAGATCGAACACCTGCTCCTGCCATGTCAGCCCGCTCATGGCGAGCACCAGTGCCGCCCGCATTGCCCAGGTGGAGCCGGTGCCCACCGCCAATACCAAGGATCCCATCTGTTGCCTCCTGCATGAGTTGCCTGCGACCGGCCTGCCTGCCCTTGATGGCAAAACATCCGATGGTCGCTTCACATTTGCGCACCGGCGGGTTTGACCCTCTTGGTGAGCGATGCTAGTTTGATTTTTCAAAACAATCAGTTAGCAACAATGTGAGCCATTAACCGAAATATGGACAGCCAATTTACCATCGTCATCGCAGATGACCACCCCCTGTTTCGGGGCGCCCTTTACCAAGCTGTGCACATGGCCATCAACGACGCTCAATTGCTGGAAGCGGACTCCATCGACAGCCTGACCAGCCTGCTCGGCGAGCACCCCGAAGTTGACCTGTTGCTGCTCGATCTCAAGATGCCGGGAGCCAATGGATTCGAGGGGCTGGCCCACCTGCGCGGCCAGTATCCCGACCTGCCCATCGTGGTGGTCTCCGCCTCGGAAGATGCGGCCATCATCCAGCAGGTATTGCGGCTCGGGGCGCTCGGCTTCATTCCCAAATCGGTACCGATGAAGGAGCTGGTCAACGCCCTCAATACGGTGATCGGGGGGGATAACTGGGTGCCGGAAGGCATCTCGCTCCATCCTGAATCGGAAGACGGCCCCGATTTCGCCAGCAAGCTGGCCAGCCTTACCCCCCAGCAATACAAGGTGCTGATCATGCTGCGCGATGGCAGCCTCAACAAACAGATCGCCTGGGAGCTCAACGTCTCCGAGGCCACCATCAAGGCCCATATCACCGCCATCTTCAGAAAACTGGGCGTCAAAAACCGCACTCAGGCGGTCATCGCCCTGCAACAGCTCGATATCAAGGAGAGCTGAGCCCCGAACGCGGCGACACAGGCCAGATGAGATAGCCAGCCATGCTGGCTATTTGTTGCTCGACAATTAGCACGATCGTACTTTATGCTGCCAGCGCCAATGAGGAGATAGTGATGAGCAAGGGGCGCCTGACCCGGGAAAACATTTTGCAGACTGCCTTTGAGCAGGCGAGCCAGCAAGGGCTGGAGAGCCTGACCATCGGCTCGCTGGCCAGCGCCTGCGAGATGTCGAAAAGCGGCCTGTTTGCCCACTTTCAATCCCGCGACAATCTGCAGATAGCCGTGCTGGAGTACGCCGCCGAGGTGTTCCGGCTGCGGGTGATCCAGCCGGTACGTCAGCAGGAGCACCAGTGCCAGCACGACAAGCTGATCGCCCTGCTGCGTGCCTGGCAGGCGTGGAACCACTGCTTCGCCGGACGCTGCATGTTCCTCGACGCCTGGACCTCGGTGCAGGATGGCCATGAGCAAGAGAGCCCTGTACAACAAGCCGCCCGGCAACTGGTGCGCTTCTGGCTCGACTATCTGGCCCGTCAGGTGGTGCAGGGTCAAGCCGCAGGCGAGTGGCGACGGGAGATGGATCCCTGGCGCGCCGTTTACCGCCTCTATGGCCTCTATCTGGCGGATCAGGTGTTCAACGATCTCGAACTGTGTCAGGATCCGGCCCGCCACTTCTGGCCCGAGGTGGACGCTCTGCTGAGCAGCTGGCGCTGATGTTTTGGCATCCGTTCAACACTAACTTTTAAAAATCAACAAAAAAGCACGACCGTTCGCACATAAAAACCACAGGATGACCATGAGCAGCAAGATCTACTTCAACACCAGCCGCTTCAGCCCGAGCAAATGGCTGCTGGGGATCGGCACCCGGTTACACCACAGACTCGCCCCCACCCATGCCAAGCGCACCGCCAGCAAGTTGCTGCTCACCCCCCAGCGCAATCAGCGGGATGGCCACGAACCTGCCGGTCTGGTGAAGCAGGCCGTCCATACCAGCGAAGGGGTATTGATGAGCTATCGGCTCGGTCAGGGGCCGCTGTGGCTGCTGATGCACGGCTGGTCCGGCAGCGCCAGCCAGTTCTATCCGCTGATGAGCCATATCGCCGCGCAAGGTTTCACCGCCATTGCCTACGATCATCCGGCCCACGGCCAGAGCGCAGGCAACACTGGCCACCTGCCCCGCTTCGTGCGCGCCTTCGACGAACTGGCGACCAAGCTGGCCAGCGAAGTATGCCCGCTGCACGGGGTCATCGCCCACAGCATGGGAGGCGCCGTCACCCTCTCCAGCCGTCAGGCGGGTATCGATACCCTGCCGCTGCTGTTGATTTCGCCGGTGCTCGACTATGTGCCCCAGCTCTACGGCATGGTGGCGCGCTCCGGCTACTCCATCCGGTTGTTCGATGCGGTGGTCAAGGAGATTGAGCAGGAGTACCAGCACCCCTTGAGCACGGTTGATCCGCTGGGCCGACTCGCCAGTCGCAGCGGCGCGGCGATGATCGTGCACGACGAGGAGGACAGATTTGCCCCGCACGGCGATTCCTTGCGGGCCAGCCAGGATGGTCATACCCGGCTGGTGAGCACCCGGGGTCTGGGCCACGGTCGCATCCTCGCCAGCGCCCCGGTATTCGCCGCCTTCGATCAGCTGGCGCGGCCGGAAAATCCTCACCGCGCCCTTTGACACGGGGCCATGAAAAAAACGGGCGAGCGCCCGTTTTTATATTTGATACAGCGCCTTATAGTTAACTTGTCAGTGGGAACATTCTTGTCAGAACACGATAAGGCGCCAGCATATGGCCAGACCCAATACAGCGTTGTTGCTCACCGGTGGCGGTGCTCGCGCCGCCTATCAGGTCGGCGCCCTCAAGGCGATTGCGGAGCTCTACCCGCGCAATCTCGGCATCCCTTTTCCCATCCTTTGCGGCACCTCGGCGGGGGCTATCAATGTCACCGCGCTCGCCTGCTACGCCTCCTGCTTCCATCTGGGGGTGCGCAAGCTGGAGTGGGTCTGGCGCCGTTTCGAGACTCACCACATCTTCGATTTTCACCCGGGGCGCCTGCTGTGGCGGTTGATGTACGAAGGGTCGGCAGGGCTGATCAATCCCCACACCAACCACGCCTTTCACCTCTTTGACAACGCGCCGCTGCACCGCCTGCTGGATCAACTCATCGACTATCACCGCATCGATGACAACATCCTCTACGGCAGTCTGGAGGCGCTGGCCATCACGGCATCGGATTACGATGACGGCCTCTCCACCACCTTCTTTCAGGGGCGGGCCGACCACCATCCTTGGGAGCGGGCCAGACGGCGCGGGGTACGCACCGTGCTTACATCTGAGCATCTGCTCGCCTCCTCGGCGTTGCCCTTCGTCTTTCCGGCCACCCGGATCGGCGAGAAGTTCTACGGCGACGGTTCCATCCACCAGTTGAGCCCGCTCAGCCCCGCCATCCATCTGGGGGCGGAGCGGATCCTGCTGATCACCCTGGATCCGCCAGCCCACTCGGCACCGACCCATCATCACGGCCATCTCACCAGCTCCAATATTGCCAGCCATCTGCTCGATACGGTCTTTACCGACACCCTCAACTCCGATCTGGAGCGGCTGTGGCGCATCAACCAGACTCTGGATCTTATCCCTGAGCGGGAGCGCAATCGCCTCAAGCTGAAGCGGGTGGAGACCTGCGTGCTGAAACCGAGTCAGGATCTCGACACCATCGCACTGGCCTACCTGCGCAAACTGCCGCTAAAGTTGCGCCGCCTGTTGCGGGTGCTGGGTGTGAAGGGGGATGAGACCAGCAGTCTGGCCAGCTTTTTGATGTTCTATCCGGGTTATTGTCAGCAGCTGATCAAGCTGGGCTATCAGGACACCCTGAGGGAGCGGGAGCGGGTCGTCGCCTTCCTCGATATCGAAGGGCTACCAAAAGAGCGGGAGTAAAGGAGGCGGCCGATGAGTGCAAGGGGACTCAGCGCCCCTCCAGCAAACGCTGCTCCGCCTGCTCCATCGCCACCACGGTACCAAACAGGATCAGCCGGTCACCGGCCGCCAGCACCAGCTCGGGTCTGGGTTCCAGACTTTGATCGCCACGCTGCACCTCCTTGATCCGCACCTCATCGAGCGGCAACTCGCGCACTTCACGACCTACCGCCCACGCCTGATCGTGCAGCAACAGAGGATGGAGGCGTTCAAGCAGCTGATCTGCCTCCAGATTGCTGGCGCTCTGATCCCCCCAGTAGAAGCCGTGCAGAAAGCGATACTGGCTGCTGCGCTCCAGCTCCATCCGGCGGATCACCCGACCGATGGGGATATCGCAATTGAGCAGCAGGTGGGAGACCAGCATCAGGGCCCCCTCCTGGGATTCGGGGATCACCTCAAACGCCCCCGCCTGCTTGTACTGCTCCAGAAAACTGTCATCCCGGGTGCGCACCAGCACCTTGAGATCCCCCGCCAGTTCGCGGATCAGTGCCAGCATCGCCTCCACCCGTTTGCGATCATCGAAGGTGATGATCACCAGCCGCGCGCGCAACAACCCGGCGGCCAGCAGAATATCGCGGCGGCTGGCATCGCCGAAGGCTACCTGCTCCCCCGCCAGCTTGGCCTCGCTCACCCGCTCGGGGTCGAGGTCTAGGGCCAGAAAGGGGATCTCCTCGATCTTGAGAAAGCGGGCACAGGTCTGCCCCGCCCGGCCAAAGCCGGCGATGATGACATGCTGGTTTTTGCTCAGGCCCGACTGTGCCACCTCGGAGCGAGTCAGCAGCGCCGGATCGGTGAGGCTGCGGGCCAGCGAATGGGCCTGAGTCACCAGCCAGGGGGTCATGGCGATGGAGATGATGCCGATGCCGATCAGCAGGGAGACCAGTTGCTGATCCAGCAAGCCGTGGTGCAGCGCCAGTGCCAGCAACACGAAGCCAAACTCCCCCACCTGACTGAGCATGATGCCGGCGGCCATGCTGTCGCGCTTTCGCTCCCCCATCAGCCGCCCGGCCAGCAGCACCAGCAGGGATTTGCACAGCACCAGCAACACCACGCAGATCAGCACCTGCCACCAAGCCCGCGCCACCAGTTCCCACTCCATGGCCATGCCGATGGTGATAAAGAAGAGCCCCATCAGCACGTCGCGAAAGGGCTTGATGTCCACCTCCAGCTGATGACGGTAGTGGGACTCCCCCAGCATCATCCCCGCCAGAAACGCCCCCAGCGCCATCGACAATCCGAGTGAATGGGTCATGTAGGCAGCCAGCAGCGCCACCAACAGGGCACTCAGCACGAACAACTCGTCGGAGCGGGCTCGCGCCACCTCGTGAAACAGCAGCGGCAGCAACCACTTGCCCACCGCCAGCAGAGTGAAGAGTGCAAACAGCCCCTTGAGGGTGGCCCAGGCGATCTCGGCGGCCAGGGCGCTGCCCTGCACTTCCGGCTGGGCGAGGATCGGGATCATCACCAGCAGGGGCACCACCGCCAGATCCTGAAACAGCAGCACGCTCACCCCCAGCTGGGCGCGGCGGGTATGGAGCTGCTTCTGCTCGCCGAGCTGCTTGATCACCACCGCAGTCGAGGAGAGTGCCAACGTCCCCGCCACCACCAGCGACTGGGCCAGACCCAGCCCCCACCACCAGCCGATGGCGAAGAAAAGCAGTGACGTGAGCAGCACCTGCAACATCCCGACCCCCAGCACCAACCGGCGCATCGCCAGCAATTTCGGCAGGGAGAACTCCAGCCCCAGCGAGAACATCAGAAAGACGATCCCGAGCTCGGCAATGGTCTGCATGATCGACTGGCCGGTGATCACCGCCAGCCCGTGGGGGCCGAGCAAGACGCCGGCAATCAGGTAGGCGAGGATGACCGGCAAGCCGAGGCGCCGGAAAGTTGCCACCAGCAGGACGGCGGCGAACAGCAGGATCAACAGGTCGGTGTACAAATTTTCCTCTCCTTTTATCGACTTAAGCTTAGTCAGCCGATCTGGCGGGCAGGAAAGATATATTGGGCATGCCAATTGCAGGGAGGAGACAGTAGTCAGGTGTTACAGGTGGAAGACCATGGAAAATACGTCGTCACTTAATGGCTTTAGCCATGGCATCGAGCAGTGGGTTCGCCAGATGGAGCGGCTCACGCCGTTGCCCAGCGTTGAACGCAACCAGTTGCTCGAGCAGTTGTTGGGGCAGAGCGATCTCGGCGGTCTGCTGACAACTTTTGCCGATCGTGCGGCAAGAATTGTCAGGATCCACGGTCTCTACCTCGATTGTGGCCAGCCCCATGTGCTGATCCAGCACCCGCCGCTGGCCACCCTCAACCTGCACAACTATCCGTTCGAGCTGCGCGGCCAGCACGGCCAGCTGCTCGGCCAGCTTCACTACGAGCTGGAACATCCGCTGAGCGGCAGCCAGCAACGGGTACTGATGCAATACCATCAGCTGCTCTGCCTGCTGCTGCCCCTCTATCTGCGGCTGGAAAAACTGGATCAGCTGGTCCGGCTCGATCACCTGACCGGCCTTGGCAACCGCTCCTACTTTGACGAGGCCATCGGCCGCGCCATCGAGCAGCACAGCCGCGAGCCCCACGGTCTGGTGCTGGTGCTGCTGGATCTCGATCGCTTCAAGCAGATCAATGATACCTGGGGTCATCCGGTGGGGGATCTGGTGCTGAGCCGCTTCGCCCAGCTGCTCAAGGGGTGCATCCGCAGCACCGATCAAGCCTTCCGGCTCGGGGGAGATGAATTTGCCCTGCTGCTGCAACCGGCAGAACCCGAGGCGTGGCGCCCGGTCTGGCTGCGACTGCAGCACATGTTGATGACCAACAAGGAGCTCAGCACCTTCTCGGTCGGATGCAGCCTTGGCGCCGCCAGCTGGCAATCCGGGGTCGATGTGCCGAGCCTCTACGAGGCGGCCGACAGTCACCTCTACGCCCGCAAAAAAGCCGGCAAAGCCAGCCCTAACGAATAATCCCGAACTCTTCTTTGCTCCGGCACATGCGCGCCATGTGACCGGAGCTTCTTTTTTTGGGGCTAATCCCCCCTCACACCGAGATCACCTCAGGCAAGATCCTGCTCGGGCAAAACCGGGGCGGCACCGCTTCCCTGCCAGTGACAGACCAGCCCGGCACTCTGTGCCATAAAACCGTCGCAAACAAAGAGCCCCACCACCGCCGCCACCTGCTCGCCATAGTAGAGGATGGGGATGCGCCCCCGCTGCCACGAAGGCACGCCATACTCTTGCAGCAGCTTCTTCATCCGCCGACTGCCGCTTCGCCCCACCGGTTTGAGGGGGATCCCGGGCGCCACCTGAAAACGCACCGAGAGGGGCTCGTCCGGCCGGGGGGAACGCAGCAGCCCCTCGCCGTGCTCCGCCATGCGCACCACCAGCTCACCCAACCCGTCCGGCAAGGTCAGCGGCTCACCCACGGTGAGCGGCAACACCTGATGACAGGGTTGCAGGTCAGGGCTCACCAGATAGAGCTGCTCCTGAAAACGGCGGCAGCTCTGGCGCCCCCAGTTGAGCTGGGGATTGGCATCGCCGCGCGCCAGCGCGACCTCCTGCCAGAGCCGGGCAAGCTGCTCACGGGATGGCATCTCCCCCCCCTGACGGCGGATCCAGTAGCGCAGCAGGTTGTTGCGCCGGGTGGGTGAAAGGGCGTGCAGCGGGCCGATTTGGAGCGCCTCCCCCTCGCCCGCCTGCTGCCAGTCGCTCTCGGCCAGCTCGTCCAGCAGTGCCTCCTGCTCGGCGCACAGGGCCATGCTGCGCGCCGCGGTCTGGGCCATGGCGGGCCAACGCGCCTTGAGCTGGGGGATAAGCGTCTGGCGCAAAAAGTTGCGGTCATAACTCACGTCCAGATTGCTCTCATCCTCCACCCAGCCAAAGGGGAGATTTGCCGCCGCCTCGGCCAGCTCGGCGCGACTCATATCGAGCAGCGGCCGCAGCAACAGGCCACCGGCAAAGGGCTGGCTTGGCAAAATCCCCGCCAGGCCACGCAGACCGGCGCCGCGCTTGAGGGCCAGCAGCAGGGTCTCCAGCTGATCGTCCTGATGGTGGGCGGTGAGCAGCCACTCCCCCTCCCGCATCCGGGCGGTCAGCCGCTGGTAACGGGCTGTGCGCGCCTGCGCCTCCAGACTCTCGCCATTGCCGCGGGCCAGAGTCACCCGCTCGACCAGCAGTTCCACCGCCAATTGCTGACACACGGCTTCACAATGAGCGACCCACTCATCGGCATGGGAACTGAGGCCGTGGTGCACGTGCAGAGCGCGAAGTGGCAGGCCGTGCTCGCGAGCATACTGCGCAGCCAGCACCAGCAGCAGGGTGGAGTCGAGGCCGCCACTGAAGGCCACCAGCAGACCGGTGGAACCTTCCGGCGCTGGCATAGTCAGACAAAAGCGAGAATAAAGATGAGAAATCATAGGCTTCCCCAAAACGGACCGGCCGATCTTAGCAGAGTCGGGCTTATCAAGCTGCAACCCTGCTGCTAGAGTGAGGCTCGCCCGCCCTCTCCACCAGGCTGGCCGCAAGGCGGTCGCACAACCGGTTGGAGCAAGGAAGATGGGCAGGGAAGCAAACAATCCGAATTGGAATCAAACAAGATGAACAATAAGAAAAGCTTACTGGCCGGCCTGATTGGACTGGCCCTGCTGGCTGGCTGCAGTCAGGCACCGCAAGACTCCCCCAAACACTCCGGGCTGGCGCTGGCCAATATGGACACCCAGGTCAAACCCGGCGATGACTTCTTCCGCTACGTCAATGGCAAGTGGCTAGCCACCGCCAAGATCCCCGACGATCGCCCCGCCGATGGCGCCTTCTACATGCTGCGGGACAAATCCCTTGCCGATGTGCGGGTGCTGGTCGAGGGGCTGGCCAAGCAGGAGGCCGCCACCGGCACGCCGACCCAGCAGATACGCGATCTCTACGCCAGCTATCTGGATCAGGCAGGCCGTGACGCCAAGGGGCTCACCCCGCTGGCACCGGCGCTGGCCGATATCGACCGGATCGGTGATCAGGCCACGCTGGCCCGCGCCTTTGCCCAGTCGGGCCGCATGGGCGGCGGCGCGCCGTTTGGCATCTGGATCGACGCCGATGCCAAGTCCCCCGACCGCTATGCGGTCTACCTCTATCAGGGGGGACTGGGGCTGCCGGATCGGGACTACTACCTCAAGCAGGATCCCGAGAGTCAGGCCCTGCGCCAGAAGTACCAGCAGCACATCGCCGCCATGCTGAGCCGCCTCGGTGAGTCTGACCCGAGCGGCAAGGCCAAACGGATTCTGGCCCTCGAAACCCGGCTCGCCACCATCCAGTGGGACAACGTCGCCCTGCGGGATCGGGAGAAGAACTACAACAAGCGCCCCGCCAGCGAACTGACACGACTCGCCCCCCATCTCGACTGGCAGGCCTATCTGAACGCCGCGGGCATTGCGGCCCAGCCGGAGCTCATCATCGGTCAGCCGACCTATCTGAGCGCGCTGGATCAGGTGATGGCCCAGACCCCCATCGCCGACTGGCAGGCCTACCTCAAGTGGCAACTGCTGACCGACTACGCCCCCTATCTCGACAGCGAGACCGACCGCGCCAACTTCGCCTTCTACGGCACCACCCTGAGCGGCACGCCCAAGCAGCGCGCCAGCTGGGAGCGGGCGCTCGGGGTGCTGAACGATCATCTGGGTGAAGCGGTCGGCCAGCTCTATGTGGCCCGCTACTTCCCGCCAGCGGCCAAGGAGCGGATGGAGCAGCTGGTGGAGAACCTGCGCACCGCCTACGGCCAGAGCATCAAGGAACTCGACTGGATGTCGCCCGAGACCAAGGCGCAGGCACTCGAGAAGCTGGCCAAGTTCCGCCCCAAGATCGGCTACCCCGACAAGTGGAAGGATTACAGCGCCATCACCATCAAACCGGATGATCTGGTGGGCAACCTGCAACGCTCGCAAGCCTTTGAATACGCAGACAGTCTGGCGCGCCTCGGCAAGCCGGTCGACCGGGACGAGTGGCACATGTCGCCGCAAACGGTGAACGCCTACTACAACCCGAGCAACAACGAGATCGTCTTCCCGGCGGCCATTTTGCAGCCCCCCTTCTTCGACATGACGGCGGATGATGCGGTCAACTACGGCGCCATCGGCGGGGTCATTGGCCACGAGATGGGCCACGGTTTTGATGATCAGGGAGCCAAATCCGACGGCGACGGCATGATGCGCGACTGGTGGACACAGCAGGATCTCAAGGAGTTCCGCTTCCGCACCAGCCGTCTGGTGGCCCAGTACAACCGCTTCGAGCCCATCAACGGCCAGTTCGTCAACGGCCAGTTTACCCTGGGGGAGAACATCGGCGATCTGGGCGGCCTCACCATCGCCCACAAAGCCTACGAGCTGTCGCTGGATGGCAAGGAGGCGCCGGTGCTGGATGGCTTTACCGGCGAGCAGCGCTTCTTCCTCGGCTGGGCGCAGGTGTGGAAGGGGATGTATCGCCCCGAGCTGATGCAGATGCTGCTGCGCTCCGACCCCCACTCGCCCCCCGAGTACCGGGTCAACGGCGTGGTGCCGAACATTCCCGCCTTCTACGAGGCATTCAACATCCAGCCGGGGGACAAGCTCTATCTGCCGCCCCAGAAGCGGGTGAAGATCTGGTAGCAACATCACGGCGGGCTCCCCGGGAGCCCGCACTCAAGAGACAGCAAGAGGTTGCAAGATGAACAGAGCATTGATGATGGCAGGGCTGCTGACCCTGCCGCTGGCGGCACAAGCACAAGCCGAAGAGGGATTTAGCAAGCAACTGACCCTCCCCTCCGGGCAGGTGATCCGGGTGGAGCAGGGGGCCGGTGAGCCCGCCTCCATCGGCAGCTATGACGTGCGGCTCTATTCGGGCCAGAACGCCCAGTTTCCACTGGATGAGTTTCAGGATGGCAAGGTGATGGCTCGCAACGGCTTTATCCGGGAGCTGAAACTGGTCGATTTGAATGGCGACAAACAGCCCGAGCTGGTGGTCATCATCGAGAGCGCGGGCAGCGGCAGCTATCAGGATGCCGATGCCTACACCGTCAGTCCGCAAGGGGAGCTGGAGATCTTCAATCAGGTCAAGGAGCTGGAGCCCAAAGAGGATGTGGTCAAGGCGCTCAAAAGCCCGCAGGACTAAGCCCTCTCCTCGAATCTGCAATGTAAAAAGCCCTGATGATCAGGGCTTTGTTGTTTCTGCTGTTGGTACAAACAGCTCAGAGGCGGGTCGCCCGGATGGAGACCTGCGGCAGCGCCATCTCGTGCTGGGCCGCCACCAGTTGCAGCTCGTAGGCCCCCGCCAGCCAGGTGCGAGCCAGCACTGCATCAACGCTGGCGTTGGTAAGCTCGAACGCCGCTACCGGGGTACAACCCGCCAGCAGATTGGCCAGCATGGTGGCGCTCAGCAGATCCCCCACCCCGATGGGGTGGCGAGCAAAAGGGTAGAGCGGGCGGGAGAGGTGAAAAATCCCCTCCTCGCACACCAGCAGCATTTCGAAGCGGTCCATGGCAAAACCGGCCTTGCCCAGATGTTTGACCATCACCAGCTTGACCCCTTGCGCGCGCAACTGCTGGCACGCCTCGATGGCCTCCGGCACATTGCGGATATCGCGGCCGGTGAGCTGTTCCAGCTCCAGCAGATTGGGGGCCAGCATATCGGCGCAGGCCAGTGCCCGGTTTTTCAGAAAATCGGCGACGCCAGGTGCCACTATGCACCCCTTGTCGGGGTGACCCATCACGGGGTCACAAAAATAGAGGGCGGTCGGATTGAGCGCCTTGAGCCGGGCCACAGCAGCCAGGATCTCCTCCCCCTGTTCGGCCGAGCCGAGGTAGCCGCTCAGCAGCGCATCGCACTCGGCCAGCACGCCGATCTCCGCCAGGCCGTTTACCAGCTGACGGATATGACCGCCGGGCATCACCATCCCCTGCCAGCCTTCACGATATTGGGTGTGGTTGGAGAACTGCACAGTGTTCATCGGCCACACCTCGATCCCGAGGCGACGCATGGGAAAAACGGCGGCGCTGTTGCCGGCACAGCCAAAGACTACGTGGGATTGAATGGAGAGCACTCGCTTCATGGTTGGCGACTCACGCAATAAGAACAGGAATTCCGGAGGGAAAAACGGGCCTTGCGGCCCGTTGTTGTCACTTTCGACTGTTGTCACTGTCGATTAACGCAGCACCTTGACGGTGTAGCTGCCATCGGCCTGACGATAGAGGCCGTGGATGTCGGTCTCGAAACCCGGGTAGTGGGCACCGATCTCGCACAGCATCTCGAGGAACTCGAGCACCGGCAGAGAATCCTGGGTCACCATCTCGCCCGGCAGTACCAGCGGTACTCCCGGCGGGTACGGCAGGATCATGTTGGCGCTGATGCGGTCAACCATGTCACGCAACGGCACCTCTTCCAGATTGCCCGCCAGCTCTTGCTGCCATGCAGCGTGCGGGGTCATCTTCATCTCCGGCAGCACGTCGAACGCCTTGAACATCAGCTCCGGCAGACGGTATTTGCAGGTCAGATCGTGGATGCTCTGGGCCAGCTCCTGAATGCGCATCCCTTCGTAGAAGCTCGGGTCTTCACGATAGAGGCTCGGCAGGATGTTCTTGATGGTCAGGTTCAGGTCATAACCACGCTTGAACTCGGTCAGGGCACGCAGCAGTTGCATCGCCTTGGACTGATCGATACCGATGGAGAAGAGGAACAGCATGTTGTAAGGGCCGGTCTTCTCGACCACGATGCCGCGCTCGTCCAGGAATTTGGAGACCAGTGAAGCAGGAATGCCCTTCTCCAGCAGCTTGCCATCACGACCCATACCCGGGGTCAGCAGGGTGACCTTGATCGGATCCAGGTACATGTGGTTGTCATCGATGTCCTTGAAGCCGTGCCAGTCATCTTTCGGATCCAGCTTCCAGCACTCGACGGTGTCGATGTTGTCCGGTTGCCATACGTCGAAGAACCAGCCTTCGCTCTGATCACGCAGACGCTTGATCTCTTTGCGGAAGGAGATGGCGCGATCGATGGAGTCCTTGATCAGACGCTTGCCGGTGTTGCCACGCATCATGGCAGCGGAGATCTCGGTAGAGGCCACGATGCCGTACTGCGGCGAGGTGGAGGTGTGCATCATGAAGGCTTCGTTGAAGGTCTCTTCCTCCACGTCACCCTTGATATGGATCATCGATGCCTGGGAGAAGGCCGCCAGCAGCTTGTGGGTGGACTGGGTTTCGTAGAACACCTTGCCCGGCATGGCTTCGCCGCTCATGCCGCACTTGCCTTCATAGATCGGGCTGAAGTTGGTGTAAGGCACCCAGGCACTGTCGAAGTGGATGTAAGGGGTATCCAGACTCTCCTTGATGAAGCCGGTGTTGTAGAGCAGGCCATCATAGGTGGAGTTGGTGACGACGGCGTAACGGGGAGCCTGGGCACCCGGTGTCGCGGCAACCTTGGCAGCGATGGTGTCGCGGGTGAATTCGCTCTGCGGGATACCGCCCAGAATGCCGTAGGCGTTGCGGGTCGGACGGAAGTAGATCGGGGTCACGTCGTTCATCATCATCAGGTGAGTGAGCGACTTGTGGCAGTTACGGTCAACCAGCACTGTGCTGCCGGCCGGCGCTGAATACATGCCGACGATCTTGTTGGCAGTAGAGGTGCCGTTGGTAACGATATAGGAGCGATCGGCGTTGAAGGTACGGGCGATGTACTCTTCGGCTTCCTTGTGCGGACCTGAGTGATCCAGCAGGGAGCCCAGCTCCGGCATGGAGATGGAGACGTCGGCCTTGAACGCGTTCGGGCCGTAGAAGTCATAGAAGATGCTGCCGGCCGGGCTCATCTGGAAGGCGGTACCACCCATGTGACCCGGAGTACAGAAGGTGTATTTCCCCTCTTCCACGTACTTGAACAGTGCCTTGGTGAACGGCGGCAGGATGGCGTCCTGATACTCCTGAGTGGCCTGACCCATCTTGAGGGCGATGTCGTCAGCCATGCCGAGACGGTACTCGAAGAAGTGCACGTTCAGACGCAGGTCGGTCAGGTGAATATCCAGAGTGGACTGGTCGTTGGCGAAGGCGAAGATCGGCAGCTTCTCGTTGCGATCGTGGATCTCCTTGCACAGACCCAGGGAGTATTTGTCCCAGTCGAAGATGGCGCCGCAAACGCGGGGATTCTTCTCAATCAGTTTCAGCAGGTCGGCGACGTCGACCGGATAAACAACCTCGAAACCCTTGCGCTCGAGGGAGGCTTGCAGCTGGCGAATGGGTTCTTCTTTAAAGAAAACGCCGAGGTGGTTGAGGATGGCAATGATATTCATCGTAATGCTCCACACGTAAAGGGGCGCTCTCCATCAGGGATGGTGAGTGAAGAGCGCTCGGAAGATAAAAGGGGGAATTAGTTGCTGGGCTGTTCGCTCAGCAGGGCGTCGTGCTGACGCAGACCCTGTTTTTTGGCGTAGAACATCAGGATGATGAGCGACACCACGAAGGTAGCTGTGAGGTTGGAACCCTTGGCACCCATCAGGGCCACCAGACAAAAGACACAGGCCACACCGGAGAAGATCATGGCGCCGATGCTGCGGGAGGTCATGCCTTCGAAGCGGATCAGGTTAATGCTGGAGTAGAAGTAGGGCAGCATGGTCAGCAGCACCGCATCTGTGGTCAGCACGTTGAAGAGATCGGCAGCGTGAGCGGACTGGGAGGTGAAGGCGGTCAGGCCAACCATCAGGGCAGTCATCTTGAGGGAGCCCAGGATCAGACCCTTCTTGGCCACGCCGTTCTTGTCCACTTCGCCGTAGATTTTCGGGAAGTTGCCGTCGTTGGCGGCACGCTTGCCCGCCTCGCCCACCAGCATCATCCAGGAACCGAGCGAGGTGAAGCAGGCCAGAGCGGTGAAGGCAGAGACGAACGGCGCAGACCAGCTACCGAAGATGGCGGAAGAGGCCATTGCAAACGGGGCGCCGGAGGCAGCCACTTCACCGGCCGGGAACATGCCGCTGATCACCTGGGTAGAGAGGATGTAGATAACACCCGCGATACCGGTACCCAGCATGGTAGCGAGCGGTACGGTGCGCTTGGGGTTCTTCACCATGCCGGAAGAGACGGCGGCAGATTCAACACCGACGAAGGACCAGAGGCAGATCAGCACGGCGCTGATGACCGCATGCAGGTCGCTGCCGCTGGTAGTGTTCCAGTTCTGGCTGTAGACGGTGGCATCAAAATGACCCCAGCCCATCACCGCAGTACCGACAACCGGCAGCAGGATCAGCACCAGACCCAGGGTACAGAGTCGGCTCACCCAGCTACCGCCAAGCAGGTTGACGAAGGTGAAGATCCAGACGGCAGCGATGGTAGCTGCTGCGGCCGGGATCGGGCTGTTGAGAATGGGGAAGAAGACCGAGAGGTAGGAGACGCCGGTAATGGCGATGGCCAGGTTACCGATCCAGTTGGCGTGGTAATAAAGCACACCGGTCTGGAAACCGAACACCGGAGAGATCTCGCCAGCGTAAGCAATGGGGCCACCCTCTTGCGGGTTCTTGGTAGCAAGGCGGGCGAAAACGAAGGCGAGGCCCATGGCGCCTACCAGACAGATTGCCCAGCTAAAGACAGAGATGGAGCCGATGGTGGCCAGTGCCGAAGGCAGCAGCGCGATGCCACTCCCCATCATGTTGCCGGCCACCACACCTGTACAGGCGATAAGGCCAATCTTCTTGCTCGTATCTAGGGACATAAGATCTCCGGTTCTATAAAAGGTCGGGTCGTCACATACACATTTGGCGGAACGCCCCGCCAAAGAATGGGCACAGACTAGGCCTCTCATCCCCAGAAAACATAAAGACCAGCTAACGGATAAAAATATGAGGCAACTTTTTTCGCCGCCTCATTATTTTTGATAAAAACCATTCAAAAACAGTAGATTGGCATCATGGTGCACCGCCATCTTGATAAAACCTTGATATCCTTCTGCCCAATTTTTTCCCCTTGATAACCCCCTTATCTCGCCGTCTTGATATTTTTGGCCAGATAAACCCGGGATAAAGCAGATCCCATTGAACCCCCTGCCCTTGCGGCCATTTGGAAGCCCTGCGGATCATCACCCTGAGTGGCCAGTCACATCCTGTTCGCCCCTCCGCTCGGCTCATCACAATCCAGGCTCAGAGATAAAACTCAATGGCGATAACAGGTCAGCAATGAGAAATGGGTCGTGACGGACAGCTTATCCCGCCGCCAACCATGAGCAGATGTCACAAGCTGCGTGCGCGGCGTGAAGCCGAACAAACGCGTGTGCCGCGAATGCCGCGGGCAAGACAAAGGCAGATGTAGATAGTGGGGAACTGCGGGGGATAAATCGGGCCGCACCAGAGCGACCATCCCCGGTGGCAAACATGCAGGATTGAGACGAGCAGAAACCGCACAGGCCGCCCGAAGGCAGCCTGTGGATGAGGTCGGCAACCGCACCGACCGGGGGAAAACCAAACTGCGGTGTTAAAAGAGCTTCACCTTGCTCTGACCCAATGCATTGAACAGAGCCGGAGTGAGGCTCTCCATATTGCTGTAGAAACCGAGCTGCTGGCAGAGCAGATAGGTCTGCTCGGTCGCCTCCATCAGAAAGGCCTGACTGTAGGCATCACCCGCCGCCTCGGGGCGACCGTCCAGCTCCGCCAGCTTGCCCTGCAGTATGTAGTAGAGCACCGAGCGGCCGCGACTCGCCGCCTTCTCCAGCAGATAGTTGGCCTGCTGTTGCTGGCCGTTGAGGATCGCCTGCAGGGTCAACGCCTCCCACACCCGGGCTGGCAGGGCGCCGCTGTTTTGCACCACGCTGGCGAGATGGGTGCCAATCCCCTGCAACCGCTCGCTCTCGGATTTGCCCGCCAAGGTGGCCAGCGCCTCGCCAGCCAGATAGCGCTCCGCCAGCAGCAGCGGCTGATCCGGATGGGTAATCAGCGCCTGCTCCAGCAGATCGATACCGCGCTTGAGGGCGACCGGATCCCGGCTGTTGATGTAGTACTGCGCCTCCATCATCGCCATCAGGGAGGCATCATCGGTGGGCCAGCCCATCCCCGGCTCGGCATCGGGTTGGTCGAGGGCGCGCAGCAGATCCTGGCTGCTCGCCTGCAACACGCCGTGCACACTGTGGCGACTGAGCTGGTACTGATGGCTGAACAGCACCCGGTTGGTGTTGATATTGCGATACTCCAGATCGAGATAGGTGCCACGGGGCTGGCGGGTGACCCGTACACTCAGCTCCTTGCCGGGCATGATGCCCCCCATCAGAGTGGTGGCACCATACTGCACCCTCAGCGGCGTGGCCACCGCCACCTCCCCCATCAGGGCGCGGGTAATGCCATCGGCGAGGCGCACGTTCTCGTTGTTGTCATCCATGCCGGAGTGGAAGCGGAACACCAGCAGATTGGGATCCAGCATGGCATGCACCTGGGGGCTGGTGTGCTGGTAGCTGAGCATGCTGACAATGGCGATCAGCACGATGGCAACGAAGATATCGAAACTCACCATCTTCCAGCGGCTGCGGGCATCCTTGACATGGGTGGAGATGGCGCGGGTCAGGGGCCCGGCGGGAAAAGGGGCGACATTGGGCTGTGCATCATCATCCTGCTCAGCCGCAGGCGGGCTCAGATCGGAGAGCGTCGGGTTGTCTGAGAGAGCGGTATTGACCGCGGGCTGCTCGTCCGCCATCACCACAGAAACCACCTGCAACGGCCGCACCGGTGCCACCAGCTTGTAGCCGCGCTTGGGTACGGTGACGATATAATCGGTCGCATCGGTGCGACCATCTTTGAGGATCTTGCGCAGTTCGAAGATGGACTGGGTCACTACCTGATCGGTCACCTCGGCGCCATCCCACACCTCGTTGATCAGGGCATCGCGGCCAAACACGGTGCCGGCATTATGGGCCAGAAACCGCAACAGGTTGACCAGTCTGGGTTCGAGGTAGACCTCGCGGTCGGGGCGACACAACATGTTGTCGTCAACGCTCAGGGTCCAGTCGTGGATCTCAAAAACCGATTCGCTCATGATTCACTCGCTGCAGATGGTGACAATGCACGATGAGAGAGACGCAAAACCCGGGCTGACTGAACGGAACAAGGCGCTATCACCACAGGTGACAGATAAAAAGAGAACCGAAGCAATCACATCTCTGAGAGTCAGTCTGGCCAGGCCATCCTGTTTACGTCTGAAGGGCATCCTTGCGGGCATTCCGACCACCGGGATCGGAAGGGATCACTTTAAGCAAAACGGGAGCTGGATCCCACTTTTTTTGGCTATAAATCGCCGTTGAGTTGATCCAACAGGGGGTTTGGGGCCAAGGATAAGATAATAGTGGGCCCATATGGGCAACCTCTCCATAGCCCCTCTCGCAACGATGATAAATCGTTGAACTGGATCCGGCTCTCTTCTTATAATCGCCGCACCGTGCCATAACGAAACAAAAGGAGGTAAAACATGGTTATCCAAGCGTGCCCGATCATTTCGGCCCGCCTGTTCGGCACATTTGCCTGCTCTTGCCTGCATACCATCGCGCTGCGATAGCGGGTTCGAGCAAAGCCGACTCCCCTCCATACCGAGACCTTTCTCGACTCTGCCGTTGTCGCCAGCGCTCCTGATGACAGGGATTTCTGATCCCGCGATTTAAGAGAGCAAGAGCATGACAACCCTGATGAGTACCCATTCCCTGCAGATGAGTGCGGGGCACCTTCCTTTATTTGACAATCTCGAACTCGGCATCCGCGCAGGTGACAGGCTCGGCCTGATTGGCGCCAACGGCTGCGGCAAGAGCACCCTGCTGGCGCTGCTGGCGGGCGAGCGCACGCCTCAAGCCGGCCGGGTCGTGCAGGCCGCAGCCTGCCGCTGCGAGTTCGTGGCCCAACAACTACCCGCCGGTCTCTCTACCCTCAGCACCCGCGCCGTGCTGCTGGATGCGCTGGGCAATGACCCGAGCGCCGAGTGGCAGGTGGACAAGCTGCTGACCGAGTTGCAGCTGGAAGCTCAGGCCACGCTGCCGGTCAGTGCACTCAGCGGCGGCCAGCACAGCCGACTGCAGATAGGCCGTGCCCTGCTGCGCCAACCCAACCTGCTGCTGCTCGATGAGCCCAGCAACCACCTTGATCTGCCCGCCCTGCTCTGGCTCGAGCAGTTTCTGCTGGGCTGGCGCGGCGCCTTCGTGCTGGTCTCCCACGATGGCCGCCTGCTGGATCGGGTCACCGAGCAGACCCTGATCCTGCGCGATGGCGAGCTGCACCGCTTCGCCCTGCCCTGCAGCGAGGCGCGAGCGGCGCTGGCCGCCGAGGATGAGCAGGCCCTCCTGCGCCGGGCTGACGAGCAAAAAGAGATAGACCGCCTGAGCGCCAGCAGCAAACGCCTCGCCATCTGGGGGCGAGAGCATGACAACGAGAAGCTGGTGCGTCAGGCCAAATCCATGGAGAAGCGCATCGCCCGCCTGCAGGAGGAGCAGAGCCAGGTGGCAGCGCAGGCCCCCTGGCGGCTCGAGCTGCGCGGAGTGAGCCTGCCTGCCGACACGCTGCTGCGACTGGAGACCCTCGACGTATCGCCAGCGCCAGCATTGCCGCCGCTGCTGCGCGCCGAAGGGCTATGGCTGCGGGCGGGAGACAAGGTCGCGCTGCTCGGAGCCAACGGCACCGGCAAGTCCTCCCTGCTTCGCCAGTGCTGGCGCGAACTGGCCGCGCAGAGCCCGCAGGCGGGCTGGTACTGCCACCCCGGCGCCAGCATCGCCTATTACGATCAGTCGCTGCAGCAGCTGTCTGACGACGCCCCCCTGAGCGATGCCCTCTACTCGCAGGCTCCTCTGCCGGAGACGACCCGGCGTCAGGCGCTGATCCGGGCGGGCTTCCCTTATGCCCGTCACGGCCAGCAGGTACGTACCTTGAGCGGGGGCGAGCGGGCACGGCTGCTGTTTCTCGCCCTGTCCCTCGGCAGCCACCACATGCTCTGGCTCGACGAGCCCACCAACCACCTGGATCTGGCAGGCAAGGAGGAGCTGGCCGAGGCGATTGCCGCCTTCCCGGGCAGCGTGCTACTTGTCTCCCACGACCGGGAGCTGATCGAGCGCAGCTGTAACCGCTTCTGGCTGATCAGGGACGGGCAGATCCGGGAGGCCCACAGCGCCGAGCGGGCCTATGCCGAACTGCTCGGCGATGCCCCCTTGCCGGCAGCAGACAAGGCAAGCAGGGCCCTCCCCACAACAGCTCAGACACTGGCCGACCCCGCCATGGGGAAGGCCCCGGCTGGACAGGCAGATGACGAAGAGGCGCTGCTGGCACGCTGGTATGAACTCGATGCCCTGCTCGCCGCCGATCTGGCCCGCAAGCCCAGACACCAGACCCCGCGCCTGCAGCAGCAGTGGCAGAGCGAGCTGGCGCACCTTGCCGAGCGGCTCGGCTTTGCCTGATGCCGGCATCATCCATCCATTACTACTCAACTCACGCGGCCAACTCCGGTTGGCCGCAAGGAGCCACCATGACATCAACGCAACAACCCCACATCAGGCTGGATCCGGTCACCGACGCCGACCTGCCCCACATCTTCCGCGGTCTGTCGGATCCGCGGGTCGTCGCCTACTACGGCGTCAGCTACGACAGCCTGACGGCGTGCCAGGCCCAGATGACGTGGTATGCAGAGTTGACCCGTACCGGCAGTGGCGCCTGGCACCTCATTCGCGACCGGCGATCGGGCGAGCCGCTCGGCGCCATCGGTTACAACGATGCCGACCCGACTCATCGGCGGGCCGAGCTGGGCTACTGGCTCTATCCCGAGCATTGGGGCAAGGGGGTGATGAGCGCGGCGCTGCGGCTGTGGCTGCCGCTCACTTACCGCACTACCGACCTGCACCGGCTGCTGGCGGTGGTGGAGGAGCCCAACCTCCCCTCCGCCCGTCTGCTGGAGCGGGCCGGTTTTCACTACGAGGGCACGGCGCGGGAGTGCGAACGCAAGGGGGATGGCTTCATCTCCCTGCGCCACTACGCCATCTTGCGCAGCGACCTGCCCGCAAGCCGCTGACAGACAACAACAAGCCCCGCACTGCGGGGCTTTTTTCGGGGGCTACTTGATGGCGCAAATATCGTCAGAGGTCAGCAGCCGGCGTCTGCGCCGCCACAGGGAGAAGCAGCCGTAGCCAAGACTCAGCACCACCGCATAGAGCACCTGAGTGGCGAGCGCCACCAGCACCAGAGCGCAGAGCAGAACGCTCACCCCCGCCAGCCCCTTGCCCACCCCGCCGAGCAGACGCCAGCCCGCCGCCATGCAGAGCAGGTAGACCAGCACGAAGTTGCCGTTGGCGTAGCGGATCAGCTCATCGAGCGGCAGTCGCAGCCAGATGATGAGGGTGATGCATAGCAGACAGATAGCGAGCACCAGAGTGAGCGCCCGCAGCGGCGCGCCGCGCGCGGTGAGCACGGCCAGCGAGGGGGGCAACTTGCCTTCCCGCGCCATGCTCCAGATCAGCCGGGCAAAGCCCTGAATGTAGATGTTGATGCTGGCAAAGCAGGAGAGGTAGCCGAGCACCGCCACCAGCCACTTGGCGGTGGGGCCGAACAGCAGCGCCAGCAGGGAGGGGATGGCGGTGGCGTTTTTCGCCTCATCGCCGTAGAGGCCATATTTGAGCACCACCAGCGAGTGGATCCAGTAGATGAGCCCCGCCAGCAGTACCCCGCCGAGCAGGGCGATGGGGTAGTCCCGCTCAGGCCGCTTGAACTCCTCCCCCATATGAGCAAAGGCTTCCAGCCCGACGAAACACCAGAACATCACCGCCAGCGCAGTGGCCATAGGGGGCCACTCATCCGCGCTCGGTAGCGGCCGGGCCGCATCGCGCCAGCTCACCTCCCCCTTGAACCAGATAAGCAGGGTGAGCCCCAAAATGGCGAGCGCGATCAGCAACTGCAGGTTGCCGGAGGAGCGCGCCCCGCGCAGCCCCAGCAGAAAGACCCCGAGCAGGGTCAGCAGCTGGATGGCCCAGAGGGTCCACTCCCCCATCTCGAACAGGGCGTGCCAGAAGCCGGCGGCAATCATCAGGGCGGCAGGCAGCCCCACCGGCAGCACTGCCAGAAACAGGAAGGCGGAGAAGCGCTCGGCGCCGTTGCCAAAAGCAAGGCCAATCAGGTGCGGCGCACCGCCCGCATGGGGATAGCGACGACCGAGGCGAGCGAAGGTAAAGGCGATGGGCAGCACCAGCGCAATCAGCAGCAACCAGGCCCAGAGCGAGGCCCCACCCGCCAGCGAGGCGGCAGTCGCCGGTACCACGAAGATCCCGGTGCCGAGCAGCGAGGTGGCGAGCAGCCCCATCCCCTGCCAGAGCCCGAGATCCTTTTTCAACCCAGACATATCCTTTTGTCCTGACGAAAAAAACATCCCGCCATGTTAGGCCTGCCCCGCTCCTTTGTTAAGTACGATGGTTAAGCGTGGGGGCGAAAATATGCAGCCTTTTATTCGGGCTCGGGCCCAGCTTGCAGGGACTCGGCCAGAAAATCCCCCAGCAGGGTGATCTTGAGCACCTGCCGCCGCGCCGCCGGATAGATGAAGTAGAGGGTCTTGGCAGGGCTCTGATAGCGGCCAAGCAGCGGCAACAGACGCCCCGCAGCGATATGCTCACGTACCTGTTCGGCTGGCTGCAAGGTGATGCCAGCACCCGAGAGCGCAGCCGTCAACAAGGCTGGCCAGTGATTGATGCGCAGGCGCGAGGCGACCCGCACCTCCTCGCTCTGACCATCCTCGCCAACAAATTGCCAACGCTCGTGCTCGCCCCAGTTGCCGTGCAGACACTGGTGGCGGGCGAGATCGGCCGGATGACGGGGCACGCCGTGGCGATTGAGGTAGTCGGGGGCAGCGCAGAGGCGGTAGTGCTGGGTCAGCAGCGGACGGGCGATCAGCGCCTCATCCTGCGGGCGCAGGGTGCGGATGGCGGCATCGAATCCCTCCTCCACCAGATCGACCCAGCGCGGGGTGAGCTGCAGATCCAGATCCAGCTTGGGGTAGCGGTCGAGAAAAGCGGGCAGCAGCGGCACCAGCCGGTGGTGGCCAAAGCTGAGGGGAGCGGCGATGCGCAGCCGGCCGGCCGGCTCGGCCAGCAGATTCTGGGTGAGCGACTCGGTCAGTGCCAGCTCCTCCTGTACCCGCTGGCAGCGAGCGAGAAAAAGCTGGCCCAGTTCGGTGAGAGTCTGCTGGCGGGTGGTCTTGTGAAACAGCTTGCCCCCCAGCCACTGCTCCAGTCCCAGCACATGCTTGCCCACCATCTGGGCGCTGATCCCCTCTTCGCTCGCCACCGCGCTGTAGGAGCCGAGATCCACCACCCGGGTGAAGATACGCATGCTGGTCAATCGGTCCACAACCGCTCCTTTGTTCGTTCCTGAGTAACACGACCCGCTACCGAGTCCTAATTCACAACCAAAAGTTTAGTAAGAAATGGATTTTAGCCAATTTATTCAACTTTTAGTTACCAATACAGTGATGCCGTCCCTTCCCCACAGGATAAATTCCCATGAAAAACACCTATCTGGCCGCATTACTGGTCGGTCTGCTGGCCAGCGGCGCCAGTCAGGCCGCCGAGAGCAGCTTTATCAGCAACCACGACCATGCCCCAGCCTCAGCAACTCAAGCTCAGCCCGATATCTTTCGGGTCAGCCTGCTCGGCACCGGCACTCCGGTACCCCAGATCAGTCGGGGCGGTTACAGCACTCTGGTCGAAGCGGGCAACCAGAAGCTGGTATTCGATTTTGGCCGCAACTCCGCCACTCGCCTGTGGCAGCTGCATATCCCCATCGGCCGGGTCAACGCCTTCTTCCTCACCCACTTTCACTCCGACCACACCAACGGGCTGGCGGATCTCTGGCTGACCGGCTGGCTGCAACCGGCCTATGGCCAGCGCCACGCGCCGATGGAGCTCTACGGCCCCAAAGGCACCACAGCTCTCGCCCGTGGCTTGCAGCAGGCCTACGCCACCGACATCGCCACCCGGGTCAAGGATGAGGGAACGCCGCTGGACGGGGTGGAGATCAACAGCCACGAGGTCACCGCCGGGGTGGTCTACAACCATGACGGGGTCAAGGTAACCGCCTTTGACAACGACCACGGGGTCAACATCAAGCCGTCATTCGGCTATCGCATCGACTACCACGGCCACAGCGTGGTGCTCTCCGGCGATACCCGCTACAGCCCCGAAGTGGTGAAGCAGGCCAAAGGGGCCGACTTGCTGGTGCACTGCGTCTCCATGACCTCTGCCAAACAGATGAAGGCCAACCCCGGCTACAAGGCGATCGCCGGTCACCTCGCCTCCCCCGAGCAGGCGGCCCGGGTAATGAACGAAGCCAAACCGGCGCTGACCGTGTTCAGCCATATCGGCCTCAACGGCAAGATCAGGGTCAAAGATCTGGCGCAGGATCTGCGTGCCCGCTACACGGGCCCCTTCGTCATCGGCAACGACCTGATGCAGATTGATCTACCCACCACGGCCTCCGGCAAGGGCTATGCCCTCTGGCAGTCGGAGAATATCGACAATAAATAGCTGGCACGGATGCCGGTCAGCCATGGTCGGCATCCGCAATCGACACCGGGGGCTATCTTTAAGGGGTGTTTGACCACAAGGAGTTATCTCTATGAGCCTGAAATGGAAGCACCTCGCCCTGGCCACTCTTCCCTTGTTCGGCATGTCGGCCGCTCAGGCGGCGGTGTTGACCAGCCTTGAATGGCCCCCTTACACCAGCGCCAGCCTCCCTGAACAGGGCAAGAGCAGTCAGGTGGTGACCGCAGCCTTTGTCCTGGCTGGCGATCCGCTGACCATCAAGTTCTACCCCTGGCAACGGGCCGTGGACGAGGCGACCAACAACCCAGAGGTGCTGGGCTACTTCCCCGAGTATCTTGATCCCAAGAGCAGTTGCCTCTTCTCCGACCCCATAGGTAACGGCCCTCTCGGGTTTGCCCAGCGAGCCGATCAGCCGGTCACTTGGCAGAGCCTTGATGACCTCAAGGGCAAGAAAATTGGTGTCGTCACCGGCTATGTGAATACCACCGAGTTCGACGAAAAAGTGGCCAGCAAGGCACTCTCGGCTGACGCCACCAGCTCGGACAGCCAGAACCTGCTCAAGCTCGGCAACGGTCGGCTCGATCTGGCGGTCATCGACCAGAATGTGATGACCTATCTGCTGGAGAGCGATCCCCAACTCAAGGACGTCGCCGCCAACCTCGGTTTCAACGGCAAGATCCTCGAGGACAAGTCTCTCCACGTCTGCTTTACCAACTCCGCCAAGGGGAAAGAGGCGCGGGACAAATTCAACAAGGCGCTGGCCAGCGACGAGGTGAAGAAGCTGATGAAGTAGCGATACCGCATCCGCTCGCCGCCCCAAAAAGCCATAAAAAAAGCCGCCTCTTGCGAGGCGGCTTCTTCATTCAACTTGGTAACCGGAGTTATCAGGCAATCAGCTTGTAGATGATACCGGACATGGCGATCAGGCCGATGATGGTCACGAAGCCGTTGCTGATGTTGCCAGCGTATTTGCGCATGGCCGGAACCTTAGTGATGGCGTACATCGGCATCAGGAACAGCAGCATTGCGATGATCGGGCCGCCCAGGTCTTCAATCATGCCGAGGATGCTCGGGTTGATGGTGGCGATGGCCCAGGTGGTCAGGATCATGAACACGGCAGTGACTTTGTTCAGTTGCTTGGTGTCAACGTTCTTGCCCTTCTCGCGCAGCGCCTTGGCCATCAGGCCGTTCATGCCTTCTTGCGCACCCAGGTAGTGACCCAGGAAGGATTTGCTGATGGCAACCATGGCGATCAGTGGAGCCACAGTACCGATAACCGGGTTATCGAAGTGGTTGGCCAGGTAGGACAGAATGGAGATGTTCTGTTCTTTGGCAGCAGCCAGGTCAGCCGGGGAGAGGCTCAGTACGCAGCTGAATACGAAGAACATAACGGTCATTACCATCATGACGTGGGCGCCCAGCAGGATGTTGCTGCACTTCTTCTCGGCACCTTCACCGTAACGACCTTTGTTGTCCACCGCGAAGGAGGAGATGATCGGGGAGTGGTTGAAGGAGAACACCATTACCGGGATAGCCAGCCACAGGGTCTTGATGAAGTCACCGTTGAAGGCGTCGGACAGGGCCGGAGCTTCAGTGATGATGGCACCGTTCCAGTGCGGGATCAGGTAGAACGCCAGACCCATCAGGGTGAGTACGAACGGGAATACCAGCACGCTCATCGCTTTGACGATAACCTGGCCGCCCAGACGAACAACCGCCATCAGACCGAGGATCAGGGCCAGTGACAGAACGGCACGGGGAGGTGCAGACATGCCCAGCTGGTGAACAATCACGCTCTCGACGGTGTTGGTGATGGCGACTGAATACATCAGCACGATCGGGTAGATGGCAAAGAAGTAGAGCAGGGTGATGAATTTGCCTGCGGTCTTGCCGAAGTGCTCTTCTACTACTTCAGTGATGTCGCCATCACGGGTAGAGCCGGACAGCACGAAGCGGGTCAGACCACGGTGAGCAAAGAAAGTCAGCGGCAGCGCCAGGATCAACATGGCAACCAGCGGCCACAGGCCACCTACACCGGCGTTGATTGGCAGGAAGAGCACACCGGCACCGATCGCGGTACCGTACAGACCCAGCATCCAGACCACATCGGCCTTGTTGACGCCGCGGGAGGTGTTGCTGGCTAAACGACCATCAGCTGCAATATTCATGTCAGACATACGTTGTTCCTGTCATCTAGGAAAATGGGATTCTTGTTTGGTCGGGCCTTGGCCCGGTTCCATCTCCCTGGAACGCCTGCTGTCCGTCCTTGATATTAACCTCTCGCCCCCCCGGCAACCTGGCCATCACTCCTTGTGACAACAGGATTGCAACAAACAACAGTGCGAGATTTTGACCCTGAGGGTCGGCGCCCGTCTCAATTAACAACCGATTAACGTGCGCCACTCTTGATGGGCTGACTTTAATTAAATGCCCTTATTAATCACAGCGTTTTTTTGAATTAATCAACCAAAGTTTGATTTTGGTCGCCTTTCGGACGACCAAGATCACACTCAAAGCGCCTTATTGTGAGTTTTTTTTAACAATTCAACTTAGTTTCACTGGAATCAATGGCCTGCGAGCAGCTACATATTTGCAACAAGCCACCCGTTTAGCGCGGATTGTGTGCAGCACGGCCTTGGCGTACCCTTGTGACTCACGCCTTTTTGTTGATTGATGATGACCATTACCCGTACCGATCTCGCCGAACTGGCAGTGTTTGCCGCCGTCGCCCGTCACCGCAGTTTCAGCAAGGCCGCCCTCGAACTCGGGGTCTCCGCCTCCGCCCTCAGCCATAGCCTGAAGGGGCTGGAAGCCCGTCTGGGAGTACGGCTGCTCAACCGCAGCACCCGCGCCGTGGTGCCGACAGAAGCGGGCCAGCGGTTGCTCAAGCAGCTGCTCCCCACCCTCAATACCTTGGAAGAGGCGCTTTGCGAGCTGGCCCGCAACAGCGATGAGCCGGTGGGGCGACTCAAACTCTGCGCCCCCCGCGGCGCCATCGACAGCCTGCTGGCACCTGTGCTGATCGACTATCTGGCCCGTTATCCGCGGATGCAGGTGGAGGTGGTGGAGCAGGAGCTGATGCCCCGGCTGATTGAGGATGGTTACGATGCCGCGCTCTTTTATGGCGATCTGCTGCCCAAGGAGATGATCGGCATCCCCCTCGGCCCGCCCCAACGCTATCTGGTGGTGGGCTCCCCGGCCTATCTGGCGGAGCACGGTACGCCGGAACACCCGAGCGAGCTGAGCCGCCACGCCTGCATCGGCTATCGTCTCACTCCGCACCATCACTATCGCTGGGCCTTTGCCGCCGATGGCACCATGCTGGAGATCGAAGTGACCGGGCCGCTCACCACCAGCACCCCGGCCCTCTATCTGGGCGCCGCCGAGGCGGGGCTGGGACTGGCCTACTGTCTGGAAGAGGAGGTAAGCCAGAAGGTCGCGGAAGGGAAACTGCTCACCGTGCTGGAGCCCTGGTGCCCCACCTTTGCCGGCTTCTATCTCTTCTATCCCAGTCGGCATCAGCTGGGCAGCGGGCTGCGCATCCTGATCGACATGCTCAAGGCCCACTACCAAAACCCCGGATTAATGAGCAATACTCAGCAATTCATCAAGTGAAACCCTGATTATCACCAAATAAGTATTAATCTAGACTAGCTGTTCGATAATCGAACTCCCCGAGAGAACAGATATGTCTGCCTATTTAACACTGCGGCAACGGGCCATGACCCGTCGCTTCTGGGCTTACGCCCTCCCCTCCATTCTTGCCATGCTGGTCTCGGGGGCCTACTACCTCATCGACGGCATCTTCGTCGGCCACTATGTGGGCGCCGCTGGCCTCGCCGGGATCAACCTGGTCTATCCGGTCATCATGGTGCTGATCGGTCTGGCCGCCATGATCAGCATGGGGGCCGCCACCGCCATCTCCTTCCAGCAAGGGGCGAAAAACGACACACTGGCCCGTCAGGCGCTGGTCAACGCCCTCTGGCTGCTGGCCGGTCTTGGGGTAGTTGCGCCGGTGCTGCTCTATTACACCCACACCGATATCCTGCTGGGGCTGGGGATTGAACAGGGCACCGAGACCTGGAAACAGGCGAGTGACTACCTCACCTGGATTGGCGGCGGTACCCTGCTGCTGGCCAGCAATCTGGCGGTTCCCTATCTGCTGCGCAACGATGGCCGCCCGAAACTGGCCATGGTGCTGGTGAGCAGCGGCGCCGTGCTCAATATCATCCTCAACTACATCATGGTGGGTCGGTTGGGGCTGGGACTGATCGGTACTGCGCAAGCCACCCTGATGGCAGAGGGTGCGGTGAGCCTGATCGGTCTTGGCTACTTCTTTACCCCCTGGGCGCGGCTTCGCCTCAGCTGGCGGGATCTGGTACCCAACCTCCCCGCCATGCCGCACCTGCTCTTTACCGGCCTGCCGAGCCTGATTGCCCAGTTCAACCTCGGCCTGCTGCTGATGCTGCACAACAGCCAGCTGATGGTGTATGGCAATGTGAAGGATCTGGCGGGTTTTACCGTGGCCGGTTACACCGAAGCGGTCTTTATCGTCATTCTGCAGGGGCTGGCGTTCGGCATTCAGCCGCTCATCAGCAAGGCGGCAGGGGCCAAGCGCCATCGCAACCTCAAGTACCTGATGGAGATGGGGCTCAAGTTCACTTTTATCTACGGCATGCTGGTGTGGCTCACCATCCAACTGCTGCCGGGACAGGTCGCCATGCTCTATACCGGCGACAAGGATCCCGAACTGCTGGCCGCCGCCATCAGCAGCCTGACCCTCAACCTCGGCGCCATTCCGCTGGAGGGGATCATCATGTTCGGCATCGTGCTGCTGCAATCCATGGCGCGTACCCGTCAGGCGCTGGTCATCTCCATCGCCAAAACCGTGTTGCTGCTGCCGCTCATCTTCCTGCTGCCGCAACTGTGGGGTCGTGATGGCGTGCTGATGGCCCAGCCCGCGACCGTGCTGCTGCTCACCCTGCCGCTCTGCTGGCTGCTGTGGCGCGAGTGGCTGCGCCTGAAGATGGCCTGCGCGCCAAAAGCCAAACACCGCCCACAACCGGCCCGCGCACGCACCGCCGTCCAGCTGGCCCGTTAAGGCCACCAGTCCCGCAAAACAATAAAAAACCGGCATCCATTGATGCCGGTTTTTGCTATATGGGCGGGTCTGCCTGCCCTTACACAAGGATTCAGGCCAGCACTGCTGCCTACACTTATGCCAATACTTCTGGCCTGAGCTGGGCCATCAGCCCCGGGTTGTCGGAGTAATCCACCGGGATCGCCACCACAGCAGGCCCCTCCACCGCCAGCGCGGCCCGCAGGGTGGCACGCAGCTCGTCGGCCGAATGCACCGCGAAACCTGCCGCCCCGAACGACTCGGCATAGCGTTTGAAATCGATGGGGCCAAAAGAGACGCCGGAGGTGCGGCAATACTTCTGCTGCTCCTGCATCGCAACCATGTTGTAGCCGTTATCGACCCAGATGATGTGGACGATATTGCTCTTGAGCCGCACCGCCGTCTCCAGCTCCATGCTCGACTGCATAAAGCTGCCATCCCCCGATACCGAGATCACCTTCTCCCCCGGCCGCACCAGCGCCGCACCGATGGCCCACGGCAGTGCCACCCCCATGGTCTGCTGACCATTGGAGATCAACACCTGACGAGCGCGGAAGCTGTAGAGGTAGCGGGCAATCCAGATATGGAAGCTGCCCATGTCGACGCAGAGTGTCATGTCGTCGCGCACCAGATCCTGCAGTTCGCGCACGATACGCAAGGGGTGAACCGGATTGCCGTGCAGGTCATCGGCCCGCATCGCCAGTCGCAGTCGCTGCTGGCGTACCCCTTGCAGCAACCGATCCACCTCGGGGGGGCGGATTTTCGGATTGCCCATGATGCAGGTCAGCTGCAACAGGTTGGCACGGATCGACCCCACCAGCTCGGCGGTCGGGCAGTAGCTGCTGTCGATATCGGCAGGCAGCACGTCGATATGGAGGATGCGCCGCTCCCGATCGCCATTCCACAGCACGGGGTCGTACTCGATGGGGCTGTAGCCGATGCAGATCACCAGATCGGCCCCTGCCAGCAGTTGATCCCCCGGCTGGTTGTTAAACAGCCCGACCCGTCCGGCAAAGTCATCGAAGTGGCAGCTGTCCACCACCCCGGCGGCCTGATAGGTACCGGTCACCGGCAGCCGCGCCTTGTCGAGGAAGGCGCGCACTGCCTCGGCATTTTCCGGCCGGCTCGCCATCAGGCCGAGCAGCACCACCGGATTCTGGGCGTTGCGCAGCAGGGTCAATGCCTGCTCCATATTCTGTTCATCGGCGCAGCCCGGCTCCGGCACCTCGCGGGGTACCAGCACATTGCCCTGCACCGGCTTGTTGATGATATCCATCGGCAGGCTGACAAAGGCCGCCCCCGGCCGCCCCAGCTCGGCGGCGCGAAAGGCGTTAGCCATCACTTCCGAGATTGCCGCCCCGCTGTTGACCTGGGCACTGAACTTGGTGACCGGACGGCAGAGGTTGACCGTATCCATGCTCTGGTGGGTGAGCTTGAGACCATCGGCACGGCGCACCGCACCGCCCAGCGCCACCATGGGGTCCCCCTCCGAGGTGGCCGTCGCCAACCCGGTAATGAGGTTGGAGCAGCCGGGGCCCGAGGTGACCAGCGCCACCCCCGCCTTGCCGGTGAGGCGTCCCACGGCGGCAGCCATAAAGGCGGCGTTAGCCTCGTGGCGTACCACTATGGTCTCGATGGGGGAGTCCTCCAGCGCATCGAACACCCGGTCAATCTTGGCTCCCGGGATCCCGAACACCTGCTTGACCCCTTGCGCCTCCAGATGACGAACCACCAGCTCGGCACCGCACTTCCACTGTCTGTTTTCCATGTTATTGCTCCTTGTCTATCAGCCTTCGGCGGCTTGAATGGCGCGATCGAGATCGGCGGGGTTGAGGTCGGCCTGCCGGAAAGCGGGATCCGATGGCAGGGCCAGATTGAGGTGACGCACCACAGAAAGCCGCAGGGTGCCGTGGGCCATGGTGTAGTCGAGCAGATGGCCGCCCCCCTTGCGATCGGCGGTGATCATGTGTTCGTGAAAGCCCGCCACATTGACCCCCTGCACGAACGGCGGGCAGCGAAAGCCCACCAGGGTTCCCGCCACCGCGGCAAAGCGGAACAGCGGTTGCTGTTCGATGGCTTCCAGCATGGGGCGATAGGGGGGCTCCTGACGCGGCACGGTACGTACCTTGGCCGTTTCAAACTGGCCATCGAGGCGCAGGGCGACGAAGACGTTGTCGGATCCCACCAGCCGATCCACCCACTGGTGGATCTCGTCACGGCTCAGGGGGTGGTCGAAGCGACGCTCCAGACAGGGGCGAAAATGGGTCATCACCGCGAAGGGGGTCTTCTGATCGGCGCGGGCGGGCCGTGCCGAGCCATCGGAGCGCAACTGGTGGATCTGGCGCTCGAAGGCGATCAGCTCACCATCGAGGTGATTGAAGGTGCCGAGGCCAAAGTCGCCGTGGCGCAGCAGCTCGCTCATGGTGGTCTCCCCTTCGTAGACCCCCGCCAGCAGGGCGCTCATCAGGGAACTCTGGTAGATCTCGCCACCGTCATGCTGCCTGCGCCAGCGGGAAAACTGCTGGCTCACTTCGAGGGCACAGCTGCACCCGGCACTGTCAGATGTTGCAATATGTTCCATTCGGGTTTCACCTCCACCGTGAATCCTGTTAGCGTTCGGATCCAATGGTGACTTGGTTCACATTTCAACACCAATACGCTGATCCCATGACTTTGAGACTCAATCGATATGGAACTTCGTACGCTCCGCTACTTCATGGCCGTTGTTGAAAAGCAGAATTTCACCCGAGCAGCCGAATCACTCAACATGGCCCAGCCGCCCCTGAGCCAGCAGATCCGCAAGCTGGAGGAGACCCTGGGCACCCCGCTGCTGCGTCGTTTGACCCGCAGTGTCGAGCTGACCGAGGCGGGCGAGAGCCTCTATCGGGATGCGGCGCAGATCCTGGCGCTGGCAGATGCGGCAAAACTGAAGGTAAAGCGGATTGCTCGGGGCGAGCAGGGGGCGCTGAGGATCGGCTTCGCCGGTTCCACCGTGCTCCACCCTGCGGTGCTGACCCTGTTGCACGACTATCGGGAGCGCTACCCCGAGGTAGCCCTCAGCCCGCAGGAGGGCACCATGCCGGCACTGGTGGAAGCGCTGCGCAACGATCGGCTGGACGCCGCCATCTTGCGGCTGCCCTGCCGCGGTAGCGAGGGCTTTGCCCATCACCTTATCGAGCAGGAGCCGCTGCTGATCGCCCTGCCGACCAGCCATCCCAAGGCCAAGCCAGGCCCCTTGCCACTGGCCAGCCTGAAGGACGAGAGTTTTATTCTGTTTCCCCACGCCATCGGGCCCGGGCTCTATGACGGCATCGTGGGCCTCTGCCGGGAAGCGGGGTTCGAGCCGATACTGGGGCCCGAATGCCCGCAGGTGATCTCCACCGTCGGCATGGTGCAGGCGGGCTTTGGCGTGACCCTGGTGCCCAGCTCGGTGGCGGCGCTGCGCCCGCTCGGGGTCAGTTATCACCCCATTGAGGGCAACGGCATGATGACCAGCATCAGTCTGGCGACACGGCCACACCCAGGCAGTGCCGTGCTGCGGCACTTTATCGCCCAGATCCGTGCCGCCCAGATACAACAAGGCCTCCCGAAGGAGGCCCTGTTGAACAAGCTTGAACCGGTTTGATGGCCAGCTTGCCTGATGCGACGGCTTATTTGACGGTACTGCTTATTTGACCGTCACCCGGGCAAACTTGCGCTTGCCGACCTGATAGACGGCGGTACCGGCACCGATGAGTGCCTTGCCATCTTCCAGCTTCTCGCCATCCACCTTGACCGCGCCCTGCTTGATCATCCGCAGCGCTTCGGAGGTGGTGGCCACCAGATCGGCCTCTTTCAGCAGGTTGGCAATGGCCAGACCTTCGCCTTCCAGTGCCAGCTCGATTTCCGGCATCTCGTCCGGGATGGCGTTCTTGGAGAAGCGCTGGGTGAAATCTTCGTGGGCCGCTTCAGCCGCCGCTTCGTCGTGATAACGGGCGATGATCTCTTTGGCCAGCCAGATCTTCACATCGCGCGGGTTGAGAGTACCGGCAGCGATGCCTGCCTTGAACTCTTCGATTTCGGCCAGCGGACGGAAGGAGAGCAGCTCGTAGTAGTTCCACATCAGATCGTCGGTGATGGACATGATCTTGCCGAACATCTCGCCCGGAGCGTCGTGGACGCCGATGTAGTTGCCTGCGGACTTGGACATCTTCTTGACGCCATCCAGACCCACCAGCAGCGGCATCATCAGCACACACTGGGTCGCCATGCCGGCATCTTTTTGCAGCTCGCGGCCCATCAGCAGGTTGAACTTCTGGTCGGTACCACCCAGCTCGACGTCCGCCTTCAGCGCGACCGAGTCATAGCCTTGCAGCAGCGGATAGAGGAATTCGTGAATCGCGATGGATTGGCCGCCGGTGTAGCGCTTTTTGAAGTCGTCACGCTCCATCATGCGGGCCACGGTCTGCTTGGCCGCCAGCTTGATCATGCCGGTCGCACCCAGCTCGCTCAGCCAGGTCGAGTTGTACTCGATGCGGGTCTTGGCGGGGTCGAGGATCTTGAACGCCTGCTCGGCATAGGTGAGGGCGTTATGCTTGATAGCCTCTTCGGAGAGCGGCGGACGGGTGGCGTTCTTGCCGGAGGGATCTCCCACCATGGCAGTGAAGTCACCGATCAGCAGGATCACTTCATGGCCCAGATCCTGGAAGGTCTTCAGCTTGTTGAGGATCACGGTATGACCCAGGTGAATGTCGGGGGCGGTCGGGTCCATGCCCAACTTGATGCGCAGCGGGCGCCCTTCCTTCAACTTGGCGACAAGTTCTTCTTCAACCAGAATTTCTTCCGCTCCGCGCTTGATCTCGGCTAGCGCCACCTCGAGCTGGGACATTTTTTGACTCTCCATCACGATTCCACAGGGCCAAACATATTACTGGAATGGCGGGCCAATTGGAAAGGCTGTAAAATCCGTCCATTCTGCCCGACTTCATCTGCTTCTCATGGTTATTTGGCACGCCTTCAACGCACTCCCCCACTGGCACCGCAAGATGGTGCTGATCTTGAGCATCATGATCATGATGCTGGCTGCCTGGCCAAGCGAACAGGCAGTAGCAACACGGGTCGATGAAAACGGCAACGAGATTGCCCTGAGGGAACCGGCTAACGACAACGCGCTAAACGACGATCTGCCAGCCGAGGCCGCCCAGCCTGTCACCCCGCCCAAGCCTCGCTACATCACCAAGCAGGTGAAGGTACGCCGTGGCGACAACATGGGAGTCATCTTCCAGCGCATCGGCCTGAGCACCACGGATCTGCACCTGATCGATCAGCTCGAGGGCAGCGATCCCCTGCGGATGCTGCAACCGGGGCAGGAGCTCACCTTCAAGCTGACCGAAGATGGCCAGTTGCACAGCCTCTATTACCCCCACAGTCTGGAGCAGGCGCTCAAGGTGAGCCGCAAGGAGGAGACCTTTGTCGCTCGCAACGTCAAGATCGCCCTCGACACCCGCGAACAGGTGAGCAAAGGCGAGATCCGCTCCAGCTTCTGGGGCGCAGCGGTGGATGCGGGGATGACCGAAGATCAGATCATGGACTTGGCCGCCATCTTCGGCTGGGATATCGACTTTGCCCAGGACTTGCAGCCGGGAGACAGCTTCCGGGTGGTCTATGAAGACAAGTTCCGCGACGACGAGCGGGTCGCCTCCGGCGATATTCTGGCGGCCGAGTTCGTCAACCAGGGCACCGCCTACCGCGCCGTGCTCAATGAAGATGGCAACTACTACACCCCGGAAGGCAAAGCGATGCGCAAGAGCTTCCTGCGCGCGCCGGTCAACTTCAAATACATCAGCTCCAACTTCAACCCGCGCCGCCTCCATCCGGTGACCGGCAAGATCCGCCCCCATAACGGCATCGACTATGTGGCGCCGGTGGGCACCCCCATCATGGCAGCGGGCTCCGGCAGCGTGGTGGCCGCCGGTTACAACCAGTTCAACGGCAACTACGTCTTTATCAAGCATGCCGGCAACTATGTGACCAAGTACCTGCACCTCTCCAAGCGCACCGTCAACAAGGGGCAGCGGGTGAAGCAGGGGCAGACCATCGGTACTCTGGGTGGCACCGGCCGCGTCACCGGCCCGCACCTGCACTACGAATTCGTGGTGGGCGGCATTCACAAGAACCCGCGCACCCTCACCCTGCCGCAGGCAGAGACTCTGAGCGGACGCGAGCTGGCCAACTTCAAAAAGCTGGCGATGCCGCAACTGGCCAAGCTCGACAACCCCGAGCTGCAGCTGGCCCAGAACAAGCGGGATAGTCGCGGCAACTAAGTCATCTGTGCTGGCAGGGTGAAGGCCCTGCCAGCCCCTTTTATTGAACCCGCGCCAGGCAATCAGATTGAAATGAGTCCACTTTCGAACATAAGATGAGATGGAACACCGGGAGCGGCATGTGGCACGGAAGCAAGGGCTTATCTATCCTGTTTCTCTCACTCTTTTTCCGGTCCGCATTGAGGATGCAACATGGTTGAGCGTTATATCGGTCTGATGTCAAAGACCACGCCATGTGGCATGGGATGAAAGCCGTTCCCCTCTTCACCCTCTCTGCACACCGTATTTTCGAACAGCAATGTAAGGAGACACCATGGCTGAGCGCTATATCGGTCTGATGTCGGGAACCAGCATGGACGGCATTGATGCCGTGCTGGTGATGATCGCCGGGGATGAACTGCGGGTCGAAGCGGCGCTTTGTCACCCCTGGCCGCAAGAGACCGCACGCACGCTGCATGCCCTCTGCACCCCGGGCGACAACGAAATCGACCGCATGGGGGTGGCCGATAATCTGGTGGCGCGAGAGTTTGCCGCCGCCACCCACGCGCTGCTGGCCAAGGCGAAGCTTGAGCCCAAAGATATTCGCGCTATCGGCAGCCACGGCCAGACCATCCGCCATCGCCCCCAGCTTGGCTTTACCCTGCAGATCGGCAACGCCGCCCTGCTGGCCGCCCTGACCGGCATCGACGTTATCGCCGATTTTCGCACCATGGATATGGCCCTCGGCGGTCAGGGGGCGCCGCTGGTGCCCGCCTTCCATCAAGCGCTGTTTGCCAAACCCGGCGCCCTGCGAGTGGTACTGAACCTCGGCGGCATCGCCAATATCTCGGTGCTGCCGGGCAATCCGGGCGGGGTATATGGTTTTGATACCGGCCCGGCCAACACCCTGCTCGATGGCTGGTATCGCCGCCATCAGCCCCACGGCGGCAGCTATGACGCCGGTGGCAAATGGGCCGCCAGTGGCAAGCCCATCCCGGCCCTGCTGGAAAAACTGCTGGCTCACCCCTACTTCGCAACCCCCGCCCCCAAGAGCACCGGACGGGAGATGTTTACCCTCGATTGGCTCGATGGGGAGCTGGCAGGCACTTCATACGCCCCCGTGGATGTGCAGCGCACCCTGCAGGCGCTCACCTGCCACAGCATCGCCCGCCAACTGCCCGCCCGGCCCGAGTCAGTCGGTGCCAGCCAGCCGAAAGCCGAGCTGTTTGTCTGCGGCGGCGGTGCCCATAACGCCCCCTTGCTGAAGGAGCTGGCCAGCCTGCTGCCTGCATGGCGCATCGCCAGCACCGCCGAGCTGGGCCTTGCCCCCGACTGGGTGGAAGGCGCTGCCTTTGCCTGGCTGGCCATGTGCTTTGTTCACCGCAAGCCGGGCAACCTGCCCGCCGTCACCGGCGCCAGCCGTCCGGCTGTACTGGGTGCACTTTATCCCGCCTGAGTGATGACAAGGGGGCTGCGGATCAGTGTGCCCCCTTGAACAGACGCACAACCTGTTGCCGGATCGGTGCAAACAGCGGGGGCTTTGGCGGCTCCAGATTGATATGGCGCCGCCCGGCACGAGTTTCACAGCGAAGCAGATTCTGGATGTAGTTATGGTGGGAGCGATGGATCAGCTGTGAGGCTTGATACGCCCACTGTCTGGGCACGCCCCACAGGGTGCTGGCAATCGCACCGACGATGCAGAAGAAAGCGGGCTCCTGAATTCCCATCCGGCTGGCATTCTCCAGCGCCTCCTTGAGCGAGTTGGAGTGGGCAATACAGGTCATGATATTGACCATGAAGGCGTCGTAATCATCCTCCCCCCCCTTGCCAACGCGCGCTGTCAGGGTCGCCGCGGGCTGATAACCAAACTGATGGCCGATATTTTCCAACACCGTATTCCGCTGGCGGATCACCTTGCCATAAAACATCAGCATCACCATGCAGTCGATCGCCTTGCACAGCGCCTCGTAGTGGGGATGGCTCTTCTTGGGACGCGGCGCCGTGGCGAGGGCCAGCTCTTCAGAGATGGCCAGCAGGCCCACAGGTACGGCGGTGCTGACAAACGAGAGATCAATCGACAGCTCCAGCCCCTCCTCCCCTTCTATGCGGGCCACAATGACATGCTCGCCAAACAGCCGACGCTGGCGCTCGATAAAGGCGCCAAAGACCAGATCACGAAACTGCTTTTGCGGATAAGGGGTATCGAGCAGGCTCTCGATGGTCATGATGGCGGCGGATACCCGGCCGCGCAGTCGGTAATCGGCAGGAATGGGAAAACTCTTTCCCAGGCGAGGAGGTAACCGCTGCCCAGATGTTTGACAATACATATCGCCCAGAACGAAACCCAGCATAAATCCTCCACTGTCAGGTAATGATGATCGCGATGCGATCTCGCTTGCCAATCCTGGGCAATGGCCTGCCGGTGCATCGATGCTCTCCGTCAGGGCTCCTTGATTACCTTATTAATCATACGATTAATAGCGATTGAAAAAAGCGACCTGACTCGCAATCACGCCACTAATTAACAGTTTCATCAAGAAACCATAAAAAGCGGTCGATAAATCCATTTTTTGACGAATTTCCCTTTAAAAACAGAACATTGAACTTTATTCCTGCGAAATCACCTGAGCTGTTCCCGAGCCCTGAAAACCATCCCAATCATCACAACCAGCCACAGATAAGAGGGAGATCAGACAAAGCCGCAAAAAGTGGAAAAAGCGATGACGCGGGGCAACCCCACCCATCGGGGGATGCAACCGGCGTGAAGAGACGCGTATTGCCACCACCGCCCCTCATCCAGCGCCACCTCTCATCCAGCACCACAGCTCCCGCACACCGTCACGCCAACGCCATGCTCCCAACTCCTGTGCAGCAGGAGCAGATCCGCCGTGCAAATTCATGGCATAGAATTTTATGGCGCTAATAACAGATCCAGGCTGCCAGCAAGGCGTCATCGAGTATGCCGGAATAATCGTTAACAGAGAGGAATGCAAAAGCCGTGAATTATATTCCAGAGGTATCTTTAATAAGGTGGATATGCATATTAACGGGAGTTTTCATAGCCCCTTAAAAGAGCTGAAAACAGATATCCATGCACCATAATATGCATTATTTGCACATCAGCGCATAATATTAACCCTTTATTCACACGCCAATATCCCGAAGAGGGGGAGAGCAAACCCAGTCAGGGCAAGGCTGTTCGCCGGTTCGGCACCATTTGCGCACGAATTGGCTACGATTTCGGGTGAATTGAATAGCAATATGATTAAATTTGCGCCCATTGAGCCATCTCATAGAAATGCAATCAGCGGTTTGCAACCCCTGATAGCCACTCATAGAATCGCAGCGTCTGAAATATCTACCCTGTCCTCTCTTCCCTTATTCCTCTCAGTAATTGAGTGGATCACAAATAATAACCGGGGATGCCGCCGCTGGCGCAGTGGCCGTGGCGCACAACAAGATGGGGTAAACCTGTACCTGAATGAACAACAAATATTAAAAAGAGGCATATCTATGAGTGGCACCATCATCAAGTCAGCAAGAAATACCCCCCATGCACCCCAGGATCTGGGCCCCAGCACCCAAACGGTGGCGTTTTCTCATTACAACAATATCTCCGCCCAGCTGCCGGTCGATCCCGCCACCGGCAAGATGGTGAGTGGCGATGTCACCGCGCATGCCAGACAGTGCCTGAGCAACCTCAAGGCAATCATCGAGAGCATCGGCCATGTGATGGACGATATGGTCAAAGCGACCATCTTCCTGAAAGAGATGGCGGATCTTGAGGCGGTCAACGCCGTCTATCGCGAATTCTTCCCGGGCTATCTGCCGACCCGCACCACCCTCGCCGTCGCCGCCCTGCCGCTGGGCGCGCTTGTGCAGATCGATGCCATCATCTCCAACGGCGAAGGCACCTTCCCGCAAGATCCTTGCCCGCTGGTGAAGCTCGCCCGCAACAGTGACAAGGCGCCGCACAATCCGTTCTCCACCCATACCGTGGCCTTCTCCCACTACAACAATATCGGCGCCCAGCTGCCGGTCGAGGCCGCCTCGGGCCAGCTGGTTGCCGGTGGCATCAAGGAGCAGGCGGGCCAGTGCCTGCGCAATATCAAGGCGGTGCTGGAGAGCATCGACGTGCCGTTTGACGATATCGTCAAGGTCACCGTCTATCTGACCGATCTGGCAGATCTGGAGGCCGTCAACGAGGTCTACACCACCTTCTTCCCCGACTCCGCCATCGCCCGCGCCGTGGCCTATCTGCCTGCCCGCTCGGTAGTCAGTGCCGCCGCTCTGCCCATGGGGGCACGGGTGCAGATGGATGCGGTCATCTCCCACGGTGACGGCACCCCGCCACAACTGGTGGAAGACCGTCACAATCTGGTGATCCGTGCCCGCAATACCGACAAGGCACCGCGCAGCCCCTTGCACACACAGACCGTCGCCTTCTCCCACTACAACCATCTCTCTGCCCAACTGCCGATTGACCCCGCAACCGGCAAGATCCTGGCTGGCTGCATCAAGGAGCAGACCGCCCAGTGCCTGAGCAATATCAAGGCGATTGTGGAGAGCATCGGCCATGTGATGGACGATATCGTCAAGGTCAATATCCAGCTCGCCAATATCGCGGATCTGGATGCGGTCAACGCCGTCTACACCAAATACTTCCCGGGTTATCTGCCTGCCCGCACCGTGATTGGCGTGAGCGAGCTGCCCGCTGGCGCCCTGGTGCAAATGGATGCGGTGATGTCCAACGCCGAAAGCACCCCGCCGCAGGCGTAAAGGTTGCGGAAATAAAAAAGAGACCGGCTATATGCCGGTCTCTTTTTACATGCCAGACAAAGGGATAGCCCCTCAGCCCTCGATATCGCGGTTCCTGATCGCCACTCTGACCGCCTCTGCGGTAGTGGCCACCCCCAGTCGACGGCGAGCACTTCGCAGATGGTTCTCGACCGTGCGCACCGAAAGCTTCAGGGTGGTGGCGATATCGGCATGGCGCCAACCCCGGGAGACCCACTCCAGCACTTCGCGCTCGTGCCCAGTGAGGCCACGCTCGTGACCCGCTACCGGCATCTCCATCAGGCGACGAGCTGCATGAAAAGCCGCCGCGATCAGCGCAAGGCCAACCCGAGTGTGGGCACTGGCATCGATCTGATCGCCGCCAAAGCTCATCGCCCCTTCCAGTCCCAACGGCCCATAGACGGGAACCTGCAAGCCATGTCGGCCAGGCCCCTCAGGCTGGCGAACGATACGGTATTGCTCGCCAGCAGCGCCAACCGTTTTGCTCCAGAAGAAGGGCTGGTCTCGCTCCCTGATATGCATCGCCATCGGGCACTCGCGCATATAGGCATGCAGGTCGACCGCCTCGCCGCTCTCCAGCCACTCCCCCTCCAGCCAGTAGAGATGCTCGACCACCCCCTCCTCGCTGGCACTGATGGAGAAGAGCGCAAAGCGGTGATACCCCAGCGGGGTGGCAAAGGCGCGCACCAGTTGCTGGATCTCCTCCAGCCGCTGGCACCCTTCCAGCGCCACCGCGACCTGCAACGCATTCGCTGGCGATGACGACAACCTCATCGCTTGGCAACCGCCTCCAGCAAGGTGGTGGCGGCCAGCTTGCCGAGGTTATTGCCCGCTAGCGGGCTGTCACCGGTCAGCAGATTGCGATCCCGGCACACCTCTCCCGAGATGCCGTTGTTGACGATCTCAAAGCCAATCTCTTTGAGCTTCTCGCCAAACTTCCAGGTGAGGTGGCCCGGCATATAGCCAATTGCCGGGGTCTGGGCATCCAGCTCATCGGGGAAGGCGCAGATCTTGTAGCCCGCGAAGGTCTCTGGATTGGCCACCGCCAGCAACGCAGCAGGCCCGTGACAGAGGGAGATGATGAAGCGATCGTTGGCCATCGCCCACTCCAGCAGCGCTTTCACCTCGGCACTCTGCGGCAGCCCCATCAGGGCGCCGTGCCCGCCGGGAATAAAGACGCCGATATAGTCCGAGTCGGCAGCCAGCGCCTCTTTCAGCAGGTCGGCCAGCTTGGCAGGTTGGCGGAACTGCGCCTGATATTTGCCATAGAGCCCCAGCACCTCTTCATCTTCGCCGGGCATGGCCCACCACTCGAACTTGACCGGATTGCCGGAGAGGGTGGCCACGTCAAAGGCAAAGCCCGCCTTGTCGAGGTGATACATGGGCAGCAGGGTTTCGACCGGATGGTTGCCGGTGGAAAACAGGGTGCCGTTGTCGGTGGGCAGATAACGCTCATCGGCCCCGATCAGCAGGATCTTCCAGCGCCCCTCCCGATAGGGAGCGGGATAGTCGGCCCCGGCAAGGTCAGATTTGCGCGAGGTGAACTGGCTCAGGGAGTAGGGCGATGGGAAGAAGGCATTCTGCTCTGCCGGATCCGGGGTCGGTTGTTTATCGTCAACAAGCATGTCAGTCATGGGTCAGGCTCCAGTAGTGGTGGACTCGGTCTCACAGTATTGACTGTCAGAGACCAAGTAAATGAGGGTTTTCCCTCAACCGCCATGACTATGGCAAGAGGTGTGACCACGCTGCGACAAAACCTGAACAGAATCCCCGCCAGACTTAGGCCATCGCGGCAAATGCCCTGACGATGGCATCCATGACCGCTCTGACCCGCGCGGCATGTTGCACATCCTGATGGGTCACCAGCCACACATCGTAGGATTGCTGTAACTGCCGCTCGGGCCAGACCCGCACCAACCCGGCTTGCTCGGCGAGTGGAACCGCCACCTCGCCAAGCCCCAGCCCCATCAACAGGGCCTGACGCAGCATCAGGCTGGTATTGACCCCCGCGGCGACCGTGGCCCCCTCGGCCGCCTCTTCGAGCATCATGGGGGATCGCGCGCTCTGCCAGTGGGGCTCATACACCACCAGCGAATGGCCCGTAAAACCGGTGCCCGCTTCGGGTATGCCATGGCGAGCCAGATAGTCGGCGGAGGCATACAACCCGACCGGCCAGGAGGCCAGCTTGCGGATAATCAGGTCGGGATTGTCCGGCTTCACCGTCCGGATCGCGATATCCGCTTCCCGCAGGGACAGATTGACCACCTGGGTCGAGGTATTGAGGATGACCCTGATATCGGGATAACGCTGATGCAGCTCGGTCAGGGCCGGTATCAGAAAATCCATCCCCAGGGTGTCTGTGGTCGCCACACTGACCTCCCCGACCAGGCGGTTGTCGACCCCTTGCGCCGCCCGCACAAAATCAATGGCCGCCAGCTCCATCTGCTGGGCGCTGGCCAGCACTATCTCTCCGACATGGGTCAGCGCATACCCCTTGGATGTACGGAGAAACAGCGTGGCCGCCAAACGATGCTCCAGTGCGGCAATCCGCCTGCCAATGGTGGCCTGATCGACCCCGACCACACGGGCGGCGCCCCTCAGGCTCCCTTCCCGATGCAACGCCAGAAAAATTTTCGCATCATCCCAGTTCATCACGACTCCCGGTTGAAATGCATTTTTGCATTACAGGTGAGGGATAATACTGCGTTTATTCATCAGCAATCTCCACTATCTTGGTGCTCATCCCACTCGGGGAACCTCATATCACCTCGTTACAAGGAGCCGCTGATGCATAACGCCTATTCCATTCCCGCCACCATGAGCGCGGTAGAGATTACCCAGCCAGGTGGCCCCGATGTCTTGCAACTGACCACCCGCGCCACACCCAAGCCCAAGCCGGATGAGGTCTTGATCCGGCACTATGCAACCGGCATCAATGGGCCGGATGTGATGCAGCGCAAAGGGCTCTACCCGCCTCCGGCAGGGGCATCGGATATTCCCGGGCTGGAGGTCGCCGGGGTCGTGGTCGCCAAGGGGGAGCAGGTGACCCATCTCAAGATTGGCGACAAGGTCGCCGCGCTGATTTCGGGTGGCGGCTATGCCGAGTACAGCGTCGCCCACCAGAGCAATGTCCTGCCCCTGCCGCCCGGATTGAGCTTTGTCGAAGCCGCGGCACTGCCGGAAACCTTTATGACGGTCTGGTCAAATATGTTTGAACGGGGCCAGTTTAAAAAAGGGGACATTATCTTGATCCATGGCGGCGCCTCCGGCATCGGCACGACCGCCACCATGCTGGCCAAGGCATTTGGCGCCGCCAAAATCATCACCACGGTCGGCTCACCCGAGCAGCAGGCCGCCAGCATCAAGCTGGGCGCGGATGTGGCCGTACTCTACAAGGAGGAAGATTTTGTCGAGGCAGTGCATGCCGCCACCGATGGCCATGGCGCCGACATCATTCTCGATATCATTGGCGGGGAGTATGTCGCGCGCAACTATGCCGCCGCCGCCATCAATGGCCGCATAGTACAGATCGGCATTATTGCGGGCGCCGCCCCCAATCTGGATCTGTTTCCCATGCTGCAAAAGCGGCTGACCCATATCGGATCCACCCTGCGCTCGCGTACTCCGCAAGAAAAAGCCGAACTGATTGCCCAGTTGCAAACTCATGTCTGGCCATTTATCGAACGCGGTGAGGTCAAACCGCAGGTTTACCAGACCTTCCCGCTGCATGAGGCCGCCGCCGCCCACCATTTGCTGGATTCAGGCCGTCATATTGGCAAGCTGGTGTTAACCATGGCACCCTTGTCGTCAGATTGATAAGGCCCATCGTGGAGCAGGCCGAGGTGGATGCGGTGATATCCAACGCGGAAAGTACCCCGCCGCAGGCGTAAGGGTTGCAGAAATAAAAAAGAGACCGGCTATATGCCGGTCTCTTTTTAGGTAATAGGATGGACATTATTTTTATGGCAACGTCTAAAAAACGCGAACGTCCGATTACGCTTCGCTAATCGAACCTACTGGCTAGTTTTTTCCAAACAATGCCACTTCTAACTCATCGCTTTTTAATCTATTTTTTACTGACACATCTTTTCTCATTGCCATTATAACCAATGTAAAATCTTTATAAGATTCTGCTGAACTAAGCTGCTGGTGTTTACATAAAAAATCACTAACACTTCTTACTACTTGATCACTGCCCAAAAGCACTACTCTACTTTTAGAACTTACGAGTTTTTTATGTCGTTCACCATCAACACTTCTATTGCCACTATTGGATGAACTGGCAATTTCAGAGACTACATTAACAAAATCCAAGTATGCTTGAGTTCTAACCTCTTCTTCCTTTTTTGATCTTTCATTCAAACGACCTAGCTTATATTGCACAAGCGCACTCGCTAATACACTAACCACTCCTATACATGCCACAATTAAACTTGTATCCAAAGCTTCTCCCCAGTGAGAAATTCACTTTCTAAAATTAATTATTAAAGTCAACCCATACTCCACCAATATACCCTGGCAAGCATCTGTAAATCGATATTTATCATTCAAATAGAGCAATGGTTAGTATTGGCTTTTTTTATAGTAACAGAATAAAAAACGCCCCCCATCTTGCGATGGAGGGCGTTTTATTTTCCGGCTATTGGGCCAGAGTGGCCCAATAGTCAGCTATTACAGGGACTCTGCGGTCGCAACCACGTTTTCCACGGTAAAGCCGAATTCCTTGAACAGCAGCTCGGCCGGTGCGGACTCACCAAAGGTGGTCATACCGATGATCTTGCCGCCGAAACCGACGTACTTGTACCAGTAGTCGGCGATACCGGCTTCGATGGCCACACGCTTGGTGACGGAGGACGGCAGGACGGACTCTTTGTACTCGGCAGACTGGGCGTCGAACACGTCGGTAGACGGCAGAGAGACCACGCGCACGGCACGGCCCTTGGCAGTCAGCTGCTCATAGGCAGCAACGGCCAGTTCCACTTCGGAACCGGTGGCGATCAGGATCAGCTCCGGAGTACCGGCGCAATCCTTCAGCACGTAGCCACCCTTGGCGGTATCAGCCAGCTGCTGGGCAGTACGGTCCATCTGGGCCAGGTTCTGACGAGAGAAGATCAGAGAGGTCGGGCCGTCGGTACGCTCGATGGCGTGTTTCCAGGCGATGGCAGATTCAACCTGGTCACACGGACGCCAGGTGCTCATGTTCGGAGTCAGACGCAGGGAGGCGATCTGCTCAACCGGCTGGTGAGTCGGGCCATCTTCGCCCAGACCGATAGAGTCGTGGGTGTAAACGAAGATAGCGCGCTGCTTCATCAGGGCGGCCATGCGCAGGGCGTTGCGGGCGTACTCCATAAACATCAGGAAGGTGGCGCCGTAGGGGATGAAACCACCGTGCAGGGCGATACCGTTCATGATGGCGGACATGCCGAACTCGCGTACACCGTAGTGGATGTAGTTGCCGGAGGCATCGTCGTTGGTCAGAGACTTGGAGCCGGACCACATGGTCAGGTTGGACGGCGCCAGGTCAGCGGAGCCACCCATGAACTCCGGCAGCAGCTTGCCGAAGGCTTCCAGAGAGTTCTGGGACGCTTTACGGGTCGCAATCTTGGCCGGGTTGGCTTGCAGGGTTTCGATGATCTTGGCGGATTCGGCAGCCCAGTTGGCCGGCAGTTCGCCAGCGGTACGGCGCTTGAATTCGGCAGCCAGAGTCGGGTGAGCGGCTTCATAGGCAGCGAACTTGGCAGCCCAGTCGGCTTCCAGTTTGGCGCCCTTCTCCTGAGCGTTCCACTCGGCAGCGATATCGGCCGGGATAACGAACGGAGCGTGGTCCCACTTCAGGAACGCGCGAGCAGCGGCGATCTCGTCGTTGCCCAGCGGTGAGCCGTGGCAGTCGTGAGAACCGGATTTGTTCGGAGAACCGTAACCGATGATGGTGCGGCAGCAGATCAGGGTCGGTTTGCCGGTCTCGGCCTTGGCGGCTTCGATGGCGGCATTGATGGCTTCCGGGCTGTGACCGTCAACAGCCGGGATTACGTGCCAGCCGTAGGCTTCGAAACGCTTGACGGTGTCGTCGGTGAACCAACCTTCTACGTGACCGTCGATGGAGATACCGTTGTCATCCCAGAACGCGATCAGCTTGCCCAGTTGCAGGGTACCTGCCAGGGAGCACGCTTCGTGGGAGATACCTTCCATCAGGCAGCCGTCGCCCATAAAGGCGTAGGTGTAGTGGTCAACGATGTCGTGGCCCGGCTGGTTGAACTGCTCAGCCATGGCTTTTTCGGCGATCGCCATACCAACGGCGTTGGTGATGCCCTGACCCAGCGGGCCAGTGGTGGTTTCAACGCCCGGTGCATAGCCGTACTCCGGGTGACCCGGGGTGCGAGAGTGCAGTTGGCGGAAGTTTTTCAGATCGTCGATGGAGAGGTCATAACCGGAGAGGTGCAGCAGGGAGTACAGCAGCATGGAGCCGTGGCCGTTGGAGAGAATGAAACGGTCGCGGTCGGCCCACTTGGGGTTGTTCGGGTTATGTCTGAGGTGGCTACGCCACAGCACTTCGGCGATATCCGCCATTCCCATGGGGGCGCCCGGGTGACCGGAGTTGGCTTTTTGAACGGCATCCATACTCAATGCACGAATGGCATTGGCAAGCTTTTTACGAGAAGGCATCTGAATCTCCTGCGATTGCTTCATTTGATGGCCAAGATTAAGGCGCGTTATTGTCCCAGCAGGGCGCGCGGCGTGCAAATATTATCTGGATGAATAAAGTGGCTTTGGGAGGACAATCGCTTTTCTTGCTCTCTATTGACCAAAGCAACCAGAGAAAAACGTTTGATCTCCATCCCTTTCGGGATAGGAGAGCACCGCTTGTGACCCATTGGACACTGCGCGACAAAATAGTGCTGGCAATCACGGGGGGCGCTAATTAAAATAGACGTCCAGATGTAGATACCTCTACACCATCCCATTCATCCGGTTATTGCCGTGGCGATAACCCAGACAAGCTGAGACTCTTATCATGGCAAAGCTGTTTACTTCCGAGTCGGTCTCCGAAGGCCATCCCGACAAGATTGCGGACCAGATCTCCGATGCGGTACTGGACGCCATCCTCAAGCAAGATACCAAGGCACGCGTTGCCTGCGAGACCCTGGTCAAGACCGGTATGGTCATGGTGGCCGGTGAAGTAACCACCTCTGCCTGGGTTGATATCGAAGAGATCGTGCGTGATACCGTACGTGAAATCGGCTACACCCACTCCGACATGGGCTTCGATGCTGACTCCTGCGCCGTGCTGAACGCCATCGGCAAGCAGTCCCCGGATATCAACCAGGGCGTTGACCGCAGCGATCCGCTGGAGCAGGGCGCTGGCGACCAGGGCCTGATGTTCGGCTACGCCACCAACGAAACCGACGTGCTGATGCCGGCCCCCATCACCTACTCTCACCTGCTGGTGAAGCGTCAGGCTGAAGTGCGCAAGAACGGCACCCTGCCGTGGCTGCGTCCGGATGCCAAGAGCCAGCTGACCTTCGCCTACGACGACGCAGGCAAGATCATCGGTGTCGATGCAGTTGTTCTGTCTACCCAGCACGCCGAATCCATCAGCCACAAAGATCTGGTTGAAGCGGTACGCGAAGAGATCATCAAGCCGGTGCTGCCGGCCGAGTGGGTCAACAAGGACACCAAATACTTCATCAACCCGACCGGCCGTTTCGTTATCGGCGGCCCGATGGGTGACTGCGGTCTGACCGGTCGCAAGATCATCGTCGACACCTACGGCGGCATGGCCCGTCACGGTGGTGGCGCCTTCTCCGGTAAGGATCCGTCCAAGGTTGACCGTTCTGCTGCCTACGCCGCCCGCTACGTTGCCAAAAACATCGTTGCCGCCGGTCTGGCCGATCGCTGTGAAATCCAGATCTCCTACGCCATCGGCGTGGCCGAGCCGACCTCCATCAGCGTGGAAACCTTTGGTACCGCCAAGGTTGCCGAGGATCTGCTGGTCAAGCTGGTGCGCGAGCACTTCGAACTGCGCCCGTATGGCCTGATCCAGATGCTGGATCTGAAGCGCCCGATCTACCAGGCTACCGCTGCCTACGGTCACTTCGGTCGCAACGAGTTCCCGTGGGAGCAGACCGACAAGGCCGAACTGCTGCGCTCTGCCGCTGGCCTGTAAGGCTCGCTGTTGTGATAAAAGGGGAGCCTGGCTCCCCTTTTGCTTATCCGCTATCTGACGAGATGTTGATGTCTGCCACCCCTGCCCAGCTTGTCGCCCTGTTGCAACAACGCGTAGAAGCCTGCTTTGTGCAGGCCGAGGCGCGCCTTGGCCGCACCTTCCCCCGCCCGCGGATCTACTGCAATATGCGGGGCCGAGCGGCGGGATCGGCGCGGCTGCAAACCTGGGAGCTGCGCTTCAACCCAGCCCTCTATCAGGCCAACCAGCAGGCGTTTCTGGATGAGGTGGTGCCCCACGAGGTGGCCCATCTGCTGGTTCATGCCCTATGGGGTGAAGGGCGCGGCAAAAGCCGGGTGTTGCCCCACGGCCGTCAGTGGCAATCGGTAATGCGGGAGGTGTTCGGCCTTGAACCCAGAACCACCCACAGCTTCGATCTGGCGGTTCTGGCCCAGCGCACCATCCCCTATCGCTGCCTCTGCCAGCAGCATCAGCTTTCGGTACGCCGCCACAACAAGGTGGTGCGCGGCGAAGCCCGCTATCACTGCCGCCGCTGCAAGCAGCCGCTGGAGCGGGAACGGCCGGAGCCAGAGCAGTAAGCCAGCTTGTGTCGCGCCCCTGTGGTAGGGTGCCCGCCATCGTTCGTCAATCATCCCGTTTGCAAGGAATCCCATGCGTTTCATCTCCTCCCTCGCCCTGACCCTGCTGGCCGGTTTACCGCTGCTCAACGCCCCCCTGCACGCCCAGACCTTTCGCGAAGCCAAGCAGGATCTGGTGAAGCTCTACCGCAGCCAGCCTGCGGTCACCACCTTCTACTGCGGCTGTGACATCGACTATCAGGGCAAGAAAATGAGCCCGGATCTCGCCAGTTGCGGCTATGAGCCGCGCAAGCAGGCCAAGCGCGCCGCCCGCATCGAGTGGGAACACGTGGTCCCGGCCTGGGAGTTCGGCCACCAGCTGCAATGCTGGCAGGCTGGCGGTCGCAAGAACTGCGAAAAAGCGAGCCCCGAGTTCAACAAGATGGAGGGGGACATGCACAACCTCTTCCCCGCCATTGGCGAGGTGAACGGCGATCGGGCCAACTACCGCTTCTCCGACTGGAACGGCAAGCCGGATCAGTACGGCCAGTGCCAGATGCTGGTGGATTTCAAGGATCGTCGGGTGCAGCCGCCCAAGGGGCCGGTACGGGGCCAGATTGCCCGCGCCTACCTCTACATGAGCCAGCAGTATGGGCTGCGTCTGGCAGCGCAACAGCGTAAACTGTTTGAAGCTTGGGATCGCCAGTACCCGGCAGAGGGCTGGGAGTGCGAGCGTAACCGCCGCATCGGCAAGCTGCAGGGCAATACCAATCCCTTTATTGAAAAACAGTGCCAATAACCCCATTTGACCAGGGAGGGGGATCGCCCCTCCTATCATGAAACCCTTCTTCACCGCAGCGTGAGCCTTGCTCGCCGCAGGATATGAAGGGTTTCCAAGCAAGAGACTGACAAGCAGCCATGCGCATTCCACGTATCTATGAACCGGCCACCCTGCAAGTTGGCCAGACCATCGCCCTGTCGGAAGACGGCGCCAACCATATCGGCCGGGTACTGCGCATGCAGCCGGGCCAGCAGCTCGAGCTATTCAACGGCGATGGCAATCAATATCCCGCCACCATCACCAGCGTCAGCAAAAAGTCGGTGGAAGTGACCATCGACCGCTGCGATACCCAATCGGTGGAGTCACCACTGGCCATTCATCTGGGTCAGGTGATCAGCCGTGGCGACAAGATGGACTTCACCATCCAGAAATCGGTGGAGCTGGGCGTCACTTGCATCACCCCGCTCTTCTCCGAGCGCTGCGGCGTCAAGCTGCCGGCAGACCGGCTGGAGAAGAAGCGCGAACAGTGGCAGAAGGTGGTGATCAGCGCCTGCGAACAGTGCGGCCGCAACGTGGTGCCAGAGGTGCGCATGCCGATAGAGCTGGACGCCTGGCTGGCGGAAGAGACCAAAGAGCTCAAGCTCAATCTGCACCCGCGCGCCGAGTACAGCATCAACACCCTGCCCGTTCCCGAGCACGGTGTGCGCCTGCTGATTGGCCCGGAAGGGGGCTTGTCGAGCGACGAGATCGCCCGTACCGTGCAGGAAGATTTCAAAGAGATGCTGCTGGGGCCGCGGGTGCTGCGTACCGAAACCGCCGCCCTGACCGCGATTACTGCGCTGCAGTGCCGCTTTGGCGATCTCGCTTGATAAAATAGGCTGCATCGACGCAGCCTCAAGCGGACGATTACGCTGCGCTAATCGACCCTACAACCCTATCGAGCCATTAAAAAGGAACAGCGGATGACCATTAAACTCGGCATCGTGATGGACCCCATCTCGGCCATCAACATCAAGAAAGATTCCAGCTTTGCCATGCTCGAAGAGGCGCAAAAGCGCGGCTATGAGCTCTTCTATCTGGAGATGAAGGATCTCTACATGGAAGCCGGTCGTGCCTTTGGTACCATGCGCCCGCTCACCGTCAAATATGACTATGCCGACTGGTACACGCTGGGCGAGGTGGTGGATCAGCCCCTCTCCAACCTCGATGTGATCCTTATGCGCAAGGATCCGCCGTTCGACACCGAATTTATCTATGCCACCTACATGCTGGAGCGGGCCGAGGATGAGGGTTGCCTTATCGTCAACAAGCCGCAGAGCCTGCGCGACGCCAACGAGAAGCTCTACACCGCCTGGTTTGCCGAGCACACCCCGACCACGCTGGTGACCCGCCGCGCCGACAAGCTGCGCGCCTTCCACGCCCAGCACAAAGACGTGATCTTGAAGCCCTTGGACGGCATGGGCGGCGCCTCCATCTTCCGCATGAAGGAAGATGACGCCAACGTCGGCGTGATTATCGAGACCCTGACCGCCCACGGCAGCCAGTACTGCATGGCGCAGACCTATCTGCCCGCCATCAAGGATGGCGACAAGCGGGTGCTGGTGGTGGACGGTGAGCCGGTTCCCTACTGCCTCGCCCGTATTCCGGCGCAAGGTGAGACCCGTGGCAATCTGGCGGCCGGTGGCCGTGGTGAAGCGCGTCCCCTGAGCGAAGCCGACTGGGCCATCGCCCGCGCGGTGGGCCCGACGTTGAAAGAGAAAGGCCTCATCTTCGTCGGCCTCGACATCATCGGCGATCGGCTGACCGAGATTAACGTCACCAGCCCGACCTGCATTCGCGAAATTGAAGCAGCCTTCGACGTGCACATCACCGGTATGCTGATGGATGCCATCGAGCGTCGGCTGGGCAAATAATCGCCTGGCAGGCTAATCGGCCTGTTCAGGGGTAACCCGCCCCTGACAAGCCCGGATACAGAGAGGGTGGCCCTGCGCCACCCTCTCTGTTTCAAGACAATCCGGAAAAGGGCGGGATCTCGCCCAGCCCAAAAAGCGGTTTTTCCCATGGGGATCAACTGCCATAATTGACCTCAAATACCTTTGCACTATTTGGCCTCTATGCAAACACTGCAAAATCACTTCCTGCTTGCCATGCCAAGCCTGACGGATCCCTACTTCGAGCGCTCGCTGGTCTATCTGTGCGAGCACAACGAAGAGGGCGCCATGGGACTGGTCGTCAACATTCCGGTCGAGATGTCGCTGGAAACCATGCTGACCCAGCTCCAGCTCAATCCGCCCAACAACCCGGAACTCAAGCAGCCGGTGCTGCAAGGGGGGCCGGTTCACGCCGATCGCGGCTTCGTGCTGCACAGCTTCCGACCCGGCTTCAACTCCACCCTGCAGGTGGGGGATGAGATGATGGTAACCACCTCCAAGGATATTCTGGAAACCCTGGGTACAAGCGAGGCCCCTGCCCATTGGCTGGTGGCCCTTGGCTATGCCGGCTGGAGCGCCGGGCAGCTGGAGCAGGAGCTGGTGGATGGCGCCTGGCTGGTGATCCCCCCCAATCCGGCTCTGGTGTTCAAGACCCCCATTCACAAACGTTGGCAGCAAGCTGCCGCCAGCATAGGGGTGAACCCGGTTCACCTCTCCAGCGATATCGGCCACAGCTGATCGGCTGGCCCGCTCCGCTCTCTATTTCGAGGATTTATCAGTTATGTCATCACGCAGCATCATGGGCTTTGACTATGGCACCAAGAGCATTGGCGTCGCCATCGGTCAGGAGCTGACTGGCACAGCCCAGCCTCTGCGCGCCCTCAAGGCCAACGACGGCATCCCCAACTGGGACGAGATTGAGAAGCTGCTCAAGGAGTGGCAACCGGACCTGCTGGTGGTCGGCCTGCCGCTGAACATGGATGGCACCGATCAGGAGATCACGGTTCGGGCGCGCAAGTTTGGCAACCGGCTGCATGGCCGCTTCGGCAAGCCGGTGGAGTTCAAGGATGAGCGACTCACCACCACAGATGCCCGTGCCCGGCTGTTTGAGCGAGGTGGCTATCGCGCGCTGGAAAAAGGCAGTGTGGATGGCGTCTCGGCGCAGCTGATCGTCGAAGCCTGGATGGAAGAGCAGTACAACTAAACCATCAATAGCAAGGCAAGGGGCGCCTTGCCCTTGCCTTGTCTCGCACTATCCTCCCCTCATTACGCCTGTGATTGACCCGCGACCAGCCCTTCGGCTTCGGTCGGCGTCGCATTCATCATCCGGTTGAGCCAGGGCACCATCAGCCCCATCACTACCGCAATCAGCAGAGTCGCCATCCCGATCTTGCCAAACACACCGGTGTAAATGGGCAAGGTTTGCAGCGGATCCGTCATCCCTTGCGGCACGGCGGTAAAGGTCGCCACATAGCCACCCAGCAGGGACGCCATCGCCTGAGTCAGGAACCACATTCCGAGAATGAAGCCCATCAGGCGTTGTGGCACCAGCGCGGCGACCATCGCCAGTCCCAGCGCACTGATCATCAGCTCTCCCAGACTCTGGAACAGGTAGATAAGCACCATAAACCAGGGGGAGGTCAGCCCCTGCTCATCGGCAAACCACCAGCCGGATGCCGCCGCCGTCAGAAATCCCAGCGAGCAGAAGAACATCCCGAGGGTGAACTTGAGCGGCATGGTGAGATCCCGCCCCTTGCTGCCCATCCGAGTATAAATCATCGCGAGTACCGGACTGCCCACCACCACCCAGAAGGGGTTGAGCGCCTGGAAGCTGACCGGGTTGACGCTCATGCCCAGCATCTCGTGATGCATGTTGTTGATGGCAAAGAAGTTCAGTGAAGTCGGCATCTGGGCGTAAAGCACATAGAAGAGCACCGCCTCCAGCATTAGCACGAAGGCCACATACATCTTGTTGCGACCCACTGTGTCAAGCCTGAATGCCTCGCGGAAGAAGAAGATCACCACGGCGATGGTCACCGTCATCAACACCATGTTGGCGATCACCACGTGGTGCATCAGCCAGGCACAGAAGAAGACCATAACCACCGAGCCCGCGATTACCAGCAGCAACTTGCTGTAATTGAGCGGCAGGTGATCCGGCTCGGAGCCAATATCCTTGACCATATTGCGGCAGGCAAAGAAGGTGAGCAGCGCAATAATCAACCCCACCCCGCACAGGTTATAGGTCACGGTATAGCCGTAGTGATCGGCAATCACTGGCGCGAGCGAGAGGGAAATAAGGGAGCCTATATTGATCGACATATAGAACAGGGTAAACGCCCCATCCAGCCGCGGATCTTTTGGCTGGTAGCATTTTGACAGCAGGCTGGCCGGATTGGCCTTGAACAGACAGTTACCAACTGCAATGGTGCCCAGCGCATAGAAAATCAGGTCGGGATTGTAGATCGACAGACCGGTCATAAAATAACCGACCACCAACACGATAGCCCCGAGCACCATGGTGCGCTTGGTGCCGAGCACATGGTCGCCGACATAGCCACCGACCGAAATCAAACCATATACCAGTGCCGAGAAGGCGCCGAAAGTAATAAAGGATTGCTCTTGGGAAAATCCCAGTTGCTGTACAAAGAAGACCGCCAGGATCCCCTGCACGCCGTAATAACCGAAGCGCTCCCAGAGTTCGACGAAAAATATCATGAAGAAGGGTTTTGGTTGTTGTAACAACCCTGTGGATGCTGTTGCTGGATGCATATTAAGCTGCCTTTGCTGAGATTTATTTTTATTCATCTGGTGGTAGCTACCGCACTATTTTTTGTCCGTCATTGCCATAACGGTAAGCGCAATCAGCCTGCCAATCTGGCTATTTTCGGGCGTACGCAACCCGTTCGATGAAGGTGTTTTTCATCTAGCCGGTTTCAATTACGGGTTATCGGGGGATGGTGAACAACATCGCGCTATGCGATTACCGGCGCCAGGCGCTACTTTTGCTGCATCCCTTCACTCAAGCCGGTTTATCAACCTTGATGCTTATTCCCCTCTGCTCCGTCACTCATGGCTGGTGGCCAGATAGCCGGAGCATGATACGGCCACAGACGACCTGTGGGGGTGGCTAACTCCGTGCTCCACTGGCAGTCCCCCTACGCAGGCGCTATCTAACCCCGCCATTCCAAGGTGGGTCATGCTATATCACTGCAAATACAGGAACTTAATGGTCGATCACACTTTAAAAGTGACCATTAGTGAAGTTTTCTAATGAAACCACATGAATTTTTTTCGTGAAAAGAGCTTCACTCGAGACGTGCAACCAAGGCCAATCTGTGCATGAAGAGAGTTGAATGGCACACAGCTTGAACCAGAACTCGGCACTTAAGTCGTGCAAAAGCCCACTCATCCGGGCGATACGACAACAAAAAGCCGGAGCAGATGGCTCCGGCTGATCGATGGGCACCGTCACGGCCACATTAGCGTGGCGATTCGTCGTTGTAGAGTCGCCGGATCTCGTTGCGCAGCCACATCACCTTGGCATCCTGATTGTGCCGTTTGTGCCACAGCAGGATGAAGGCGATCTCCAGCTGGGCGTAGAGCTTCTCGGGTAGCGGCAGCGGCATGGCGATCAGATTGCCATGATGCCGACTGGCATAACCACCGCAGTAGGAAGGCGCCACCGCAATCAGTTCGTGGCTCGACTGGGAGGCAATATGCAGCGCCTGCTCAAAACTGGAGACCATGATGGGTACCTCCCGCTTCAGCCCCTCGTCCTCCAGCAGGCTGTCGAGGGCCCAGGTATCGTTCGCCTCCCACACCATGCTGATCTGGGGGCTGGCCAGAAAGTTCTCCAGCGACCACTTCTGCTCGAGCAATGGGTGATCCTTGCGCAGAAAAACCACCGGGCGATCGGTAAACAGCACCTCGTGATCAATGTAATAAGGCAAGCGGTTGACCCTGGCTTGGGAGCGGCCATGGGTTTCGCGGGCGCAGAAGCCGAGATCCGCATCGCCATTGACGATGTCGTTGAGGGAGTGGTGATCCCACCCCAGCATCCTGACCACCGAGTTGGGGTACTTCTGGTAGATGGTCATGGGCAGATCGCTCAGGAAGCTGATGTAGAAGGGGGACTCCATCACCAACGTGAAGCGGGCACCGTCGGGGATCGCATCGCTATTGAGCGAGGTGATGCTGTCGGTGAGCTGGAACCAGACTTTCAACTCCTCCTCCAGGGTCAGAGAGAGGTTGGTGGGCTGCAACCCCTGCCGTACCCGCACAAACAGGGGATCGTCAAACCACTCCCGCAATTTGGCCAGAGACTTGCTCACCGCCGACGGAGTGACACAGAGCTTTTTGGCTGCCCCTGCCACACTGCGCTCCTGCATCAGGTACTTGAAGACCACCAGCAGGTTCAAATCGAGTTCACCCAGATTGCGCATATTCCCTCTCATCTTCCATCAGCCCTGCGACCGCGCTTCACGAAGCGCGAGCCATGGTAACAGCCCTTTGACAGCCAGGTAACTGAGCAGTGTCAGCAGCAGAGCGCAGATCAGCATCTCGGTCGGGGCAAAGCCAAGTTGGCCCAGCAGCCAGATGTAGAGGCCGGAGAGGCTGATCTGCATGATGCAGAGCACGGCACTGGCGAACGCCACATTGTGCTGGCAACCATCGAGCGCCTCCCCCATCGCCACCCCGAAGCCACAGGAGAACCCGACACAGACCAGCGCAAACCCCGACAGCAACAGATGGATATCGCCCCCCGTCTGCCAGCTGCCGATCAGTGAGCACGCCGCCAGCAGATAGGAGAGATGAGACACCGCCAGCACCTTCTGTTTGCCCAGCCAGCGCAACAGCAGCGGCGTCAGGAAGGAGGTGGACATACTCACGCCAGCCATCACCATCATCACGATGGAGTACTGCTCGGTGGTGAAGCCAAACTCCTTCATCAGGATCAGCGGCGAGACGCTGACATAGACCAAAATGGCGGTCACGCTGGCACTGGTCAGCAGGGATAGCAACATAAAGCGCGGGGAGCGCAGCAGGGCAAAGGGCAGCGCCGCGCTACTCCCCGGTTGCCGGGCCGGACGGGTCTCCTTGAGCAGCAGCAGGTTGACCAGACCGCTGACGGCCGCCACCAGCGCCATCGCCACGAAGATCCCGCGCCAGTCAAAATGGGACAGGATGAGGTAACCGAGTACCGGCGCCAGCACCGGGATCACGCAGATCACCCCGTTGATCATCGAGAGCGCCATCGCCAACCGCTCCTGACTTAGCACGTCCCGCAGCACGGTAAAGGTCATGACATAGAGCGCACCGGCCCCGACCCCCTGCCAGAAACGGCCGAAATAGAACTGGCCAATCCCCTCCGCATTGCCTGCCACCAGCGAGGCGAGGACAAAAATCAGCGCGCCACCGAGCACCACCCAGCGCCGCCCGAAGCGATCGGCAATCATTCCCCCCAGCAGCACGGTGGCCGCCATGCCGAACAGATAGATGGAGAAGGCGGTGTGGATCTGCGCCTCGCTCGCTTGCAGGGTATCGGCAATCTGGGGCACCGCCACCAGATAGAGATCGATCCCGACCGGATAGAGAATGATCATCAGAAAAGTGCACAACAGGAATACAGGCATGGATGCTCCATAACAGATTGGCGTGCCGATGCCTGCCAGATCACAGCGACAGGCGAACAGTGGCGGGGCCAAGGTGGTGACAAAGGTAGCAACACTGTGCGTCGCAATGGGGGCAACTATATGGGCGCCCAGCGCCCTCACCTAGTGAAGAGATGGCGATCGGTACATTCCAATCAGGAAATATTGTATTGAGTTACGTGCCATAGCGGCCATATTGAATCGAGCAGACTCACTAATAAACCGCGTCACCTCCCGCTCATTGCCATCCCTGCGCTGCACTTTACCGCCCGTCTGTTATCTGCCTTGGCCCTTGCGGGCGTATAAGCTGTAGGTGCGACGCAATACAGGGAATGTGTATGAAGGGAATGAAGAGAGAAGAGCAGATTGCCGGGCTGCTGGCGGCACTGGAGCCAGTCATTCTGGGCAAGCCGCTGCAACTGAAAATCGCGCTGGTGACCCTGCTGGCGCGCGGTCATCTGCTGATCGAGGATCTGCCCGGCATGGGCAAAACCACCCTGGCCCACGCGCTGGCGCAGGTGCTGGGGCTGGCATGCCGGCGGATGCAGTTCACCGCCGATCTGCTCCCCGCCGACCTGCTGGGGTTGCAGATCTTTGACCCCCAGCAACAAACATTTCGCTTTCACCCCGGCCCCATCTTCACCCAGGTTCTACTGGCGGACGAGATCAACCGCGCCAGCCCCAAAGTACAGAGCGCCCTGCTGGAGGCGATGGCCGAAGGCAAGGTGAGCATCGAGGGCCACACGCACCCACTCCCCGATCCGTTTTTCGTCATCGCCACCCAGAATCCGGCGGATCAGGCGGGCACCTATCCACTGCCGGAGTCCCAACTCGACCGATTCGCAGTGCGACTCTCGCTGGGTTTTCCGCCGCGAGAAGCGGAGCGCCAGCTACTGCGCGGCCACCAGCCGACGGGCCCTTTGCCCGCCATGCTGGATGCCGCCGGACTCGCCACCTTGCAAAGCGAAGGGGATGCCATCCATGTTTCCGATGCCACCCTCGATTACCTGCTGGCGCTGGTGCACCAGAGCCGCTTTGATGGGGATCTGCCACAGCCCCTCTCCCCCCGAGCAGCCCAGACCTTGCTGGCGGTGAGCCGGACCTGGGCACTGGTTGCGGGGCGGCGCTTTGTCACGGTAGAGGATGTGCAGGCGGTCTTCCCCTATGTGGCCGAGCATCGGCTGCGGGGCAGCTTTGGCGTACAGCACGGCGAAGCCTGTCCCCTTAGCCAGCGATTGCTGGCCAGGGTCGATCCGGACAATCCCTGATGAGCAAATTGCTAAACCGTTGGCAGCAGTGGCGAGCCCGCTGGCAGCGACGCTGGCTCGATCGCCGCATTCCCCCGGCCCGCCAGATCACGCTGGGTACCCGCAGCCTCTTTATCCTCCCCACCCGCATGGGGCTGCTCTATCTGCTGGTGCTGCTCGTCATCTATCTGCTCGGCACCAACTACCAGAACAATCTGGTACTGCTGGTGGCCTACTGCCTCGGCAGCCTGTTTATGGCCGCAATGTGGCTTACCCACCGCAACCTGTTGGGGCTGGAACTGCGGGGTGGCCAGCTGGTACTGGGGGAAGCGGGTAGCCAGCTACCTATCCGTATCTTGGTGCAGAGCCCTCGCCCGGTGCAGGCGCTCCGGTTTAGCCTCAACGAAGGCACCCTCTGGCTGGCACAGGCCGACGCTGTGCCCAGCACAGTTATCCTACCCGTATCGGGCTCGCGCCGCGGGCCATTGCACCTTGGTCGATTGCGGGTTGAAAGCCGCTACCCTCTCGGCCTGTTTCGCTGCTGGTCCCTGCTGGACTTGCAACTGGAAGGCTGGCTCTCTCCCAAACCAACATTCGGCGCGCTAAGAGGGGAACATGCGACCCAAAACGAGGGGCATCAGGGCCAACCCGCTCCGGCCACTCTCGGTGACTTTGACTCTCTGCGGACACATCAGGCCGGTGAACCACTGAGCCGGGTCGCCTGGAAGCAACTTGCCCAGGGGCGCGGCCTGCTGACCAAACAGTTCCATGAGCCACAGCAGGATGACACTCACCTCACCTTGCAGCGGATCGCGGGTGGGGATCTGGAGCAGCGGCTGGCGGTGCTGGCCTGGTGGTGCGCAGATTACGGCAAGCGGGGCATCCCCTTTACCCTAACACTGGCAAACCAGACGCTGGGACCCGATAGCGGCGCCGCCTTTGTGCAGCGCTGCCTGCTGGCACTGGCCCGATTCGATGCAACACCACCGAAGAGCACGCCCGATGCTGCTCGATAACCGCCGCCTGTTACCACTCATCGCCCTGCAACAGCTGCTGCTGGTCGCGGCGCTCTGGCCACAGTTGCAGCTCTGGGTGATGGCAGTAGGCGCCATGACCCTCGGCGTCCGGGCCATGATGCTGTGGCGCGGCTGGCCGCCCCTGCCTGCCCGCTGGTTGGCGCTGCTGGCCATCACAACCGTGGTGTTGCTGGGGTTGCAGTGGCGCACATTGGGCACCCTGCCCGCCCTGATCAATCTGCTCTGGATCGGCTATAGCCTGAAGATGATCGAAGTGCGGCGCGAGCGGGATATCGAGCAGGTGCTACAGCTCGCCTTCTTCCTCATCGCGCTGGCGCTGGTACAACGCCAAAGCATCGGCTGGACGGCCGGAATGACAGTAGCACTCTGGCTGGCAGTAACCGCGCTGGTGGCCGCCGTCGCCCCCGAACAGAAACGGCCTTGGCGCAGTGCGGGTGGTACCCTGCTGCTGGCGCTTCCCCTGCTCATCACTCTGTTTCTGCTGCTGCCAAGGCTCCCGCCCCTCTGGCAGATGCCCACCACCAGCCGCGCCCTGTCGGGGCTCTCGGAAGAGCTGGCCCCCGGCGATATCAGCGAACTGGTCAACTCCTCGGAACTGGCCTTTCGGGTCACCTTTGCCGATGGCCCGCCCCCGGCCCGCGAGCGCTACTTTCCGGTGATGCGCCAAGAAATTTTCGATGGCCAGCGCTGGTTGCTGAGCCCCGAGGTCAGGGCATGGCAGCAGACAGTGCCGGTGCAAACCGGGCTCCCCCTTCTGGCATCCTCTTCTCAGACCAACTCTCAACTGGCAGATAGTCCGTTACCCGCCGGGAGCTACGAGGTGATCGCCGAGCCCCAGCGCCACCGCTGGGCCTTTGCTCTGAGCGAACCGCACCTGCTGGCGGGACCGGTAATGCTCACGCCTCTCAACACCCTCTATCGGCAGGGGAGCAGCGAGATGGCGATACGCTATCGCATTGGCCGCGGCGAAGCACAGATCGAGGATGATAGCCAAGCCGCCCAGCGCAACCTGCAACTGCCAGCCGGGGGCAACCCGAGAGCGCGAGCTCACGGCCAAGGGCTGGCTGTGCGCTATCCAGAACGCGCCAAGCTGGTCGCCGCCCTGCTCGCACAGTTTCGCAGCCAATCCTATTACTACACCCTGACCCCGCCACGACTTGGCAGTGACGGGGTGGATGCATTCCTGTTCGATACAAAGCAGGGCTTTTGCGGCCACTACGCCATGGCGACCGCTTTCGTGCTGCGCGCTGCCGGTATTCCTGCACGACTGGTCACCGGTTATCTCGGCGGCGAATGGAATCCCAGGGGCAACTATCTGGCGGTACACCAGTTCGATGCCCATGCCTGGGTGGAGTATCTCGATGAAGGGGGCTCATGGCGGCGAATCGACCCCACGGCGGCAGTGGCACCTGAGCGCATTGAAGACGGCGTGAGGGAGGCCCTGAGCGACGAGTTTACCGCCGCCGACCCCCTCGCTTTGCAACGTTATCGCAACTGGGCCCTGCTCAATCAGCTGCGCTGGTGGGGCAACAATATCGAATACCAGTGGAGTCGCTGGGTGATTGGTTACGATGCGGGCCAGCTCTGGCAGCAAATCGGTCTGCGCTGGCCTGCACTGGCAGCGCACACTCCCTGGTTGATCCTCGCGAGCCTGATGCTGGTCGCCCTGCTGGTGAGCCTGCCCCTGCTGTTGCCCGCGCGCCTGCCGCCAGCGCGGCGCATCTGGCAGCCCCTGCTCAAACGGGGCAAACGCAGCGGCTACTCACCCCAGCCCGCCGAGAGCATGGGGGCATGGTGCGAGCGACTGGCGCGGCTGCGTCCTGACCTTGCCCATCCTCTGCTAAAGAGTGCGTGGCTCTATCGCCGCTGGCGTTATGCCCCTTTCAGCGACCGACAACAAAGGCGCTGCTGGCGCCAGTTGCAACTGCGTATAAAACAACTCACCCTGCTCTGGGATCAACCGCAGAAGAGCAAGCCATAAAAAGGGGGAGCCACTGGCTCCCCCCTCAGGTTTTAATCAAGAGGTTTGACTCACCGCTTGTTATTTTTTGGTCGGATTGTCCCAAATTCCCTCTTCCAGCTGGGAGCGGATCTCCGGGTACTTGTTGGCATCAAAGGTGGGCACCTTGCCCAGCTTGAGCTGGTCGTTGTAATCCTTCGCCAGCTTGATGGCGACGCCGGAGAGCAGCAGGATCGCCACCAGGTTGACGATGGCCATCAGTCCCATGGAAACATCCGCCATGGCCCAGACAGTGGGTAACTCGCCCACAGAGCCGAACATCACCATACCCAGCACAAACATCCGGAACAGCATCAGGCCGCCCTTGTGGTTGTGCTCGAGGAACACCAGATTGGTTTCGGCATAGGAGTAGTTGGCCACGATAGAGGTGAAGGCGAAGAAGAAGATGGCTGCCGCGATAAAGATGTTGCCACCGCTGCCAATCTGGGAAGAGAGCGCACGCTGGGTCAGCTCGACACCGGTCACACCGGAGCCCGGCTCAAACTGACCTGACATCAGGATGATGGCGGCGGTACAGCTACAGATTACGATGGTGTCCATAAAGACCCCCAGCATCTGCACATAACCCTGGGAGGCCGGGTGCGGCGGATAGGGAGTGGCTGTCGCCGCGGCGTTGGGCGCAGAGCCCATGCCCGCCTCGTTGGAGAAGAGACCGCGCTTGATACCGTTGATCATCGCCTGGGAGATGGCATAACCCAGCGCACCCGAGCCTGCCTGCTCAATCCCGAAGGCAGACTTGATGATCAGCATGAAGACATGGGGCAACTCGGTGATGTTCATCGCCACGATCACCAGCGCCAGCAGGATGTAGGCCAGCGCCATAAAGGGCACCACCAGCTCGGCAAAACGGGCAATGCCACGAATGCCGCCGAAGATAATCAGGCCGGAGAGTGCCACCAGCGCCAGACCGCTGACCCAGTCAGGAATGCCAAACGCCACCTTCATCGCCAGACTGATGGAGTTGGCCTGCACCGCGTTGAACACCAGACCAAACGCCAGGATCAGGCAGAGCGAGAAGACCACCCCCATCCAGCGCATGCCAAGGCCTTTCTCCATGTAGTAGGCCGGGCCACCACGGTAGTTGCCATCCTCATCCTTGACCTTGTAGAGCTGGGCCAGGGTGCTTTCGACGAAGGCGGTCGCCATGCCGATAAAGGCAATCAGCCACATCCAGAAGATGGCGCCGGGGCCACCCAGATAGATAGCGACAGCCACACCGGCCAGGTTGCCGGTGCCGACTCGGGCGGCAAGGCTGGTACAGAGGGCCTGGAAGGAGGAGATGCCTGCGTTGTCCGATTTACGGCTGTTTTTCAGCACGGAAAACATGTGGCCAAAGTGACGGATCTGGATAAAACCCAGGCGGAAGGTGAAAAAGATCCCGACCCCGATGAGCAGGTAGATGAGCACGGCTCCCCACATCAGGTCGTTTAGCATCGCAATCAAGGTGTCCATAATTCTCTCGTTGTTATTCACATCCATGGCCAGTCTGCGCTGACCGTTTTCTGTCTGTCGTTTAATTAGCGTTTCGCTAAAGGGGCGGAATCTAGCACAGCGGGAGAGCCCGGAATAGTGATCCCGGTCACGCGAGACACAAAAAACGAACGGTAAAAGCCCATAAAGCTCCATTTAAATCGCAAACTTTCAACAAACTCAATAATTCAATCAGACAGGCCACCATTAAGCCCCATAAGAGAACCATTTTGATATATCCCTGATGAGCTATGCGAAAACGCAAACGCTTGCATGAAATGGCTTTCAAACGGAGACATTTCGCCAAACGTTTTCGCTGTAATTAAATTTCAAGTACGTAGTGAGATAATTTATGTGATCGACGACACAAATATGGATATTGGCTAAAAAAGTTCAGCTGAAAGCAAACCGGCGCGAGGTCGGAAGGAAATGTAAAAAACCTTACTAATCATATAGTTTCAAGCCATAAAACGGGATAACTCAACAGCCTGAATGTTTAACAACCAAGCGCCCCTATTGCAGGATGCAGCACATCAGTATTAATTAGGCAGGCAATGACGATGGGCCGCCCCCATCGCGCTTTTCTGAGCCTGAGGCACCAAGATCCTGTAATTTTATTTCAGAACCACCGTCTCAAGCCCGCAACCCAGGGATTACTCCCTCATTAAGAGATGATATTCGCTATGGCCGATAAATTAACCCAGCTGAAAGCCCTGACCACTGTTGTTGCCGACACCGGTGATATCGAAGCCATCAAACGCTATCAGCCCATCGATGCCACCACCAACCCCTCTCTGGTTCTGAAGGCCTCCGAGATCCCCGAGTACGCTCCGCTGATCGAAGACGCCATCAACTGGGCCAAAGCCCAGAGCCAGGACAAGGCACAGCAAATCATCGACGCGGGCGACAAGCTGGCCGTCAACATCGGTCTGGAAGTGCTGAAGATCGTTCCGGGCCGCATATCTACCGAAGTGGATGCCCGTCTCTCCTTCGATACCGAAGCCAGCATCGCCAAGGCCCGCAAACTGATCCGTCTCTACAACGAAGCCGGCATCAGCAACGACCGCATTCTGATCAAGCTGGCCTCCACCTGGGAAGGGATCCGTGCCGCTGAAGTACTGGAGAAAGAGGGTATCCAGTGCAACCTGACCCTGCTGTTCTCCTTCGCCCAGGCCCGTGCCTGTGCCGAAGCCGGTGCCTTCCTGATCTCCCCGTTCGTGGGTCGTATCCTCGACTGGTACAAGGCCAAAAATGGCCGTGATTACACCGCCAGCGAAGATCCGGGCGTGGTCTCCGTCACCTCCATCTACAACTACTACAAGCAGCACGACTACCCGACCGTGGTGATGGGCGCCAGCTTCCGCAATACCGGCGAGATCCTGGAACTGGCCGGTTGCGACCGCCTGACCATTGGCCCGGCCCTGCTGGAAGAGCTGAGCAAGACCGAAGGCGCCGTGGTACGCAAACTGGACTACACCGGTGAGCGCAAGGCCAAACCGACCCCGATGACCGAAGCCGAATTCCGCTGGGAACTGAACCAGGACGCCATGGCTCACGAGAAGCTGGGCGAAGGCATCCGCATGTTTGCCATCGACCAGGGCAAGCTGGAAACCATGCTGGCAAGCCGCCTGTAATCGGTTCTTTTTTCTGATAAAAACCGGGCCCCCACCAAGGGGCCCGGTTTTTTTTCATGGGCTTTTTTAGCGTTGTCATAGAGTCGTCACGAAAACGTTTTAATTTCAGATTCGTTATGTTATACGGGTGGTGAAAACGATAAAAACCAAGGAGGGAGCCATGGAAATGTTCAACTTCGATTATGACGAGGTGGTTGAACTCGGTTCGCGTAGCCGCGGGACAACGGGAAAAAAACGTAAATGGCGTGAAATCGAGGCGTTGAAAGACAAACATCGCCTGCAGAAGGAGCTGCAATCCATCGATATCGCCTATGAAGGTCTTACAGACGAGATTGAACTGTAATACCGCCAGACACCTGTAAAAGCGCTCCGCACAGCCGGGGCGCTTTTTTATGCCGCAATCGGATGATCAAGCGGCTTGTCATGCCACCGCCAGCAATGCCAAACGATGCTGCAGGCTAATGACAGTCATCACCAACAGCGTGGCATACCAACCCTGCCCCACACCCACGAATGTAGACCTGCGCCGTTTCAGGGCGCATTGGGGCAATCACCGCAAGACAAGTAATCAGCAATAAAAAACCCCCGTCGATGACGGGGGCCTGAATACTCGGGGGTGACGGCTGCGCTTAGCAGTAACCGTAGCCCAGCAGACGCTGGTAGCGTTGCTCCAGCAGTTGCTCGGTATCGAGCGGACGCAGAGCGTCCAAATCCTGCTTGATGCGAGCCTTGAGGTTTTTGGCCATCTTCTCCACATCGCGGTGGGCACCGCCGAGGGGCTCGTCGATCACGTGGTCGATCAGCTTGAGCTCTTTCAGACGCTGGGCAGTGATCCCCATCGCTTCGGCAGCCACAGAAGCTTTGTCAGCACTCTTCCACAGGATGGAAGCACACCCTTCCGGCGAGATGACGGAGTAGGTGGAGTACTGCAGCATGTTGACCCGGTCACCCACGCCGATTGCCAGCGCACCACCGGAGCCACCCTCACCAATCACGGTGCAGACAACCGGCACGGTCAGACCGGCCATCACTTTCAGGTTGCGGGCAATCGCTTCGGACTGGCCACGCTCTTCGGCACCGACGCCGGGGTAAGCACCCGGGGTGTCGATAAAGGTGATGATCGGCATCTTGAAGCGCTCGGCCATCTCCATCAGACGCAGGGCCTTGCGGTATCCTTCCGGACGCGGCATGCCGAAGTTGCGCTTGATCTTCTCTTTGGTCTCACGACCCTTCTGGTGACCAATCACCATCACCGGCTCACCGTCGAGACGAGCGATGCCGCCGACGATAGCTTTGTCATCGGCATAGGCGCGATCGCCAGCCAACTCGTCGAAATCGGTGAAGATATGCTCGATATAGTCAAAGGTGTAGGGGCGCTGGGGATGACGCGCCATCTGGGATACCTGCCAGGCACCCAGATCACCGAAGATCTTCTTGGTCAGCTCTTCGTTTTTCTTCTCCAGCCGGCGGATCTCGTCTTTCAGATCCACGGCGTGATTGCCTTCACTCACATGTTTGAGTTCATCAATCTGCGCCTGCAACTCGGCAATCGGCTGTTCAAAATCCAGAAAAAGACTCATAGGGCCTTAGAACCTCTAATCAAAAACCAATTCAACCCGCTCTCGTCCAAGCAGGACTCGCAAGTCATCTATCAGTTGATCGGTGGGCGTCACCCGCCACTCGGTACCGAGCGTCAATCGCACCCGGGAGCCGGGGCGACGATAGTTTACCTGAACCGGACAGACTCCGGCACGGGCGGGCTCCAAAATCTCGCACAAACGCGGGAAAAAGCGATCATCAATCCGCTGTTCATCGAGGGAGATGCGGATTGCTCTGGCAAAACGCTCCCTCGCATCGTTGATATCCAGTAATTCTCGAGCCGACATTTTAAGGCCACCGGAGAAGTCATCAAAGCTGACCTGTCCAGAAACCACCAAAATGCGGTCTTTTTGCATCAATTCTTCATATTTTTCCAGCGCTTCACTGAACAGGGTCACATCGAGGCGACCGGAACGGTCGTCCAGGGTGAAGATCCCCATCTTGTTGCCACGCTTGGTCACCATGCTGCGGGCCGCAATCACCAGCCCCGCCGCCGTGGTCACGGTATCGCGGGAGGTGGGATGCAGATCACACAAGCGACCCGAGGTATAACGACGCAATTCGCTGCTGTACTGGTTGATGGGGTGGCCGGTGAGATAGAGTCCGAGGGTCTCGCGCTCCCCTTCCAGCCACACCTTGTCAGGCCAGTGCGGCACGTTGGCAAACGCCTTCTTGACGTCGTCAATCTCTTCGGTGAGCACGCCGAACATGTCGACCTGCCCCACTGCCTGCGCCTTGGCGTGCTGCTCGGCGGCACGCATCGCCTCCTCCAGCGTTGCCATCAGGGCGGCGCGGTGGGGGCCGAGCCGATCCATGGCGCCGGAGAGGATGAGCTTCTCCATCACCCGCTTGTTTAGCTTCTTGATATCGACCCGGTTGCAGAAGTCGAACAGATCTCGGAACGGGCCGTCTTGATCCCGGGCGCTGAGGATAGCGTCGATAGGGCCTTCACCCACCCCTTTCACTGCCCCGATCCCGTAGACAATATGACCATCTTCGTTGACCGAGAAGCGATAGCGACCGGTGTTCACATCCGGCGGGATCACGGTGAGCCCCATCCGCTGACACTCATCCACCAGAGTCACGATCTTGTCGGTGTTGTCCATATCGGCGGTCATGACCGCCGCCATGAACTCGGCCGGGAAGTGGGTCTTGAGCCAGAGGGTCTGGTAGGAGACCAGCGCGTAGGCGGCGGAGTGGGATTTGTTGAAGCCGTAGCCCGCAAACTTCTCCACCAGATCGAAGATCTTCATCGCCAGTTCGCCGTCGACGCCATTCTTGACGGCGCCCTCCTCGAAACCGGCCCGCTGCTTGGCCATCTCCTCGGGCTTTTTCTTACCCATCGCCCGGCGCAGCATGTCTGCGCCACCGAGCGTATAACCCGCCAGGGTCTGGGCGATCTGCATCACCTGCTCCTGATAGAGGATGATGCCGTAGGTGGGTTCGAGGATGGGCTTGAGGCTCTCGTGCTGCCACTTTTCATCCGGATAAGAGATCGCTTCATTACCGTGTTTGCGGTCGATGAAGTTATCCACCATGCCTGACTGGAGCGGGCCCGGTCGGAACAGGGCCACCAGTGCGATCATGTCTTCGAAGCAGTCGGGGCGCAGTCGCTTGATGAGATCCTTCATGCCGCGGGATTCCAGCTGGAATACCGCTGTTGTCTCGTAGCGCTGCAGCAGGTCAAACGACTTCTTGTCATCGATGGGGATGGCGGCGATGTCGACCGGCGGCTTACCCTCTTTGGCAAGACGCGGGTTTATCATGCCGAGCGCCCAGTCGATGATGGTGAGGGTGCGCAGACCGAGGAAGTCGAACTTCACCAGACCGGCGTACTCCACGTCGTTCTTGTCGAACTGGGTGACCGGGTGATGGCCTTCGTCATCGCAGTAGAGCGGCGCAAAGTCGGTGATCTTGGTGGGCGCGATCACCACGCCACCGGCGTGTTTACCGGCGTTGCGTACCACCCCTTCGAGGCGACGGGCCATGTCGATGAGGTCTTTGACCTCCTCATCCTGCTCGTAGAGCTCGGGCAGCTTGGGCTCGGCCTCGAATGCCTTGGCAAGCGTCATGCCCGGATCCGGCGGGATCAGCTTGGAGATGCGATCCACAAAGCCGTAAGCGTGACCCAGCACCCGGCCCACGTCCCGCACCACCGCCTTGGCCGCCATGCTGCCGAAGGTGATGATCTGGGAGACCGCATCCCGACCATACATGTCGGAGACGTGCTCGATCACCTCGTCGCGCCGGTCCATGCAGAAGTCGACGTCGAAGTCGGGCATGGATACCCGCTCGGGGTTCAGGAAACGTTCGAACAGCAGGTCAAATTCCAGCGGGTCGAGGTCAGTGATCTTGAGGGCGTAGGCCACCAGAGAACCCGCCCCCGAGCCCCGGCCCGGGCCAACGGGAATGCCGTTGTCCTTGGACCACTGGATAAACTCCATCACGATGAGGAAGTAACCCGGGAAGCCCATCTGGTTGATCACTTTCAGCTCGATGTCGAGACGCTCGTCATACTCGGGACGACGCTCGGCCCGCACTTGCGGATCCGGGAACAGGAACTCGAGACGCTCCTCCAGACCCTCTTTCGACTTGGCCACCAGAAAATCTTCGGTAGTCATGTCGCCGGTCGGGAAGTTGGGCAGGAAGTATTCGCCAAGACGCACCGTCACGTTGCAGCGCTTGGCGATCTCCACCGTGTTTTCCAGCGCTTCGGGAATGTCGGCAAACAGCTCCGCCATCTCCTCCTGACTGCGCAGGTACTGCTGGGGGCTGTAGCGACGGGGGCGGCGTTTGTCCATCAGGGTATAGCCATCGTGGATGGCCACCCGGATCTCGTGGGCGTCGAAGTCATCGGCGTTGAGGAACACCACCTCGTTGGTGGCGACCACCGGCAGCTCGAACTCGGTGGCGATGGCCACCGCCATGTGCAGGTAGACCTCTTCGTCGGGTCGACCGGTGCGCAGCAGTTCGAGATAGTAGGCATCCGGGAAGTGGGTCTGATAGAAGGCGACACACTGCTCGGTCATCTGCCGGTTGCCCTTGAGCAGGAACTTGCCCACATCCCCCTCGCGGCCACCGGAGAGGACGATCACCCCCTTGGCGTGTTCGGCGAGCCAGCTCTTGTCGATGACCGGCCGCCCCTGTACGTGGCCGCGCTGGTAACCGCGGGAAATAAGCAGGGTGATGTTCTGGTAGCCGTCGTTATCCATGGCCAGCAGGGTGAGGCGGAACTGCTCGTCGCCGAGCTCATCGCTCTGCACCCAGAAGTCGGCACCGACGATGGGTTTGATCCCCTTGCCGTGGGCGGCGCCATAGAAGCGCACCAGACCGCACATGTTCATCTGATCGGTCAGCGCCAGCGCCGGCATGTTGTTGGCCGCCGCCGCCCCGACGATGGGGTTGATCTTCTGCAGGCCATCGACCATGGAGAAGTCGGAGTGGACTCGCAGGTGGATAAAACGGGGTTCAGCCATCGTCATCTCCTCTCGCTGCTCAAACTAAATGGCATGGTCTACTCGATCCCCAGTGCGCGGCGCACCGGTTTGAAGCTCTTGCGATATTCGGGCAACGGGCCACGCTCGGCCAGAATGGCGAGGTGCTCAGGCGTAGGGTAACCCTTGTGACGGGCAAAACCATACTCGGGATGGCGACTGTCCAGCTCGGTCATCTCCGCATCTCGGGTCACCTTGGCGAGGATTGAGGCGGCACTGATGGCGGCCACCAGGCTATCGCCCTTGACCACTGCGCACGCTTCCATCGGCAACGCCGGGCAGCGGTTGCCATCGATAAAGACCAGCTCGGGGGTGACCTTCAACCCCGCCACGGCGCGCTGCATCGCCAGCATGGTGGCATGCAGGATGTTGAGCTCGTCGATCTCCTCCGGAGTGGCGCGACCGATGGCCCAGGCGAGCGCTTTCTCTTTGATCTCGTCAAACAGGGCGAGGCGCTTCTTCTCGGAGAGCTTCTTGGAGTCAGCCAGACCGACAATGGGATTGGCGGGATCGAGAATGACAGCAGCGGTGACCACGTCACCCACCAGGGGGCCACGACCCACTTCGTCCACACCGGCAACCAGCTTGTCGTCAGGAATATCGATCATCATCTTGTAGCCTTGAATCAAAACAGGCCCCGTGGGGCCTGACAGGGGTCGACTGGCGCGGCATCACCGCTCGGAAAACGGATTAACGGGCTGCGCGGCGCAATCGACGGTCCGAAATAGCGTTATCTGCCGAGCAGATCCGCCACCGCATCGGCGGCCTGCGAGTCGGCATTGCAGCGGATCAGCTGATGCAGCTCGGTGAAGGTGTTGACCAGCGCACTGTTGTCGTGCTCGAAGTACTTGCTCACCTCTTCCACCAGATTCTCCGGGGTGCACTCGTGCTGGATGAGTTCCGGCACCAGCATGCGACCGGCGAGCAGGTTGGGCAGAGAGACAAATTCGGTCTTCACCAGTCGCTGGGCCAGCCAGTAGCTGAAGGGCTTGAGCTTGTAGCCCACCACCATCGGCTTTTTCACCAGCATGGCTTCGAGCGCCGCGGTGCCGGAGGCCAGCATCACCACGTCAGCGGCGATCATCGCCTCGCGGCCCTGCCCTGCCAGCAGCACCATGTCGAGACCCGGCGCTACCTCGGCCTTGATGGCCATAAACTGCTCGCGCCGTTTCTGGTTGACCAACGGCACGATGAAGCCGAGATCCGGATAGCGCACCGTCAGGTGTTTGCACGCCTCGAGAAACAGGGGAGACATAAAGCCCACTTCTGCGGTTCGGCTGCCCGGCAGCACCGCCAGCCAGCGGCGATTGGCATCGATACCGAGATTGCGACGCACGGCAGCCTGATCCGGCACCAACGGAATATCGTCCGCCATGGTGTGACCGACAAAACGGCAAGGGGCGTCGAAGCGGTCGTAGAAGGCTTTCTCGAACGGCAGGAAGGCGAGCACCATGTCGGTGGCGGCCTTGATCTTGTGAATGCGGTTCTGGCGCCAGGCCCACACAGAGGGGCTGACATAGTGAACCGTCTTGATACCGGCGCGGCGCAGTTTCAGCTCCACTCCGATATTGAAATCCGGTGCATCCACGCCGATGAAGATATCGGGCGGATTGGCAATAAAGTGGCGCAACAGTTCGCGACGGACCTTGAGGATGCGCGGCAGACGGCCCAGCACCTCGGTGATCCCCATGACGGAGAGCTCTTCCATCTCGAACAGGGCCTTGACGCCGAGGGCCTGCATCCGCGGCCCGGCGATCCCTTCGAACTGCGCATCCGGGTAGCGGGCTTGCAGCTCGCGCACCAGACCGGCAGCCAGAATGTCGCCGGAGACTTCTCCGGCGACGATACCGATACGAACCGGATCAGGCACGGATGATCCCGCGCTCGTTGTCTTTGAGGAAATCCACATAGAGCTGGACGGCCGGTTCGGCTTGCGCCATCTCGATCAGCACCGGCAGCACCTCTTCGATGGTCTTGCCGGAGCGGAAGATCTCTTTGTAGGCACGCTTGACGGCAGAGATAGCCTCGGCGCTGAAACCGCGACGACGCAGACCTTCGGAGTTGACCCCGAACGGCTTGGCGTAGTTGCCGGCGGCCATCACGTAAGGCGGCACGTCCTTGTTCAGGGCGGCGCAGCCACCGACGAAGGCGTGGGAACCGACGCGGCCGAACTGGTGAATGGCGGAGAGACCACCGAAGATCACGAAGTCACCGATCACCACGTGGCCCGCCAGGGTCGCGTTGTTGGCGAAGATGCAGTTGTCACCGATGATGCAGTCGTGGGCAACGTGAACGTTGACCATGAACAGGTTGCCGCTGCCCACCTTGGTCAGGGATTGATCCTGAATGGTGCCACGGTGGAAGGTGCAGTTCTCGCGAATGACGTTGTTGTCGCCAATCTCAAGGAAGGTGCGCTCACCGGCGTACTTCTTGTCCTGGCAATCCTCACCGATGGAGGTGTGCTGGAAGATCTTGTTGCCGCGACCAATCTTGGTCGGGCCCTTGATCACCACATGGGAACCTACCCAGGTGTTGTCACCGATTTCCACCTCGGCGCCGATGACAGAAAAGGGGCCGATTTCAACCCCTTTACCGATCACGGCAGACTCATGGACGATGGCAGTATCGTGAATGATGGCAGTCTGGTCGATCACGTGTGTTAAACCTCGCGTTTGGCGCACATCAGCTCGGCGGTACAGACCACTTCACCGTCGACGGTGGCGACACCGGTGAACTTGGCAATACCGCGACGCTCTTTCAGGAACTCCACGTCGAGCACCAGTTGGTCACCGGGGCCGACCGGACGCTTGAAGCGAGCGTTGTCGATTGAGGCAAAATAATAGAGTTCGTTGGGAGACGGCTTGCCCACCATGGTAAAGGCCAGGATACCGGTGGCCTGTGCCATCGCTTCCAGGATCAGTACGCCCGGGAACACCGGCTTGGCCGGGAAGTGCCCCTGGAAGATCGGCTCGTTGAACGAGACGTTCTTGATGGCGCGCAGAGTTTTGCGCTCATCGCTGATCTCGTAGTCGTCTACACGATCCACCATCAGAAACGGATAACGGTGGGGCAGCAGATCCATGATTTCCTGGATACCCAGGCTCTTCTTTTCAGTAGTCAAAACAGTACCCTATACCAATCGTGATTATTCTTGATCCAGCTTCTTCTCAAGCTTGCTTAACCGCTTGTGCATCTCTTCGATACGCATCACCCGGGCGGCGGTCTTGCGCCACTCTTTATTGGTTTGCAGAGGGATGCCGGAAGAGTAGACACCGGGCTCGGTAATGGGTCGCATAACCATGGCCATACCGGTGACGGTAGCCTGGTCGCAGATCTCCATATGCCCGTTAAAGACGGAAGCGCCGCCAATGATACAGTATTTGCCGACCTTGAGACTACCAGCCATCACGGTAGAGCCCGCCACGGCGGTGCCATAGCCGATCTCCACGTTGTGGGCGATCTGGCACTGGTTGTCGATGATGACGTTGTCAGCGATGCGGGTATCTTCCAGCGCACCGCGGTCAATGGTGGTACAGGCACCGATCTCGACCCGGTTGCCAATGGTCACACCGCCGAGCTGGGGGATCTTGATCCACTCGCCACGTTCATTGGCATAACCGAAACCATCGGCCCCGATCACTGTGCCGGATTGAACCAGACAGTCGGTGCCCATGGTCACATTGTGATAGAGGGTAACGTTGGCCCACAGCCGGGAGCGGGCTCCCAGCCGGGTATTCTTGCCAACAAAACAGCCCGGGCCAATGCGTACATCGTCACCCAGCACGACTCCGGATTCGATCACTGCATTGGCGCCGATAGCCACTCTCTCGCCCAGTTGCACGTCAGCCGCGATAACGGCGCTCGGATGGATATCCGTGGCCGGCTGCGGGGTGGTGTCCAGCAGTTGGGCTACCTGGGCAAAGCCCACATAGGGGTCTTTGAGCACCAGGGCATTGGTGGGACAAAATGGCAGATCCGCTTCGGTAATGAGCACGGCTGTCGCCTTGCTCTGCTCCAGATAGTGCCGGTACTTCTTATTGGACAGGAAGGTGATATCCCCCTCCCCGGCCTTTTCCAGTGTCGCTACCTTGCGGATTTCCAGGGTTCCGTCGCCATGGACCTGGGCCCCCAGTTGCTGGGCCAGCTGTGCGAGAGTGAATGCCATCAATTAGTTGCTCTTGCTTACCTGAGAAATAACCTGGCCGGAGATGTCCAGCTTGCTGGCGGCATACGGGGCGGCATTGCGCTCCAGCACCAGATCGTAACCATTGCTCTTGGCGATGGAATCGATGGCAGCCTGCACCTTGGTCAGGATCTTGTTGCGCTCTTCGGACTGACGGCGACCGTTGTCCTGCTCAAAGGCTTGACGCTTCTGGTTGAACTCCATCTGCAGCTTGGCCAGCTTCTCCTGGTTCTGCTTCTTCTGCTCGGCGCTCATGAAGGCTTCATCCTTGCGGAACTTCTCGACCAGCTTCTGGCCTTCCTGTTCCAACTTCTGCAGCTCACGCATGCGCGGCTCGAATTCACCTTTCAGCTTGGCTGCAACGGCTTCACGCTGGGGCAGCTTTTGGAAGACTTCGCCCATATCCACCACGGCGATCTTGGTCTCAGCGAAGGCAGAACCCATGCCGGCAGCCATCAGTGCAAAGCTCAAACCAGCTACTTTCAACGCTTTATTCACACTTACTCCTTGTTCCCTCATGGCGAGGGCTACCTGATTTACCCGATTATGCAAGCGGCGTTAGGACCGTCTTGTTACCTGGTGAGGCACGCATACCGCGCGTCCCATCATTGAAGACCCCCACCGCATGGGTGGGGGCGAAACTCTGCTTAGAAAGTACGACCGATGTTGAAGGAGAAGAACTCGGTACGATCCCCTTCGTATTTCTTGATCGGCTTGGCCAGGGCAAACACCAGCGGGCCCATCGGCGAGAGCCACTGCAGGGAGACACCGGCAGAGACCCGGATATTGCCCGGGCTGGAGTAGTCCTGGCTCAAGTAGTTGCAATCTGCCCCAGCGGCACAAGGGTAGGCACCATTGGCGAAATCGGTGCTCCAGACAGTTCCGGCATCGATAAAGGCGGTAGAACGGATCTGCGGACGATAGGTCTCTGAGACAAACGGGGTCGGGAAGACCAGTTCGAAAGAAGCCACAGCAAGCGCATTGCCGCCCACCGAGGTATCGGAACCTTCGTAATACCCAGTCTCAGTCGGAGCACTGGAGTTATTGTTCTTGTACTGCTTATAGATAGCCTTGGGACCAATAGTATTGCTCTTGAAGCCACGTACCGTATCGAAACCACCGGCATAGTAGTTTTCGAAGAACGGCAGCATGCTGCTATCGCCATAGCCGTTCCCATAGGAGACTCGTCCCTTGCCGATCATCACCCAACTGTGATCCGCATCGAGCGGGAAGTAGTGGGCATCTTCGGCGGAGAGTTTGTAATACTGCAGATCCATGCCAGGAATAGTGATTTTGCCGTTGACACGCTGACGGTCACCAGCGGTCGGGAACATCCCCTTGTTCAGGGTAGAACGAGTCCAACCAGCAGTAAGATCCACAGTTACGAACTCAACGCTATCCTCACCTTTTGCATAGAGATCCCAAAACTGATCCATCTGTACCGATTGACGGTTGTCGTTCCAAAGGTCGTAGCAATAGGTATTGTCTGCTGATGGTTTGTTGTCGGCGATACACTCATTGAACTTGGATTCATTGAAGGTAGGACGGCTCAGCTTGGAGCTTTCAATACCGGTACTGAAGTCGAGACGGTTGAACTCGTTGACCGGGAAGCCGCTGGAGAGACGGAAACCTATGGTTTCGTTCTCGTAATCGACGATATCGGCATCATCGGCGCGGAACTGGTTGTAGTAGACCCGACCACCCAGGCTGACACCATCCACGGTGAAGTAGGGGTCGTTGTAGCTCAGGTCAACGTTCTTGGAGTAGTCGTTGGTGCTGGCGTTGATGGAGACCTTTTTACCGGTACCCATAAAGTTGTCCTGAGAGATCCCCGCCTGCAGGCTCAAGCCCGATTCGGTACCGTAACCGATACCGGCGTTGATGGAGCCTGCTGGCTGCTCCTTAACCTTGAAGTCAAGGTCAACCAGGTCATCGTTGCCCGGCACCCGCTTGGTGTCCACTTCGACACTCTCGAAGTAGCCAAGGCGGTTGAGACGGCTCTTGGACTGCTCGATGTTGTCGGAGGAGAGCCAGGTGCCCTCCATCTGGCGCATCTCGCGACGCAGTACCTGATCTTCGGTAGTGGCGTTACCGCTGAAGTTGATATTGCGCACATAGACACGGGGGCCAGGCTCAACGTTGACGATCAGCTCGACTTCCTTGGTCTTGTCATTGACCTGTGGGAAGGTGACCACTTTCGGATAGGCATAACCGTAACGGCCGAGGAACTTGGAGAGCACCTCTTCGGTATGAGTCACCTGACTGGCAGAGTAGGTGCTGCCGGCAGCGATCGGGATCAACCCCTTCATCTCGCCACCGCGGTCGATCAGGTCACCCTTGAGCTGGACACCGGAGACCTTGTACTGATCCCCTTCCTTGATGTTGAGGGTGACATAGACGCCCTTCTTGTCGGGGGTCATGGAGACCTGGGTAGACTCCTGCTGGAAGCGGATATAGCCGCGGTCCATGTAGTAGGAGCGCAGGGTCTCGATATCACCGGCCAGTTTCTGCTTCTGATAGCGCTGATCGGCGGTGAAGTTCCACCAGGGCACTTCGTCGCGCAGGGAGAGCTGGGCAATCAGCTTCTCTTCAGGGAAGACGCTGTTGCCGACGATGTTGATCTGCTGGATCTTGGCCGCTTCCCCTTCCACGAAGGTGAACTTGAGGTCGACCCGGTTGCGCGGCAACGGGGTGACGATGGCCTTGACCTTGGCGGAGTATTTACCCACGCCATAGTAGAAATCTTCCAGCCCCTTCTCGAGGGAGGTGAGCACGGTGCGATCCAGCGGATCACCCACACGAATACCTGAGGACTCCAGACTCTGGGTCAGTTGCTCCTCTTTGATATCCTTGTTGCCGGCAAACTCGATGCTGGAGATGGTCGGACGCTCCTTGACCATCACCTGCAGAACCTGACCGTCACGGTAAACCTTCACATCCTCGAAGTTACCCGAGGCATAGAGCTTTTTGATGGCACTGGCCAGAGCCACGGAGTCGACGGTATCACCGACCCGGATCGGCAGGTTCAACAGTGCGGCGCCCAGGGTCACCCGTTGCAGACCTTCGACCTGGATATCTTGCACCACAAAAGAGGCAGGGGCCGCCTGGGCCAGGAAACTGGCACCCAGCAGGCAACTCAACACCAATGCTTTTTTAACAGCCATTTTGTTCTTATGTGTCCTTGTTGATGCTCTGGCCTCAGAGGCGAGCGAAATCGTTAAACAGCGCAATGCCCATCAATAACATCAGAATGGCGGCGCCGATCCTGAAACCCACTTCCTGTATTTTCTCTGATACCGGCTTGCCGGTGACCGCTTCGATCAGGAAATAGACCAGATGGCCACCATCGAGCACCGGCAGGGGGAACAGATTGATAATCCCCAGGTTGACGCTGATCAGCGCCAGAAAACTCAAGAAATAGACCAGACCATAGTCGGCACTGCTGCCGGCGCCCTTGGCAATGGAGATGGGGCCGCTCAGGTTGTCCAGCGACACGATGCCACCGATCAACTTGCCAATCATGTCAAAGGTGAGCGTGATCAGGCTCCAAGTCTTGTCCGCGCCATGCCACAGCGCCTGCAAAGGCCCATACTGTAACAGAATTCGATATTCATCCGGTAATGGAACCAGTTGCGGTGAGAGACCGACGAATCCAACAAGCTTGCCCTGCACCTTGCGGCTATCCGGGGTCAGGGTCACGTTGAGATCACTGTTGTTGCGCTCAACCACCACTTGCAGGGGTTCACCCGGTGCCTGCTGCACCAGCTCGACAAACTCGGCCCACGCTGTAATAGGCTGATCGCCGACCTGTTTGATACGGTCACCGACCTGTAGCCCCGCCTTTTCACTGGCACTCTTGGCCACCACTGCAGCCACGACTGGCAGCACTTTGCCACTCAGGGGGACAATTCCCAAGCTGCCGATGGGCGACTCTTTATCCGGATCGAAGGTCCAGCCGGTCAGCGACAAGGTTTTATCGGTGGCATAGCTGGTATTGGGTGCCTGCACCTTGAGAGTCACAGCATCGTCACCCAGATGGCTGATAAGGGCGTAGGTGACGCTCTCCCAGTCACCGGTCTGCTCATCGCCGACCCCGACAATCTCCATCCCCGGCAGCACACCCGCCTCGGCAACGATGGATGCCGGACGCACTTCACCGATCACCGGCTTGACGCTCGGCACCCCGATGATAAACATCAGCCAGAGGGCAAACAGGGCAAACACGAAGTTGGCCATGGGACCCGCGGCGACAATCGCCATCCGCGCCCAGACACTCTTGTGGTTGAAGGCATACTGCTCGTCACCGGGCTTGAGTTCATCGACCCGGCCATCGAGCATCTTGACGTAACCACCGAGGGGGATCAGCGCCAGCACATATTCGGTGCCATCTTTACCCATCCGGCGCCAGATCGCCTTGCCAAAACCGATAGAGAAGCGCTCAACCTTGACGCCACAACGGCGGGCCACCCAGAAGTGACCAAACTCGTGCACCGCGACCAGCAGGCCCAGCGCAACAACAAAAGCACCGATATTCCACAACACACCGCCCATCAGCCAAGCTCCTCAATCAAAGTGTGAGCACGGGCTCTTGCCGCACCGTCCAGGGCAAACAGATCATCGAGCGAGCCGACGGCGCTGCTCTCCAGCGCCAGCATCACTGCCTCGTTGATCCGGGCAATATCCATAAAGCCGATGCGCCCAGCCAGGAAGGCGGCAACAGCCTCCTCGTTGGCTGCATTCAGCGCAGTGGTCGCCGCTTGTCCCTTCTGGCAGGCATTGATGGCCAGCGCCAGACAGGGATAGCGATCATAATCAGGCCGGATAAAGCTGAACTCTCCGACACTGAAGAAATCCAAAGGTTCCACACTGGAGGGGATGCGATTTGGATAAGCCAGCGCATGGGCGATGGGAGTACACATATCCGGATTGCCAAGCTGAGCCAGCACGGAGCCATCCTTGTACTGCACCATGGAGTGGATCACCGACTGCGGGTGGATCACCACCTGGATCTGCTCAGGCGCCGCATTGAACAACCAGCGCGCCTCAATGTACTCCAGCCCCTTGTTGATCATGGTGGCGGAGTCGACCGAAATCTTGGCCCCCATCGACCAGTTGGGATGAGCGATGGCCTGCGCCGGCGTCACCTTGGCCAGCTCGCTGATCTCGGTGTAACGGAACGGGCCGCCAGAACCGGTCAGCAAAATCTTGCTGATCCCCGCCGCCGCCAGATCGCAAAAACCGGGCTGGCGCTGCACGGCGGTCGGCAGACACTGGAAGATGGCATTGTGTTCGCTGTCGATGGGCAGCAGCTCGGCGCCATGTTCGCGCACGGCTTCCATGAAGAAAGCACCGGACATCACCAGCGCCTCCTTGTTGGCCAGCAAAATTCGCTTGCCGGCACGTACCGCGGCCATGGTCGGGGCCAGTCCGGCCGCACCGACGATGGCGGCCATCACGCTATGGGTGTCGGGGTGGGCGGCCACATCGCAAAGGGCTGCAGCACCAGACATGACCCGGGTCGCACTGCCGTGCGCTTTCAGACGGGCAGCGAGTTCACGGGCGGCATCCTCATCGACCATCACGGCAAAACGGGGGGAGAATTCGAGGCAGTCCCGCAACATGGCATCCACGTTGCGGGCGGCGGTCAACGCCAATACTTGCCAACTGCCCGGGTTATGGCGCAGCACTTTCAAGGTACTCTGACCGATGGAGCCGGAGGCCCCCAGAATAACCAGTGACTTGTGCATCAAAACTCCTGACTGAGTAGCAGATAACTGAGCAGAAACACCGGCAGGGCGGCGGTCAGGCTGTCGATCCGGTCGAGAATGCCGCCATGACCCGGCAGCAGAGTGCCGGAGTCCTTGATGCCTGCTTCGCGCTTGAACATGCTCTCGGTCAGATCACCGAGTACGGAAGCAAGCACCGCCAGCAGAGAGCAAAAAAGCACGGTGATCATCTTGGCAGGAACAAATCCCATCGACCAGGTAACGCCGATGGCCAGCAGGCTGGCGGTAAAGAGGCCGCCACACATTCCTTCGATGGTTTTGCCCGGACTGACGGCGGGGGCAAGCTTGTGCTTACCGAACGCCTTGCCGAAAAAATACGCGCCAGAATCTGCCGCCCAGACCAGTCCCATCACGAACAACAGGATCCAGGCCCCCATCATGGGGTCATGGTAAAAGTTGTAACCACGGATGGCGACCAGCGACCAGAAGAAGGGAACCAGAGTCACCAGACCAAACAGCGACTTGAGCCAGATAGACTCTTTCCACAGCTTGGCGCTTTGGGGATAGCGCAGCACCAGCAGCAGACCCAGCAGCCACCAGCTTACCGCTGTCCAGAGCACGCCCATCACGAGGGGGTGCAGGTGGGGCGTCCAGAGTTGCTCCACCGGCAGCCAAAAGAGGCTGGCACCGAGCAACAGACAAAATACGATGGGCAACCATTGCTGCGGAGCAGCAGAGACAAACCCACTCCATTCGCGACTGGCCAACAAAAACACCAGCGCAGCCAACAGGGCAAAAAATTTCAATGGCAGAAAGAAGAGCGCCCCCAACACCAGGGGGATCAACATCAAAGCAGTAATAATTCGTTGTTTTAGCAAAAGAAACCTCTCTCTTGGGAGCGGGGTTTAGCCGGTCTGCTGCTCGGCGATCAATTCCCGTATCTGTTCACCCGTGCAACCGAAGCGACGCTCGCGGGCAACGAAAGAGGCGACCGCCTCACTGAACTCGGCCTCGTTGAAATCGGGCCACAATACCGGGGTAAAATAGAGCTCGGCATAGGCGAGCTGCCATAACACAAAGTTGCTGATGCGATGATCGCCACCGGTGCGGATCAACAGGTCCACGGGTGGCAGATCGGCCATGCAAACCTCGCGGGCCAACATGGATTCATCAATGTCGTCAGCGGCCAGTTCACCGGCCGCCACTGCTTTGGCCAGCTTGCGGGCCGCCTGGGCGATATCCCACTGGCCGCCATAGTTGGCCGCAATGTTCAGGGTCAACCCCTTGTTATTGGCGGTCAAGGCTTCCGCCTTGGCGATTTTGGCCTGCAACCGCTCACTAAAGCGAGCAGTATCGCCAATCACCTTGAGCCGGATCCCGTTGTTGTGCAGTTTCTGCACCTCACGACCCAGCACTGTGATGAACAGTTCCATCAAGGCACTGACCTCCCCTTCCGGGCGGCGCCAGTTCTCGCTGGAGAATGCAAACAGGGTCAATGCCTCGATCTTGGCACGCGCAGCAAAGGTAACGGCCTCGCGCACTGACTTGACGCCCGCCTTGTGGCCATAAACCCGCATCTTGCCTCGGTTCTGGGCCCAGCGACCGTTACCATCCATGATGATGGCGACGTGACGGGGTAAAGACGAGTTGGCACAATCACCCAACGCAGCCAAAAGCGACATGTAATTCTCCCACAAAGACAAAAGCGCCGTGCAGGGGCACTACACGGCGCTCGTAATATACCTTTCAGACGGTTAGATTTCCATTAGCTCCTTCTCCTTTACGGCAAGGGCCTCATCGACCAGCTTGATGTAGGAGTCGGTCAGTTTCTGGATCTCTTCCTGGGCGCGACGGTCATCGTCTTCGGAGATCTCTTTGTCCTTCAGCAACGCTTTCAGGTCGGCGTTGGCGTCACGACGGATGTTGCGCACGGCAACACGAGCGTTTTCCGCTTCGGCACGGACGATCTTGGTCAGGTCACGACGACGCTCTTCGGTCAGCGGCGGCAGCGGCACGCGCAGGGTCTGGCCATTGCTGGACGGGTTCAGGCCCAGATCGGAGGTCAGGATCGCCTTCTCTACCGCCTGGATCATGGAGCGGTCAAAAATGGAGATGGAGAGGGTGCGAGCATCTTCTGCCACGACGTTGGCCAACTGTTTCAGCGGAGTGGCAGCACCGTAATACTCAACCTGGATGCCGTCGAGCAGGCTCGGGTGAGCGCGGCCGGTACGGATCTTGGACATTTGGGTCTTGAGCGCTTCTACGCTCTTGCCCATACGGTCCTTGGCGTCGTTTTTAATCTCGTTGATCACAGTGGTTTTCCTTTTGGCGAACGAGCCGCTACACGGCCCGTGTCTATCTTATTTACTGACGTGATGGATAGGATAAGAGCGCCAGGTGGCTCACTTTTATCTTATTTACCAACGTGGTGGATCAGAGTGCCTTCCGGTTCACCCATGACAACCCGGCGCAGGGCACCCGGTTTGTTCATGTTGAACACGCGGATCGGCAGATCATGGTCACGCGCCAGGGTAAAGGCAGCAAGATCCATCACCTTGAGCTCTTTTTCAAGAACTTCATCATAACTCAGTTCATGATACAGCACGGCATCCGGATTCTTGACCGGATCTTCGTTGTATACACCATCAACCTTGGTGGCTTTGAGCACCACGTCGGCTTCGATCTCGATCCCGCGCAGGCAAGCCGCAGAATCGGTAGTGAAGAAGGGGTTGCCGGTACCGGCAGAGAAGATAACGACTTTGCCAGCACGCAGCTGGCTGATTGCCTCGGCCCAGCTGTAGGAGTCGCAGACGCCTTGCAGGGAGATGGCAGACATCAGACGGGCATTCACATAAGCACGATGCAGGGCATCACGCATGGCCAGACCGTTCATCACGGTTGCCAGCATACCCATGTGGTCGCCCACCACGCGGTTCATGCCCGCTTTGGCAAGACCGGCACCACGGAACAGGTTGCCGCCACCGATGACCAGACCGACCTGAACACCCAACTCAACCAGTTCTTTGATCTCTTGGGCCATCCGCTCCAGCACCGCCGGATCAATGCCGAAACCCTCGGATCCTTGCAGGGCTTCACCACTCAACTTCAGAAGAACACGTCTGTATGCAGGTTTGGGATTGGTACTCATGTCACTGATTCCTGGTCATATAAAGACCGCGACATAAGTCGCGGTCTGGGGAAACGGAAAAACCGGTTCGATTAGGCCTTTTGAGCGGCCGCGATTTGGGCTGCAACTTCAGCAGCGAAATCGGTCTCTTGCTTCTCGATGCCTTCGCCCACTTCGAAACGGGTGAAGGAGACAACGTCAGCGCCTTCTTTCTTCAGCAGCTCGGCAACGGTCATGGAAGGATCTTTCACGAACGGTTGACCAGTCAGGGAAACCTCACCGGTGAACTTCTTCATGCGGCCTTCAACCATCTTCTCGGCGATCTCTTTCGGCTTGCCGGAGTTGATGGCGATGTCGATCTGGATTTCGCGCTCTTTGGCAACGACTTCAGCAGACACGTCTTCAGGCTTGACGAATTGCGGGCTGTTGGCAGCAACGTGCATGGCCAGATCTTTGGCCAGCTCGGCAGAACCACCGGTCAGCTTGGTGATAACACCAATGCGGGAACCGTGAACGTAGGTACCCAGATTGTCACCTTCAACCAGCATCACGCGACGCAGGTTCATGTTCTCACCGATCTTGGCGATCAGGTTGGTGATGGTCAGCTCGACGGATTCGCCGTTACCGAAGTCAGCGGCTTTCAGCGCGTCAACGTCAGCAATTTTCTGGGTCGCAGCGATGTCAGCGATCTTCTGGCCCATTGCCATGAAGCTGGCATCTTTGGCGACGAAGTCGGTTTCGCTGTTCAGCTCGATCATGACGGCAACGTTGCCTTCGGTGCGAGCAAAGATAACGCCTTCAGCGGCGATACGGCCAGCTTTCTTGGCGGCTTTGGCCTGACCGGATTTGCGCATGTTCTCAATTGCCAGCTCGATATCACCAGCAGCTTCTTCCAGTGCTTTTTTGCAATCCATCATGCCAGCGGCAGTGCGCTCGCGCAGTTCTTTTACCAGGGCGGCAGTAACGTTAGCCATGTCCAGTATCCTCGGTCTTGAATTGACAAGAAACAGGGGCCACAAGGGCCCCTGCTAACCAATTACATCAGCTTGGTTAATAAGGGCTTTACAGTCCTTATCAATTACTCAGCTTCAACGAAGCCATCTTGTTCGGCTTGAACAACGATGTCCTGAGCGCGAGCTTCCAGTACGGTGTCAGCAGCAGCATTCAGGTACAGCTGTACGGCACGGATAGCGTCGTCGTTACCCGGGATGACATAGTCAACGCCGTCCGGGTTGGAGTTGGTATCAACGATGGAAACTACCGGGATACCCAGGTTATTGGCTTCTTTGATAGCGATATGCTCGTGGTCGGCATCGACAACGAACAGAACGTCAGGCAGGCCGCCCATGTTCTTGATACCACCCAGGCTCTTCTCCAGCTTTTCCATTTCGCGAGTACGCATCAGCGCCTCTTTCTTGGTCAGCTTGTCGAAGGTACCGTCTTGGCTCTGGGTTTCCAGATCTTTCAGGCGCTTGATAGACTGACGAACGGTTTTCCAGTTGGTCAGCATACCGCCCAGCCAGCGGTGGTTTACATAGAACTGGTCGCAACGCTCAGCGGCTTCTTTTACGGCTTCAGACGCGGCACGCTTGGTACCAACGAACAGTACCTTGCCTTTCTTGGCAGCTACGGAGCTGATGAAGTTCATGGCATCGTCAAACATCGGAACGGTTTTTTCCAGGTTGATGATGTGAACTTTGCTGCGGGCACCGAAGATGTAGGATTTCATTTTCGGGTTCCAGTAACGAGTCTGGTGACCGAAGTGAACGCCGGCTTGCAGCATGTCGCGCATAGAAACTTTAGCCATTTTATACCTCTGTATTGGGGTTAGGCCTCCACACATCCCATATAACCGACCCGTTAAGGCACCCCGGCATATGTGTCGATGTGTGTGTGTTGTTTAAGTAAGGGTGATGAAATCGGGACGCAAGTTCCCCATTCCGGCGCGCTTTATACCATAACTTTGTTCAGGACACCACCGGCCGACACCCTAAACAGGTGTAAATATGGATCCCGCCAGAGGATGCTGCGACGCCGATTTGACGTTGTGATGACAATCACACTGGAAGTACGCGGGGGTTGCGGATAAAATTTTGCCCTGATTGCAAACGCATCTATTTTTCATTACCTGTCCTGTCTGCCCTCGCAGGCCCAGCGGCAGGCCGCAAGAGAGATCCCATGTCCATTAAAATCAAGACACCGGAAGAGATTGAAAAGATGCGCGTTGCCGGCCAATTGGCCGCCGATGTGCTGGTCATGATTGCGCCCCATGTCAAAGCTGGCGTCACCACTGACGAACTGAACACCCTCTGCCACGACTATATTGTCGACGTACAACAGGCGGTTCCAGCTCCGCTCAACTACCATGGCTTCCCCAAATCCATCTGCACCTCGGTGAACGATGTGATCTGCCACGGTATCCCGAATCACAAGAAGCTGCGCGATGGCGACATCATCAACCTGGATATCACCGTCATCAAGGATGGCTACCACGGCGATACCTCGGCCATGTTCATCGTGGGCGAGACCACCCCACTGCGCCGCCAGCTCTGCAAAGTTGCGCAAGAGAGCCTCTACGCCGCCATCAAGAAGGTGCGTCCGGGTGCCTGTATCACCGAAATCGGCGCAGTGATCCAGCCCATCGTCGAGAAGGCCGGTTTCTCCGTGGTGCGTGACTACTGCGGTCACGGCATCGGTGCCGAGTTCCACGAAGAGCCGCAGATCCTCCACTACCGCAACAGCGGCAAGCTGGAGCTGAAAGCGGGCATGTGCTTCACCATCGAGCCGATGGTCAACAGCAAAAAGTATCACTGCAAGGTCAATCCGAAGGATGGCTGGACCGTGACCACCAAGGATGGCGGCGACTCCGCCCAGTGGGAGCACACCCTGCTGGTGACCGAGGATGGCTGCGAGGTGCTCACCCTGCGCCCCGATGACACTATCGACCGCTTCATCAAACACAGCTAACATCGAACCCCGGCCCTGAACTTCCAAAGCGCCGGGGTTTTTACTTCTGTTTCAGCCATTTGCCTGCCACTGTGTGTGAGATGCCATGGACGCCAGCCTGCTTTCCCCCCATTTGTTACCCGATGATCAGCTCACTCGCGACAACTGCAAAGAGTACCTGAGCCGCTTTCTCGGCTGGCTGCACGCCCGTTTTGATGCCGGCGACAACATCATCGAGCTGGTCGCCACCCGCTCCGAGTACATGGATCAGTTGCTCTGCCGGTTGTGGCAGAAGTTCGGCTTCGACAAGAGCGACCTAACCCTGATCGCGGTAGGCGGTTATGGCCGTGGCGAGCTGCACCCCCACTCCGACATCGACCTGCTGATCCTCTATGACGGCGATGAACTGGACGAGGTGTTGGGACTGCGCATCGGCGAGTTCATCACCTTGCTGTGGGATCTCAAGCTTGAGGTGGGTCAGGCGGTGCGCAACGTGGCGGAGTGCCTCGAGCAGGGGCGCGCTGATATCACGGTCGCAACCAACCTCATTGAGGCCCGCTACATCACAGGTCGCCAGGAGGGCTTCCGGCAACTGAAAGAGGCCACCGGCCCCCAGCACTTCTGGCCGAGCGAAGCCTTCTTTCGCGCCAAGCGCCAGGAGCAGGCGGAGCGGCACCAGCAGTTTCTCGGCACCGCCTACAAGCTGGAGCCGGATCTCAAGAGCAATCCGGGCGGCCTGCGGGATATTCAAACCCTCGCCTGGGTCGCCCGCCGCCACTTTGGCGCCACCACCTTGTTCGAGATGACCAGCCACGGCTTTCTCAACCGCGCCGAGTATCGTGAGCTGCTCGACTGCCAGAATTTTCTCTGGAAGGTGCGTTTCGCCCTGCATATGGCGATCAACAAGGGGGATAACCGCCTGCTGTTCGATCGCCAGCGCACCGTGGCCCAGATGTTGGGGTTCGAGGGGGAAGGCAACACTCCGGTCGAGCAGATGATGAAGCGCTTCTACCAGACGGTGCGTCGGGTCTCGGAGCTTAACGAGATGCTGCTGCAGCTGTTTGACGAGGCTATTCTCGGCAACACCGCCATGGATGTGCGCCGCCTCTCCGACGAGTTCCAGCTCCGTGGCCGCCTCATCGATGCGGTGGATGCGGAGCTGTTTAGCCGTGAACCAGCTGCTATCCTGCGCCTCTTCTACCAGATGGCCCAGCATCCCGAGATTGCGGGCATCCACTCGGCCACCCTGCGCCAGCTGCGCGAGGCACGCCGCAAACTCAACTGCTGGTTGCAGGACTTGCCTGACTGCCGTCGCCTGTTCATGGCGCTGCTGCGCCACCCCAACGGCATCGGCCTGCCGCTCACCCTGATGCACAAGTACGGCATTCTGGCGGCCTATCTGCCCCAGTGGAACCTCATCGTCGGCCAGATGCAGTTCGACATGTTCCACGCCTACACGGTGGATGAGCACACCCACCGGCTGCTCAAGAACATTCACCAGTTCCCCAATCCGACCAGTCGCCAGAGCCACCCGCTCTGCCACGAGGTCTTCACCCGGCTGCGCAAACCGGAGCTGCTCAGCATCGCCGCCCTGTTTCACGATATCGCCAAGGGGCGGCGCGGCGATCACTCGGAGCTCGGCGCCGTCGATGCGCTGGAGTTCTGCCAGCTGCACGGTCTGGATCGCTACGAGAGCCGACTGGTCGCCTGGCTGGTGCGCCACCATCTGTTGATGTCGGTCACCGCCCAGCGCCGCGATATCTACGATCCCGACGTGGTCACCGACTTTGCCCAGAAGGTGCGCGACGAGCAGCATCTCGACTTGCTCTACTGCCTCACAGTGGCCGATATCTGCGCCACCAACGATACCCTGTGGAACGACTGGAAGGGCACCCTGCTGCGGGAGCTCTACTTCGCGACCCAGAAGGCGCTGCGCCAGGGGCTGGAGAACCCGCCCGACATGCGGCTGCGCATTCGCGAAAACCAGCGTCAGGCCAAGCAACTGCTGGCGCAACGGGATGTATCGGAAGAGGCAATCAACCTGCTCTGGGCCGATTTCAAGGCCGACTACTTCCTGCGTCATAGCCCGGAGCAGATCGCCTGGCACTGCCGCCATATCATCGAGCATGGCGACAATCCGGCACCGCTGGTGATCATCGGCAAACATCCGACCCGCGGCGGCAGCGAGGTGTTTATCTACTGCCGCGATACCCCGAATCTGTTTGCCACCGTGGCCTCGGCGCTGGATCAGAAGAACCTCAACATCCACGACGCCCAGATCATGAACTCGCGCAGCAACTATGTGCTCGATACCTTCGTGGTTCTGGAGCCGAGCGGCGAGCCCATCAGCCCCAACCGCACCGCCACCATCAAGAAAGCGCTGGAGAAGGCGCTGCAGGAGCCTGGCAAGCTGGTGCTGCGCAACAAGCCGCTGTCGCGGCGCCACCGCCAGTTCAGCGTGCCGACCCGGGTAGTCTTTCTGCCCCACAAAGGGGAAAGCCGTCACACCCTGATGGAGCTGACTGCCCTCGATACCCCCGGTCTGCTGGCGCGGATCGGTGCCGTTTTCCAGCAGTGCGGACTGTCGCTGCACGCCGCCAAAATCGCCACTTTCGGTGAGAGGGTCGAGGACTTTTTCAGCCTGACCAGCCTCAATGGCGAGCCATTGACCGCCGAGCAGCAACTGCAGCTGGAAGAGCGACTGGTACACCAGCTCAATCCCCAGCAGTCGGTGCTGGATTAAGCGAGCCGCGATTCGAAAGAGGCTGATTGTCGGGCGTTTTTTGCCATGCCAAACAACTGGTTGGCACACACCGGATGAAGAAATGGCCGCTGGCCGGAAGAATTCCGGTCAACCCCTTAAAAACAGTCGGAAAAGTGTGATACAACAAACAGAATTTTTTAAAGGAAACCTGTCATGACCGAGTTGCAACAGATCATTGAAGCGGCCTTCGAGCGCCGCGACACCATTACTCCGGGCTCCGTGGATAGCGCCACCAAGTCCGCCATCCTGCAAGCCATCGACCTGCTGGACTCTGGCAAGGCACGGGTTGCCGAGAAGATCGCCGGTGAGTGGGTTGTCCATCAGTGGTTGAAGAAAGCGGTATTGCTCTACTTCCGCATCAACGACAACGGCATCATCAAGGGCGACGATGCCCAGTACTACGACAAGGTTCCCCTCAAGTTCTCCAACTACACCGCCGAGCAGTTCAAGGAAGCGGGTGTGCGCGTGGTGCCGCCGGCAACAGCCCGCAAAGGCTCCTTTATCGCCCCCAATACCGTGCTGATGCCCTCCTATGTCAACATCGGCGCCTTCGTTGACGAAGGTACCATGGTCGATACCTGGGCCACTGTCGGCTCTTGCGCCCAGATCGGTAAAAACGTGCATCTCTCCGGCGGCGTCGGCATCGGTGGCGTACTGGAGCCACTGCAGGCCAACCCGACCATCATCGAAGACAACTGCTTTATCGGTGCCCGATCCGAAGTGGTTGAAGGGGTCATCGTCGAGGAAGGTTCCGTCATCTCCATGGGCGTCTTCATCGGCCAGTCCACCCGCATCTATGACCGTGAAACCGGCGAGATCCACTACGGCCGCGTACCGGCTGGCTCCGTGGTCGTCTCCGGCTCCCTGCCCTCCAAATGCGGCAAGTACAGCCTCTACGCGGCGGTGATCGTCAAGAAGGTTGATGCCAAGACCCGCGCCAAAGTCGGCATCAACGCTCTGCTGCGCTCCATCGACGAGTAATCAGCATTGCTGTGATGAAAAGGGCGCCTGATGGCGCCCTTTTGATTTTGGCGCCCCTGTCACAGGCAAGCCATGAGGCATCGGTTAAGATGGATGGGACAGGATCGTTTCAAACCGAGGAAGCCTGATGTACGAGAATCTGAAGAGCCTGGGGATCCAGGATCCCGCCTCCGTCGACAGCTATACCCTGCGCCAGGAGGCCAACCACGACATCCTCAAGATCTACTTCAAGAAGCAGAAAGGCGAGTTCTTCGCCAAGAGTGTCAAATTCAAGTATCCCCGCCAGCGCAAGACCATGCTGGTCGATTCCGGTACCCATGAGTACAAGGATGTCACCGAGATCAACGCCAACCTCAAATATGTGGTGGATGAGCTGGACAACCTGACCCAGGGCGTCCATCAGCAGGCCGATCCGGACATCAAGCAGAAGATCCTGCGCGACCTGCGCCATCTGGAAAAAGTAGTACAAAACAAGATCAGCGAAATCGAACGGGATCTGGAGAAACTCTAATCCCCTCGACTCGACAAAAGAGCGCCCAGATGGCGCTCTTTTTATTGGCTGATTACTGGATGACTTTATCTGGCTATAAGGTTGACCTGGTGATGGTGTGCGATAAGGCGAGCGAGGCACAACGCCGACAGAAGGTATCCCGTTACATATCGCATCTTGGGCAACGAGACTCCTGCTGTGACTCGCACGATCCATAACCAGAAATAGCAAGAGGGAGGCTTTCGCCTCCCTCTTCAATAACTCTGGTATTCAGGCAACAGGATTAGTTGCTCTTCATCCAGATGTCCATGTCGGTTTTCAGGTTGTCGGACTTGGTACCGAAGATGGCTTGAACGCCGGAACCAGCCACTACCACACCGGCAGCACCCAGTTTCTTCAGACCAGCCTGGTCAACCTTGGCAACATCTTTCACGCCAACACGCAGACGGGTGATGCAGGCATCCAGAGAAGCGATGTTCTCTTTACCACCGAAGGCGGCAACCAGAGCAGCAGACATTTCGTCTTTGCCTTGGCCAACGGCCTCTTCAGCAGTCTCGTCTTCACGACCCGGAGTTTTCAGGTTCATGGCACGGATAACGAAGCTGAATACGACGTAGTAGATGGCCGCGTAAACCAGACCCAGACCAACCAGCAGCAGCATGTTGTCGGCACGCGGTGATTGCACCACGAAGTCGATGAAGCCGTTGGAGAAGGTGTGACCGTGTACGATACCCAGAGAGTTGGTCAGCACATAAGCCAGGCCAGCCAGTACAGCGTGAATTGCGTACAGAACCGGAGCGATGAACAGGAAGGAGAATTCAATCGGCTCGGTGATACCGGTCAGGAAAGAGGTCAGGGCTGCAGAGGCCATGATACCAACGATCTTGGCACGGTTTTCCGGCTTGGCAGCGTGAGCAATGGCGAACGCAGCAGCAGGCAGACCGAACATTTTGAACAGGTAGCCACCAGCCAGCTGACCGAAGCCGTTACCGGCAGCGCGGGACGCGTCATCAGCAGTCAGGAAGCAGGTCATGATACCGTGAACAGTTTCACCGGCACCGTTGACGCAGGTACCCGCCTGATAGAAGAACGGTACGTTCCAGATGTGGTGCAGACCGAACGGGATCAGGGAGCGCTCAACCACGCCGTAGATACCGAAGGCCAGTACCGGGTTCTGGTTGGCAGCCCAGTCAGAGAAGGCACCGATGGCGCCACCCACTGGCGGCCAAATCACGGACAGGATCACACCCAGACCGATGGAGAGGAAACCGGTGATGATGGGTACGGCACGTTTGCCCGCGAAGAAGCCCAGGTACTCTGGCAGCTGGATCTTGTAGAAACGGTTGAACGCCCAGGCAGCGATACCACCGGCCAGGATACCACCCAGCACGCCGGTTTCGATGGTTTCAACACCCATCACAGGTGCCATGACCTTCAGGGTTGCGACCATGATGCCGTAGCCAACGATGGCTGACAGACCGGATACACCGTCGTTATTGGTAAAGCCCAGAGCAACACCCACTGCGAACAGCAGGGCCATCTGGCCAAATACAGAACCACCGGCTTGCTCCATCAATTGGGAGACAATTTCCGGCATCCAGCTGAAGTGGGCAGCACCCACCCCCAGCAGAATACCTGCGACTGGCAAGACTGATACTGGCAGCATCAGCGCCTTACCAACCTTTTGCAGATTAGAGAAAGCATTTTTGAACATTGTGTGCGCTCCTGAATGGATTGTCGTCCCTGAACGATCTATCTGGATGAAATAAGCACTGATTCATTCAGATATCTTCGAGTCGGGCTTGTTTATTTTGACCATCAGAATATAACCCAGCGGGTCATAAATTGCTGCTTTCGAAGGCGGGGGAATATTGAATTTGGAGGGAAGATCACAACTTGTTTAGTGGCTAAAAAACGCACCTAATATAAGTTAATAATCTGCATTATCACTTTATTACAAAGACATATAAATAGCAGTTTCACTTTGTATTTTAACAATACCATTTATATCAAATGGCAACTTATTGTAACTCAATGTAACGGCGTGATTTTTATTTATTACAGTCTACCGATTAAAAAGGCCTCCAACAAGGGAGGCCTCAATAAATATATCTGACCAACAAACGGTCGTATTACTCTATTTTTGCGAGCGCTTGACCGCATCAATAAACACGCTTTTTGCCTTGGTTGAACCGGCCCGCTCGGCCTCGTTCACCAGCTTCATCGCCTTGTCGATATCCCCCGCCTTGACCGCTTTTTCGATCTGGCTCTGGTAGAAGGTTTCAGTTTCACTCAGCATGGCAGGAGCAGGTTTGGCTGCGACCGCAGCTGTTGCAGTTGTGGTAACGGCTGCGGTAGTCGCTATCGCTGCAACCTGCTGACCCTGGCTCATAGCCACCTTGTCGGCATATTCGGGTTTGAATACCGCTTCAAGACCACTTCCACGGGCCATATCTTTGACTTTGATCTGCACCAAACCCCACGGGGAGTGCGGGATCACCGGATCCTTGATATCAGGCTCAACGGTACCATTAGCGCGAGCAAATGCTTTTGATGGATGCAGGATTGTTGTGCTGCCTGAGAGCTTATCCGCGGGCGCATAAACGATCATGTATGTTTCGCTGGCCGGGTTGCCAGGCATGCTGCGGTCAACAAAAACACGTCCTTCGATACGGTCGTTATCGAGCAAGTGAGCAGGCTGATAGCTGAATACTGACTCACCCAGGACCCGAGTCACCTTGAACTCGGCATCCAGCATAATAACCTTGGGCACCATCACGGTTTTACTCACCTGTGATGCCAGGCTGATCGCCAGATTGCCGGTATTGGTCGGCAGGCGATATGCCGCAAAGTAACTCATCCCCTCATCAAACTGAAAAGTGGTTTGCTTGCCATCAATGGCCAGCAAGGTCTCACCTTCAGGCAAGGGGGCATAACTGAAATCTTTAAACGCCACACAGCAGCTTGAGGCTTTGGCCAACGCTTGCTTGGCTTGATCTGCATCGCTCAAGATCGAGCCATGTTCTTGCAGAGGAACAACCATGTTTCCGGCACAACCGGTTAATAGCGCAGTGATTACGGCTGCAATAGACATCTTTACCCGTTTCATTTTTCTTATCTCCATAATCCGGTGGCCGTGATCCGGCGAAACAAAACTGCCCCCATAAGGGGGCAGTCACTAACTTAACTTAAACTTTTGCTTACCACCAAGCTTCTGCTTGAACACCAAATTGGTAGGTGTCTTTGGAGGTATTGCCTTCGAAGACTTTCTTGTCTTCGTCGTTAGCCAGATAGGAGGCGAACACACGGATTTCCGGACGGGCCCAGAAGCTGGAACCGGCAGACCAGGCTTGTGCCAGGGTCAGCTTGTAGCCAGCATCTTTGTCTTCGCTACCATTGGTAGACTTGTTGTTGTCCTTGAAGTAGCCGCCTTCAAAGATGGTCTTGTTGAAGTCATCCCACTTGTACATCGGGCGGATAACAGCGGACATGGTTTCGTACTTGTCGTTGCCATCCCACATTTCGTTGCCTACACCGTAGACCAACTGATGACCCATCTCCCAGGAGTTGCCCATCGGAACAACGCCCCAGTTGATGATACGGAAACCATCGGCACCGTCTTTGGCTTCAGCACCGTACCAGGAACCATCGCCATAGAAAGCCATAGTCTTGGAGTAACCTTCGGTACCGTATTGCAGCACGGTTTTGTTGAAACCACCGAGGATGCCTGCGGTCAGTTCAGCAGTCAGCATGACGCCATCTTGCGGATCTTTCTTCAGTGCTTTCTGATCATTGGTTTCATTGACCAGAGCGTAATCCACGCCCAGTTCCAGAGAGGCATCGGTCCACAGCGGGATGCCGGCATAACGCAGATCCAGAGTATTGACGTTCAGATCTTCGTTCTTCACGTAGTTTGGAGCTGCACTGGTACCGGTATTGGTGTACTCGCCGAACACGTCTTTTGCGCTACGGTCGTTACGTACCCATGCGAAAGAGACTTTACCCGGACCAGCCTGGATGCCTTCGATACCAGCACCAGCACCGGAGATGTTCCAGTAGTAGAAGTCGGAGATGTGGATGTCATGGCGTTGATAGTAACGCTTACCAGCCCACAGGGTTGCTTCAGGAGCAAAGTTCAGCAAGCCTTTGGCTTGTACGTTGAACTGACGCAGAGCGAAGTCAGAATCACCATTGCACTGTTTGGCATCGAAGTTACAAACAGTACCGGTACCTTCCCAGTCGTTTGAACCGTTGGAAGCCATGGCAAACATGGAATCAACATAGAAAGTCTTGCCATCTTTGTTGAATACTTCCTGACCCAGTTGCACTTCACCGTAGGTATCATTTTCGTTACCCAGACGGCCAACTTTATTGACGTTGTATTTAACCATGTCGCCGTCGCCGGAAACACCAACGCCGGAACGGAAGTAACCGTGGAAATCTACGGCAAAGGCGGCTTGGGAAGCCAGGGCGGCAGTAACAGCTGCTGCAATCGGGAGCCACTTCATTTTCATTGTCATATTCCTTATTTCCCGCAGTGAGGAGTGTGATCCTGAATATTCAACTTCTTATCACCATGTAATCCTGTTGGTGATAACCGAGGTTGATTATAGGGAGCGTATTTCACGACAAATATGAAGCGACTCACAAAATGGCGACAAATCGCTCGGCAAACGATCGCCACAACACCAGTCAGCAAAAAACCGACCAGCGAAGCAATAGTCAACCAATAAAATCAAAAAACAAGCAATTACGACAAACCTGAAAGCGTTACCAGCAATTAATTCGCGACTGAACCAAAGTCATTATTTTACGATCGAATGACAAAAACATGACTGAGATCGCTTTCAAGATTGAACTTTTATTTGAATGACGGGTCTGCGGTGCACTTGAAACCATTACGCCGATGGAATGCCAAAAGGGGAAAATATCCCTCCGCCACTATCGACAATAAGCGTGGGAAATATGCTTGCTGAGTGAGATGACATTTGTGCAAATAACAATCCCCTGCCGGTTAAGGATCAGGGGATTGATATGGCTCTATTTCAGAGAATATTCAGGGCTGAATATCCCACTTTTTCAGCCAGCTGAGTGCCACCTGTTCGGGTTCATCGTGCATGGTGGCATCCAGCTCCAGCGGGGGCATCACTCGCGTGGCCCCCAGCTCTTGCAGCAACCCGTCCAGCCGACGGCCCGCGCCACAAAAATGGTCATAGCTGCTGTCCCCCATGGCAATCAGGGCATAACGCAATCCCTTGAGCCAAGGTGCCTTGTCGGCCAGATCGCTGGCAAAAGGCTGCAGATTGGGAGGAATGTCCCCCTGCCCTGTGGTGGCACTGACCAGCAATAAAAAACGGCCGGGGTCGATGTCCACCAGCCGTGCTTCTTCGTGCAGAGAACAGTGATGCCCATTGCGTTCCAGCTCATCTGCCAAGGTCTCGGCCACCAGCATGGCTGCGCCATAGACAGTTCCTACCACGATATCGATCTGCGCCATTCTCCTCTCCCTGCTTGAGTCACTCTTTTGAGCAACTCTATCAGCAAGCTGGCGTCAGATGCCACCGGTTCAAGGCTGAGGATCAGGCGCTTAGTAGTCGCTCTCGCTGGCGGGCCAGCCCAGCTCGGCAAACAGGCGCAGCACATCCTGACCGAGTGGCGCCTGGATCCGCATCGGCACCTTGAGCACCGGATGGGTAAAGCTCAGGGTGCGGGCCACCAGCAGCAGCCGTTCGCAGCCAAAGTGCTCGCGAAAGAAACGGTTGTGACGCCCATCCCCGTGGGTGGTATCCCCGACGATGGGGTGGAACAGGTGATCCATATGGCGACGAAGCTGATGCTTGCGGCCGGTCTTCGGGAACAATCTGACCAGACTGTAACGACTGGTGGGGTGCTTCTTGGAGACCGCGTGGGGCAGCTCGACCTGATGCAGGCGACGGAAGGTAGTGACGGCATCCTGCGCCGGACGATCCGGGTTGCTCATGGCATCGGCAATCTTGTCCAGCTGCTCCTTGAGGGGATAATCGATCACCCCCTGCTCGGGCGCCCAGCCGCGCACCAGTGCCAGATACTCCTTGTGTACCTGACGTTGGGTGAAGGCTTCGGTCAGCGCGCGGGCAATCACCGGGTCGAGCGCAAACAGCAGCACGCCGGAGGTGGGACGGTCGAGACGATGCACCGGATAGACATGGCGACCACCGATGAGATCCCGGGTCATCTGCATGGCAAAACGGGTCTCGCCCTTGTCGAGCCAGCTGCGATGCACCAGCAGACCGGACGGCTTGTTGACCGCCACCAGCCACTCATCCTGATAGAGCAAAGTCAGCTTCAGGTCACTCTCTTCTCGGGTTTGCGTTGGCATCATTGTTCGATCACTTTGCCGGAAAGCAGCAGATCGAAGCGGGCGATCAGCCGCAGCAGCGCTTCTGCCTCGGCCAGATCCTCTTTGTAGACTTCGCTGGCCATGGGATAAAGGGAGACGCTGGTGGGCAGCGGCGCCTGCAACATCACCAACTGCTCCATGCGCGGGATCAGCACGAACTGCAGCCACTGATCAAAGCTCAGGGTATCGACACAAAAAGGCAGGGTACTTGCCAGGGCTTCGTCACCGGGATGGTCAGCTTGCCAGCGCTCAAGGCGCTGCAACTCGGCGGTGAGTTCCCCCAACAGGCCAGCTACCAGCAAATATTGATTCATCTCGCTCTCTTCCTCATAACCACAGATTGATCCGCCGACCCGACAGGGTCAGCCAGGATGCCGATACATTCGGTCGCGCAGCACCGGCGATTCAGCCGGCTCGTCGACATACACGGCAGCCAGCGCGGCCTGCCGACTTTAAAAAAGGGCGATACTATACACCTCCCCCCGCATGGCTGCCATGTTGATATCTGCCGCAACGCGCGTCTGCTGCCACTGGCTATCCTCGGCAAGGGCCTTATAATCGGCCCGCATCACCATTAGCCGGATCTCACCATGTCTGTGACGCCTACTGCCATCAATACCTTGACCGAATTTCTGACTCAGGCTGGCACCCAGTTCCAGCTGTTTGACATGGGCCGCCAGGTGCGGCCACTGGCAAGCGATACCTTTGTGCGTATCGAACAGCAGCAGGAGCCCTATCCCTGGCCGCTGCAACAGCACGCCTGGCTGGGTGTGCACTTCTTCCAGCCGAGCGAGTCTCGCCACTACCTCTGGTTCCTCAAGTTCGCCCTCGATGAGCGCGGCCTGCTGATGTCAAATGGTCCCAAGCTGTTCATGGATCAGGTGGTGGAGACCCTGGGCTACAAGCTCACCGGCGATCTGGATGAAGAGAAAGCCCAGCGCTTGGCCGACAATCCCTACACCTTCCGCCCGGCGGAGGCTAAAATGGCCAGTCTGCATGCCAAGCTGGCGCGACAACTGGAGCAGGCCCCTTCTGCCTATTACGATGCCCTCTGCCACTATCTGGCCGCCCCCAACGACACCGGTTGGCAGACGCTGGGGCTGCAGGGCTTTGCCGACCTTGCGGAGCGGCTGCATGATGAGCGCAATCTGGCGCTGATCTGCAAGGCGCTGCCCAAACTGCCGCAAGAGCCGCTCTATGCCCTCTGCCAGAGCCTTGAAAACGCCCCGCTGCCGCCAGCAGTACAAGGCGCCCTGCTTGAGCGGATCGGCAAGGAGCAGGAGTGCGCCGCCCCCAACCCGGAGACCCTGGCCTACCTCTGCCGCGCCATGGCCTCCTGCCCCGGCAGCACGCTGCGCACCAACAAGCTGCTGACCCTGCTGCAAACCCAGCCAAGCCCGGCGCTGCTGCTCGCCATTGCAGGCCGGCTCTGGGCCGATCTGAAAGATGCCAATCTGCTCAGTCACTATCTGGAACAACTGGCGCTACAACCGACCCAGTTCTTCAATCAGGTTTTTGCCGAGTTGGTCACTTTACCGGCCCTGCGCAATGATATGCTGGCCAGACTGCGAGACCCCGAGCGCAGCGATGCGCTGGGCAAGGCCATCGGCCGTCTGTTTGCCTCGGCCTGATCCCTCGTCTCCCCCTAACGCCACGAGGCAACACGGCGGGAAATTGAAAAGGAGATCGGGAGTGCCGAGCAGGGCTCCCGGTTATCGACATCACGATAAGGAAGCCCGCCTATGGGAGAGATGCTCGGAATTTTGTTGCTGATTGCCGTAGCCGGCCTGTTCTGGCTGCAACGCCAACAGGCAGAAGTGGCCTGGCAATACATGCGCCGCTACTGCCAGCACCATGATCTGCAACTGCTGTCACTGGCTCGCCATCGGCGGGAGCTGGCCCGCAATCCCCTGCGGCTGCTGACCCACTATCAGTTTGAATTCTCCAGCGATGGCGAGAGCCACTATCAGGGCACCCTCAAGATGCAGGGGCTGCAAGTCGTGGGCGTTGATCTGCCCCCCCATCGCATCCCCTCTGCCTGATCTCCAATCTCGTCTCTGCGCCCGATGGCTGTGCCTGTCTATAATCTCAGGGATTAAACAAAGGGAGAGACGAGATGGAACCCCTTGTCCACGATCTGCCAGCCCTGTTTGCCCAGCTCGGGATGGCCAACGACGAGCTGAGCCTGCACCGCTTTGTGCACGACCATCACCTCGACAATGAGACCCTGCTGCCGGAGGCTGGTTTCTGGAACGCCGCCCAGGCCAGCTTTCTGCGCGATGCCCTGTGGAACGACTCCGACTGGTGCGAGGCGATCGACCAGCTCGATGTAATGTTGCGCCAGCCCCGCTAAGCCGCCCGCCCCTTTCCTCCCCTGCTGGCTTTGGTTAAGATCCCGCCCCGATATCGATCCCTCCTTCTCACCCAGAGCATGCTTATGTCCGCCCACGAGATCATCCGAATTGCCAACGAGCTGGCCGCCAAGGGCCTGACGCCCACCACCGCCATGATCAAGGCCCGCCTCACCCAGCCCGTGCCGATGGCCGAGCTGCTGAAAGTGCTGAGCCAGTGGAAGCAGCAGCCAGTTGCGACAGCCGAGAGCGAGCTCCTGCAAGAGGCAGCCCCCCAGCCTGCACCGGAGCTCACCCTGCAGCAACTCGCCGAACAGCTCGCACGCATCGAACAGAAGGTGGATCGCCTGACCGACCTGCTCCTCCAGCAGGGGCAAGGCTGAACCATGTATATCGTCGAACTCTGCTTTGAGTGTTACCGCGATACCTCCCTTGGCGACGCCGAGCGGGCCATCGTCAACTACCTCGACATGCTGCGTTATCAGGGCCAGATCCTCGGGCGGGAGTTCCCCACCAGCATGCACGACGGCTATTTCGTCAGTCGGGTGGTCTGCCCGGAGCAGGATAGCCTGCACCCCGACAACCAGAGCGAGCAGGTCAAACTGGCCGAGCAGCAGCTCAATCAGGCGGGGTTGCTGGCGCCCAAACTCCAGCTGCAGGGGGCGGATCTGCTCTCCGACAGCACAGATCCTTGCGGCCAGCAGGGCGAGCGGCCGAGCTGGATGATGCTCTACACCAGCTTTTTGCATACCTGCTCGCCGCTGCGCTGTGGCGACCACTTCGCCCCGATTCCGCTCTACCAACTGCCCGCGGTCGCCAACGGCGATCAGAAACAGATCATCAAGTGGCAGGAGGATTGGGAGGCGTGCGATCAGTTGCAGATGAACGGCTCCATCGCCGAACATGCGGCGCTGCACGAAATCGGCGAAGTGGGCAGCCGCCTCTACCGGCGCGGCAGCGATCTGGCCAAACGGCTGGAAGTGCTGAGCGGCATCCCCACCTACTACTACCTCTACCGGGTGGGCGGGCTGAGCGCGGCCGAGGAGAAGGCGCGCCCCTGCCCCAGCTGTGGCGGTGAGTGGGCGCTGGCAGAGCCGCTGCACGAGATCTTCGACTTCAAGTGCGACAGCTGCCGTCTGGTCTCCAACCTCTCCTGGGATTTCAAGGATTAAGCGCGTTCCCTGTACGCGATGCCATAAAAAAGAGCCTTGCCGCATGGCAAGGCTCTTTTCGTTCCGATGAGTAACCTTGGCTCGAAGCGGCGCTATTGCGGCAACGTCTCCAGCCGTTCCAAAAACGCTGGCAAGGAGGGCGCCAACGGCAGACGGCGGCCAGAGTCGAGCCACTCCAGCCACACCTGACCACTCTCGTTATCCAGCGAGATGAGCGTCATCTCGTTGCGGGTGGTGGCAATAAAGATGGAGGGGGTTCGTTTTAGCTTGCGCAGCATCAGCAGATGACCGATGAGGTTCTCCTTGAGTAGGTCGAGATCCGCCTCGTTCCACGGCAAGATCAGTTCAAGGCGCAGCCCCTTGAAGAGGCAGGGCACAGGGCGGCTGAACCAGTGGCCAAACAGGGCAATGGCGCTGGGATGAATTGTCAGCTCGAGGGCATCGGCCATGGCCGTAAAATCGGCGGGCTCGGAGCGATGGTGAGGACGCCAAGCCACCCGACCATCGGCGGGCTCACCAAGCTGGCAGGGGGAACGCCAGTCCGCCTCCCACTCGCACAGGGGCAGGCCTCGTCTGGCCTCGCCATCCCGTTGCCAGCGGGCAAAAAAGTGCTCCAGGGCAGACAAAACTTGATCCGACATCGAAAATCCCCACAATTGCTGGCAAAGTCCGCTATTGCACCACCAAACCCGGTAACAGACAAGGTTGCCAGCCGACCTTGCGACCCGGGAAACAGAACCCGGGATACAGAGAGGCCGACGCCCAAGCCAAACGGCTGCAACCATCCGGCCCTGCAATGGCCCGTTTCATTCCACTCATCATGAGCACATTACGTGAGCAACCCTGTGAGCAAACAAGATAGATACGCCGGGGCCAGCGCCCTGACCGGCCTGAGCCTGGGCCAGCAATCCGATTACATCAGCCAGTACACCCCCTCCCTGCTGCAGCCGGTTCCACGTAGCCTGAACCGGGATGATCTCCAGCTGGGCGATGATCTGCCCTTTAGCGGTTGCGATGTCTGGACCCTCTATGAGCTCTCCTGGCTCAATGCCAAGGGCAAGCCGATGGTGGCGGTGGGTGAAGTGGCCATTCCGGCCACCAGTGCGAACCTGATCGAATCCAAATCCTTCAAGCTCTACCTCAACTCCTTCAACCAGACCCGTTGCGACTCTATCGAGGCAGTCGCCGCCATGCTGACCAAGGATCTGAGCGCCTGTGCGGGGGAGACCGTCAAGGTGACCCTGTTCCCACTCGACAAGGCGCCGCACCAGATTGCCCTGCTGCCCGGCGAGTGCATTGATGAGCAGGATATCGAGGTAGACAATTACGAGTTTGATGCGTCCCTGCTGCAAGGGGCGGCAGGCAGCGAGCTGGTCGAGGAGACCCTGCACAGCCACCTGCTCAAATCCAACTGTCTGGTGACCAGCCAGCCGGACTGGGGCTCCGTGGTGATCCGCTACAAGGGGCCGAAACTCGATCGGGAGAAGCTGCTGCGTTATCTCATCTCGTTTCGCCAGCACAACGAGTTCCACGAGCAGTGCATCGAGCGGATCTTTATCGACCTCAAACACTATTGCCAGCCTGAGCAGTTGACCGTCTATGCACGCTATACCCGTCGCGGTGGCCTCGATATCAACCCGTTCCGCTCCGATTTCGAAGCTGTGCCCGCCAACCTGCGTCTGATCCGCCAATAAAGTCGAGTTGCGACAGAGAGGGCAGTCGCACTGCCCTCCATGACTGGCAAAAAGGTTTCAATCGATGCTTTACGCAGCTGTGATAAGGGGGCTGGATAATAAAATCCAGACGAAACCCACTTGCCGGCCACCAGCAAACCACAGTAAACGCTGGACTCGCAGGGGGGGGCTTGGATAACATGCCAACACCTCTGCGCCGTCCTTAATCCAATGAATCAACTGTTTTTTCTGGCCATGATGATGTCCTCCCTGTCAGCTCCGAATCTGGATCTGGACAAGGAGCAACTCTCTATCGATCTGCAACAAGCGCAATCGATGGTACTGACCGATCCTGCCAGATGCGTCCAGATCACCACCGCCTTCCTGACGCGCGCAGCCAATAATCCCCAGCAAATCATCAGCAATCGCCAGGAGTTCGGTTATCGCGAACCCATCCTGAGTTACAGCACGGCGGCCCAGACCATAGGCGCCCATCTGCTCAAAGGGGAGTGTCTGCTGCAACTGGGTCAATATCAGGCCACCCAGCAAGCGCTCGACAAGGCGATGGCGCTGGCAGACAAAGAGCGGCAACCGGAACTCAAGGCCCACGGTCTCTATCTCAAGATCCGCAGTCAGGCCCTCAAACCGGATAACCAGAGCACCAGCCGCGCCCTGATGGATCAACTGGACGAACAGCTGGCCGTCCCCACGCTCAAGCAGAGCCAGTTGCAGATCTATGGCCGCCTGCAACGCACCAGCTACGACATCGAGAACCAGCACTTCGATGATGCCAAGGCCCACTTGGCAGATGCGCGGATCTGGGCCGCCAAGACCCCCAATCCTCTCGCCAGTGCCTGGGTCAGCGCCATCAGCGGCGACCTTTATCGCGCGCTGCAGCAGCCACAGCTGGCACTGGGGGAATATATCGATGCCCAGCAACAGGCCAAAAGCCTCAACGACCCGCTCTTTCTCGGCCTGCTGTCGAACCAGATAGTCAAACTTTACCAGCAGGAGCAGGAGCCCCAGAAAGCGCTGCAGTATGCCAATGAGGCGGCCAACTACTTCCACTCCATCGGCAACCCCTCCCTGCTGTGCGACTCCCTGATGGTGCTGGCGCGACTCAACCGCGAGCAGGGCGACCTCAATATGGCGCTGGTCTACTTCTTTAATGCGCTGGATCTGCTCGATGAAGGGAGCAACCGACCGCAAGCCTCCCTGCTCAAATACGAAATCGGCAAAACCTACCTGCAAAGCGGCAACCTCTCGCTGGCCAGCAACTACCTCAATGCGGCCCGTCAGTCCCATGAGCTGAGCGATGCCAAAGAGCCGCTGATCGATACCCTGTTGCTGCTCGGCGAGCTCTATCTGAAGAAGCAGGAGGCCGCCATCGCCATCCTGCAGTTGGAGAACGCCCGCGCGCTGGCCAATCAGCTCGGCGATACTCGCCGTCAGTACGAGGTATTCCGCCTGTTATCGCTGGCCTATGAGCAGAAGGGGTATCTGCGTCAGGCTCTCGACAGCTACAAGCGCTTCCACCGTCTTGGCGAGGAGGTGCGCCAGCAGGAGCAGGCCATGGAGCAGGCGGCGATCCGCGACAACTATGTCCAGGTCGAGCGGGTACAACATATCAAGGAGCTGGAGCAGCGGCTTAACAACAGCCAGCATCAGCAGGAGCGCTATCTCTGGTCGAGTATCACCACCAGCCTGCTGCTGGCGCTCTTTATCTACCTCTTCTTCACCCTCTGGCTCAAGCTGCGTACTGCCCGCCTGCAACTGAAACGGACCAATGAGGCCCTGCTGATCGAGCCACGCTCGGGGCTGGCCAACTGGCAGCGGCTAATGAACCGCTGGCCGCGGGAGATGGCAAAGCGCCAGCTGAAATCGGATCGCTGGTACCTCAGCGAACAGCCCTCCAGCGAGTTCGATGACAAGCTGCACTATCTGCTGTTCCGGGTGCCTTTCCTGGTCAATACGCTGGAGCGCCACGGCTATCAGGCCAGCAGAGAAATCGAGCAGGCCTTCGGTGCCTATATGGACACCCTGACCCCGCAAGATGGCCGTATCTATGACTTGCGTGAAGGACACATGCTCTATGTGGTGCCACAGCGCCACGTCACCAACCTGCATCAACTGGCGGGAGACCTGCTGACGGCCATCGCCGCCTTCCCTTGCAGCTATCCGCTGGATCGCCAGATCAGCCTCGGGATTGTCAGTCACCCCTTCCTGCCCAAGGCGGCGACCGCGCTCGATCACAATGGCCTGTTTGACCTCTGCTATCTCGCCCTGTCGGGAGCCATTCAGCTCAGTGAAAAATGCCAGCAAAACGCCTGGTTGGAGCTGGCTGCGATCGATTGCCAACAAGCGGCATTTTTTAATGGAGATGTGTGGCAATGCGGCCTGATGGCAATTGACAAGGGACTGGTAAAAGTCAATTCTTCTCATGAAAAGCAATGGGTTAATTGGCCCAGCCTTGCAAGGAAGCCGGCAGCCGATAACCACCAGGAAATAATGTAGATAACAGGCGAGGATCGAAACCAGGTTCGACCACTGTTGCTATCCAACACCAAAAACAATAATGACAACAGGGCGACCTGATAATGAATGACATCGCTGCCGTAGCAGGACAATTGGCAAGACTCAGGGAATCCCTTCAGCAGAAACAGCTGGAACTCGACGGCGTGCTGTCGTTTTCCGATGCAGAGCGTGCTCGCGGCATCCAGTTTATCAACAAGTTGATGCTCTCCTGCCGTGGCTTCGACCGCGAGCTGGACAATCGCTTCGCCAAGCTCAAGCAGAAACTGGATAACAACCCCGCATTTACCGCGCTAGACGAGGATCTGCTGGCCATTGAAAAACTGCTGCAGCAGCACAGCAATGCGCTGGAAGAGTCGATCACCCTGACCCAGACCGCCATCGAACTTGGTTCCAAACAGCTGAAAAACATCAAGGGCTTCCCGGAAGAGACCCGCAAGTCCCTCAAGGAATTTCTGGCAAGTCCCGCCGGTTACAGCATTGCCGATCATCAGAAAAAGGTGATCAAGCTGCTGGAGTTTTACCAGCAGGCGATCAAGATCCAGCTGCTGCCAAGCCAGCCCCTGTTGGCACCGTCAGGTGCAACTCAACAAGAAAGCGATACTGCCAGCAACGATGGCCAACCCGATGTCGACCCGTTTGATCTCAAGGATCACGCCCGCATCGCCGATGAGCTGCAGCGGCTTATCACCGAACTCGACTTTGCCGGCGCCATCGGCGAGAGCCTGAGCGACATTCGCCGCCAACTGCTGATCGGGATCAACCCTGCCCTGCTGGCGGAAACCTGCCTGCAGGTGATCGAGCTCATCATCGAAGGCACCCGTGAGGAGCGTAAAGCCTCTCGCGCCTTCCTCAGCTCCCTCAACGAGAGCCTGTCCGCGGTACATGTCGGGTTTACCGAATCCCTCGATGAGGGGCGTGCGCTGCAAAACGAAACCCGAGAGACCCGCGAGGCGCTGGTCAACGAGTTGCAGGCGATCGATCACTCCCTGGCCAGCCATAACTCCATCGATGCGCTCAAGCGCGCCATCTCCGGCCATATGGGCGCCATCAACCTGCTGCTGCAAGAGCGTGACAGCACAGCGGCGCGGGAGCGTCACCTGCTCACCCGCCTCTCCACCATGGAGTCCAAGCTGCGCTTGATGAAGGAGGAGACCGCCGAGTACAAGAAGCGGCTGACCATTCAAAAACACAAGCTGTTCCTCGACAGCCTGACCCAGGTACACAACCGGGCCGCCCTCGATGAACGGCTGGAGCAGGAGTACAAACGTTGGCTTCGTTACCGCACTCCGCTCTGCATGGCGATCATCGACATCGATCACTTCAAGAATATCAATGACAACTACGGCCATATGGCGGGTGACAAGGCACTGAAAGTGGTCGCCAAAGCGCTGCAGAGTGCACTGCGTGACACCGACTTCATCGCCCGTTTTGGTGGGGAAGAGTTCGTGGTGTTGCTGCCCAACATCAACCCGGACAAATTCCAGAAGCCGCTGGAGACCCTGCGCCAGACCATCAAGAGCATCCCGTTCCGTTTTCGCGATGCCAAGGTGGAGATCACCATCTCCATCGGTGCAACCCTGTTCAAGGATGGGGACAACCCGTCAGATGTGTTCGAGCGGGCGGACAAGGCGCTCTACCACTCCAAGCACACCGGTCGGGATCAAGTGACACTGGCCTGACAAACGGTCAAAAAAACAGCGAACAGTCGTCGCCCTATTTCCCTCCACCCTCTGTTACCACTACTATCGATCTCAGGGGATGCAACATAGCGTCCCCTTTTCTCCCCAGGGAAAAACACAACGATAACAAGTGAGTAAAGGGGAACCTATGATTACGCACATCAATCCCGTTGGCAGCATGGATTTGCTGTCACAGCTTGAGGTGGATCGCCTCAAGCAGACTGCCTCCAGCGATATCTATCAACTGTTTCGCAACTGCTCGCTGGCAGTGCTCAATTCCGGTAGCCATACCGACAGCTCCAAGGAGATCCTGGAGCGCTTCAAATCGTTCGATATTCATGTGATCCGGCGCGAGCGCGGGGTCAAGCTGGAACTGTTCAATGCCCCCGAGCACGCCTTTGTCGATGGCGAGATCATTCGCGGCATTCAGGAGCACCTCTTCTCGGTGCTGCGCGACATTCTCTATGTCTCCAATCAGCTCGAGTCCAACCGCCAGGTCAATCTGACCAACTCCACTCATATCTCCAACGTGGTGTTCGCCATTCTGCGCAACGCCAAGGTGATCCTGCCCGGCGCCGATCCCAACCTGATCGTCTGCTGGGGTGGCCACTCCATCAACGAGATCGAATACCAGTACACCCGCGCCGTGGGCAGCGAACTGGGCTTGCGTGAGCTGAACATCTGTACCGGCTGTGGCCCTGGCGCCATGGAGGGCCCGATGAAGGGGGCCGCCGTCGGCCATGCCAAACAGCGGGTACGCAACGGGCGCTACATCGGCCTGACCGAGCCCTCCATTATCGCGGCCGAACCGCCCAACCCCATCGTCAACGAGCTGGTGATCCTGCCGGATATCGAGAAACGGCTGGAAGCCTTCGTGCGTCTGGGTCACGGCATCATTATCTTCCCGGGCGGAGTCGGCACCGCCGAAGAGCTGCTCTATCTGCTCGGCATCATGATGCATCCGGCCAACGAGCGGCAGCCGATGCCCATCATCCTGACCGGCCCGAAAGAGAGTGCCGACTACTTCCGTGCCATCGACGACTTCATCAAGGCGACCCTCGGTGAACCGGCGACCAAGCTCTACCGGATCATTGTCGGCGATGCACCGGAAGTGGCCCGGGTGATGAAAGAGGCGATGCCGAAAATCCGCGAATACCGCAAATCGGTCGGCGATGCCTACTCTTTCAACTGGTCCCTCAAGATTGAGCCGGAGTTCCAGCTCCCCTTCGAGCCGGATCACGCCAGCATGGCCAGTCTGGATCTGCACCGCAACCAGCCGCCCCAGTTGCTGGCCGCCAACCTGCGTCGAGCCTTCTCCGGTATCGTCGCCGGCAACGTCAAGGAAGGGGGCATTCGCGCCATCGAGAAGAAGGGCCCCTTCAAGTTGCACGGCGACAAGGAGCTGATGCACCTGATGGACAAGCTGCTGGAGAGCTTCGTCAAGCAGCAGCGGATGAAGCTGCCGGGCAGTCAGTATGTGCCTTGCTACGAAATCGTCCGCTAGGATACAGATACATCATCGACAGAGGGGCGCATCGGCGCCCCTCTTTATTTGCGCTATGCCTTCCCAACCGCCATCAATCCCCCATAAGGCGAGCGGTTTGTTACAATGGGGCGTCCCGACAGCCAAGAGTGCCCCATGTCAACTATCCGGCCACACCTGCTCATCATCGATGCCCTCAACCTCATTCGCCGTCTGCACGCGGTACAGGCCCAGCAGGCACTGACCCCTGCCCAGGCGCTGGTTGCCACCCGCGCCAACCTTATCAATACCTGCCGCAAGCTGCTGGCCAATAGCGAGCCGACCCATGTCATTGCCGTGTTTGATGGCGAGGTGCATAGCTGGCGCAAGGAGGTCTATCCGGCCTACAAGGAAGGGCGAACTCCCATGCCCCCCGAACTGCGTGAAGGGCTGGCGACCCTGCAGGATGCCTTTTGGGAGTGCGGGGTCGATGCCCTGCTCTCCGAGACCGATGAAGCAGATGACCTTATCGCCACTCTCGCCTGCGGCATCGCCAGCCATGGCCATCAGGCGACCATCATCTCCACCGACAAGGGCTTCTGCCAACTGATCTGCCAGCAGATCCGGGTGCGCGACTACTTCAACAAGCGCTGGCTGGATGCCGCCTTCGTCCAGCAGCAATATGGGGTAGCACCTAATCAGCTGGTCGACTTCTGGGCCCTGACCGGTATCAGCGGTTCCAATATCAAGGGGGTTCCGGGGATCGGCCCCAAGACCGCCACCCAGCTGTTGCAGCAATATGGCAATCTGGCATCCATGCTCGAAGCCTGCCAGCAAGAGGACGCCGCCACGCCACTGCTCAAGCTGCGCCAGCATCAGGATGAGGCCCTGCTGGCCCAACGGCTGGTGCACTTGCAGCGGGATATTCCGCTGGGATTCAACCTGCGGGACATCCGCTACCCGCCCCAGCCAGACTAAAGTGCCGAACAAAAATGCAGGCAAGGGCGTGAACCATGACGAGACTCACCCTCGCTGTTGATAAAAGTGAGTAGAATGTAAAGGAATGTGGTTGGTTTGCTGAGTAAATGCTATAAAGCAGCCCCATCCTCCCCTATACCCTGGAAGTGGAACCCTCTCATGTCCAAAAGAAAAATTACCGTGATCCCCGGCGACGGCATCGGCCCCAGCATTATTGAATCAGCCATCCAGATCCTGACCCATGCGGGCTGTGATTTTGAGTACGAATACGCTGATGCAGGTCTGGTTGCCCTCGAGAAGCATGGCGAGCTGCTGCCCCAGGCTACCCTGGATCTGATTGAGAAGAACAAGGTGAGCCTGAAAGGGCCATTGACCACACCGGTCGGCGGCGGTTTTACCTCCATCAACGTCTCCCTGCGCAAGAAGTTCAACCTCTACGCCAACGTGCGCCCGGTCATCTCCTTCAAGGGCACCAGAAGCCGTTACGACAACATCGACATCATCACGGTGCGTGAAAACACCGAAGGGATGTACTCGGGTGCAGGTCAGAAGCGCAGTGATGACAACAAGAGTGCCGAGGCGATGAGCATCATCACCCGCGAAGGGGCCGAGCGCATCGTCAAGTTTGCCTTCGAGCTGGCTCGTCAGGAAGGGCGCAAGAAGGTCACCATCATCCACAAGGCGAACATCCTCAAGTCAACCTCCGGCCTGTTCCTCGAAGTAGCACGTGAAATCGCCAGCCACTACCCGGATATCCAGAGCGAAGAGATGATCGTCGATGCCGCCTGCATGAATCTGGTGATGTACCCGGAGCGTTTCGATGTCATGGTCACCACCAACCTGTTCGGCGACATCCTCTCGGATCTTTGCGCCGGTCTGGTTGGCGGCCTTGGCATGGCGCCCGGCGCCAACATCGGCGATGGCGCGGCCATCTTCGAAGCGGTCCACGGCTCTGCGCCTGACATTGCAGGCAAGAACATTGCCAACCCGACCTCGGTGATCCTCGCCTCCATCCAGATGTTGGAGTACCTCGGCATGCAGGATAAAGCAGAGCGGATCCGCGAGGCAGTACGAGCCACCATCGAATCCGGTGATCGGGTCACCCGCGATCTGGGTGGAACGGCTTCCACCAGCGAATTCACCCAGGCCATCATCGATCGCCTGTGAGTTAATTCATTGATTTTAAAAGGGAGCTTCGGCTCCCTTTTTTATGTTTCCGAATCCTTTGCCACTCCCCAAACAGCAACTATGTTCAATAGAGAAAAAGAACAGGGAGTGTTTTTCATGAAGGGATACGGGTGCTATCTGGTGTCGGGTCTGCTGCTGGTGTGTGGTACTGCCAGTGCTTTCGAGCAGGATCAACAGACCCAAACCGCCAAACTGCCACAGCAGGAAAAACGGACTGCCACCGAGGTATGGCGCTCGAGCCTGAATACCAACGACCTGCTCAAGGCACCCAAACCCCTGTCGTTTGGTATTGAAGTCTCCACCGACAACTTTGGTAATCAAAAGATCACCTCCTACCCGCAGCTTAATCTGACCCCGGAAAAAAGCGTCAGTCTGTCGGTTGAACGCTTCAGACCCAAGGTCAAGTTCAAGGCTGGCGGAATGAACACCGCCCTCAGGCTGAGAGGAGACGGGATAAAGATGCAATTCAATCCGGTCGACAAAACCATCCCGCTGCAGATAGAGATCAAGGTGACCGACGACGAATCCTCCCTGCGCCTCGATTACCGTTTCTGATTTTTTGCCTCCCGAATAGCAAAAGGCCGACAGGTTTCCCTGTCGGCCTTGGTATTTATCGTACGGGCAGAACTGCTACATCACGCCTTGGGCTCGAGTTTGGAGACCCAGTACTTGTTGTAAACATGCACGGTGATCTCTTCCCGATCGTGATAGAGCTGCTTGGCCTGGATCACGAACGCGTTGTCGATCTCCTTGAGCATCTCGCGCAATACCTCGATATTGTGTACCGATTCAACATAACGCTTCTTCATCGGCAGCTTGAGATTGAACATCGCCTCCTGGCAGTCACCCTCACGGAACCAGTCCGCAATCATGTGAACGACCCGCGCCGGTTTATCGACCATGTCGCACACCAGCCAGTAGGTGTTCTTCTTGCTCGGACGCCAGACGAAACCGTCATCCCGGATATGCTTGACCTGACCGGTATCCATCAGGGATTGGGCCATCATGCCGTTGTCGACCGCCGTCACCATCATGCCACGGCGCACCAGCTGATAGGTCCAGCCACCCGGGCAGGCGCCCAGATCCACCGCCTTCATGCCTGAACAGAGACGCACATCCCACTCTTCCCGCGGCACGAACACGTAAAACGCCTCCTCCAGCTTGAGGCTGGAGCGGCTCGGTGCATCGGCCGGGAAGCGCAGGCGCGGGATCCCCATGTGGAATCCGGAGTTGTTGAACGAGTAGGAGTAACCCAGCAAGACATGATCATTGGCCATGAAGAAGGCGTGGAACACCGGACGGTTCGGCGTCTCCTTCTTGGTCAGGATCTCGTTGCTGCGCAGCGCCTGACGCAGCGGCACGGTGAACTTGCGGCAGAAGGCTGACAGCTCTTTCGCTTCGTTGGTATCCGCGGTTTCGACCCGCAGATCGCCGCAAATGGTGTAGTCACTCACCGCCTCAAGGATCGGGGAGATCCTGTCCGCGACATCCAGATCCTTCAGCTCATGGGTGACCACCAGCATCTGGCGGATGAAGATGAGCTCCCGGAACGGCAGCTTGCGAGCCAGCAGGTCCGCCTGCTCCTCGTCATACAGTTCGAAGATCACATAACCGCTGTCGTCCTTGACCCGGGCGAAACCGTAGCACTGCATGTTACCGGCACGCTCAGTGATCTCTGCAGCCGCCTCTTTCTCAAAACCGGGGCGGCAATAAAGCAGCAGATTATTCATTTTTTCCTCCAAGACGACAGCCAGCCCAGATCAGGGCCGCCCATCCCAACATAAAACAGAGGCCACCGGCCGGAGTAATCAACCCCAGCCCCTTGCTGCCAAGCAGCACCATGGCGTAAATACTGCCGGAGAATCCGATAATCCCCAGCACAAAAGCGGTGCCAGCCAGGTGGATCACCCTGCTGCGCACACCACACCAGCCCAGAACCAGCAGGGCCAATGCGTGAAAAAACTGATATTGCACGGCGGTATTGAATGCCGCCAGACGCTCGGGCGTAATGCCGGTCGCCGCCAATCCATGGGCGCCATAAGCCCCCAGCATGGTGGCCGTCAACCCGAAGAAACCGGCCAGTATCAGCCAATGTCGATGGATCTGCATCCTCACTCTCCCTTTCTCATCGAGGCTGGCAATAAAGCCAACCCTCTCGTGCTATCCATGCCGGGCCACAAAATGGCTGATGGCCGCCGCTGCATGCTGCATATTATCCTGCTCACTCACGCCACTGGCTTTACGCGGTTTGAAACCATGATCACCATCGGTCAACCAATGGACCGATACGGCGGGTGAGAAGGGGAAATCGACCAGTTCGGCGCGACTACCTAAGGTATCGCGCTCCCCCTGCAACAGCAGAGTTGGCACAGCAATATGCTTGAGTACCTCGCCTCGCCAGCTGTCGGGCTTGGCCGGAGGGTGGAAAGGATACCCGAGAATGAGCAATCCTGCAGCATTCATCTCACCCTCGCCTTCGCTATACAGTTCCGCCACCGTCCGCCCGCCCATCGACTTGCCTGCCAGAAACAGCCGTGGATGGGCAAACTCGCGGATCATGTCGCGCCAATGGGCTAGCAGCACAGGTGCTCTGTCCGGCGGGCGGCGCTTGCCATCCTGTGCACGCCTTGTCATGTAGGGAAAGTTGAAACGCACCACTTCGATGTCGGGGCCAGCCAGCAGGCGTGACAACTCGGCAAGAAAAACATGATCCATCCCCGCACCTGCCCCGTGGGCCAGCAAAATGCGAACGGGGGCATCAATTGCCCCCTCGCGGATCACATCAGGCATCGGCGAGCCTTGCCCTGCGACGCGCCTCTTCCTGCTCCACCAGCTCCAGCATCCAGTCACGGAAGGCCACGATCTTGCCCTGATCCGACTGTTGTTCCTGGCACACCAGATAGAAAGCATTTTTGCTCACCAGCACCTGCTCGAACGGGCAGATAAGGCGGCCGGCCTCAATCTCGGGTTGTGCCAGCACGCTGTGGCCAAGCGCCACCCCCTGGCCGTGGATCGCCGCCTGGATCACCATGGTGGAGTGGCTAAAGATGGGCCCCTGATTGACGTTGGGTGCATCGATATCGAGCTGGCGGAACCAAGCCTTCCAGTCGCGACGGGAGGTATCGTGCAGCAGGGTATGAAGAGTCAAGTCTTGCGGCGTACGCAGCGGTTTGGGCCCGGTCAGCAGCAAGGGGGAGCAGACCGGGATCAGGTATTCGGTATGCAGCTTGTCCGAGCGCAGACCCGGCCAGTTTCCGCGCCCGTAGTAGATGGCGACATCCACATCGTCGGTGAGCGACCCTTCGTCAAGGTCGACCGCCTTGATCCGTACATCGATATCAGGATGACGCTCGCTGAATTTGACCAACCGCGGCACCAACCACTGGATGGCGAAACTCGGCTGCAAACTGACAGTCAATGCCCCCTTGGCACTGCGGGCCAGCAGCTTGTCGGTCGCCTCTGAGATGGAGGCAAAGATGTCCTTGATATCCAGGAAATAACCCTGCCCCTCTTCGGTCAGCAACAAGGAGCGATTTTTGCGACGGAACAGCTTGATGCCAAGATACTCCTCCAGCGCCTTGATCTGGTGACTGATGGCAGCCTGAGTCACAAACAACTCTTCTGCTGCGCGGGTAAAGCTTAAGTGACGAGCCGCAGCTTCAAACGCCTTGAGGGCATTGAGCGGGGGTAAACGACGAGACATGACACCAGCCGACGATGAGTTTTTCTAATGGGGCGCATTATAATTTGTCGGTTGCGGGTCGACCAGTGAATAAACATAATTCGCCCAGCAATCAGTCGTCATATGGCTCACATTTTCTACTACGTGTTGGTTTACATGTGTTTTTAGTGAGCCTTTCGACTGTGATTGTGGTGTTGTGTTTCTTCCTCTGCGGGAAGAGGGGCTCAAATCTCACCGGTTTGACCCAGTCTGTCATCTGAATGTGTTTGGCGCCTCCAGCTGGATGGCGCCTTTTTTCATCCCTTCTATACCTTGAACTGCCCCACCAGCTGCTGCTGTTTATCCGCCAGCGCAGATAGCTCGCGACCATTTTCGGCGGATGTCGCCGCCTCGGCCCGGATGGTATGGCTCACATCACGAATGTTGCTGACGTTGCGGTTGATCTCGTCCGCCACCCGGCTCTGCTCCTGTGCCGCCCGGGCAATCTGCTCGTTCATCTGATGGATGGTGGAGACCGACTGGATAATCTGCTCCAGCACCTGCACCGAGAGATCCACCTTGACGAGGGTCTCGTCAGCCTGACCATGACCATCGCGGATCGCCTTGACCACGGCGCCGGTACCGGATTGCAGTTGGCTGATCAGGGTCTGGATCTCGACGATGGCATTCTGGGTACGACCCGCCAGATTGCGCACCTCATCGGCCACCACGGCAAAGCCACGGCCCTGCTCACCGGCCCGCGCCGCTTCAATAGCCGCATTCAGCGCCAGCAAGTTGGTCTGCTCGGCAATCCCCTGGATCACGATGAGGATGTCATTGATGTTGTCGCTGTTGGCGGAGAGTCGCTCCACCACCGGCTGGGCATCGTTGATGATGGTCATCAGCTTGCGCATCGCCTCCTGGGTGTCGGCAACGACATATTTGCCCTCTTGCGCCGCGGCATCAGTGGTGTTGGCTGCCGCCACCGCCGAGCCGGCATTACCGGAGACCTGCAACGCCGTGGCGCTCAGCTCTTCAAATGCCGTCGCCACCAGATCGATCTCCTGATACTGGGCCTGCATGCCGCTGCTGGTGCGCTCGGCCACCTGCGCGGCTCGCTCGGCACTGTTACGCGTACCGGAGACAGTATCAATCACCTGACTGATGGTGGATTGCAACTTGTTGAGGAAGCTGTTGAACCACTTGGCCAGTTCGCCGATCTCGTCTTGCCGCTGGATCTCGATACGCTGGGTCAAATCCCCCTCACCGCTGGCGATATCCTTGAGGCGGGCAACCACGGCGCGGATGGGCGCCACAATCTGGCGCGCCATCAACCAGATAAAACTCAGGGCCACCAGCGAGATCAGCACCCCGATTGACAGCTGCGAGACCACGCTGCGATTGGCTTCACTGGCCAGCTCATCTTGCAGTTGCTGGGCCGAGGCCAGCACTACGGCCCGTGGCAATTCAATGTAGATGCCCCATTTACGGTCGGTGCCACGCATGGATACCGGGACAAAGGTCTGCAACAGGGCGCCGTCGCTGCTCCAGCGAGTCAGCTCCTGACCCTGACTGAGCCAGCCTTTCAGCTCGCTGGCCAGCCCCTGATACTTCTGATCCAGCCCGCGCCCCATGGTCACATCGAACTCATCGGCTCCCGCCACGCGCCCTTCGTGACTGACCAGCAAGATTCTGCCCTTGCCCTCATAGAGCTCCTTGTCCATGGTGCTGACCAGACTCTGCAAAGTGGCCAGCGAGATATCGACCCCGACCATCCCCAGCAAGGTCTCCTGCTCCAGGAGCGGGACCGTCACCGAGGTCATCAATATCTGTTTATCGCCCACATCGTCCAGATAGGGCTCCAGCAGGCAGAGGGCACGGGTGCGAATGCTGCAGCGATACCACTCATTTTCGATTCCACCAGCCTCGGTCGGGCTCTCATCGGCCAGTACATCCTCATTCTGCACTTCCGGCTCTATCTTGCCGTTGTCGTAGGCCCAGTAACTGGAAAAACGCCCCTTGTCGTTGGAACCCAGCGCCGTTGAGCCCTGATAGTTGCTGTCTTCCCCATCCAGCTGGTCAGGCTCGAACACCGCATAGACACCAAGCAGATTGGTCGATGAGGCAACGGCATCGTGCAATTGCTGATTGACGGCGCTGCGCAGCGCCTCCGAATGGACAAAGTTCTCGGCCGCATTCTTGCGCTGGAACAACACGCTCTCCGCCAGCAAACTGGCGCGGAAATAGGCCTCATCGAGATAACTGGTCACCTTGGCCGCCTGCTCCGAGCCCATCGCCTTCATCCAGTTTTCGGCAGACTGCTGCGCCTCATGCATGGTGGCTTGCCGCACCTGCTGTTGCATCTTGTTCGCGTTGTAAATCGAAGAGGCAACCAGAGCGGCGGCTGTCACCAACAGACAGCAACCGGCGATCAGGGTAATCCGACCCTGGACAGAAAGAGCGCTCATGCCAATATTCCTACGTCATACAGATATGGATAGATTATCGACTTTATAAACAAAAACTTAACTCTCTCACAGCAAATCCAGCGAGAGTTGATTAACTTCACCCTCTTTTGGCAAACCCACCACCAAGCCCAGCAGGCGAACCGAACGCCCTTGCGCCCGCTGTAGCCCCTCTTTGAGCAGGGGAACGAACAAGGCTGGCTGATAGCCACCCTGACTGCGATAGACGGTGGTCTGGTGGAAATCGGCAAACTTGAGCTTGATTCCCTGCCCCATCACCTGCTCGGCAGGGCACGCCAGCTGAAATCGCCGCTCCAGCTCCGGCAGCAGTTGCTGCAATACCGTCAGGCAGGCGGCTTCGTCACAAACATCGCTCGCCAAGGTGGTCTCCACCCCGATGGTTTTGCGGATCCGGTGCGCCTGCACCGGCTGTTCATCCAGCCCCCAGATCCGGGTCGTCAACATCTCCCCCAGCTTGCCAAAACGACTGCACAGCTCTTGTGCCGACAAGGCCCGCGCATCCTCACAGGTGTAGAGCCCCTGGGCCTCCAGCCGCTCGGCGGTCTTGCGCCCCACCCCGGGCAGTTTGCCGAGGGGCAACTGGCAGACAAATTCGGCCACTTCGTCGGGACGAATGATAAACAGACCATCAGGCTTGCGCTGCTCCGAAGCGAGCTTGGCGAGAAACTTGTTGGGGGCCACTCCGGCCGAGGCGGTCAATCCCAGTTCGGTGACGATGGCTTGCCGGATCTCTTGCGCCATCAGGGTGGCGCTGCCGCCACAACAGCGGCTGTGGGTCACGTCGAGGTAAGCCTCGTCCAGCGACAGCGGTTCAACCTGATCGGTATAGCGGAGGAAAATGGCTCTGAGCTGACGAGAGATATCCTTGTACACCGCCATTCGCCCAGGGATCAGTACCAGCGGCGGGCAGAGTTTTTTCGCCAGGGCGCTCGGCATGGCAGAGCGCACCCCGAACCGGCGCGCCACATAGTTGCAGGTCGAGATGACGCCGCGCCGCTCGGAGGCCCCACCGATGGCGAGCGGCACCTCCCGCAACGCCGGATTGTCCCGCATCTCCACCGCGGCAAAAAAGCAGTCCATGTCGATATGGATGATCTTGCGCATACCACTGTATAAATAAACAGACATGGCACCATCTTACCCCAAGGATAACCGCAGCTCTATCTCTCTCGTTGCGGCTAAAATAGTAGACTCTAAGGAGACCTTTACTACCACAATGACAAGGAGCGTTCGGGATGAAATATCTTTGGCTGGGACTCTGTTTGCTACCGTTGACCGGCATCGGCAAGAACAACCCGACGGCAGAGTGCCGCTGGCTGTACGACCGGATTGAGATACTGGAACAGGCCATCAAGAAAGGGGACACACTCGGCACAAAGCAAGAGTTGTCACGCTGGCGTGAAGAGTTTCGCAAGAAGAAGTGCAAACAGTACGACTACTGAGCCGGACAAGATGGCGTGACCGACAACAGCAGATAACAAACGGGCCCCGATCAAGATGACCGGGGCCCGTTTTCAAAGCATGGCCAGCTGGATTCAGCAACAGAGTGCGCTCAAGGCAGCACCATAGGGTCAGCGACAGTGGCCGCTACCTCATCCCCGCACAGCCCCCGAACCAGTTCGAGCGCAAACTCGATGGCGCTGCCCGGCCCCTGGCTGGTGATAAGGCGATGAGCCTCATCTCTGACTACCCGCTCATGTGACAGCTGCGATGCCGGTAGTCGGGACTGAAAGCCGGGATGACAGGTGACAATGGCACCATCCAGCAGAGCGTGATGTTGCAAGACCACCACAGGGGCGGCGCAGATGGCAGCGCGCCAGCGGCCAAGAGCGGCCTGCTCTTTGAGCAGATCGATGGCCAGCGGGGTATCGCGGATCACTTCGCTGCCGGGCAAACCGCCGGGCACCACGATGGCTTCAAAGTCCCGACGGGTCAGCTCGTCGATATGACAATCAGCCACCAGCTGTACCCCGCGCGATGCCTTCACCTGACGGGATCCGGCTGGACAACAAGAGGCCAGCACCACCTCGATGCTGGCACGCACCAGGGTATCGACAATCGCAACCGTCTCTATCTCTTCCGACCCGGGGGCCACCAGCACCAGTACACTCACGTTCGCCTCCTTGCAGCTTGCTCTGTCATGTAAAAGATCAGACAGCCTGACTCTTCTCTTTAATCGCCTGATAGAGACCCTGATTGACCGGTACGGCAATGCCATGCCGGGCAGCCTTGGCCAACAGGAAGCCGGTGATGGCCTCAATCTCGGTCTCGCGTCCCAGCTCCATATCCTGATGCATGGAGGAGTAATTGTCAGCGGTCAGTTCCACCACTGTCATCACCCGACGCTGCAACTCCTCTGCCGTGGTCGCAACTCCTTCGGCACACATCACATCCGCCACTTCCACACAGATCTGCTGCAGGGCATCGGCAAAACGGGGGCCAGCCAGCTCGCCATTTTTCAGCTTGTAGAGGGCCGTCAGGGGATTGATGGCACAGTTGATGGCCAGCTTTTGCCACTGGCGCGCCAATACCTGTTCATCCCAGCCAGCCTGCCCCAGTGCCAGCGCCAGCTCGTCCGCGAGCGCGGCATGGGCCTTGGCGGCATCGTTGATCGGGCCAAGCCAGGTTTCACCCTTGCCAGTATGACGGAACACGAAATGGCCGCACTGCATGGCGCCATGGCTGGTGACACCGGCAATCACCGGATTGTGCGGGAACATCTCGACCACCTGCTCGGCAATGCCCATCCCGTTGTGCAGCAGCACGATCGGCACGCCGGCATCCAGCTTACCCACCAGCCGTGTCAGTGCGGCAATCACCTGACTGGCCTTGGTCATCACAAGCAGACGCTGGATCTTGCCGGGTTTGCTGACAAATCCGCGCTCGATATTGAGCAGCTGGACATGCCCCTCCAGCGAGGTGAAATCGATCCCCGGATGGAGCGTGGACTTATGATGTTCGCGCAACAAGACACGGGTTGATTGACCACTCTGGGTCAGCAGGGAGGCAAAAACGCCGCCGAGGGCGCCACAACCCAACAGTGACCACTTCGGAGCAACGGGTGGAATAACGGGCTGTCGGGAATTTTTTAATCCGCTTGGCATGGTGTGACTCTGTCAGGGTAAGGGTTGCAATCCTCTCAACCTGTTACCGGGGATAAGTGAAGATGTCGCTGGTGGACACTAACGGGTCCACCCGTCCTGTGCGCAGGGGATTCTAGCAGAGCAACCCCATCAAAATCAGCAAATTTGCCCGTTTTCTGGTAGATTTGCCCCCCGATAACGCAACATGAGGAGCTCCGGCTATGCCGTCATTCGATATTGTCTCTGAAGTCAAAATGAACGAGGTGTTGAACGCAGTCGACAACGCCAATCGTGAACTGGCCACCCGTTTCGATTTTCGTGGGGTAGAAGCCAGCTTCGAGTTGAACAAGGAAGAGGTAAAGCTGGAAGCCGATGCCGATTTCCAGCTCAAGCAGATGGTCGAAATCCTGCGCGGTGCCCTGCTCAAGCGCAACATCGAAAACAGCTCCATGGAAGTGGGTGACTCCGTTCACTCCGGCAAGCGTTTCCACCTGACCGTAAAATTCAAGCAGGGGATCGAGAAAGAGATCGCCAAGAAGCTGGTCAAGCTGATCAAGGACTCCAAAATCAAGGTACAGGTCGCCATCCAGGGTGATGAAGTACGTGTCACCGGCAAGAAGCGTGACGATCTGCAAGAGACCATGGCACTGGTCCGTGGCGCCGAACTGGGTCAACCGATGCAGTTCCAGAACTTCCGCGACTGATTTATCCACTCAGCCGTGGCGCACTTGATGACTCGCGCCACGCTATCTAAATCGCGGCCATAAAAAAACCGGAGCAGATGCTCCGGTTTTTTGTACCCCAAGCTTTATTAGAACTTGTAGGTAACAGAGAAGTAGTGGCCGAAACCGGTAGACTTGAACGCGTCAGAGTTGTCGATACCGTAGATTTCGTTGAAGTACTTCAGACCGTAGCCAACGGCATAACGGTCGGAATGCCAGTAGATACCGTGGAAGGTTCCCAGACCATCAGAATGACTGGTTTCTTTCATGCCCCAGGTGTAATCCAGATAACCTTGGTAAGAGACGAAGCTGCCATTGGAGAAGGTATAGAAAGGTTTGAACCAGTTCATGGAGAACTGTTGGCCGTTCCAGCCTTCGCCTTGACCACTGAAGGTTTCGTTAGCATGACGCTTGTACAGGTTCATACCAACTTTGCCAAACCACGGCACCATAACGTCAGCACCCAGACCTACAAATGCATCATTCAGGCCTTGTACACCACCGATGTTAAACAGGGTGGCAACGTAAACTTCTTGCACCGGACCAAAAGAGAGGTCTTGGCCAGTCAATGCATCCAGAGATACACGCGGAGCAAACTTCATGAAGAGGTTTTCTTGCTTGTGCTTGTCGCTGTGCTTGGAGTCAAAAATATCGAAGTAATCGACGTAACCATACAGGTCAAAAATGCCTGAACGACCACCAAACTCCATCTCGAAATAAGTATCGTTGTAACCATCCGGACCATGGGGCTTCTGATCGATGGTGTGCATGATATTGAACTGCATCCACTTGTAGTCATTCTTGTGGATATCACCGCTGTAGTCAGCAGCGAAGGCCGGGGTAGCGGCAGCAGCCAGCAGACCGGCAGCGATCAGAGTCTTGGTAAATTTGGCCATTTTATTGGTCTCTTGTGCGTTAGTTGAGGTTTTCCGTAGCCTGCCCACAAGGAGCGAGAGGGATTCTAATCAAATAAAATTGGGGGTGAAACAACTTCTCGGGAACTTTATCCGGAAGTGTGAATCTAATCACCCCCGATTCTACGCAAACGCTTGCTATTTGTCAGCCGTTGAGAGCAACTCACTCCCTTTTCTGGCGACAAGCACAATCAACAACAACACGGGCAAGCCCAGTAAACTGGTTCCGACAAAGAAGGCACTGTAGCCAATCTGCTCCACAACCTGTCCGGAAAAACCGGCCAGCAACTTGGGTAGCAGCAACATTACCGAGCTGAACAGGGCGTACTGAGTGGCCGAAAATGCCACATTGGTCAGGCTGGAGAGATAGGTCACGAAGGCCGCGGTAGCAATACCGGCACTGAGGTTATCCAGCGAGATGATCAGCGTCAGCAGTTCCAGGTTGTGACCAACCTGATTGAGCAGGGCAAACAGCAGATTGGTGCTGGCGGTGAGCAGCGCCCCCAAGAACAGGATGCGCAGCGTACCGAAGCGCATCACCAGCACGCCCCCCAGCGCAGCCCCCACCAGCGTCATGATGACGCCAAACACCTTGGTAATGGTGGCAACCTCAGTCTTGCTGAACTGCATATCCACATAGAAGCTGTTGGACATCACCCCCATCACCACATCGGCAACCCGATAGCAGGCGATCAGAGCCAGGATCAGCAGCGCCGAGCTGCCATAGCGACGAAAGAAGTCGGCGAACGGACACCAGACGGCCTCATAGGCCCAGGCCCCCGCACTCGCCAGCAAAGCAGGCCACCCTTTTTCCAGGAGCTGCGCCTTGCGTTCGGCCTGTTGTTTACCCTGCTCGGCCAGATCGATATCCGGCTCGTGGCAAAACAGCGTGGTGATGACCCCGAGTGACATCAGACCCGCCATCACCAGATAGGTAATCTGCCAGCCACGATAGTCATAGCCACTATTGCTGCCAAACCAGGCTGCCAGCGCCAGCGCACCGGCGCCCGCCATGATCATCGCCAGCCGGTAACCGGTCATGTAGGAGGCAGCCATCGCCGCCTGTAGCCGCTCGGGGGCGGATTCGATGCGATAGGCGTCGATGACGATATCCTGAGTCGCCGAGGCAAAGGCCACCAGCAGGGCAAACATCGCCAGCTGAGCCAGCTCGGTCTTGGGATCGCAGAACGCCATGCCTACCAGCGCGGCGGCAATCAGCAGCTGGGAGAAGAACATCCAGCTACGGCGACGCCCCAGCAGCGCGGAGAGCAACGGCAGCGGCATGCGATCTACCAGCGGCGACCACAGCCATTTAAATCCATAGGCGAGCGCCACCCAGCTCATATAGCCGATATCGGTCAGGCTGACATCGGCCTCGCGCAACCAGAATGAGAGGGTACCGAACACCAGCAGCAGCGGCAGACCCGATGAAAAACCCATGGCAAAGAGAATAAACACCCGAAATTCGAGATAGACGGCGAGGGACTCTCTCCAGCTTGGTTTGCGGATCATGTTCAACTACCTGACGACTTTGGAAAAGTGCGTCATTTTGGCAGGTTGATGGCAGATAGCCAAGGCGAGCAAAGAGATAGGCAAAAGAAGTCCGGATAGAGAAAAGGCCCATCCTGAACGGGATGAGCCTTGTATTGTGGCCTGACGAGGGCGAGGTGACGAACCGCGTCCGGCGAGAGTTACTTGCCCGCTTTCTTGTCGACTTTCTTGTCTGCCGGAGTTTCTGCCAGCAAGAGCACCTTCTTCAGAATGATGGGACTGGTCGGCACATCGTTGGCGCGCAGAATGGGGCTGTAACCGGTCTGTACCTGAGCCAGTTTGTCCAGCACCTCCATCCCCTGAACCACCTGACCGAACACGGTATAACCCGCAGAGCCACCGGCGTTGAGGTTATTGTTGTCGACCAGATTGAAGTAGAACTGGCGAGTAGCGCTGTCGACCGCCTGGGTGCGAGCCATGGCGATGGAGCCACGCTTGTTGGGCAGACCGCCACGCGACTCGTTGACCACAGGCTCATAAGTCGGCAACTGCTGGAACTGCTGGTTGTAACCCCCACCCTGCACCACGAAATCCTGGATCACCCGGTGGAAGATACTGCCGTCATAGCTGCCATCAGCCACGTAGCGCAGGAAGTTCTTCACCGTCTGGGGCGCCTGCTTGGACGCCAACTCCACCACGATATTGCCGTGGTTGGTCTCCATTCTGACTTTCGGGCCCGCGAACGCCAGCGGAGCGATCAGCATGGCCAGCAACCAGAGTTTTTTCATCATCAGACCCCTGCACCGTTCGGTTGACCTTTCAGGTAACCGCGCAGCGCATCATCCGCCATGATCTGCTGCAGCACGCTACCCAGTTGCAGGTTCAGTGTAGACTCCAGGTCGGCCATGCTTGGCTCGCTCGGGCTCTCCTTGCTGGAGGACATGTTGAACTGCTTGGTCAGACGGTTGCCCTGGAAATCGGCGATCACCTGCAGGCTGACGCGGGATTTGGTGACATAGGTAAAGGTCTTCTCTTCCACATTGACTGCGGCGTTGGAGATCACCAGCGTCAGGTTGGTGGTGCCACTGTTGCCCACTTCCAGACCCTGGCTGCGCAGCCCTTCGGCCAGCCGCTCGGCCATCAGCAGGTTGAGCGGACGCTCGCTGTTGACCAGCACGGGGGCTTTCTCTTTATGTTTGATGGAGAAGACGTAGGCAGCCTCACGCTTGTCCACCCCTTCCATGGTGATGCGATTGCCAGAGTAGTATTGCTGGTTGGCGGGGATCACCTGCGGATTGAGCAGCGCTGTCTCCGGCCAATGAGTGGCACACCCGCCCAGCATCAGGGCGGCCAGCAGCAAGAGTGACTTTTTCATCATGGTTTCCTTTGGCTTTAGCGTTTGATGGCTTTCAAAATAACGAATTTGCTGTTCGACGCAACGACTTGTGCGTTGGCAAACAAGCGCTTGAGTTTGTTGTGATAGTCCAGATGACGGTTGCCTACTATCCAGAGTTCACCCCCTTGAGGCAACACCCGGTGCGCATCGCTGAACATCTGCCAGGCGATATGATCGGTGATCGCCTGCAGCTGATGGAAAGGAGGGTTGCAGAGGATCCGATCCGCCGAGCCGACCGCCACCCCGTCGAGACAGTTATTGACCATAAAACGGGCGCGCGGCAGTGCATCGGGCAGATTGTGCTCGACGTTGAGCTGTGCCGAGGCGACCGCCATATAGGATTCATCGATAAAGGTCACCTCCACCTCGCTGTCTTTGGCAAGCAGCGACAGACCCAGCACCCCGTTACCACAGCCCAGATCGATCACCTTGCGGGCACTGTGGATGGGCAGGTTGTCCAGCATAAAGCGGGCACCGATATCGAGACTGGTGCGCGAGAAGACGTTGGCATGGTTGTGGATGAGCATGCCACTCCCCTCCAGCGGCCAGACAGTCGGGAAGGGGTTGGCCAGCGCGGGACGTTCTGCCTGCGGCTCGCAGTGAATGAGGCGCGCCTTCTTCCAGGCCAGCGAGGTATGGGTAGGCCCCAGATACTTCTCGAACAACTTGAGGGTGGAGGTATGAATATCCTTCGCCTTGCCGGCAGCGATAACGCGGGTTGCCGGTGTCACTACCGCACGCAATGCCAGCAGTTGCTGCTCCAATAGAGCCTGATATTTGGAGACCTTGATCACTACCAGCGCAGGGGCATCGGGCAGCGGCGCCAGCGCATCCTGCAAGCGAACCCCGCCTGCATCCAGTCCGTTTTCGGCCAGATTGGCCTGGGTCGCCCGCTCACTGATGTAGGAGTCGGTGACGCAGCAGGGGGAGTACGGATGCAGATAGGCTGCCAGCGCGCCAAAACCGTCATTCATGATGATGACGGGGCCCGCCTGCTCGAGGGGAGACTCCGCCAGGGTGTTGATCAGGTATTCGTCAGCCGCATCCCAGGCTTGCAGGGTCTCCTGACTCTGGCGCGGATAGCGGTAGAGCGTGAGCTGGCAATGGGGAGTGTCGAGAAGGGTTTGCATAGGAAGAGTCCAACCTCGGCTTGATTCGTGTATACAGGCGCCAGGGGCGACGCAAAGTGGCGCTATTCTAGCGAGGAGCAGGAATTTCACCAGTTCGATGCGCATCAAGGGGGCAACTGACGGGTGATTTCCCTCTTATGGGGACTTATTCCATCCCGCGACTGCCGATAGAATGACCCGACATTCACTCTGGAAGCCGATCCGATGACCATCCAACAACTGATTGAAGCCAAGCTGACCGCCGCCCTCTCCCCCACCGTGCTGGAGGTGATCAACGAGAGCCACATGCACCGTGTGGAACCGGGATCTGAGAGCCACTTCAAGGTGGTGATCGTCAGCGAGCAATTTGCAGGGCAGCGGCTGCTGGCCCGTCATCGTCAGGTCAATTCGGTGCTGGCCGACGAGCTGGCCGGTGCCGTTCATGCACTGGCGTTGCATACCTACACCGAGACCGAGTGGCAGGAAAAAGGCCACGCCCCGCGCACCCCGAGCTGCGTTGGCAAACCGTCACTCTCCTGAAACAGGTTGTACCACAGGATTCCCCTCGATAACCTGCCAACAAAAATTAAACATATTTCCCCCATTGGCCCCGAAAAGGCTACATCCAAGGGGGTATATTTCGGCATCAAGGCTTTTTGCTGATAGTGGAGACAAAGGCAAATACCCCCATCGAGGTATCGAAATAAAAAAACCTTTAAAACCACTACTTACAAGGTGTCAGGGGCTTATTCATTGCAGGTTAATTTTGTGATGGCACGGGGATTTTGCCCATTTGGCATGGCAGAAAATGCACCTTAAGTGGTAAACTCAAGCGCTTTTGAGTGAGCCTGCATGTTGAATAATTGTTGAGCCTGCCCACCTGGCGCAACCACAACGTCGACTCATTCAACCACCCGTCGTGATGTATTTCTCGGCGCTAACCAACCTCTCCCGTAACGGTAGTGCAAGTAAGTATGATTACAATCAAAAGAGGACTGGACATCCCCGTGCTGGGTGCGCCAGAGCAAGTAATCTACGATGGCCCCGCCATCACCCGTGTTGCGACACTGGGCGAGGAGTTTGTGGGGATGCGACCTACTATGTTCGTCAAAGTAGGTGATCGCGTCATCAAAGGTCAGGATCTTTTTGAAGACAAGAAGAATCCGGGCGTTAAATTCACAGCTCCTGCCACCGGTGTGGTTTCAGAGATCAACCGTGGTGCCAAACGTGTTCTCCAGTCTGTGGTCATCGACCTCGACGGTTCCGATGAACAGGTGACGTTTGAGCATTTTGCCTCTGCCGAGCTGGCCAAGCTCGAGCGCAGCAAGGTGCAAGAGATCCTGGTCGCATCAGGTCAGTGGACTGCGTTGCGTACCCGTCCGTTCAGCAAAGTCCCCGCGGTAGCGTCTGCCCCGCGCGCAATCTTTGTAACTGCAATGGACACCAACCCGCTGGCAGCCGATGCCGAGCTGATTATCAAGGAACAGCCGCAGGCCTTCCTCGATGGTCTGGCCGTATTGACCCGCCTGACCGACGGCGCAGTCTACGTCTGTAAAGGCGAAGGCAGTCTGCCCCACTCTCCGCTGGCTCAGGTCAAGGAAGAGATCTTCGTTGGTCCGCACCCTGCCGGTCTTCCGGGTACCCATATCCACTTCCTGGATCCGGTCAGCAGCACCAAGGTGCAGTGGCACATCAACTATCAGGATGTGATCGCATTCGGCAAGCTGTTCACCACCGGTCAGATCTTCACTGACAAGGTGATCGCACTGGCTGGCCCGAACGTGCTCAAGCCGCGTCTGCTGCGTACCCGTCTGGGCGCCTGCATCAGTCAGCTCACCAATAATGAGCTGCGTGCCGACGAAAACCGTATCATCTCCGGTTCTATCCTGAGTGGTGCCAAAGCCGAAGGTGTTCACGACTACCTGGGCCGCTACCACAATCAGGTTTGCGTGCTGGGTGAAGGTCGCGAGAAAGAGTTCCTGGGCTGGATCAACCCCAGCGCCAACAAGTTCTCTATCACCCGTACCACCCTCTCTCATCTGATGAAGGGCAAGCTGATCAACTTCACCACCACTACCAACGGTAGTGACCGTTCCATGGTGCCTATCGGCAACTATGAGCGGGTGATGCCACTCGACATCCTGCCAACCCTGCTGCTGCGGGACATGGTCTCCGGCGATACCGACGGTGCGCAAGCACTGGGCTGCCTGGAGCTGGATGAGGAAGATTTGGCGCTCTGTACCTTTGTCTGCCCCGGCAAGACAGAGTACGGCCCGATCTTGCGTGAGTGCCTGACCAAGATTGAACTGGAAGGTTAAGCGATGAGTTTCAAGCAACTTCTTGAAAATATGGAACACCACTTCGAACCGGGTGGAAAGTACGCCAAGTACTATGCCCTGTTCGAAGCGGCGTACACCCTGTTCTACACCCCGGGTAGCGTTACCCGCAACGCCTCCCACGTTCGTGATGCGCTCGATCTGAAGCGCATGATGATCATGGTGTGGCTGGCCGTGTTCCCGGCCATGTTCTGGGGCATGTACAACGTTGGTAACCAGGCGATTGCCGCCATTGCCCACATGGGCTCGGCTGCTGGTGCCAGCAGCTGGCAATATGCCCTGGCTACCATGCTGGGCGCCTCCCTCGATCCGGCTGTTGCCGGTATCGGCAGCAAGATGCTGATTGGCGCCACCCACTTCTTCCCAATCTATATCACCGTCTTCTTTGTCGGTGGTTTCTGGGAAGTGCTGTTCGCCATGGTGCGCAAACACGAGATCAACGAAGGCTTCTTCGTAACCTCCATCCTGTTTGCCCTGATCGTGCCGCCCGAGCTGCCCCTGTGGCAAGCTGCGCTGGGTATCACCTTCGGTGTGGTGATGGCCAAAGAGGTGTTCGGTGGTACCGGCAAGAACTTCCTGAACCCGGCGCTGGCTGGTCGTGCGTTCCTGTTCTTCGCCTACCCGGGCCAGATCTCCGGTGACGCCGTGTGGGTTGCCGTTGACGGCTTCTCCGGCGCGACTGCCCTGAGCCAGTGGGCCCAAGGCGGCCAGATGGCGCTGATCAACGGTGCAACCGGCCAAGCTATCAGCTGGATGGACGCTTTCCTGGGTAACCTGCCGGGTTCCATCGGTGAAGTCTCTACCCTGATGATCCTGCTGGGTGCCGCCATGATCGTCTACATGCGCATCGCCTCCTGGCGCATCATCGCTGGCGTGATGATCGGTATGATCGCCACCTCCCTGCTGTTCAACGTCATCGGTTCCGATACCAACCCCATGTTCAACATGCCGTGGCACTGGCATCTGGTACTGGGTGGCTTCGCCTTCGGTATGGCCTTCATGGCGACCGACCCTGTCTCCGCAGCCTTTACCAACAAAGGCAAGTGGTGGTACGGCGCCCTGATCGGCGTAATGGTCGTGCTGGTTCGCGTGGTCAACCCTGCGTTCCCGGAAGGCATGATGCTGGCCATTCTGTTTGCGAACCTGTTTGCTCCCCTGTTTGACCACTTCGTCGCTCAGGCAAACATCAAGCGGAGGATTGCTCGTGGCGTTTAATAAAGATTCAACCCTCGGCACCGTCAGCGTGGTCACCGGCCTCTGTCTGGCCTGTTCCATCGTGGTATCCGTTGCCGCTGTGGGCCTGCGTTCTACCCAGCAGGAAAACAAGGCGCTGGACAAGCAGAGCAACATTCTCGCCGTAGCCGGTGTGGATGTAAGCGAAGTGGCCAAGCGCGACCTGGCCAAACTGTATGGCGAGAAGATCGAAGCGCGTCTGGTGGATCTGGCGACCGGTGACTTTGTTGACGGCGATGCCGACAACTTCGACACCAAGCAGGCAGCCAAAGATCCGGCCCGCAGCATCCGTCTTGCCGCCGCTGACGACAAGGCCAGCCTGCGTCAGATCTCCAAGCAGATCCCGGTATTCTTCGCCAAGGATGCCGAAGGCAAGATCGACAGCATCATCCTGCCCATCTACGGTCAGGGTCTGTGGTCGACCATGTATGCCTTCGTCGCCGTTGCCGCTGATGGCCAGACCATCAAGGGCATCACCTACTATGACCACGGTGAAACCCCGGGTCTGGGTGGCGAGATCGAAAATCCGGCCTGGCAGGCGCTGTTCAAGGACAAGAAACTGTTCGACCAGAATGGCATGCCGGCGCTGCGCGTCATCAAGGGCCATGCTCCGGCGGGCTCCGAGCACGAGATCGATGGTCTCTCCGGTGCCACCCTGACCGGTAACGGCGTACAGCATACCTTCGACTTCTGGATGGGTCCCAAGGGCTTCGGTCCTTTCCTGGCCAAGGTTCGTGCAGGAGAAATCAACAATGGCTGACAAGAGCGAAATGAAGAAGTTGCTGTTGACGCCTGTGCTGGGCAACAACCCCATCGCCTTGCAGGTGCTGGGCGTCTGTTCTGCACTGGCGGTTACCAGCCAGATGAAAACTGCGTTTGTAATGACCCTCGCGGTCATGGCGGTCACCGCCTTCTCAAACCTGTTCATCTCCCTGATCCGCAACCAGATCCCGAACAGCGTCCGGATCATCGTGCAGATGGCGATCATCGCCTCACTGGTTATCGTGGTTGACCAGGTGCTCAAGGCGTACGCCTATGACATCTCCAAGCAACTGTCGGTCTTCGTGGGTCTGATCATCACCAACTGTATCGTAATGGGCCGCGCCGAAGCGTACGCCATGAAGAGTGCCCCGCTGCCCTCCTTCCTGGATGGTATCGGCAACGGTCTGGGCTATGGCGCCATTCTGCTGAGTGTCGCGACCGTGCGTGAACTGCTGGGCTCCGGCACCTGGTTCGGCATCGAGCTGCTGCCGCTGGTGAACAACGGTGGCTGGTATGTGCCCAACGGCCTGCTGCTGCTGCCGCCGAGTGCATTCTTCATCATTGGTTTGATCATTTGGGGCGTGCGCACCAAGGATCCCAAGCAGGTGGAGGCGAAGGATTAAGGTATGGAACACTATCTGAGTCTGTTGATTAAATCGATCTTCATCGAAAACCTGGCACTCTCCTTCTTCCTGGGGATGTGTACCTTCCTGGCGGTGTCCAAGAAGGTAAAGACCTCCATGGGTCTGGGTATTGCCGTTATTGTGGTGCAGACCATCGCGGTTCCTGCCAACAACCTGATCTACAACTACGTGCTTAAAGATGGCGCTCTGGTATCCGGTCTGGATCTGAGCTTCCTGAGCTTCATCACCTTCATCGGTGTGATTGCAGCACTGGTACAGATCCTGGAGATGGCGCTGGACAAGTACTTCCCGGCACTCTACAACGCGCTGGGTATCTTCCTGCCGCTCATCACCGTGAACTGCGCCATCTTCGGTGGCGTCTCCTTCATGGTGCAGCGTGACTACAACTTCATGGAGTCTGTGGTCTACGGTGTGGGTTCAGGGGCAGGCTGGATGCTGGCGATCGTTGCGCTGGCAGGTATCCGCGAGAAGATGAAGTATTCCGATGTTCCGGAAGGCCTGCGCGGTCTGGGCATCACCTTCATCACCGCCGGTCTGATGGCGCTGGGCTTCATGTCCTTCTCTGGTATCTCCCTGTAATCGGCTTTCCTGCAATCAGAAAGGAACGATAGATGGAAATTATTTTGGGTGTGGTCATGTTTACCGTGATCCTGCTGGCACTGGTGGCAGTCATTCTGTTCGCCAAGTCCAAGCTGGTGACCGCGGGCGACGTGACAATCAGCATCAATGGTGACCCGGCCAAGGCTGTGACCAGCCCGGCCGGTGGCAAGCTGCTCGGCGTGCTGGCTGGCAGCGGTATCTTCGTCTCCTCCGCCTGTGGCGGCGGTGGCTCCTGCGGCCAGTGCAAGGTACGGGTGAAATCCGGTGGCGGCGACATTCTGCCGACCGAACTGGATCACATCAGCAAGGGCGAAGCCCGTCATGGCGAGCGTCTGGCCTGTCAGGTTACCGTTCGCTCCGACATGGATATCGAACTGCCGGAAGAGATCTTCGGGGTGAAGAAGTGGGAATGTACTGTTATCTCCAACGATAACAAGGCCACCTTCATCAAGGAGCTCAAGCTGCAGATCCCCGATGGCGAGAGCGTACCGTTCCGCGCCGGTGGTTATATCCAGATTGAAGCCCCGGCTCACCACGTGCACTACAAGAACTTCGATATTCCCGAGGAGTATCGCGGTGACTGGGATCGCTTCAAGATTTTTGAGCTGGAGTCCAAGGTCGATGAGCCGATCATCCGTGCCTACTCCATGGCCAACTATCCGGAAGAGTTCGGCATCATCATGCTGAACGTGCGTATCGCGACCCCGCCCCCGAGCAACTGGACTGCCCCTCCGGGACAGATGTCCTCCTATATCTTCAGCCTGAAGGCTGGCGACAAGGTGACTATCTCCGGTCCGTTCGGTGAGTTCTTCGCCAAGGACACCGATGCCGAAATGGTATTCATCGGTGGTGGTGCAGGTATGGCGCCGATGCGTTCCCATATCTTCGACCAGCTGCGTCGCCTGAAGTCCAAGCGCAAGATGAGCTTCTGGTACGGTGCCCGTTCCAAGCGCGAAATGTTCTATGTCGAAGACTTTGACATGCTCGCCGCCGAGAACGAGAACTTCACTTGGAACGTCGCGCTGTCTGATCCGCAACCGGAAGACAACTGGGACGGCTACACCGGCTTCATCCACAACGTGCTCTACGAGAACTATCTCAAGAACCACGAAGCACCGGAAGATTGCGAGTTCTACATGTGTGGACCTCCGGTGATGAATGCTGCCGTCATCAACATGCTCAAAGACTTGGGCGTTGAAGACGAAAACATCCTGTTGGATGACTTTGGTGGTTAATCCATGCACAGTGTTGTAAAGACCTGGCTAGCCTTCGGGCTAGCCTTTTTCTTGACTGGGTGCGGTCAGGAGACGGTCCAATCCAAGCCGGAGATCCACATCACCGGTAGCACCATGGGCACTTACTACTCTATCAAGGTGGCGGACAGCGCCATCAGCGATCCGGCCAAGCTTCAAGCTGAGGTGGATGTCTTGCTGGAGCGGGTCAACGATCAGATGTCGACCTATCGCCCCGATTCCGAACTGTCGCGCTTCAACCAGAGCCGTGACAACAAACCGGTAGTGGTCTCCCGCGATACCGCACGGGTCGTCACAGAGGCCATTCACATTGGCCGTGAGAGCCAGGGGGCGCTGGACGTCACCGTTGGCCCCTTGGTCAATCTGTGGGGCTTTGGCCCGGACAAGAAGCCGACCAAGGTCCCCTCCGACGAGCTGATCACCCAGACTCGCCAGAAGACCGGTCTGGGCAACCTGCACGTCATCACCTCGGTGGATGCCGATACCCTGCAAAAAGACATTCCGGATCTTTACGTCGATCTCTCCGCCATCGCCAAGGGTTTTGGTGTGGACAAGGTAGCCGAGTATCTGGAGTCACTGGGGGCGCGTAACTATCTGGTGGAGATTGGCGGCGAGCTGCGGATCAATGGCGTCAACGGCAAGGGTCACCCCTGGCGCGTCGCCATCGAGAAGCCCACCGCAGGCACCGGCACAGTGCAAGAGGTGATAGTGCCCGGTGACAACGGGGTGGCCACCTCCGGCGATTACCGCAACTACTATGAACTGGATGGTCAACGCTTCTCCCACACCATAGATCCGCGCAGCGGCAAGCCGATCCAGCACCGTCTGGTATCGGTCACCGTGATCCACCCCTCCTGCATGACCGCAGACGGGTTGGCCACCGTGTTTATGGTGATGGGGACCGAGAAAAGCCTGGCCTATGCCAACGAGCGCGGCCTGGCGATCTTCGTGATCACCAAGACGGACAACGGCTTTGAAGAGGCTTACTCCGATGCCTTCAAGCCCTATCTGGTCAAGAAGTAAGAGGTAGAGATGCAGATTTTTCTGATCACCTTCGGGGTATTCATGCTGGTGATAGCCGCCATGGCTATCGGTTATATCTTCCAGAAGAAGACCATCTCCGGCTCCTGTGGCGGTCTGGGTAGCGTCGGCATCGAGAAAGAGTGCGATTGCCCGGAACCCTGCGACAACCGCAAGAAGAAGATGGCCAAGGAAGAGGCCCGTCGCAAGATGCTGGAAGAGAACCGCATCATCTGATGACTCTGGTTTTTCGGTAAACAAAAGCGCGCCATCGGCGCGCTTTTTACTGGTCGTTATCTTGCGTTAACGGTCAGGGCTGACGTTCGATATAGAGGATCACCTCGCCAAGATGGATACCGAACTTGCTGATCTCGGCACGATTGATCAGACGATCTTCGTCCAGCAGATACATCCAGTCATCGAAGCTCACCCGCACTACCTCGCCATCCGGCAGCGCCAGATCAAGCTGATAACGCCAGTTGAGGGCAAACCCTTGGCTTTTACCCATCGCCTCCCCCACCACATCGGAAGCAGTACCTCGCCAGTGACCGTCAACCCCCTTGCTCAGATACCAGGTACGGGTCTGCTGGCGGCCATCATCAAAGTAGAACTGCTCGAACAGCTCTCCCTTGCCATCCTTCCAACGACCCACCATCTCGACCCGAAAGCGACTGGTCACTTCGCCGCTGCGGTCGGTTACCAGACCGTGAGCCACTAATTTACCGTTGAAGAAACGGGCGAGATCCCAGTTTGGCCCCTGCCCCCGATAGTCATCGAGACTGGCACCACAGCCGCTCAGCAGCAAAAAAGGGAGCAACAGCAACCAGCGGTATGCACGATAGAAAAACATTGGAAACTCCATGTTCAGGGTTGGCCACGCAGGCGGCGGGTCAGGGCGGGATCGCGGCTGTTGTCAGCCAGCCAGATGGCGAGAAAAGCGGCCGAGAATTGCGGATCGGCCAGAGTGCCGAGGGGTTTCTCCTGCCACCAGAAGTGGCCTGCCCCGCCCTTGTCGACATAGAAGGTGAGCTTGTCGCCTGCCTGCACATCGGGCCAGAGTGCAGCGAGCTGGCCGAGCCAGCGCTGACGTTCGGCGTCAGAGCCAAGACCGAGTCGCTGCCACTCGGCGGCAGTGGCGCTCAGCAGATCTTCCCGCTCGATGGATCTGGCATAGGTGAGGGTCAGTGCCTGTGGATAGTGACCGGGCTGATAGCGCCCGCTCGCACTGTAGAGGGTGGCATCGTAGAGCTTGAACCAGAGCCAGTTCATCTCCCCCTGCCCGACCGGGCGCAGCTGCTGCCAGGGTGCGGCAGAAGCCTGCACCGCGGTTGCAGCAAAGAGCGTAAACGCCAGCAGCAGCGGGTTAATTCCACCCCATATGCCAGTGGTTGGGGTCTTCCAGTTCATGCCAATCCATCTCCTGTTCCTGCAGGGTGTTGATATCCTGCATCACCACCTGCACCAGCTGCCCCTGCGCATCCCGCTGGCAGGCAACCACCAGATAGAAGCGATCAGTCAGCTCATGCTGGCTCTCTTTGGTCCACTTGGAAAAAAGCAACGAGTCGGTCGAAAAGGTGTTTGTCATGACTCACCCTCCAGCTTGACCATTACCCACAGGAGTACGGGTAACCACCACATCCAGATCACAGCCAGCTGCGCCGAACTGATCCAGATGCCCCAGGGTAAGTGTACTGCCCCCATGGCGGCCCCCGCCACATAGGAGGAGGCACCACCAAATACGCCAAACAGTGCCTGCTGCCAGCGAGGCAAGCGCAGCAGCCAGCGCATACCGTGGGCCAGCGTCAGGGCAAAACCGAGCCAGAGCAGCACCAGCCAGAGGGGAAAACCGGACGGGAAACGGAACAGGCCGAGCTGCCAGAGCAGGGCATCCAGCAGACAGCCAGCAACCGCGATGGGGAGCAGCCGCCAGTCACTCAGGCGGCTGGGTGAGAAAATAAAGTGCAGCAGCAACATTGCCAGCAGCGGGCCCGGCTGCTGCCACTTCACCGCCAGCAACCAGTAGAGGTTGAATCCCAGCAGGTGAGCCCACTGCCACATGGTCAGTGACCGCTTACTGGCACATCACCCGACCAGCCAGCGGGCCCCGGCTTGGCGGCCTCCAGCTGCACCAGACTGATGGTGCGCTCCCAGAATCCCCCCTCGCAATAGGCGAAGTAGAAGTGCCACAGCCGGATGAAATCCTGGCTGTAACCGAGCTTGGGCAGCTCGGGCGCCAACGCCAGAAAGCGATCGCACCAGTGAGCCAGGGTGCGGGCATAGTGATGGCCGTGATCGTGCAACCGCACCAGCTGCATGTCGGTCTCCCGCGCCAGCAACCCCGCCATCTGGGAGACACTCGGCAGGCAGCCACCGGGGAAGATGTAGCGCTGGATGAAATCAACGCCGCGCAGATACTGGGCATGGCGCTGATCGGCGATGGTGATGGCCTGGATGAGCAGGCGACCACCGGGCTTGAGCAGCCGTGACAACTGGCGGAAATAGTCGGGCAGGAAGGCGTGGCCTACCGCCTCGATCATCTCGATGGAGACCAGCTTGTCATAGGTGCCCTCCAGCTTGCGGTAATCCTCCAGCAGCAAGGTGATGCGATCCCCCAGCCCCTCCCGCGCAATCCACTCCTTGGCATAGTCATGCTGGGCCCGGGAGATGGTAGTGGTCGTCACCCGGCAGCCGTAGTGGCGGGCGGCATAGACGGCGAGACCGCCCCAGCCGGTGCCGATCTCCAGTAGATGATCGTCAGGCCCCAGCGCCAGCCGCTCGCAGATGGTGCGCAGCTTGGCCTGCTGTCCCTCTTCGAGAGTGGCCTCGGCGCTCGGATAGATGGCGCTCGAGTACTGCATATGGCTGTCGAGAAACCCCTGATAGAGGGTATTGCCGAGATCGTAGTGGGCGGCGATGTTGGAGCGCGAACCTGTCAGGGTATTGCGGTTGAGCCAGTGGCGCACCTTGTTGAACGGGAAACTGAGCCAGCCGAGGCGCCGCTCGAGGGAGTCGAGCAGGGTCAGATTCCGGGCCAGCAGCCGCACCAGCGCCACCGGGTCCGGGCTGGTCCAGAGCCCCTCCACCCAGGTTTCCCCGGCGGCAATGCTGCCCCCCAGCAACAGGCGACGATAGAAGGCAGGATCTTGCACCACCACTTCGGCATGCAGATCGGTACCCGCGACGCCAAAGCTGTGGCGCTCACCGCCATCCCGCAGCAGCAGCTGGCCATGTTCGAGGCGACCCAGCAGATTGAGCAGCAGTTGTCTTGCCCCCTTGTCGATGAAAGAGGCAGAGAGGGTTGATTGAGCAAGTTCCATTAGCGGCTCTCCGGATGGGTAAATATCGGTGTTCGTTTGATAAAAAGACGCAGGGCCTGCCAGTAGATCCCGAGCAGCACCTTCATGGTCATCCATGGCCAGCGGGCCAGCAGGGCCACCAGCCCCTTGCGCGACAAGGGTTCGCGAGTGAGCGCCAGGGTTGCGTCAAACAGCTTGGCTTCACCGGATACGGGATGACTCTCGATGTGGATCAGTGTCTCCTGCTCGGGCGGCCTGATCCGCCAGTGATAACGCATCGCCAGCCCCATAAAGGGGGAGACGTGAAAATCCTTGTCATGGGGTGCCAGCGCCGCCAGATCCAGCAGGTAGTAGTGACGCTCGTTCCAGGGGGTGTTCGACACCTCTGCCAGCAGATAGCGCGCCTCGCCCTGCCGATAGCAGAAGTAGAAGTTGACCGGGCTGAAGTAGAATCCCAAACAGCGCACGTTGCCGAGCAGCAGCACCCGCCCCTCGGAGTCGGCATCGCCACCCAGCTCGCTCACCTTCTGCCACACCGCCTGCTTGAGGCTTCCCTCACTCCCCTTGAGATAGTCATGGCGGTGAAACGAGAGCAGCCCCGAGCGCTCCACACCGAACCAGCGTCCCTGATCGAGCCGCGGCAGCTCGTCGAGATCCAGTCCCAGCATAAAGAGGCTGTAGGAGAAGGCGTGAGCCCGCGGCGCAAAACGGCGATGGCGCACCGAGCCCTGCCAGATGGCGCTGGTGACGCCAGCCAGTTCGTCGGCACGCCCATGTTCGGTGGCAACGGTGGCGCCATTCATAGCTCGGCACCGAAGCGCCTGGCGACATCCAGCGCGCTGCGCACCCCATCCTCATGGAAGCCGTTGTACCAGTAGGCACCACAGAAATGGGTGTGCTGCTGGCCGCAGATCTCCGCGCGCCGCTGCTGGGCGGCAATAGAGGCCAGATTGAACACCGGATGGTGATAGACGAAGCGGCGCAGCACCTTGCTCTCATCCACCTTGCCCTTGGGGTTGAGGCTGACGCAGAAGGGCTCCGGCGAGTTCACCCCCTGCAGGATGTTCATGTTGTAGCTCACCAGCGGCCGCGCCTCGTCATTGCCATCGAGCTGATAGTTCCAGCTGGCCCATGCCTTGCGGCGGGTGGGCAGGCAGCGAGCATCGGTATGGAGCCAGACATCGTTGGCCTGATAGGGCATGTCGCCGAGAATGGCCTGCTCCCGCTCGCCGGGATCCGCCAGCAGCGCCAGCGCCTGATCACTGTGGCAGGCGAAGATCACCTCGTCAAACCGCTCCTCACCGTAACTGCTCTGGATCACCACGCCATCCGCGTCCCGCCGTACGCTCTGCACCGGACAGGCGAGGCGGATCTGCGACTGCCAACCCGCGGTAAGGGGGCCGATATATTCCCGCGAGCCGCCCGGAATCACGTACCACTGGGGGCGATTGGCCACATCCAGCAGGCCATGGTTGGCAAAAAAGCGCAGGAAGAAGCCAAGGGGAAAGGCGCGCATATCGGCCAGGGTCGATGACCAGATCGCCGCTCCCATCGGCAAGATGTAGTGGCGGGCGAAGTAGTCGCTAAACTCCCCCGCCAGCAGAAAGTCTCCCAGCGTCAGCTCGGGGCCAGCCCCCTGATGTTGACCATCTGCTAGCCAGGCCCGTGCCTCCCGGTTGAAGCGCAAAATCTCGCCAACAAAACCGTAGAAACGGGGGCTCAACAGATTGCTGCGCTGGGCAAATAGGGTGTCGAGGTTGTGGCCGTTATACTCCAGCCCCTCCGGGCTCTTCACCGAGAAGCTCATCTCGGCCGGTTGGCGCGCCATGCCGATCCGCGCCAGCAACTTCAAGAAGTTGGGGTAGGTGCGATCGTTGAAGACGATAAAGCCGGTATCGATGGCATAGCTGCGGCCAGCCTGATTCACATCGACGGTCGCAGTATGGCCGCCCAGAGTCGGCGCCGCCTCGAACAGGGTGATGTCATGGAGTTTGTGGAGCAGAAAACCGGCGGTCAGCCCCGAGATCCCTGAACCGACGATGGCGATCTTTTTCTTCATGAATGGCTTCCTTTCGATACGAGTGCGCGGCCAAGGCGCAGCCAGAGCCCCACCGGCAGCGCACCAAGCAGGCGCAGCAACCAGATGAAACGGCGGGGAAAGTGGATCTGGTGACGACCAGCAGTCAGCCCGTCCATGATGGCGCGGGAGGCCTGCTCCACCGTCACCAGACAGGGCATGGGAAAATCATTTTTGGCGGTGAGCGGCGTCTGGACAAAGCCGGGGCGGATCAGGGTCACCCCGATCCCTTTGCTGGCCAAATCGAGGCGCAAGGTATCCGCCAGATAGTCGAGGGCCGCCTTGGAGGCGCCATAGGCCTCGGCTCGCGGCAGCGGCAGCCAGCTCACCGACGAGCTGACGATGGCCAGCCGAGATCCAGCCCCGAGCAACGGCAAGAAGGCGGCCAGCGCATGGCCTGTGGCGGTCAGATTGGTGTCGATGACACGGGCAAACAGCTCGCTGTCAAACCCATCGCCGACATCCATGTACTCGCAGTTGCCTGCGTTGAGGATCAGCAGATCGAGGAATGGCAGCGTAGCAGCCACCCCGTTCATAGCGGCCAGATCCTGGGCATCGAACTGCAGCGGCGTGACACCGTGCAGCCCCAGCGCCTGCAGCCGTTCACCATCGCGCCCACAACCCCACACCTGCCAGCCTGCCCGCCGGTAATCGAGCGCCAACTGGCGACCGATGCCGGAGGTCGCCCCTGTGATCAGCACCCGGCCGCTCATGCGCCAAGCCTCATCTTGATAGTGCGCACCACGGACCCGAGCAGCGGCAACTGCTCGTAGAGCATGGCGCCCAGGTCAAAATAGTCCCGGTGCTGGCACACCTTGCCCGCCTCGTCGAACTCGAGGCGGGTGGCCCCCTCCACCGTCACCGGCTCACCACCACGCAATCTGGGGTGAGAGAAGGTCATGGTCCAGCCGAGCCAGGCCTGCGGCCCTTGCTGCTGCTGACTGGTGATGACGAAGCGGCAGTAGGCGAGGCGCTGATAGAGGGCGGCAAAATAGTCGCCAAGGGCCGCCAGCCCCTCAATGCGGTGAGCCGGGTCGGTAAAGACCACCTGTTCGGCATAGACCTCGGGCAAGCGGTGCAACTGCTGTTTGTCCAGTTGCTGATAGAGGCCAATAAAGCGGGCCAGCGGCTCGTTCATCCTATTTCTCCAGAGAGCGAAACATCTCGATGGCTCTCACCCGGGCAACGGCGTGATCCACCATGGGTGCCGGATAATCCTGCCGCCCCTTGAGTCGCAGCCAATCGTGGGGCTGATGCACATAAGCGGCGGGAATATCGGCAAGTTCAGTTACCCAGGTACGGATAAACTCCCCTTGTGGATCAAATCGTTGCCCCTGAGTGGTGGGGTTGAACACCCGAAAATAGGGCGCCGCATCGGCGCCGGTGCCCGCCGCCCACTGCCAGCCGCCGTTGTTGGCCGCCAGATCCCCGTCGATGAGCCTACTCATGAAGTAATCCTCCCCGAGCCGCCAGTGGATATGGAGATCCTTGGTGAGAAAGCTCGCCACTATCATCCGCAGCCGGTTGTGCATCCAGCCGGTGGTGTTGAGGCAGCGCATCGCCGCATCGACGATGGGGTAGCCAGTGCGCCCCTCGCACCAGGCGGCGAAGGCATCCGGATCCCAGCTCCACGGCAAGGCCGCCGTCTCGGGTTTGAAGGGGTGATTCATGGAGAGGGTCGGGATCAGCACCAGCAGGTGGCGATAGAACTCGCGCCAGACCAGCTCATTGAGCCAGACAAAGCCGGGCTGGGCCTTGGACTGGGGCCGATAGCCAAGCCGCTGCTGAAGCGCCGCCACACACTGACGAGGACTGATGATGCCCGCCGCCAGATAGGGGGAGAGCACGGACGTGCCCGCGATGGCAGGAAAATCGCGGGTCTCGCCATAGTCGAGCACTGCCTGCTCCAGAAAAATATTCAAACGACGCAGAGCTTCCACCTCCCCCACAGGCCAGCGGGGGTCTGCCGTCAGTTTGCCAAGGGTGGCATCGATGAAGTCCCGCTCGGCCAACGGCTGCCACGGCAACGGCTCGCCACGCGGTGTCGGCGCCCGATGAATGACAAACCCCTCTTCATCGAGGGCCTTGAGCCAGGCTCGGCTGAAAGGGGTGAAGACCTTGAACATCTCACCCGAGCCGGTCAGCACCTTCCCCGGCGGCAATACGCAACAACCGTTGAGCCAGTGACAACTCACCGCCTGCTCTGCCAGCGCGGCGCTGACGGCATGATCGCGGCGCTGCTCGTCGATCTCGATAGCCTGATTGGCATAGAGCTGGGTCACCCCCAGCTCGCGGCAGAGGTCTGCCAACGCAGCGGGCGCCTCGGCAAAGGTCTCCACTCGCAGCAGATGGAGCGGGATGCCAAGGGCCGCCAGCTCGCGGCCCAATTCATCTACCTGCGCCAACATAAAGCGCTGACGGATGGGGGCCATTTTGTGCTGCCGCCACTGGGTGGGGGGGATGATAAAGAACGCGGCGACCGGCTCATCACCGGCGCAGGCATGCCGCAGCGCGGGGTTGTCGGCAAGGCGCAGATCATTGCGAAACCAGACCAGCTTCATGATTTTTTCCTCCCGCGTCCGCTGGTGCCAGCCGCAGCAGGCGCGTTCGCCATCTGCTCGGCAAGGCTCGCCTGCCAGCCGTGAGCTTTAAGCCACTCATCGTCGTAGAGGCGCCCCAGTTCGCCAAACAGGCGTGTGCCTGCGGGCCACCCGGCGGCCAGCTCCTGCTTGCCGAGCCCAGCCCCCAGCAGCACCAGCCAGGGGGTAACGGCACGCCCCTCCAGCAGGCTGGCATGGCGCGGCTCGACCGCCCCCAGCAGTTGCACCTCATAGCCCTGACCGATCAGCTCGTAGGCGGCCCACACCAGATCGAGGGGGCCAACCTGTCCCCAGCTCGCCAGCGTGATCGGCACGCCCTTCTCCTGCTCGATCAGGTGGCGGGCGAAGCGGGTATGGAGCCAGCCCAGCCACACCTGTTGCAGCAGCTCGCCATCGGGCCGCTCGCGCCACAGCCCCAGCAGCCGCTCCACCAGCGGTTGCAGTATCCGGCTGCGCACCAGCTCGAACGGGTAGCTTGCCAGCAGGTCGTTCAGCTCAGCCTCCGCCTTGCGCTGGTTGAAGGCGAGCAGCGCCTGACTGAACTGCTCCAGGGTTTGCTGCCAGTGATCGCTCACTGGCTGGGCCTGGGGTTCGCTCAGGAGCCCCTTCACCTGCCCGATACTCACTCCCCGCTCCAGCCAGCTCAGGATCTCGCCGATCTGGCGGATATCCTGCTCGCTGTAGAGGCGGTGGCCCTTTTGGGTGCGAGCCGGTTGCACCAGACCGTAGCGGCGCTGCCAGGCACGCAGGGTCACGGCGTTGACGCCGGTGAGACGGGAGACCTCGCGAATGGGGTAGATCCCCTCATCAGCCAGAGGAGCAACTTCTTGCGATAAATCAGACATGACAACGTCCATCAAACAGAGGGGTAAGGCTCCCCGGCGCAAGCCATGCGCCGGGGCAACAGCACGGATTCAGAGCCCGTAACGCAATTTGAGCGTATCGGGGTGCGGATTGAGATAAACCTGCTCGGCGAGATAGGGATTGGGGTACTCGCGCAGGTAGTGACGGATCAGGGTGAGCGGCACCAGCAAGGGGAATATGCCGGTGCGGTACTTGTCGATGGTATCGGCAAGCTCCTGCTTCTGGGCCGGGGTCAGCACCCGCTTGAAGTAGCCCTGCAGGTGCATCAGCACATTGGTGTGACTGCGGCGGTTGGCTCGCAGGGTCAGCGCCGTCATCAATCCCTTGATGTAGTTGTCGGCCACCTCCTGCAGGTTGGTGGACTTGCCCAGATTGCCGAGCAGCTTGCCGAGCGCCCGGTAGTGGGTGGTGGCATGGGATAGCACCAGATACTTGTAGCGGGAGTGGAAGCGGATCAGCGCAGAGGCGGTAATGCCGCGGGCGCAGAGCTGCTGCCAGTCGTGGTAGGCGAAGACCCTCAGCACGAAGTTCTCCCGCAGGATGGGATCACAGAGCCGACCATCCTCTTCCACCGGCAGCAGGGGGTTGGCCTCCATTAACGCCTTGGCAAAGAGGCCAATCCCCTCCTTGGCGCTCCCCTCGTTGTTGGCGCCATAGACCTTGACCCGCTCCATACCGCAGCTGGGTGATTTGGCACAGAGGATATAACCGGAGATAAAGTCGAGCTGACGTGCCTTCTGCTCGCTGAAGGCAATCAGCTTTTCGGTGACATCGAAGCTACCGTTGCTCGCCTCGGCGCGGATCTCGCCGTTGCGCTTGACCAGCCGGATGGCGGCACGGGGCGCCCCGAGACCGATAGCCATCTCGGGACAGACGGGGTGGTAGTCAAAGTGAGCGCCAAGATCCCGTTCGCAGAAGCTGGAGCGCTTGTGGCCCCCGTCGAAACGCACCTCTTGTCCCAGCAGGCAGGCACTGATACCGACTTTAATCTTGTACATAATGGCGCTCCTTGTATAAGCCTTGATTCAGTTATAGCAGTTATACAAAAAAATGAAAGTTGTATAACTATTTGCGACTGATACGACACAAGGAGAAAAAAGGGATCACCGGAAAAAGAAAAAACCCATGGCGAACGCCATGGGTAAAAATCAAGACACTACGGACTACGGGAAGGAAAATTAGAAGCTGTACTTCACACCCAGGCTGGAGATGGAACCTTTTTGCAGATCCCAGTTGCGATAGGTGTAATCGGCAGTCAGTGCCCAGTTCTGGTTGAGCTTGTAGGCACCGCCCACCTTGAAGTCGTGCATATCGTCGGTCATGTTGGCGTAGCGGTAGGCAGTGGAGAGCTCGACATTGCCGATGTCGTAGCGCAGACCCACTTCACCGTACATGCTGCCACTGCTCTTGCGGCTCACCAGATCCCAGCCCTTGACGTCATACGCCTGCTCGCGCTCCATGGTGTAACCCATCAGACCGGTTTCACCGTAGAGGTTCAAGCCGGTGCTAAGCGGGGTGAAAACACCGATACCCAGGCTGCCGATACCCATGCTGTCATTGCCGTGCTGGGCAGAGGAGCCCTCGGAGAGCAGACGACCGTAGAAGTTGTTGGAGAACGATTTGGAGAGATCCAGCGTCACACCGCCAAAATCGCGAGTGCCCTGATTGCTGGCATCACGTGGGAACAGCGGGTTGTTGTTCAGATAGTCGGATTTGGTGTGCGCCCAGGTGGCGGAACCCTTGGCGTAGCTGAAGGCATCCTGCGCCATGACGGAAGTAGAGGCAAACCCGGCCAGAACCAGAAGAGAGACAGTTGCTTTTTTCATGATGATAACTCCATGTGATTGGGCCCGTTGCTAGCGAGCTGGTATGGAGTCATTGTGCGATCAGGTTCCCGGCTTGCCGAGCTGCAAGCTATTGCAGAACCATGTCAGATGTAAGCAGATATTGCAGGGGGTGTCAGCGGCAACAAGTTGCCGGCCCACACGGTTTGCATGGGCCGGAACAACGCCAAATCAGCGGAAGACCACCTCGTCAATTTCGACCCGCACCAGCGGCTGACCAGTCAATCCGGCAGGACGGGGGATCTCGAGTGCCAGTGACGGACGGGCTTGCCCCTTGCGCAGATAGGTCTCCGGCAGGCGATTCTCGGCAACCCAGAAGCGGGCCTCCTGACGGCTCAGCTGCACCCCGTCAGCACTGAACAGGGTCACCATGCCACGCACCCCGACTACATTGCGGGTGCCGGTATTGCTCACCATAAAGGTCAGCACCAGCGGGTCAGATCCCTCGATCTTGTCCAGCTTGACCACCACACCGTCACGCGCCATCTGGGCAAGCAGTTCCGGATTGGCCTTGGCCTGATCGGTCAGCACCGGAGCAGCGACGGCTACCACGGCCCCAGCCTTCCCATCAGCAGCCATGCCCTGTACGGACTCGGCCGGTTTAACCACCAGATACTCCCAGGTGAAGTCGTCGTTGAGCTGAACCTGCCGACCATCGGGCAACGTCACCTGAGAAAGAGGGGCAGCCTGCGCCAATACGGGGGAGAGGCACAGGGCAATCAGCAGACGGGAGAAGGGTTTCATTGGGCGAAGCTCGGTAACGGGTGAAAGGGCGACAGTATAAACAGTCCCGTCGCCCCTTGCCTATGACGGCACTCACGTTCTGGCACCCGCATCGCTTGCCCGCAGGCTAGATGGCGAGATCGTGCCGCTCTTTCTGTGCCATATCCAGGGTCACCAGATCGAACTTACTCCCCTTGAGGGCAGACAAAATATCCGATTGCATATCAAATGCCTGCGCACGCTGATGTTCTGGCAGACGCACCCGGGCTAGGGTGGTGGAGCAGTCACACAGGGTATGGAAAAAGACCTGTGCCTCGTCCAGCCCCATGTCGGCCAGCATCTGCTCGGCCTGATCCACCATTCGCAAATAACGCTGCTCAAGCTGCCGTGGATTGGTGAAGCGATTGCTAAGGCAACCGTTGCTCCCCTTTCCCCAGCGACCGAGCTGACGCTTGTTGAAGCCGTAACGATAATCGCGGCGCATCAATCCGTTGTCGGCAAAAAACCAGATTGAGTTGGCAGGCAGAGACCCGAACTGGGCAAGATAATCATCACGCTCCTCCACCGCTGCCGGAACCAGCAACGGCAGATGAGCCCACTCAGAACGAGTCTGCACATACTCACCAATGCGGCGAATCGGGTCGATCAGCCCTTCAATATTTGGCAGGCGATCGCAAAAGACGATCTCGTCACTCTTGATAACCCAGTGATCTATGCCATAACGCTGGCAATAACGGCGGGCACGGGCCACTTCGCTACGACTGCGGGTCGGATTATCGAGGGTAATTGCGTGGATTTTCACACCGGCAGCGCGGCACAGCTCGATGCTGTAGCAGGATTCCAACCGTCCCGAAAAAGAGACAACCAGCTCGTCAAAACTTGCCAGTCGCTCAATCAGCAGCTGTTCCCTGGCTTGAAAAGAGTGATCATATCCCTGATTCAGTACAACTACATTGGCACCCATTAAACAGCTCCGGATGATGAACAGGTGCAGTATTGTGCGGCAAACAAACTGAATAGACCCTTAAAGAGTCTGGTTAAAATTAAAACTTGATGATTATTTCCTGTGATTCTGCTGCTAAGTCTTCATTTTAGGCGTCATAAATTCGTAATCTTGCTTGGTGAACCCGATGGGCTCGCAAGAAACCCTGCGCCTGATCCAGCGAGGTGAAGGTCAAGCGCCCTCCCTCACTGTCGGTCAGGCAGAGGCACTCCCCTTCAGCCTCAACACAGAGCTGATAACCGCTGCCATCCTTGCAGGCGATGATCAGGGTCGCCTCGGGATAGTGACTGAGCCAATTGCGAAACCGGCCATGCTCCATAGTGCTCCTACAGGGGCATCACCCCTTGCCGGTGGCGGGCAAACAGCCCAGCTCACCCAGTTGCTGGCGGCAACTTGCCGCGTCGGTAAAGACGATCCCCCTGATACCGAGGGCCTCGGCGGCCGCGATGTTGGCGGGACTGTCATCGATGAAGAGACACTCTGCCGGTTTCAGATCGAACGACACCAGCAGATAGCGGTAGATATCCGGCTCCGGCTTCATCATCCGCACCCGCGCCGAGACCACCTTGCCGCTGAAGAAGCGCCAGAAATCCTGATGCTGCTCCAACCAGTCGATGCTGGCATGACCCATGTTGGAGAGGGCATACAGAGTGTGCCCCGCCCCGTGCAGCTCGGCTATCAGGGTTAGCATAGCGGGATCTGGCAGCAGGGAGGCGGGAACTGCCTGTAAAATGGCCAGATTCTGTGCCGCCGAGAGGCCTGTGCGCGCTTGCGCTTCCCGGGCCATGGTATGGAGCGACATGGTGCCTCTGTCCACCTCCAGCCAATCCGGGTGGTTAAAGAGCTGCTCGGCCAACTGTTCGGCCCCTTGCGGACCACGCACGGAACGCACTATGCCTACCGGATCCCAGCTCACCACCACCCGTCCCAGATCGAAAATAATCGCCATCGTCTTTACCTCACCCACTGGGTTTCAGTCATCAAAACAGAGTCAATAGAACATCGCTTATACGCCATTTTCTTAACCGGATACCCTGCCCCCATCCCTGCCCGCGGGCAAGTTTTACTTGCATCAGACCGGCAAATCCCTTAATGGTTATGACGTTACTTCAAGGACACACCTATGCACGCACCATTCTTCTTTGCTTTCTCGTTTATCCGGCCCGCTTGAGGGAAGGCCTGTCGTCGTGTGAACAGAAAGCAAAGACGAATCGAGCCTCCCCTAGCGGAGGCTTTTTTTTGCATTAATATCAATCGATTACTTGGATAGGGAACAATCATGGCAACGCTCGACGAGATCAGACAAGACATCACCCGGTTGGATCAGGAGCTGCTTGCCCTGCTGGCGAAACGCAAGACCCTCAGCATCGAGGTCGCCCGTGCCAAGCAAGCCAACCCGCGCCCCATTCGTGACCATCAGCGGGAGCAGGAGCTGCTGGTCGCCCTGATCCAGAAAGGGCGCGTGCTGGGGCTGGACGCCCAGTACATCACCCGCATCTATCACACCATCATCGAAGACTCTGTGCTCTCCCAGCAGGCCTATCTGCAGAGCCTGCTCAACCCGGAGCAGCAGGAGCCGATGACCAGCGTCGCCTATCTGGGACCGCGCGGTTCCTATTCAAGCCTGGCCGCCCGCAAATATCTGGCGCGCTACAAGGATCAGGTGATCGAGGTGAACTGCCAGAACTTCCGTGAAGTACTGGATGCGGTGGAGTCAGGCCGCGCCGCCTTCGGCGTGCTGCCCATCGAAAACACCAGCTCGGGCTCCATCAACGAGGTGTATGACGTGATGCAGCACACCAGCCTCTCCATCGTCGGCGAGCTCACCTACCCCATTGAGCACTGCATCCTCACCGCCGTGCCGACCGAGCTGAGTCGCATCAAAACCTTCTATGCCCACCCGCAGGTGTTCCAGCAGTGCTCCCACTATCTGAGCAAGCTGGAAGGTGCCCGTCACGAGATCTGCGACTCCTCCTCCAGCGCCATGATGAAGGTGAAGGAACTGGCAAGCCCGGAGGCCGCCGCCATCGGCAGCGCCGCCGGTGGCGAACTGTATGGCTTGGACGTGCTGGCCGAGCAGCTCGCCAACCAGAAAGAGAACTACAGCCGCTTCATCGTGGTGGCGCGCAAGCCCATCGACGTGGCGCCGCAGATCCCGGCCAAGACCACCCTCATCATGTCCACCTCCCAGAAGCCGGGTTCGCTGGTCGAGGCGCTGCTGGTACTGCGCAACCACGAGATCAACATGACCAAGCTCGAATCCCGTCCGGTGCAGGGCAACCCGTGGGAAGAGATGTTCTACCTCGATGTCTCCGCCAACCTGCAGACCCCGGCGATGCAGGCCGCACTGGTGGAGCTGACCAAGATCACCCGCTATATCAAGGTGCTGGGCTGCTACCCGAGCGAGGATGTGAAACCCACCGCAGTGCCGCCGGTGCTGATGGGGAGCTAACCAGCCCACAACGACAAAAGGCGAGCACCCTGCTCGCCTTTTGTTTTGATGCCGGTTTTCACGGCAAGCCCATCAACTCAGAACTGACCGGCCATCAGCTGGTTGATGTTGTAGAGGGCACGGGTATCGAGCTCCATCTCGGTGGCATAGGTATTGCCGCGCGGATAAGAGGCAACCACCCGGGCACCACGCACCACCCCCGCCACAGAAACATCCAGCGAGTTGGAGGTCTGGGTCAGGTCACGATAGCTGCTCTGGCCGCGCACTTGCTGACCATTGAGCTGCTCTGCCAGCTCGCGATAAGCATCCATCTTGGAAGCGCGAATGGCTTGCAGCATCTTCTCCGACTGGGAGGGGCCAGGCTGGATGTCGATCACCGCATAGCCCACCGCCTTGAGCACCGGAAAATCATCGGGCTTGCCACCCTGGGTGTAATCCACCACCCGGTTGTAGCTGCAACCGGTGAGCAAGAGTGCCAACAGGCAACCAAACAGGATCTTCATGACTCGCTCCTCACGGGGTCAGATTGACCAGATGACCGCCCGGCCGGGCCTGACTGTCACGCATCAGATAACCGCGATTGATCGATGCCCGACCAAACGAATTGTTGGCACCGAACAGATATTTTTGCGGGATCAGGCTCTGGGCCGTGGTCTCCACCATCTTGGTGCGCATGTCGATAACGCGGGCATTGACCAGAATTCCCTTGCTGTTGCGGCTGAAGGTGCCGACCAGAATGCGGGAGATCGGCAAACGGGAAGAGAGCTCCTTATAGTTGCGGCTCAGCACGAAGTCCCCCTGCGGCGTCACCTTGATGCTACCGGTCAGCTTGAAGTCCACCACCACCTCGCCGCGACGATTGAGCTCGTAGATAAAGCTCTCCTCAATCTGCTGCCCCATCCAGTTGGTATCCTGCAGGGTATCGAGATCGACGAAAGAGGCCACCGCGATGGGCTCGGTCAGGGTGGTCAGCGATTTGCGCTCCATCAGCTGATCGGTCATGCGCGCCACCAGCCAGTTGAGCTCCATCCCCTGCGCCGCCTGGCGGGGGTCACCCTGATCCCGATTGATAGGGTCGGAGCCACACCCGGTCAATGCCAGGGCAAGCGCCAACGCCGTGATGAGTTTGTTCATGGATACCTTTCCTGTATCTGCACCTGACTTATTATCGGACGCGCCGGACAAAGCTTGAGCCGGGAATGAGGCATGATTCTTGCTTTTTAATGGACATCGTCAGCGCCAACGTGCGCTGCCACTTGGAACGTGTTGTGATCCATGTCGGCCAGCAGGCGCCATTTCCTCAACATGGCGCGGCTGCCCGCCAACTCAAGGTATCTGCTATGAAATTACCGCTGCTGTTGACCCTGCTGCTGGCCAGCCTGAGCGCCCGAGCCGAGCTTATAGAAGCGCAGGGCAGCGCCGCCATTCTGGGGGGCGATGAGGTCTATGCCCGCGAGCAGGCGACCCGCGACGCCCTGCGTCAGGCGCTGCTGGCTAGCGGCGCGGCCGTTTCCAGCGTCCAGCGTCTGGAAAATGGCAGCCTGCGATCCGAGCAGATCCAGATCCGCTCCGGCGGCGACATTCGCCAGTATCGGCTCAAGCGGGAAGAGGTGCGCAACGGCCGCATGTATATCACGCTAGTGGCCGACATTCAGGCCGAGCGCCAGATCTGCCAGACCCAGCACTTCGCCAAGGATTTGACACTGGTCAGGCTGCGGATGCGCTATCCGGATCAGGCCAGCTATGGCGCCATGGACGACATGCCGGAGAACCTCTCGCGACGACTGTTCGAGACCCTCGCCAATGCGCCGCAAGGTGTCGCGGTGCGCCAGTGGCTGGATGAAAACCTGCGCATCGATCCGCTCCATCTGCAACAGGGAGATCGCAGTGCCCTCGAGGAGATCAAGGCGCTCAGCCTGCGTACCGACAGCCAGTATCTGGTGCTCGGCAGCATCGACGATCTCTCCATCGAGTCTCAGGGCAACCAGCTGACCAGCTGGTATGAGGATCCCGTGCGCAACTTTCGCATGCAGCTCTACCTGTTCGATGGCATCAACGGCAGTCTGGTCAACCGCAAGGTCTACGAAGGGCGCGCCACCTGGACCTTTGGCAAGCGGGAGCAAGTGGGCAGCAGCAGCGGCCAGTTCTGGCAGTCAAGTTATGGCCAGGAGGTCAACTACCAGTTGCAACAGGCGGCTCAGGACCTGGTAGCCCAGCTCACCTGTGCCCCGGTCACCGCAAGAGTGGTCGGCCAGAACGAACGCGGCCCCTACATCAATCTGGGACGGCGCAACGGCGTCAAGCTTGGCGATCAGTTCCGCATCCAGCACAACGCCGACTTTATCGACCCCTACGGCAAGTCGCGCATGATGCGCAACCCGGCCGACGGCCTGTTCGAGGTGGTACAGGTATTCGACGATGGCGCCATCATCAGCAGCCAGAACAAATATTCGCCGTTTAACATCCAGAACGGGGATTTGGCAGTATTGGAATAAGAATCAAGGGTTTAAAAGGGAGTTGCTTCTTGTATAATGCCCGCCACACAGCTCCCGTAGCTCAGCAGGATAGAGCGGTCCCCTCCTAAGGGACAGGCCACTGGTTCGACTCCAGTCGGGAGCGCCATATAAAACAAGGGGTTGGCATCATCATGGTGCTAACCCCTTGGTCGTTTTTGGCCTCGTACCCCTCTCCGTACCCCTCCAGCGCAGTTCATTGCACAACACCATCATGCTGTAACGCCCCTTGAAATAATGAGCATTTAATGGCAAATGAATCCTATTCAATAATCTTTCAAACCTACATCACCCCCATGAGTTAGCAGGCTGATGTCTGCATTTCGCAATTCTTGGAGGAGATATGGCTCACCTGATCGACACCATGGCCTATACCGGCCAAACCCCTTGGCATGGCCTTGGCAATGTTTTGCACCCGCAACAGTCCCTCGATATATGGCTACAGGCTGCCGGGATGAATTGGACTATTGAGCAGAGTGACGTAATGTTTAACGTCGCCTCCGATGCACTCCATATTCGCCCTTATTCAGACAGCAAGGTTTTGTACCGCTCTGATAATCTGGAGCCTCTATCCGTCGTCTCTCGTCGCTATAACGTGGTACAGCCTCACGAGGTGCTGCACTTCTATCAAGACCTAGTGGAAGCCGGTGGTTTTGAGCTGGAGACCGCGGGCTCGCTCAAAGGTGGCCGCAAGCTGTGGGCACTGGCTAAGACCGGCCAGGACCTAAAACTCAAAGGCAATGACTTGGTAAAGTCCTATCTGCTGCTGTCGACCAGCTGCGACGGCACACTCTGCACTACGGCGCAGTTCACCTCGCTGCGAGTAGTCTGCAACAACACCCTGCAGATGGCACTGCGCAGCGCTACCGGAGCCATCAAGGTGCCCCACTCCACTCAGTTCGATGCTGCGACCGTCAAAGAGTCGCTCGGGCTGGGGCTCTCCCATTGGGATGAGTTCAAGGCACAGACCAAGGCGCTGGCACAGCGGCCCGTCGCCCCCGAAGAGGCACTGCGCTTTTTCAGCGACCTGTTGGCGCAACCGCTGGATGAGGAGAACATCATCCTCACCAAGCCGGTACAACGGCTGCATGAGCTCTATCAGGGCGCAGGCATGGGCTCAGAACTTGTCAGCTCCCGCAATACCGCCTGGGGGCTGGTCAATGCGGTAACGGAATACGTGGATCACCATCGCCGTGCTCGCAGCCAGGATCACCGGCTTGATTCCGCCTGGTTTGGTCAGGGCGCCCAACTCAAATCCCAAGCCCTGAATCAGGCACTCACTCTGCTGCAGTAATTCCTCTTTCCCAATTCAGCCGCATAACGACCTCACCCGGACTGGCGCAAGCCAATCCGGGCGTAGCCATTTATGCCGTCAACCAGGAGTCGTCATGAAAGCAAAAGCCAAATACGGCCAGGCCCTGCGACTGGCCTCCACTACTCAATTAACCCGCGAGCAGTGGCTCGCTATCCGCAAGCTCGGCATTGGTTCTTCCGATGCCGCCGTGGCTGTGGGGCTCTCCCCCTACAAATGTCCACTCAGCCTGTGGTTGGAGAAGACTGGCCGCAAGGAGCCGGAGGATATCTCTCACAAGGAAGCTGTGCTGTGGGGTATCGAACTGGAACCTGTGCTGGCGCAGGTCTACGCCAAACGCACCGGCTATAAGGTGCGCCGGGTCAATGCGGTACTGCAGCACCCCGAGCAACCCTTCATGCTCGCCAACCTCGACCGGGAGGTAATCGGCCATCCCGATGGGCCGGGCATTCTGGAGATCAAGACCGCCAGCTATCACAGCGCCCCACAGTGGGAGGAAGGGGTGCCGGTGGCTTACCAGTGTCAGGTGCTGCATCAACTGGCCGTCACCGGCCATGCCTGGGCTGAGGTGGCAGTGCTCATCGGCGGCCAGGATTTCCGGATTTACCGCATCGAGCGCGATGAGGAGAAGATCCAGGATCTCACCGAGCGGGAAGCACAGTTCTGGCAAATGGTGCAACAAGACCAACAGCCTGAGCCTGATGGATCCAGTGATGCCGCCAATGCCCTGAGCTGGCTGTTTCCGCGTGACGATGGCCAGACGGTGGATCTCTCCGATTCCCCCGAGTTCAACCAGCTGTTTGGCGAGCTATTGAGATTGCGCGAGCAAAAGGAAGCCGTCGAGCTGCAGGAGTCACAACTCAAACAGCGGCTGCAAGCCACTTTGGGTGAAGCGACAGCCGGGCTGTTTGCCGACGGCAAGATCACCTGGAAACGCAGTAAAGACCGGCTGGCGCCGGATCTCGATAAGCTCGGTCAGGATCATCCCGACCTGCTCACCCGTTACGTCAAACCGGTGCCCGGCGTGCGCCGTTTCACCATTCAACCCTTGAGGCAAACACCATGATCAAAGGACTGGCGATAACCCCGCCCGTGATCGGGCGGGTCTGCATCGGCAAGCTGGTGCAAAAACAAGATAAGTGGGTACCGGAGAAGGACGACAGTTTCACCCTCACCACCCAGATACAACAAAAAGGGGGATGGTTGCTCCATCCCCTGCATCAACACTACTCATCGCAAAAAAGTAGCCAAGGGCAGGAGCAGACCAAGATCCGCGCCATTCCGGTACGGGTGCTGTTCAACGATAGCGACTTGAATCTGCGGGCGGAATATAGCGCCTTTGACCGTCAAACCGGCAGGCCGTTGTGTGTCGGGAATGGGGAGGTGGCGAGACGAGTGGGGGCGCAAGGCATGGAGGAAGTCAGCTGCCCTGGACCAGAGCGCTGCGCCTTTGCAGGGCAACAGGGCTGCAAGCTGTACGGTCGACTGAACCTGTTTGTGGAGGGGCAAGGGGATGAGCTGGGTAGCTTTATCTTCCGCACCACCGGCTACAACTCGGTGCGCACTCTGGCGGCTCGACTGAAGTACCTGGAGGCTGTGAGCGGGGGCCATACCCGCTATCTGCCGCTCACTCTACGGCTGCGGGCCAAGAGCACCACCCAGTCCTACCGCACCCCGGTCTACTACGTGGATTTAACCTTGCGGGAGGAAACCAACCTGACCGAGGCTGTCAGGCTCGCACAGGAGGCGGCCCAGCGTGACCAGGAGGCAGGCCTTGCAATCGACCAGATGGAGCAAGCCGCTCGTGAGCTGCTGCGTAACGGCCAGTTTGAGGATATTGATGAAGAGGTACCGATGCTGCTGGAGGAGTTCTATCCCGAAACCAACAGCGACGAGACGGCGAATGGTAACGCTGGTGTGGAGGCGACTACTTCGCATGCCGCACCGCAAAGCCAAGCAACCAGAACGCCGCAGAGGCCGCAACCAAGAAGGAGTCCACTCACCAACAAATTGGGGAAAGGGAACCCATCCCCTCCCCAGTGAATGGCGGGTGATCAGCGGGGACGCGCCAACCGCTCCACCAACCGTTCTACCGTTTCCAGCAACAGGGTTCGGTCAGCATCATCGAGCCGAGCCAGTTGCTGGCTCAGCACAATGCCCTGCTCGGTCGGGCGGTTACTGGTCTCACGCAGAAAGTCGGCTAGCTCACAACCAAACAGTTGAGCGAGCTCCGCCAGCCGCACCACGGTCGGCACCACAATTCCCCGCTCCATTCGAGAGACGGCTTCCATCCCGATATTGAGGTGTTCAGCCACATGCTCTTGCGTGAATCCGGCTTGAGTACGCTTGTGGCTGATCGCCTTGCCAACGCTCTTGGCTAACAGCTCAAGGTTGATATCTGTCATGGGTCCTCCAGTCAACCTCTATGGTTGACCATGGACCCATTGACGATAAGGACTCAAAAGGTAGACTAAAGACTTAATGAGTCCATAAACGGCAATTGGCGCTGATTTGACACAGATGCGAGGCCCTCAACCAATAAACCAGCGTGACCAACTCGCAACAGGTGGGCTCCATAAGACCCTTTTACTAAACGACCAAGGAAACAAAACATGGAAAGACTGACTTATGAAGATCTAGGTACTGACAAGCTGGCCTCACTGATCCGTGCACGAAAATCTTTCGAAGTCGTGGGGCTATCTGGGCGTATGAGCGCCGCTGTGACAAAACTTGAAAACAGCATCGAACCTGCCGGGCTGAAATGCCGGGTGTATACCAAGGGCCGGATCGCCGCAGCAGGGGCCAGTGTCTTTGGCGGTATTACCGGTCTAGCCGGGATCGCATCTGCCGTCACCATCGCGGCACATAATCTCGCCACTTACAATCCAGACTATGAAATCGTTAAGCACTTGGTGGATAACTCACTCAGCGTGCTTTACAAAAAATAACCACGTTAATGGCTCATCTAAATCCTTGAGCCTTTAGGAGTCACAGGGATGAAAAAACTCTTCATTACCTCAACAGCACTGCTGCTGTGCGGCAACGCCATGGCGTATGGCGAGGCCGGACGCTGGAGCAGCGGCTGGGGTCAGGGCACCAGCGAATACACGGCGGTGGTCAACGAGCAAAACAACCTCTATATCGCCTGTAATGACACCCGCAAGGTCAGCATGACGGCCACCGTGCAGGGCAAGGAGTACGGCTCTTATGCTGGGCAGGCTTTCTCCATCGTCGTCGATGGCAGCCAATACGATGCGCCCTATGAGACCGAGTCCCGTGTCGGTGAGAACAATTTCTTCGACATGTGGGGCAAACTACGCAAGGCCAAGTCGATCAGAATTTTGACGGCTGACGGCAAGCAGCTCGCACTGCCGACCCAAGAGGTGGCATCAGTTCTGCCCGCCACCAATACCCCCGAGTTTGACTGCTTGATGTGGGACCAATAGGTCACACCCATTCCCATCCAAGAGGAGGCATTTGCCTCCTCTTTTTATTTCTGCCATTCACCCACTCTTGAAGGAGACGCACTATGCCCCCCTGCATTCCCCCTGAATGCGAGCCGTTCGATCACCAAGGCTTTTGGCACAAACTCTGGGCCTTTGCCAAACGTGCCGGTCGGCCCTTTATCGAGACCTGCCTGTTGCTCTACTACACCAGCCAAAAGGATGATCTGCCGCTTTGGGCCAAGCTCCTGATTTACAGTGCGCTGGCCTACTTTATATCGCCCATTGATGCGATCCCGGATGTGTTGCCGATGGGACTCACCGATGACATAGCGGTACTGAGTGCAGCTCTCGCCAGCATTGCCGCCTTTATTGATGAACAGATCCGTGCCCGTGTGGCCAAAAAAATGCGCGAGCTGTTCGACCAAGATTAACCCCCACAAGGAGTACACCATGGCCATTCCCTTTTTCCGGGAGGGCTTTGCCCTGCCCGTTGCCCAAGCTTTGCTGGTTCTGCTCAACCAAGAAGTCGCTAAAACCGAGCTCGACATCGAGCGCTTAACCCAACTGACCTTCAACTTTCGTAACCCCGGCTACAGTGCCGCTCAAGGCGGCGTGCACCCAGTCGAGATCCGGCTGATCCGTGGGCTCGATGGCTGGCTGTTCGATTACGTCACCGACTTCAGTTATCAAGGGCTGGGCTCGGATGCCGAGCTCAGCAAGGAGCTCGATTTCAACTTCCTTGATGGGGAACACACCATGCTGGGCTGGGGACCGCTGCGGCTGGCCGAAGCGCGGGAGCTGTTCGATATCTGGCAGAGCAACTTCATTGCCTACTGCCGGTTGGAGTGTTTCAGCGTCACGGTCGCAGGAGATTAGGAGGACACGATGAGCCAAGAATTAGCGCTCTCCCACTACTCACGTCAGTGGTTGGGACAAGTTGTCGCCAACGCCAAGATAACCCCCACCCGCAGTAGTCAGCGATGGCTGCTGCACCTGACACCGGATAGTCCACACATCCGCACAGTCACCCTGCAGGTCCGTTGGTCAGGCGTGCAGTGGCAACTGCTCACCATCAGCAATGCCGAGGACTGGCACACCATGAGCCAGCCGAGAGATGAGATCTGCATCGCCCCCAAACGTCGCTGTTTCTGGCGTTGCCAAGCTGGACCCGTGCCGCTCACCGAGCGGCCTCGCGTACTGGCAAGTTTCCTGGCTGACCTGCAGCGCATCTGCACCCATCGCGGCTATGTCCTGGAGAGTGACCCCATCGCCGACAAGGAGAGCGAAGATGATTAACGCCGTGATCGCCATCGAGCTGAAGGCTTATCTTGAGCACAATGGTCAGATTGAAGCAGTGCATGACCAAGGCCAGCCGGTGGCCGGTTACGCTATCTACCTACGCTATGAAAACGAACGGGGTGACAGACTGGCGCAATGGCTGTGCGATCATCCGGATCACCGCTGGCTAACCCAGTTAGGCACCATGCTCGCCACCAGTTACCACATTCCGCTACACGACTACACCCCGCACACCTTGGCGGCCTGAACACAGCCAGCCAAGCCTGCGGTCACACCCCATTCAGTAACCCATTAACCAACTACTTCGCCTAGCCTGCCGCGTCCAATGCGGTGGGGCGATGGCGTATGGAGCCTAATCATGTTGCATCAAAAACTCACCGCCGGGGAGCAACCCGGCACCTACCGGGTGACTGACCTTGTCACCGACGATGACCTGCTCACCATCGCCCAAGCTGTTGCCCGGCAGAAACTGGCCAAGGGAGAAGCTATTACCGATAAACACTTGGCCCATCAGGCCCTGCAAGGGCTGCTGCAAACACGGGATCGAGAAGTTTTTGCGGCACTGTTCCTCGATAACCAACACCGGATCCTGGCCTACGAGGAACTGTTCCTTGGCACCCTGTCCGCTGCGACCATCTACCCCCGCGATGTCGTCAAGCGAGCACTGCCCCACAATGCTGCCGCCCTGATGCTGGTGCATAACCACCCGTCGGGATACCCGGAACCCAGCCGGGCAGATATCGAGATCACCCTGCGCCTACAGAATGCCCTGGCACTGGTGGATATCCGGATTTTGGAGCATCTGGTCGTCGGTACTGAGGGTGTGGTGTCGCTGGCAGAACGAGGGAATTTGTAACTACCACGCCGGTCAGGTAGCCCATGGAGGAAGAAGGCATGGCCAGCAGTGAGCTCTACAACGACTTACCATCATTAGGAGTACACAGAAAATGGGAACCATAGGGAGTTGGGGATTACACACCCAAGTTCAACCACGTTTTGGCGCACGTGCAATTGTTGAACGAAGCAGGGTTTCCCTGCTTTGGGATCGCTGCGGCGTCTATGGCGATGCTGACGAGCAATGGCTCACCGACATTGATACCGTTATACCGAGTTTTATTGAGCGCCTTAGCAAGCTCTTTCAACAAGGAGAACTACTGAGTGACCAAGATAAATTGGTGACGTTGCAGCAAGGGGAATGGGTATGTCTGGCTAATCCCAAAGCCAGCTACGGATATCTCTATCTGGATGTCTACCGGCAGGAATGCGGTAATGTTCAAGCCACGAAAAGATAAATCTGAGGCAGAGGGTGAGCATGTAGCTCGCCCTACCTGAGACTTCTTTTTTTGGCTGACTACTGAACCCCTAATGCCTTGTAGACGGCATCCACCGGATCAGCATAAAAGCTGATTTGAAACTTGGAGAAGATCTCCGCCGGTACGGTTGGAATATCCGAGGCTGACGCCATCGGCAGTAATACTCGTTTTCCGCCACTGTCCATTGCCAGTTGCAGACTGCCAGCCAAATCCTCAACCGGATTGACCACACCGCCTAGCGTCATGTCACCCAGCACCACCATCTGCTCCTGCACCACCTTGCCCATCAGAATGGAACAAAACGCCACCAGCGCGGCCAGACTGGTTTTGGTGCTGGGGCCGGAGTTATGTAGCTCGACCACATGCAAATGGTACTCATGCTCGGAGAACTTGGCCGTTGCGCTGACCCGATTCAGGTTGCCTTTGAAGTAATCGAAACCGACCCGGATCGCCTCCTTCGCTGGCGTATTGGAACCTAGGCCTGAGGTTTAATGCTTGCCGTTATCTGGCGCCATCCGTGCCCACAAACGATACGCCGTCACTGATATTAACCTTTGGCGTCGATTAGGCCAAGGCTGGAAATCACTGAGCAGTGCACCCAGAACATATTACAACTGTAATGCGTATAGGAATAAGTTTGAGGAGTAGGGAATATACGATATTAGCATGGTGTATCACGATGACTTAGAAGAACGTCATCTGCTATTGCATAATGTGCTGAACTATTTGCTCAAATTTGATGAAATGCTACTGACTGTGATGTATGAGCTCTTCAGAAGCATAGGTAAAATGGAAGTGCCCCGCAGAAGATGGAAAGGTGGTAAACCACGTTTTCTGCAGTGATATCAAGGCGGTAAGATAGCGCATATTTATAACATATGCGTACCCCCTCTTGAAATACAGAACCCGTGATATGGTGCATCACGGGTTCTGAGTAGTTAGAAGTTAGCTAAGAATGTTTAAGTCTAGTATGGGACTAAAAAGACTCGACTCCCGCTCAGAGTATATGCACGGAGGCGGTGTTAGTTGTGCCGCTCGGTACCAGAGCACCGGAGACCATCACAACCACGTCACCTTTCAGACCCATGCCGATTTCCAGCGCGGC